>JBFFEY010000034.1:0-30418 GCA_041558415.1 Burkholderiales bacterium | reverse complement strand
GCATCGTGGCAGGCGAGGCGGGCGAGCGCGCCGCGCGGCCGGACCCACAGGCGATCGAGCGCGAACAGCGGCCGGCGCGCCGGCCAGGTCGCCGGCGCCGGCGTCTGCGCGAAGGCGCGGTGCAGCCAGCGCAGCGGCCGGCCCCAGAGGAACCACTCGTTCAGGTCGCCGAGCAGCACCTCGAGCGGCGCGGCGGCGGGCTCCATCAGCGCCAGCACGCGGCGTGCCTGCACGCGCCGTTCCCAGGGCGCGAGGCCGAAGTGCGTGGCAACGACCCGCAGCGCCGGCGCGCCGCGCGCACCGAGCAGGGCTTCGATCGCGCCGCGCGGCTCGCGGCCGTCGACGCTTAGGTCGTGCAGGCGCAGGTCTCGCACCGGCAGACGGCTGAGCAGCGCGTTTCCGTAGTGCGCGTTTTCGCGATACAGCGTCGGCCCGGCGATCGCGCGGTAGTCGGAACCGGACAACAGCTCGAGCAGGTCGAGCCCGCCCTCGGCGCGCGTTTCCACTTCCTGCAGTGCGACGACGTCGGCATCGAGCGCCTCGATCACGCGGCGGATGCGCTGCGGCGCGAAGCGGCCGTCGCTGCCGGTGCAGCGGTGGATGTTGTAGCTCGCCACCACCACGCGCATCGCGCGCCTCAGTCCGCCGGGGCTTCGCTCGGCGCGTTGCCGGCGCGCCGCCGCAGCCATTGCACCAGCGTCGTCGCGGCGAGCGCGATGCCGGCGAAGACCAGCGTCAGCGTGAGGCCGTTCTGCCAGGTCGGCTCCTCGAGCATGGCGCGGATGCGGTCGGTGAACAGGGTGATCGCGGCGATGCCCGGTGTCATGCCGATCAAGGTGCCGAGCGTGAAATCGCGCAGGCTGACGTGCGAGGCGCCGCCCACCAGGTTGACGAGGCTGTAGGGGGCGACCGGCACGACGCGCGCGAGCACCACGGCGAGCAGGCCGCGCTTGGCGAGGTGCCGGCTGATGGCGTTCAGGCGGCCGCCGGCGAGACGGCGCACGGTGTGCCGCCCGAGCAGCGCGCCGAGGCCGTAACCGGCGAGCGCGCTCGCCAGCGCGCCGACGAGCGCGCTGGCAAAGCCGGCCGGCGTGCCGAAGGACAGCACGGTGAGCACGATCAGCAGGGTGACCGGGAAGGCGACGAGTCCGCCGATCACGAATGCGGCGACCGCGAGCAGCGGCGCGCCGGGCAGCTCGGCGAAGCGTGCGGCGTGATCGAGCAGCGCCGCAATGTCGAGATACTGCGACAGCGGCGTCCAGCGCCAGGCCGCCGCCAGGCCGCCGATCGCGAGCAGCGTGGCGACCCACAGCCAGATGCGCCGTCCGGCGGGTTCGCGCTCCTCTTCGTGCACGAACTGCTGGGCGAGCGACTCCGGGTCGACTGGGCGCTCGGGGTCGAGCAGCTCGATGTCGGGAACCCACTCCTCGAACGCGTCTGCCGCGGCGAGCGGCAGCGGCGCGAGCCTGCGCTCGCCGTCGCGCAGCGCGTCGATCGCCGCGACCAGCGAGTCCCGTGCGCGCTCTGCCTGCGCCACGCGCTCCTCCGTCGTGCCAAGATGCTCGGCCAGCAGCCGGCGGCGAAAGCCGGCGATCGCCGTCACCGTATGTTCGTCATCGTCGCCGCCTGCTTCGAGCGCCAGGTCGCACTCGGCATCCAGGCCCATCGAGCGATTATTGAGGTTGGACGAGCCGACGCGCGCGAAGCGGTCGTCGACCACCATGACCTTCGAGTGCACATTGACGCAATCCTCGCCGAGGCCCGGCAGCTCGGGATAGGTCACGCGCAGGCGGCCGTGGGCGTCGGCCGCCTGCATGTCGCGCACTGCGCGGCTACGCAGCATGTCCATGGTGACCTGCGACAGCCAGCCCGTGGTGTGCTTTGGCGTGACGATGACCACCTCCGGCCCCTCCGGCTCCGCGAGGCGCGCGGCGAGCGCGCTCACCACGCGTGGCGCGGTGAAGTACTGGTTCTCGATGTAGACGAAGCGGCGTGCTGCCTGCACCGCGTCGATGTAGAGCTGTTGCACCTCCCGCACCTCGGCCGCACCGGCATAGGCGGGCTCGGTGCGCGCGATCGCGACGCGTACGTTCTCGAGGTCGGCCTCGACGCCCTCGGGCCAGCGCGCCGTCTCGGCGTCCGGGCGGCAGGGTTCGAGCTGCCGCTGGGCGGTGGCCGACCAGCGCGCACGTGCCAGCTCTCCCAGCGCGCGCGCGGCATCGCCCGCCACCAGCATCTGCACGTCGTGGTGTGGCGGCGGCCGCGCCTCCGGCTCGCCTCGGCGTGCGTCGTTTGGGGTGTGTGCAGGCGTGTCCCAGCGGCCGCGCGTCGGGTCGAGGCCGCCGACGAAGGCGAGCGCGTCATCGATCACCACCAGCTTCTGGTGGCGCGATCCACCGAGCGGATGCCGGTCGTCCAGATGGAAGTGGATGTGGCGGTGCGTGTCCCAGTCGAGCTTGTAGACCGGCAGCCACTCGCGATCCATGCCGTAGAGCATGACGAAGTCCCAGTTCAGGATGTGTACCCTGAGCTCGGGCCGTTCGGCCGCGATGCTGTTGAGCAGCGCCTTCAGCGTGACCGGCGCGCCGTCCGCGGCCGCCTCGTCGCGCACCAGCGCGAGCTCGCTGTAGATGTCCCAGGCGACGATGTACACCGCCTGCCGCGCATCGAGCAGCGCGCGGCGCAGCGCGGCGAAATAGGCTGCGCCGTCGATGAGAAAGGCGGCGCGCGAGGCCTTCTCGATGCGCCAGCAGTTGCGTCCAGGCGCGAGAATGCTCATCGGCGATCCGGCAGGGGCGCTTCGGCCTGTGCCGTGCACATCACCCCGATTTACGCTCCGCCCGCGCGATGGCGCGCGCCGCGAGGGTGCCGAACACCAGCGCCGGACCGAGTGTGATGCCGGGTCCGGGATAGGCGCCGTCCATCACGGCATTCATGTCGTTGCCGCAGGCATACAGGCCGGGAATCGGCCGGCCTTCGGCATCGAGCACGCGCGCCTCGGCGTCGGTCATCAGCCCGGCGACGGTGCCGAGATCGCTCGGGTAGAGGCGGATGGCATAAAACGGCGGCGTTGCGATCGGCCGCATGCAGGGGTTCGGCAGTTGCTCGCGGTCGCCGAGGAAGCGCTGGTAGGCATCCCCGCCCAGGCCGAAGGCCGAGTCGACGCCGCGGCGCGCGTCCTCGTTGTAGCGCGCGACGCTGCGCGCGAGCGCGGCGGCGTCGATCTCGAGCCGCTCGGCGAGCGCCTCGAGCGAGCCGGCCTCGACCAGGTAGCCGCTCGTGACCTGCGGCGCGAGCGATGCGGTGAACGGCTTGACCGCGCCGAGGCCGTACTGCCACAGGCTCTTGCGATCGCACAGCAGGTACGCCGGCACCGCTTCGCCGCGGAACATCGCCAGCACGAACTCGTGGTAGGAGACCGCTTCGCTGGTGAAGCGCTCGCCGCTTACCGCGAGCGCGATGATGCCGGGCTTGCCGCGGTCGGCGACGGTATGCGGGAACACGCCTTCGGTGCCGTCCGCGCGCCGGAAGCGCGACACCGGCGCCCAGTAGGCGTTGCCGCTGTTGTGCATGCCGAGCACGCCGCCTGCCGCGAGCCCCGCGCGCAGGCCGTCTCCGGTGTTGCTTGCGCAGACTGGCGACGCGGAGGAAACGCTCGGCGGCAGCAGCTCGGCGCGCAGCGCCGCGTCGTGCGAAAACCCGCCGGTGGCGAGGATCACGCCGGCGCGCGCGCGCACGGTCTCGCGCGCCCCGTCCTGCTCGAGCTCGACGCCGGCCGCGCGGCCGTCCTCCACGAGGACGCGCGTGGCGCGCGCGCCGAAGCGCAATGCCACGCGCCGGTCGAGCACGGTCTTGTAGAGCCGCGCGACGAGCGCGTTGCCGAGTACCAGACAGGTGCCACGCGGCGCGAACAGGCGCTGCCAGGCGTACTCCAGCACTAGGCGCGCGACGCGCAGCGCCGCGCGCGGCGAGCGCGTCACGGCACGGAACTGCGGCAGGTCGGCGCGCGCGATCATCATGCCGCCGAACAGCATGAACTCGGGCAGCGGCCAGCGCAGCCGCACGAATTCCCGGCCGAGCGCGACGCCGTCGAAGTCCTCCGGCTCGAGCACGCGTCCGCCGAGCGTCGCGCCCGGCGCCTCGGGGTAGTAGTCGGGGTAGTTGAGCACGGGGCGCAGACGCAGCGCCGTATGCGCTTCCAGGTAGGCGATCGCCTCGCTGCCGTGGGTGAGGAACGCTTCGCGCACTGCGGGATCGCGCAGGGCGGGCGCGACGCGATCGAGGTAGGCGCGCGCCTTGTCCAGGCTGTCGTCGATGCCCGCCGCGCGCATCTTCGGGTTGGCGGGAATCCACACCATGCCGCCCGACACCGCGGTGGTGCCGCCGACGAACTCGGACTTTTCCACCAGCAGCGTGTCGAGTCCCTCGGCCGCGGCGACGCAGGCAGCCGCGAGTCCACCCGCACCTGCGCCGAGCACGATGACGTCGACCGTGCACGGGGTCGGCGCGCGCGCTGGTGTTTCCGGTGTTTCCGCAGACATCGCGGGCCATGATAGGGGCTCGGCTCCGCCGCCGGCAAACCTGTTTCAGTGGCGCGGAAATGGATGTCGTGGTGCATCGCGCGCGCGGTACACTGCACCCTATTGCGGCTGTTCGAGGAGACGTGCCATGGCCCGCCACCGGGATTACCTGCCGCACGGCGTCATTCCCGCCGTGCTGCTGCCGTTCAACGAGGACCTTTCGATCGACGAGGCCTCGTACCGCGCGCACCTGCGCGACGTCGCTGCGGTGGAGGGCATTTCGGCGATCACCACCAATGCACACGCTTCGGAGGTCGCGGCCTGCAGTTTCGAGGAGCAGCGCCGCGTGCTCGCCATCACGCAGGACGAGATCGGCGAGCGCCTGCCGATCGTCAACGGCGTGTACACCGAGAGTGCGCTCGAGGCCGCCCGCATCGCCAGGATGGCGCACGACGGCGGCGCCTCGGCGCTGCTCGTATTTCCGTCCGGCGTGTTCAGCTTCGGCCAGCGCCCGGAGATGGCGGTCGAGCATTTCCGGCGGATTGCCGATGTGACCGATCTGCCGTTGATCGTGTTCCAGTATCCGCTCGCCGGCGGGCAGGGCTATCCGCTGCCCACGCTGCTCAAGATCATCGAGGCGGTGCCGAGCGTGCGTGCCATCAAGGACTGGTCCGCCAACCCGCAGCTGCACGAGCGCCAGATCCGCGTGCTGCAATCGCGCACGCCGCCGGTCAACGTGCTCACCACGCACAGCGCCTGGCTGATGAGCTCGCTGGTGCTGGGCTGCAACGGCCTGCTCTCGGGCAGCGGCTCGGTGATCGCCGACCTGCAGGCGCAGCTGTTCCGCGCCGTGCAGGCGAACGACCTCGCCGCGGCGCGCCGCATCAACGACCGCATCTGGCCGACCGCCGAGGTGTTCTACAGCGAGCCCTGGGTCGACATGCACAACCGCATGAAGGAGGCGCTGGTGCTGATGGGCAAGCTGCCGCGCGCCACCGTGCGCCCGCCGCTCGCCAAGCTGTCGGAGGCCGAGATCGGGCGCATCCGCGACGCACTCATCGCCGCCGGGCTGCTCGAGGCGGGGCGGGCGAAGAAGGCGGCCTAGTCGCGCGCCGCGGTGCACCTCGCACCGCGCCCGGTGATCCGATGATCACCGTCCATCACCTCAACCACTCGCGCTCGCAGCGCGTGGTGTGGATGCTCGAGGAGCTCGGCCTCGAGTACCAGATCAAGCGCTACCAGCGCGACCCGCAGACCCTGCAGGCGCCGCCCGAGCTGCGCGCAGTGCACCCGCTCGGCAAGTCGCCGGTGATCACCGACGGCGCTCTGACGCTGGCCGAATCCGGCGCGATCCTGGAATACCTCGCCGAGCGCTACGGCGAAGGGCGCCTGCTGCCCGCCGCCGGCACGCCCGAGCGGCTGCGCTACATCTACTGGATGCACTACGCCGAGGGTTCGGCGATGCCGCCGCTCTTGCTCAAGCTGGTGTTCGACCGCGTCGAGCGCGGGCCGATGCCTTTTTTCGTGCGTCCCGTGGCGCGTGCCATCGCGCGCACGGTGAAGTCGAGCTACATCGAGCCGCAGATCGAGCGGCATCTCGATTACATGGAGGCGGAGCTCGGCAAGCACCTGTGGTTCGCGGGCGAAGGCTTCACCGCAGCCGACATCCAGATGAGCTTCCCGGTCAAGGCCGCGGCTGCGCGCGGCGGGCTCGACGAGCGGCGGCCGAAGCTGATCGATTTCCTCGAGCGCATCCACGCGCGCGAGGCGTACCGGCGCGCGGTGGAGCGCGGCGGCCCGTACGAGCTGCCGAAATGAGGCGCCGGCCCGGCGCCTAGGCCCGGGTGCCTGCCTGCGCCTCGGCCGCGACGCGCCGCGCGAGCTCGTCGAGCCCATTGGCGGTGGCGATGGCGCGGGCTTCGTCGAACAGCGGCCGCGCACGCGCGGCGCCCGACTTGCGGGCCTCCAGCCGGCCGAGGCTGTAGAGCGCGCTCGCCAGGCTCGACGGGATGTCGATCTCGCGCGCCAGCGCGATGGCCTGCGCGAGATGGCGGCGCGCCCTCGCCGTCGCGCGCGGCAGCGCAGTGAGCGTGAAGCCGAGGTTGTGTGAGATCTCCTGCCAGCCTGCCTTGCCTTCGCGCAGCGCCATGCGCGCGTAGACTTCGCCCAGCGTGTAGTGGCCGATGGCGCATAGCTGGCGCGCGCCGCGCGCCTCGACGCTCGCCAAGCGCTGCTCGAGCGTGCGCACGCCCTGCGTCCAGCCGCCGGTCGCGACCTGGGCAACGCCGAGCGCGATGTCCGTGGTGTAGCGCATCTGGCCGAAGCCGTCATGCTCGAGGCTCGCCGTCAGTGCCTCGAGCGTCGGCAGCGCCGCCTCGGCCTGCTCGGCGAGCACCTGTGCCCAGGCCTTGGCCGCCTGCGCGGTGAGGCGGTCGATCGGGCTCAGGCCGATGCGGATCGACTCGTCGGCGTTGTCGATCGCGCTGGCGAAATCGAAGCTGAAGCCGTCGGCCCAGGCCAGGCAGTAGTGCCCCATGCTGCGCCCGCGCGGGTCGCCGGTCTCGCGGCTGTATTCGATGAGGCGCAGCGCCTCGCGCCGCGTCTGCGCGGGGCGGCCGAAGAGGAGAGCGTCGATCGCCAGTGCCGCGATCACTTTCACGGTCACCCAGTGGTCGTGCAAGCGGCGTCCGATCGCTTCCGCGCGTTCCGCCATCGTGCGGTGCGCCGCGCGCGTCTCGGGCGTCGGCGGCTCCCAGTAGGTGTGCTCC
Organism: Burkholderiales bacterium; assembly: GCA_041558415.1. Taxonomy (GTDB): domain Bacteria; phylum Pseudomonadota; class Gammaproteobacteria; order Burkholderiales; family SG8-39; genus SG8-39. The sequence goes on along the minus strand of JBFFEY010000034.1, from coordinate 23,130 downwards.
CACAGGAGCCCCATCAGCACGTAGGCGACGAGACGCTCGTCGCCGTCCGCCTCGGCGAGCGCCAGCGCGCGCTCGAGCAGCGGCTTGCCGGTCTCGGGGTTGGCGTTGAAGCAGTGCGCATAGCCCAGCTCGAACAGGAATCTTCCGAGCCGCGCCCGATCGCCGAGGCGCTCGGCGAGCGGCAGCTGCCGCTCGATCAGCGTGATCAGTTCGTTGAACGCGGCCTTGTAGTACAGCACGCGCGAGACGTTTAGCAGGGTGTCGACGAGGAACACGTCGTTGGCGCAGCCCGGCACCTTCTCGATCAGCTCGATCACCTGGCGAAAGCGCAGCTCCGCTTCGTCTAGCGAATACATGCGCAGCGCCTTCTCGCCGGCGAGGCGCATGTAGACCACCGCCTTCTCGGCGCGCGGCGTGGCGACGTAGTGGTTGGCGAGCAGATCGGCGATCTCGGGCGCGCGCTCGCCGTAGCTTTCCTCGAGCGCGACGGCGACGCTGCCGTGCAGCGCTTCGCGCCGCGCGCTGAGCAGGCTCTGGTAAATCGCTTCCTGCAGCAGCGCGCTGTTGAAGCGGAACACGCCCGGCTCCGTGTCCGGCACGATCAGCTCGAGCGCCTGCAGACGCGCGGCGCTCGACGCGCCCGCGCCGTTCAGGCGCGCGGCGCGCGTCGCCACCTCGAGCGAGAAGCGCCGCCCGACGACGGCTGCTGCCTGCAGCAGGCCGCGCGCGGATTCGTCGAGCTGCTCGACGCGCTCGAGCAGCATGTTTTCCAGGCTCGCGGGCAGGGCGCGTGCGGCAGAAGCGTCGAACTCGAGCCCGCCCGCGCCCTGGCGAATGGCGCCGCGCTCGGCGAGCAGCTGCGCGATCTCCTCGGCGAACAGCGGGTTGCCCTCGGCTTTGTCGAGCACCAGCTGGGTGAGTGCGCGCGGCAGGGCGTCGCTGCCCAGGCGGGCGCGCAGCAGCGCTTCGGTGTTCGCGGCAGACAGCGGCGCGAGGCGGACGACCTCGGCGTTCGCCGCGTCCGCCCAGGGCGGCGCGTAGGGCGGACGGTAGCTGCAGATCACCATCAGGCGCTTGCCCTCATCGAGCAGGCGCGCGAGCAGCGCTTCGGACGCGCGGTCGATCCATTGCAGGTCCTCGATGACCAGCACGACCTCGGAGGCGCGGCAGCGCTCCTCGATCAGCAGCAAGAGGAGGTCGCGCGTGCGAATGCCGACGACCTCGGCGTTTTCCTTGCTGAAGGCTTCGCCGCCCACGGCGAAGCCGAGCAGGTTGAGCAGGTAATCGACGTTCTGCGCGCTGTCGGCGCCGAGCACCTCGAGGCCGCGCTTCAGGCGTGCGGCGACTGCGTCCTTGCCCTGATCGGCGCTGATGCGAAACGATGTGCGGACCAGCTCTGCCAAGGGCAGGAACGGCGTCGAGCGGCCGCCCGGCGCGCAGTGCGCGCGCAGCACGAAGGCCTGCTCGCGCGCGCGGCGCTCGCAGAACTCGTGCAACAGGCGTGACTTGCCGAGCCCGGCCTCGCCGCTGAGGCACAGCGCGCGGCAGGCGCCGGCGCGTGTCGCCATCCAGGCGCTTTCCATGCGCTCGAGCTCCGCTTCACGCCCGACGAGCGACGTCAGGCCGCGCTGCAGGGCGCGCTGGAAGCGGTTGACGCCGCCGCGCACCGCATCGAGCCGAAAGACGTGCACCGGCTCGGCTTTGCCCTTGACGCTGCGCGCGCCGAGATCGGCGTCGTCGACGTAGCCCTCGACCAGGCGGTGCACGTCCTCGGAGAGCAGCACGCTGCCGGGTTCGGCGAGCCCCTGCAGGCGCGCCGCGAGGTTCACCGTGTCGCCCACCGCGCGAAACTCGATGCGCTCGCCGTCGCCCATCTGGCCGAGCACCACCGGGCCGGCGTTCAAGCCGACGCGAAAGCGCGGCGTGACGCCGTGCCTCGCGCGGATGCCCTCGCCAAGGTCGGCCAGGCGCTGGTGCAGGTCGAGCGCGGCCTGGCAGGCGCGCAGCGGCGCATCCTCGAGCGCCTGCGGTGCACCGAACAGCGCCATCACGCCGTCCCCGGCCAGGTCCTGTGTCGTGCCGCCGTGCGCGTGGATCGTTTCGACCATGCGTTGGAGCACGGGCTGCATCAGCGTATAGGTGCCTTCCTCGCCGAGTTTCTCGGCGAGCGTGGTGTAGCCCTCCATGTCGGCGAACAGCACCGTGACCTGGCGGCGTTCGCCCTCGCCCTCGCCGAAGGCGCGGGCGGCGGGCGCCGAGGCAGCCGGCTCCGCCGCCACCCCCGCGCCGCAGGCGCCGCAGAACCTGTCCGCGGCGGACACTTCGGCATCGCAGCGCGGGCAGCGCGCGGCGACCGGCGCGCCGCAGGACGTGCAGAAGCGCACGCCTGCGGCGAGCGTCGCATTGCAGGCGGCGCAGAGCATGCGCCGATTAAAGCACGGAAGCCGCGTTGCCGGGCGCTACTGCGAGCCGGTGCCTTCGGTGATGCGCAGTGCGATCGCGGCCACGATGAGCGCGAGCGGCGCGAGGACGAGAAGCCAGATCTGGATCGGCTCGTCCTGCGCGCCGGCGATGCCGACGTAGCCGGCAACCACCGCGAGCATCACCACAAGGCGCGTCCAGCCCGCGACCCGCTTCGGCCTTGCGTGCGGCACGAAACGGGGGTCCAGCTCGATGAGCTTGGTTTTCATGCTAACGGCACTCCGTTCGATGCAGGAAAGAATCAGTGCGTCCATGGACCGAGAGTGCGCCGACCTGCGCGGGGCGTGAATTCGCCGGAAGTTCGAATCGGGCTTAGCCGAAAGGATTAGGCTGTCGGGTCGCGGCAACGCCGGCGTGCTCGGCCAGGCGTGAAACATGAGACAGAAAAGGGGTATCTGATGACGAATCCATCGAGACGTGGCCGTCTGAACGGGCGCAGGGCACTCATCACCGGCGCGAGCCGCGGCATCGGCCGCGCCATCGCGCTGCGCTACGCGGAGGAGGGAGCGGACCTGTTTCTCGCCGCGACCAACCGCGCCAAGCTCGAGGAGGTGAAGAGCCTTGCCGAGTCACGGGGTGCGAAGGTCGCGCTGCGCACGGTCGACGTGCGTGACCGCGCGACAGTTGCAAACATGGTGGACGCCGCCGCCGAGGCGCTCGGCGCCATCGACGTGCTGGTCAACAACGCCGGCGTGTACAAGGCCGCGCGCCTCGTCGATTACGCGCCCGAGGACTTCGACCACATCGTGCAGGTGAACCTGTACGGCGCGTTCCACGTCATGCAGCTCGTGCTGCGCCACATGCAGGCGCGCGGCCGCGGCAAGGTGGTCAACATTGCCTCGACCGCAGGCAAGTGGATGTCCATGAATCAGAGCGCCTACAACGCCTCCAAGCACGCGCTGGTCGGGCTGACGCGCTGCGCCGGGCTCGAGATGGGGCCGCTCGGCATCAACGTCAATGCGATCTGCCCCGGCTTCGTCGAGACCGACATGCTCGAGGAATTCCGTGCGCATGCCGATATCCTCGGCGTGCCGTTCGAGCAGGTGAAGGCGGCGGGGCTGGCGCGCGTGCCGCTGCGGCGCTTTCTCAAGCCCGAGGAGATCGCCCACCTCGCGGTCTACCTCGCTTCGAGCGAGTCCGACGGCATGACCGGGCAGTCGATCCTGCTCGACGGCGGCATGGTGGTGGCCTGAGCGGGGCGCGCGGCGCATAGTTGTTTTGTCCTACTGTAGTATCCCGGCCCGCCATGCCGACGGTCCTGGTGGTCGACGACGACGAAAGCATCCGCGCGCTGGTCGGGCGCAGCCTGACGCAGGCGGGCTACGACGTGCTCACTGCGGAAGACGCGATCGTCGCCGGTCACCTCGTGCTCGGCCGGCCGCCCGACCTCATCGTGCTCGACGTCAACCTGCCCTACATGGATGGCTACGAGTTCGCCGCGGCGCTGAAGGGCGACAACACGCTGCCCTTCATCCCGATCATCTTCCTCACGGTGGAGACAAACGGCCGTGGCCGTGCAATGGAACTCGGCGCGGTCGGGTACGTGCGCAAGCCGTTCGAGAACGAGGCGCTGGTTTCGCTGGTGCGGCAGCATCTGGCCTGACGCCGCTCCGGCGTAGACTGCGGCGCCGGAGGTCATGATGCGAGTGCGCGCTCTGTTCGCGTTGATGCTGTGGACCGCCCTGGTGTGGGGGTTGCCGCTGCTCGGCCTGATGCTCGCCGGAGCGCCGATCGACGCGTTTCTCGTTTTCCCGCCGCGCCCGCGCGAGGTCGCACACCTGCCGTTCTCCTGGCTGGCGTTCGCGCTCTACGCGCTGCCGGTCCTCGCCGCGATAGCGCTCTACGCCTTCGCCGTCACGCGCGCGCGCTTCGCCATGGCGCAGCCAAGGCGGGCGTGGTTTCCATGGTGGGGCTGGCTCGGCCTGCTGCTCGTTGCCGCGAGCTGGGTCCTCGCCTGGCGCGGCGAGCTGCTCGATCCGCAGTGGCGCCGCCACGTCTTCACGCCGCTCTGGCTCGGCGCGATCCTGGTGATGAACGCACTGACGTGGCGCGAGACGGGCCGCTCACTGCTCACCCACCATCGCGGCTGGTTTCTCGCGCTGTTTCCGGTGAGCGCAGCGTTCTGGTGGCTGTTCGAGCACCTCAACCAGTTTGCCGGCAACTGGCGTTACGAAGGCCTCGTCGCGAGCGGCGACTGGGACTACTTCCTGCAGGCGACGCTGCCGTTCTGCACGGTGCTGCCCGCGGTGGCGAGCGCCTGGCACTGGCTGCAGCGCTCGCCGCGCTTCGACCTGCGCGGTCTGCCGCCGATCGAAGCGCCGCCCGGCGTCGCCTGGCTCGCGCTCGCGCTCGGTGGCGGCGCGCTGATCGGCGTCGCGCTCGATCCCAATGCGTTCTTCTCGGCGCTGTGGCTCGCGCCGCTCGCGCTGCTCGGCGGCCTGCAGCGCCTGCTTACCGGCGAGTCGTTCTTCGCGCCGCTCGCGCGTGGCGACTGGCGCCCGCTGCTGCAGCCGGCGCTTGCCGCGCTTGCCTGCGGCCTGCTGTGGGAGCTGTGGAACTGGGGCAGCCTCGCCAAGTGGCACTACAGCCTGCCCTACGTGCAGCGCTACCCCGTTTTCGAGATGCCGCTGCTCGGCTATGCGGGCTACCTGCCGTTCGGCCTCGAGTGCGCGCTGGTGATGGACCTCGTCGCGCGCGCGCTCGGGCGGCGCGGTGTCTGGCCGCCCGACGCGCAGTAAACTCGCGGCATGCAACGCTGGCTGATCGTGATTGGTGCCGTGCTGCTCGCCGCCGGCCTCGCCTGGCCGTGGCTCTCCAAGCTCGGCCTCGGGCGACTGCCGGGCGACATCCGCGTCGAAACGGAAAACGGCGTCTTTTACTTTCCGATCGCCACCTGCATCGTGATCTCGGTGGTGGTGTCGCTCGTCTTCTGGCTGCTGCGCCGCTGAGGAGGCGGCATGGCCATGGCATCGAATGAAAAGGTGGTGCTGCTCGGCCACATGTATCACCCGGAGGCCGAGGCGCGCTTGCGCGCCGCGCTGCCGGTCGAGATCCTGGTGCAGCCCGAGCCGGCGCAGATCGGCGAGGCCTTGCGCAGCGCGACCGGCGTTTTCGTGCGCTACCCGAACCGCCTGCGCGCCGACGCGCTCGCCTCCGCGCAGCGCCTGCGCATCATCAGCACCTCGGGGCGCGGCACCGATGCCATCGACCTCGCGGCGGCCACCGCGCGCGGCATCGCCGTGGTCAACAACCCGGCCTTCGGCACGGTGCCGGTGGCCGAGTACACCATCGGCGTGATGATCGCCTTCGCCCGCAACCTGCTGCCGCTCAACCGGCTGACGCACGAAGGCCGCGGCTGGACGGCGCAGAAGGACTACCGGCGCTTCGAGCTGCGCGGCCGCACGCTCGGCGTCATCGGTCTGGGCAACATCGGCAGCGAGGTGGCGCGCTGCTGCACGCAGGCCTTCCGCATGCGCGTGCTGGTCTACGACCCTTACGTGCCGGCGCAGAAGGCCGCACAGGTCGGCGCCGAGTGGGTGAGCGATCTCGGCCGCATCTGGCGCGAGTCGGATTTCGTCTCGGTGCATGCCGAGCTGAACGACGAAACGCGCGGCATGGTCGGCGCGGCGGCGCTCGCCGCGATGCAGCCGCAGGCCTACCTCATCAACACCGCGCGCGGGCCGATCGTCTCGGCCGCGGCGCTGGCCGCGGCGCTGCGCGAACAGCGCATCGCCGGCGCGGCGCTCGACGTCTACGAGGACGAGCCGCTGCCGCCGGACAGCCCGCTGCGCGGCCTGGAGAACCTCATCCTTTCGCCGCACACGGCGGGGCTCACCGAGGAAGCGATGCGCGGCATGGCGCTGTCGGCCGCCGACCAGATCCTGCAGGCGCTGCGCGGCGAGCGTCCGCCGCACCTCGTCAACCCGCAGGTCTGGCGCGCGTAGGGGTCAGACCCCGTTATGTAAAAAACTAGGGGACGAGAATCATCTTGCCCTGCACGCGCCGCGCGACGAAGCGCTCGAGCGCGTCGGCGAACTGCTCCAGCGGGAAGCGCGCGCTGACGAAGGGCTTGAGCTTGCCCTGCGTCCAAAGGTCGTAGAGCTCCGCCTGCACGCGCTGCACCCATGCGGGATCGCGCTCGCGGTAGTCGCTCCACTGCAGCCCGGTGGCGCTGATGTTCTTCACCAGCAGGTAGTTGGCCTTGATCTCGGGCAGCTGCATCGAGGCGAAGCCCACCACCACCATGCGCCCGCACCAGGCGAGCGCGCGCAGCGCGCCGTCGAACACCTCGCCGCCGACGTTCTCCAGCACGATGTCGACGCCGCGCCTGCCGGTCAGCGCATGCACCTGCGCGCGGATCGATTCGCGCGGCTCGGGCTGCGACAGGTCGATCCAGTGGTCGGCGCCGTGCGCGCGCGCGAGCGCGCCCTTCTCGGCGCTCGTCACGCCGGCGATGACGGTGGCGCCGCAGGCCTTCGCCACCTCGACGCAGGCCAGCCCCACGCCGCCCGAGGCGCCGGTGACCAGCACCGAATCGCCCGGCCTGTAGGCGCCGCGGTCGACGACGGCGAAATGCGCCGTCTGGTAGGCAAGGCCGAGCGCCGCGCCTTCCTCGAAGCCGAGCACCGCCGGCATCGGATACACGGTGGCCTCGGGCGAGAGCAGCTTTTCCGCGTAGCAGCCGTACTCGCGCTGCGCCATGACGCGGTCGCCCGGCTTGAGGCGCGTCACGCCCGCACCGACCGCCTCGATCACGCCGGCGACCTCCTTGCCGGGCGAGAACGGCTTCGGCGGCAGGAACTGGTACTTGCCCTGGATGACCAGCAGGTCGGGGTAGTTGACGCCGATCGCGCGCGCGCCGATCACCACCTCGCCCGCGCCGGGCAGCGGGTCGGCGACGTTTTCGACGCGTGGCGCGCGGAAGTCGCCGTGCGCATGCACCACCACCGCGCGCATCACCGGCCCTTGTCGATGAAGCTGCGCCCGATCAGCTGGCGGTGGACCTGGTTGGTGCCTTCCCAGATCTGCGTGATCTTGGCGTCGCGCATCAGGCGCTCGACGCGGTAATCCTTGCAGTAGCCGTAGCCGCCGTGCAGCTGCACCGCCTCGAGCGCGATGCGCATCGCCAGGTCGGAGGCACGCAGCTTGAGGATCGAGGCCTCGATGCCGATCTCGCTCTGCCCGCCGTCGACCAGCCGCGCGACGTGCCACAGCCAGGCCTCGCACTGCGCCAGCTCGGCGGCGAGGTCGGCGAGCAGGAACTGGATGCCCTGGAATTCGACGATGCGCCGACCCGACTGGCGCCGCTCGTTGATGTAGGCCACGGCGTCCTCGAACGCGGCGCGCGCGATGCCGAGCGCGTGCGCCGCCACGCTCGGCCGCGACTTGTTGAGCGAGGCGAGCAGCAGCTTGAGGCCCTCGCCCGGCGCGCCGAGCAGGTTGGCGCGCGGCACGCGGCAGGCATCGAAGGCGATGGTCGCGGTGCTCGAGGCGCGGTGCCCCATCTTGTCCTCGGTGCGCACCACGCTCAATCCGGGCGTGTCCTTCTCCAGCAGCAGCACCGAGATCGAGCCCTTGTCGTCGTCGATCTCGCTCCATTTGCCGAACAGCAGGTAGAGATCGGCGACGTCGCCGTTGGTGATGAAGGTCTTGCCGCCGTCGACGACGATGTCGTCGCCCTTCGGCGTGAAGCGCGTCTTCATGCCGGTGGCGTCCGAGCCCGCGCTCGGCTCGGTGATCGCCAGCGCCGCGAGCCCGCCCTTGGCGATCCTCGGCAGCAGGCGCTTTTTCTGCGCCTCCGCACCGAAGTCGATGAGCGGCTTCATGGCGTGGAAGGTGGTCGCCCAGATGATGCCGGTCGAGGCGCAGGCCTTGGCGATCTCGCGCACGCAGGCGAGGTAGCAGGCGTAGGACAGCTGCGCGCCGCCGTAGGCCTCGGGCACGAACATCGCGTTCAGCCCCAGCGCGTTGATCGCGTTGACGTTGTCCCAGGGGAATTCGCCGCTGCGGTCGTAGCCCTCGGCGCGCGGCGCGAACTCTTCGCGCGCCAGGCTGCTCACCGACTCGAGCAGCATGCGCTCGTCTTCATCGAGCGCGAGGCTCGCGTCCAGTCGCTCGAAAACCGTCGTCGTTCTCATCAGTGTGCCATCCCCTGTGCGCCGTCGATGTAGATCGTCTCGCCGGTGAGGAAGGGCAGGTCCTCCTCGAACAGCGCCGCCACCAGCCGCGCCACCTCCTCGGCGCTGCCCGGCCCGCCGACCGGCACCCGCTGGCGCAGGAACTCGGCGAGCGGCCCCCTCATCTGCTCGGCATTGAGCTCGGTGGCGATGTAGCCCGGCGCGACGTCGAGCACGCGGATCTTCTTCGGCGCCCATTCCACCGCCAGGCAGCGCGTGATCGCGCCGACCGCGGCCTTCGAGGCGCAGTAGGCGAGGTTGCGCTTCACGCCCATCTTGTCGAAGAACGAGCCGATGTTGACGATCGTGCCGCCGCGCGCCTCGAGGTGCGGGTAGGCCTCGCGCGCGCAGACGAACACCGAGCGGGCGTTGACGTTCATGATTCTCTCGTAGGTCGCGGTCGGCAGCTCGGCGGATTTGCCGTCGAGGTGCAGGCCGGCGTTGTTCACCAGGCCGTCGATCTGTCCGGCCTGCTCGGCGAGCCGCGCGAAGGCGCGCTTCACCGAGGCTTCGTCTTCGACGTCGCAGGTCACCGCGATCATGCGCGCGGCGAGCGCGGGCTCGATGCCCTCGCGCTCGATGCCGCGGCCCTTGCGCGTCAGGCAGCCGACGCGGTGGCCGCGGCGCGCGAGCTCGAGCGCGATCGCCGCGCCGATGCCGCGGCTCGCGCCGGTGACGGCGATCACCAGACCACTTGCCATCAGCGGTCCTTGAACTTCGGCTTGCGCTTTTCGAGGAAGGCCGCGGTGCCCTCGGCGGCGTCCTCGGTGTTGAACGCGAGCGTGGACAAATCGGCCTCGATCTTCAGCCCCTCGTGCAGCGGCGTGTCGAGCGCGCGGCGCACCGCCTCGCGCGCGAGCGACAGCACCGGCAGGCTGTAGCCGGAGAATTCGCGCGCGAAGGCCAGCGCCTCCCCGAGCACCGCTTTCTCGTCGCCCTCGACGATGCGGCTGGCGAGCCCCCAGGCGAGCGCGAGCTGCGCATCGACGCTCTTGCCGGTGAGCACCATCTCGAGCGCGCGTGCCTCGCCGACGATGCGCGGCAGGCGCTGCGTGCCGCCGTAGCCCGGCAGCAGGCCGAGCTTGATCTCCGGCGTGCCGAGCTTGGCGTTCGGCGTCACCAGGCGGAAGGTGCAGGCGAGCGCCAGCTCCAGCCCGCCGCCGAAAGCGTAGCCGTTGACGATGGCCAGCGAGGGCATCGGCAGGCGGTCGAGCATGGCGAAGGTCGCCTGGCCGAGCTCGGCGCCGCGCTTCTGCTCCATCAGCGTGCGCCCGCCGAGCTCGGCGATGTCGGCGCCGGCGCAGAACGCCTTCTCGCCCGCGCCGGTGATGATCAGCGCGCGCGCGTCGCTCGCCGCGACCTCGTCGAAGGCGCGCGCCAGGTCGCGCACCAGCGCGAACGACAGCGCGTTCAGCGCCTTGGGGCGGTTCAGGCGGATGAGGGCGAATTCCTCGACCCGGGTCAGCTTGATGGCCATCTCATGTCTCCTTTGCGGGCTCGCGCCAGCGCACCGGCTGCGCTGCGATGCGCCCCTGCTTTGCCCATTCCTGCAGCTCGCGTTTGAGGATCTTGCCGCTCGCGGTGAGCGGGAAGGCGTCCAGGGCGAGAAAGAATTCCGGCATGTCGTACTTGGAAAGGCCGGCCGCGTGCAGGTGTTCGAGCATCGCTTCGCCCGTGACGCGCTCGCCTTCGCGCAGGATCACCGCGAGGCAGGCCTTCTCGCCGAGGCGCGCGTCCGGCACGCCGAAGGCCGCCGCCTTCTGCACCGCCGGGTGGCGGTGCGCGAGATCCTCGATGCGTGCCGGGTGGATGTTGTGCCCGCCGCGGATGATGAGGTCCTTCTTGCGGCCCATGATGCGCAGGCAGCCGCGTTCGTCGAGCGTGCCGAGGTCGCCCGAGAGGAACCAGCCGCCGGCGTTGAACGAGGCCTCGGTGGTGAGCTGGTTGTCGAAGTAGCCGAGCATCAAGAGCGCGCCGCGCGTGCCGATCTCGCCCACTGCGCCCGCCGGCGCCTCGCGGTCCGGGTTCTCGGCGTCGAAAATCCGCGTCTCGTAGCCGTGGCAGGCGCGCCCGCAGGTCTCGACGATGGTCTGCGCGTCGTCCGTCGGCAGCGTGTACTGGTGCGAGCCGTTCTCGGTCATGCCGTAGATGTTCTGCGGCGTGACGCCCATGTCGAGGAAGGCCTGCGCCACCTCGCGCGGGATCGGCGCGCCCGCCATGTAGAAGAGCCTTACCGCGCCGAGCTTTTGCGCGCCGCGGCGCCTGGCCTCCGCCAGCAGGTCGATGGCGTGCGTCGGCACGCCCATGACGTAGGTGGCGCCGGCCTCGATCGCCCAGTCGAGCGGCGCGAGCCCGGCGGGCGGGTCGTTCACCACCAGCTCGAAGCCGGCCGCCAGCATCTGCTCCACCGCCACCGTGCCGATGTGGTGGCTCATCGGCGAGAGGCTCAGCAGCACGGTCGATGAATCGTGATGCCAGTCCTCGACCATGGCGCGGCCGTTGGCGAGCAGCGTGTTGTCGCTGTGCATGACGCCCTTCGGCACCCCGGTGGTGCCCGAAGTGAAGGCGAGGTAGATGATCTTGTCCGGATCGTCGAGCGGCGGCTGCGAAGGCGCGAGGCCCGCCGCGCGCGCCGGGAACGGCCGCGTGCGCGCATCGCCGCCCTGCGCGCTGGGCGCCGCGTAGATCGCCTTGACGTGGCCGAGCGCCTGCGCCGCGGCGACGATGTCCGCCTTTGCCGCGTCGGCGCCGTAGCCCGGCTGCATGACGAGCGCCGCCGCGCGCGTGCGCTCGAGCAGCTGCACGATCTCGGCCACCGTGTAGTTCTGGTGCAGCGACGGATTGCAGACGTAGCCGTTGCGCGCGCAGGCGATGAGCGTCACCACGCTCTCGCAGCGCGACGGCAGCCACACGGCGACGCGCTCGCCGCGCTTGACGCCCGCGCGATGCAGGTTTTCCGCAACGGCATCGACCCACTCGAGCAGCGCGCGCCAGGAAAGTCGCAGCCGCGCGTCGCGCAGGGCGGGCGCGTCGGGGCGCTCGGCGGCGTGGCGCGCGAGCAGCGAGTAGAAGGTGTCGGCGCGCCAGGCGCCGCAGGCGTAGTGGCGTTCGGCCTCGCGCGGGTTGAGCAGGGTGAGGAGGGTGTTCACGGTCGGCACGAATCAGGCATTCGGAGAGCGATCGCGCTCATATCGAAGCTCGGCGGTCGATCGTAGGCCCATTGGTCTCCCGACTTTGTGCATTCTCGCCGGCGGTGCACACAGTCATGCGATGGCGAGAATGCACAAAGTCGGGAGATTGATTTTTCTCACCTGTGCCTGCGCGTTTCATCAATCGCGTCGCTGTTTCGGCGTCGTTCCTTACCGCCCGAACTTCCCCGCATCCGGCTTGCGCTTGGCGCGGAACGCCTCGCCCAGCTCCTGCGACTCCTCGCTCTCGAGGTAACCGCGCAGCAGCAGGTCGTGCGCCATGCGCGCCAGGCCGCCGACGCCGCCGTGGCGCGCGTTGAAGGCGCCCTTGATGGAAGCCAGGGCGAAGGCGCCGCGCTCGGCGAGCTCGAGCGCCATCTTGCGCGTCTCCTCGCGCAGCGCATCGTCGGGCACGACGCGGTTGACGAGGCCGATGGCGAGCGCTTCCCGCGCCGAGAGGCGCGGGTTGAGCATCCACATCTCCTTGGCCTTCTTCTTGCCGACCAGGTCTTCCAGGTACCAGGTGCCGAAGCCGGCGTCGAAGCTGCCCATCATCGGGCCGACCTGGCGGAACACGGCGCTTTCCTTGGCGATGGTGAGGTCGCACACGACCTGCAGCACGTTGCCGCCGCCCACGGCGTAGCCGTTCACCGAGGCGATGACGGGTTTCTGCAGGCGGTCGATCGACTCGTACATCTCGAGGGTCGGCAGCACGCCGGCGTAGAGCAACGTGTCCTCCATGCCTTCCTTTCGGCCGCCGATGCAGAAGAACTTGTCGCCGGCGCCGGTGAGCACCAGCACGCGGGTGCGCGTCTCGCGCCGGATTTCGTTCACGCAGTCGCGGATCTCGTGGCACATCTGCGGCGTGAACATGTTGCCGTCCTCGGGACGGTTCAGGGTCAGCCAGCCGATCGGGCCGTCTTCCTCGTACAGGATGGTCTCGAAGCGCACAGCGGGCCTCCTCCGGGTGGGCTCTGGCGTCGATCTTAGCGCCGGCGCCGGGCGAAATGAATGCAGGCCGCGCGCGGGTTCGCGCGCCGCGACTACTTGCTGCGTGCCTCGATGAGGGCGTAGAGCCGTGCCGGGCCGGGCGCGCCGAGCGCCGCGCCCAGCGTCGCCGCGGCGGCACGCACCGCATCCTCGGCGGCGCCGTCGATCAGCAGGAAGGGCGCGGGAATCGCGTCCGGCTTTGCGCGCAGCTTCGCTTCCGGGTTCGGCACGCGGGTGGCCTTTTCGTCGGGCACCGCCAGCCGCAGGCGCTGCACGCTGCCGGCGGCGAGCAGCGGCGCGCTCTTCGCTTCGAGCGCCTTGCGCTGCGCCGGATCGACGCCGCCGGGCAGCTCGAGCACGGCGAGCACCGCGCCGGCCTCGTTTCTCTTCGCTGCATCGCCGTGGTCGGCATGGATCTCGCACGCCGCGCGCACCATGTTGCGAAAGCGCGGCATGATCGCCTGCGTGCGCGGCGTCGGATTGGCGAGCAGCTTGAGGTAGGCCGGCGAGCGCAGCGGCTCGAGCCCGTCGGTGTCGTACAGCGCGGCGTAGCCGCGCGGGCGGTCGAGGCTGCGATAGCGCCGCGCCGTGTGGATGCCGGGCATGGCGAGGCGCTCGCCCAGGTGCTCCTCGTGGTACCAGGCGTTGAACGCGTCTTCGTCCTCGGCGTCGATGTCGTTCCAGACGGATAAGAGACCTTGCATGACATTCATGGGGCCAGGCCCCTGTGGATAACTATCGCTCGTGATCGACAATCCGATCTCGTGATTTTGGCGATTGTGGGCGCTTTTTCCACAATCGCCAAAATCACGAGACAAAAGGGCGTTTGCTCTACATGCAGGCGCGATTACCGGGCTCAGGCTCCTGTGGATAAACTTGACCGGGTTACGGGACTGCTGCAACATCGCCCAGTCTCACCTAGAGGAGGAGGGATCATGAAGCAATTCAAGATGGCCGCGATTGCGGCCGGGGTAGCGGCTGCGCTCGCGCCGGCGAGCATGGCGGTCGCGCAGGACAATCCGGTGAAAATGAGCGTGGTGGCGTTCCTGTCGGGACCGGCCGCCGGCCCCTTTGGCGTGCCGTCGCGTAACGGCGCCGAGGTGGTCATCGAGGCGATTAACAAGGGCCAGCTGCCGGCACCGTACAACAGCAAGGGCCTTGCCGGGCGGCAGATCGAGGTCGAGTTCATCGACGAGGCGGGCGGCAACACCAAGCAGGTCGCCGAGTACCGCAACATGGTCGAGAAGCGCGGCGTCGACGTGGCGCTGGGCTACATCTCGAGCGGCACCTGCGCCGCGCTCACGCCCGTGGCCGAGGAGCTGAAGAAGCTCACGGTGTTCGCCGTCTGCGGCACGCCGCGCATCTTCGAGGAGAACAAGAACGTGCGCTACGTGTTCCGCACGATGAGCCACGCCACCTCGGACAACGTCGCCGCGGCCTACTACGTCAAGGAGAACTTCCCGAAGGTCAAGAGCTACAGCGCGATCAACCAGAACTACGCCTGGGGTCAGGATTCCTGGCGCGACTTCGACGCGACGATGCAGCTCATCACCAAGGCCAAGGGGTCCGCCAAGCTGCAGTGGCCGAAGATCTTCCAGGGCCAGTACTCCACCGAAATCTCGGCGCTGCTGCTCGACAAGGCCGATCTGATCCACACCAGCTTCTGGGACGGCGACCTGGAGAGCTTCATTTTTCAGGGGCAGACGCGCGGCCTGTTCAAGAAGAAGAAGGTGATCTTCACGGTCGGCGAGACGTCGGCCTACCGGCTGAACAAGCGCATGCCCGATGGCGTCATTCTCGGCGCGCGCGGACCGTACGGCGCGATCGTGCGCGACCGCCCGAGCGAGCTCAACAAGTGGCTCATCAAGGCCTACCAGGAACGCTACGGCTACGGCACCTTCCCGCCCGGACCGGCCTACCAGTACGCGCAGGCGGTGCTCGCGGTGAAGTACGCCTACGACACCGCGGCGAAGAAGGCCGGCGGCTTCCCGACGCAGGACCAGGTGATCGACGCGCTCGCGGGCGCGGAGTTCGAGTCGTTCTCGACGACCGTCAAGATGGCGCTCGGCAACGGGCACCAGGCGATCACCGAGAATGGCTACGGCATCACCAAGTGGGACGCCAAGGCCGGCGAGCTGAAGATGGAGAAGGTGAAGTTCTACCCGGCCGAGTGCGTCAATCCGCCCGAGGGCGTGAACAGCGTCGACTGGATCAAGGGGGGGATGAAGGGCGCCAAGTGCTCGTAGCATTGGCGCTGCGCTGAGCAGCCCGGACGAGCGGGGCGGCCTTGCCGCCCCGCTCGCCGCTTCACTTCCGACAACGCAACAAGCAACCGAGTTTTCCTGACGGGGACGACAGGGTGGAAGCCGCGCTCACGATTCTGCTCGACGGGCTGGTGTTCTCGTCGTACCTGTTCATCGTATCGGTGGGCCTGACGATCATTTTCGGGGTCATGAAGATCCTGAACGTCACCCACGGCAGCTTCTACGCCTGGGGCGCGTATACCGCGGCGTTCCTCATCGGCCTGGCGGCGAACGCCGGCTGGCCCGACTGGGCCGGCTTCATCATCATTTTCTTCTCGGCGCTCCTGGTCGGCCTGGTGCTCGGCCTGATCCTCGAGCGCGGCATCCTGCAGTTCATGTACCACCGCGACGAGGTGCTGATCGTGCTGGCCACCTTCGGCACCTTTCTCGTGCTGGAAGACGTCATCCTGCTCGTGTTCGGCGTCGATCCCTACTTCGCGTTCCAGCCGATGCAGCTGCTCGGCGCGGTCGAGCTGGGCGGCATCGCGCGCGACGCCTACGGCCTCACCCTGATCGGCCTGGCGGTGGTGATCGCGATCGGCGGCTGGCTCGCGCTCAAGCGTACCCGCTGGGGCAAGCTGCTCTCGGCGGTGATCTACGATCGCGAGGTCTCGGTGACCATGGGCCTGAACGTGACGCGCGTCTATATCGTGACGTTCACGCTCGGGGCGATGTTCGGTGCGCTGGGCGGCGCCTACATCGCGCCGACCGTGTCGGTGGCGCCCGGCTTCGGCATCGACGTCATCGTGCTGTCGTTCGCCGTGGTGGTGATCGGCGGCATGGGCAGCGTGCCCGGTGCCATGATCGGCGCGCTCGCGGTCGGCATCGTGCGCGCCCTCGCCGTACACAAGTTCCCGCAGTTCGAGCTGTTCGTCATCTACGCGGTGATGGCAACGGTGCTGGTGTTCCGGCCCGAGGGCCTGTTCGCGCCGATCAAGGCGAGGAAGATATGACCCTGCTGCGCGACCGCACGGTGCAGGGCCTGACGATCGCGCTCGGCGTCTTGCTGGTCGTCAGCGCGCTGGTGCCGAGCTGGATCGTCAACCAGATGCTGTTCGGCTTCTCGCGCGCCATCGTCGTCATCGGCCTGATGGTGCTGTGGCGCACGCGCCTGGTGTCCTTCGGCCACGCCCTCTATTTCGGCCTCGGCGCCTATACCGTCGCCATGCTGAACCGCTATACCGGCTTGACCGACGCCTTTCTGCTGCTCGGCGCGGCGGCCTGCGCCTCGACGGTGCTCGGTTTCCTGATCGGCTTCATCGTGCGGCGCTACCGGGACATCTTCTTCGCCATGCTCAACCTGGCGTTCTCGATGATCCTCTACGGCATCCTGGTGAAGACCGAAGCGCTCGGCAGCACCGACGGCTTCACCATCGAGCAGCCGACCTTTGCCGGCATCGGCTTCGAGGACGCCTCCGACGGAAAGCTGGCGCTGCTCTGCGTGCTGATGGTGGTGGGCTGGGCGGTGGCGGTGGGCGTGCAGGCCTACCTGCGCTCGACGCTCGGACGCCTCACCACCGCGATCGGCGACAACGAGATCCGCGTCGAGTACCTCGGCTATTCGGCCGAGCACGCGATCCACATCAAGTACGTGATGTCGACCTTCCTCGCCGGCCTCGGCGGCGGCTTCATGGCACTGGCGCTGGGCCAGGTCGATCCGGATTCGATGGTCAACTGGACCGCCTCGGGCGAGCTGGTGTTCGTCACCATCCTGTCCGGGCCGGGCAGCGTGGCGGCGCCGTTCATCGGCTCGTTCGTGTTCGAGATCCTGCGCACCTACGCCTTCGAGTGGATGCCGCACGCCTGGCAGATGATCGTCGGCGGCACGCTGCTGGTGATCATCTTCTTCCTGCCGGGCGGGCTGTGGGGGCTGGTGCAGAAGCTCACCGGCCGGCTGGTCGGCAAGCGCGCGGCCGCGGCGCCGGGAACGGAGGCCTGACATGCCGCCCCCGATTCTCGACGTTCGCAACCTGCACAAGAATTTCGGCGCGGTCACCGCCGCGTCGAACATCAACGTCACCTTCTCGGCCGGCGAGACGGTCGGCATCATCGGCGCCAACGGCGCCGGCAAGACGACCTTCGTCAACATGATCACCGGCTACCTCAAGCCGACGCGCGGCGCGATCCTGTACCGCTCGCGCGAGATCACCGGGATGGCGCCGCGCTCGATCGCGCGGCTCGGCATCTGCCGCTCCTTCCAGGTCAGCCAGGTGTTCGTCTCGCTCTCGGTGCTCGAGAACCTGCTCACTGCGGTGGCGATCGCCGAATCGTCCGGCTTGGGCATGCTGCGCACGCTGCGGCGCCCGGAGTTCATCGAACGCGCCGAACGGCTCATGGAGCGCTACCGCATCGCCGATTACCGCGACCACCTGGCGAGCGACCTGTCGCAGGGCGCGCGCAAGCTGCTCGACATCGCTATGGCGGTGGCCGGGCGGCCGACGGTGCTGCTGCTCGACGAGCCGACCAGCGGCATCAGCACCGAGGAGAAGCAGCCGCTCATGAACGTGGTGATGGACGCGCTCAAGCAGGACGAGATGACGGTGCTGTTCATCGAGCACGACATGGAGATCGTCGAGCGCTACGTCGACCGCGTGCTCGCCTTCTACCAGGGCGAGATCATCTGCGACGCGCCGCCCGCCGAGGCGCTGCGCGACGCCAAGGTGCAGGAATTCGTCATCGGCGCCGAGTACCAGCCGGAGTCGGGGAGCGGCCATGCTTGAGCTGCAGGGGGTGGATGTCGACATCGGCGTGGTGCCGGTGCTGCGCGGCATCGAGCTCGGCGTGCCGAGCGGCAACATGTGCGGCCTGATCGGGCGCAACGGTGCGGGCAAGACCACCCTGCTGCGCAGCGTGATGGGCGTGCTGCGCGCGCGCGCCGGCAAGATCACCTTCGACACGCGCGATCTCGGCAGCGAGCCGGGGCACCGCCGCGCGCACTTCGGCATCGGCTACATGCCGGAGGACCGGCGCCTGGTGCCCGACCTCACCGCGGAGGAGAACATCCTGGTGCCGGTGTGGGCGACGCGCGGCGGCGACTACCAGAAGCGGCTCGACTGGATCTACGCGCTGATTCCCGAGATCGCCGCGTTCCGCAGCCGCCCCGCGACCGAGCTCTCCGGCGGCCAGCAGAAGATGGTGGCGCTGGCGCGCGCGCTGATCGTCGGCACCAAGCTGCTGCTGCTCGACGAGCCGACCGAGGGCATCGCGCCGGTGCTGGCGCGCCGCTTCGTCGAGATCCTGCGCGACCTCAAGTCCGAAGGCGAGTCGGTGCTGGTCGCGGAATCGAACGACAAGCACCTGCACGGCCTGCTCGATCGCAGCTACGTGATCGAGCGCGGCAGCGTGAAGCTCGCCGCGGGCTGAGCATCGTGGCCAGCGCCGCGCCGCGCGCCGAACAAGCCTTCGATACCCGCGATCCGCGCGCGGTGCGCCATGCGGTGCGTGCCGGCGCGCATACGGGGCACACCGGCGGGCTCGCGCCCGGCATCGTGCAGGCCAACGTCTGCATCCTGCAGGGCGCGTGGGCGCGCGAGTTCAAGACCTTCTGCGAGCGCAACCCGAAGCCCTGTCCGCTGCTCGCGGCCTCCGACCCCGGCGATCCGCGCCTGCCCGCGCTGGCCGACGACCTCGACATCCGCAGCGACGTGCCGCGCTACCGCGTCTACCGCGACGGCGAGCTGGTCGAGGAGCTCAGCGACATCGCGCAGCTGTGGACCGACGACATGGTGGCCTTCGCGCTCGGCTGCTCGTTCTCCTTCGAGGAAGCGCTGATCGCGGCCGGCGTGCCGGTGCGCCACGTTGCCGAGGGCAGGAACGTCGCCATGTACCTCACCAGCATCGAGACCGCGCCGGCCGGCCCCTTCCGCGGCCCGATGGTGGTGTCGATGCGGCCGTTCACGCCGGCCGACGCGATCCGCGCGATCGAGATCACCGCGCGCTATCCGGCGGTGCACGGCGCGCCGATCCACATCGGCAAGCCGGAGATGATCGGCATCGCGGATATAGCGAAGCCCTGGGTGGGCGATTTCGTCGGCGTGCGCGACGACGAGCTGCCGGTGTTCTGGGCCTGCGGCGTGACGCCGCAGTCCGCGGTGGCGCAGGCGCGCCCGCCGCTGTGCATCACGCACGCGCCCGGCCACATGCTGGTGACCGACCGCCGGAACAGCGAGCTCGCTAATTGGGGTCAGACCCCTGTGGATAAGTCTTAAGCGACTTCCGGAACAGGCGTCGGCGCGACTTATCCACAGGGGTCTGACCCCGTTTTAGACCCCGCTAGAGGTCTTCGTCGTACTCGAGCTCGACGCCCTGGTACTCGGCCTTGTTGCGCTCGGACTCGAAGTAGATCTTGATCGCGCCGTCGCCGCGGCCTTCGATGACGAAAGGCGCGAGGGTGATGTTGCGGACGTCCCTGCCCGAGATCGGATCGGTGAGGCAGATGCGCATCGTGGCCTCCGTTCTTGTTGTTGTAGATGCGTGAGGCGCTAGCCTCTGCGCGACGCGGTGCAGGGTCAATACGGCAAAAGGGTGAGTCGGGCGCGCGCGGCGGGCAATCCGTGAAATAGTTCACGCGTTTTGCCGCCGAAGGCGAAGCGCATCGCCGCCTGCCGGCGCCGTTGCGCGTCGACGCGTGCGGCTGCCGGGTGGCGCGCGACCCCCCGCTTCTGCGGCCGCCGGCCGTCGTTATCGATGCGCTTCGACGCTCAGGCTCGGATCTTCGTCGAGGTACTCGAGCTCGACCCCTTCGTATTCGGCCTTGTTGGCTTCCGACTCGAAGTAGATCTTCAGCGCGTACCTGCCGCGGCCTTCGATGACGAACGGCGCGGCGGCGAGATTGGTCACCTCTCGACCGGAGATCGGATCCGTGGTCCACATCTGCATGGCTGCTTTCCACGCTGCCGTGTAAGGCAAGCGTAGACACAACCCGCGCCGGGCGGGTTGACGGACGTCAAGCGGGGAGGCGGGCCGCGATGTTCGCGGCCACCTGCGCGTCTACGCCGACTTCTCGGCCTCGAAGGTCGAGGGCACCACGTCCTTGGCCGTCGCGCGCCGGCGCTCGAGCCAGTAGGCCATCGGCGGCGGCACGGCCTTGAACTCCGGGTCGACGCCGAGCTTCTGCGCCGCGTCCATCGCCCAGTTCGGGTTGTAGAGCATCTCGCGCGCCAGCGCGACGAGGTCGGCCTGGCCGTGTCGCAGGATGTCCTCGGCCTGCGCGGCGCGCACGATCAGGCCGACCGCCATGGTCATGATGCCGGCCTCGCGCTTGAGCTTCTCGGCGTAGGGCACCTGGTAGCCGTAGCCCACCGGCGCGCCCGGCACCGCGCCGGGCAGGATGCCGCCGCCCGAGCAGTCGATCACGTCGACGCCCTTGGTCTTGAGGACCTTGGCCAGCGCGACGCTGCCGTCCGGGTCCCAGCCCGCGCCGTCGTCCACCGACAGGCGCATGAAGAGCGGCTTTTCCTTCGGCCACGCGGCGCGCACGCATTCGCTGACCTCGATCGCGAAGCGCATGCGGTTCTCCAGGCTGCCGCCGTATTCGTCGGTGCGCTGATTGGACTGCGGACAGAGGAACTCGTGGATCAGGAAACCGTGCGCGCCGTGGATCTCGACGATGTCGAAGCCCGCGGCCTGCGCGCGCGCCGTCGCGCTTCCCCAGGCTTCCGCGATACTCCGGATCTCCTTTTTCTCCAGCGCGCGCGGCACCGGCGACTTGGGGTCGGCCGGCAGCGCGCTCGGCGCGACCAGCTCCCAGGCGTCCCAGTCGTCGATGTCGGGATGCGGCTCGAGCGGCCGGCCGCCTTCCCAGGGCCGCCCGATCCTCGACTTGCGCCCCGAGTGGCCGAGCTGGATGCCGCAGGCCGCGCCGCAGGCGTGCACGAACTCGGTGATGCGCTTGAGGTGCGGCACGAAGGCGTCGTCCCACAGCCCGAGGTCGCCCACCGTGCCGCAGCCGCGGCGCTCGACCTTGGTCGACTCGACGAAAAACAGGCCCGCGCCGCCGGCGGCGAAGCGTCCGGCGTTCATCACGTGCCAGTCGGTGGGGAAACCCTTGACGCCCGAGTACTGGTGCATCGGCGCGACCACGATGCGGTTCTTGAGCGTCAGCTTGCGGATCTTGAGCGGGGTGAAAAGGTGCGGTGTCTTCATGGGGTGCGAGTGTAGCGGTTCGCGAGCGTTACCATGCGCGGGCATTTCGCAGTCCGATGAGCGAAGCCCATCACAACGTCTACGTCGTCCAGCTCGCACCCGAGGTGTGGGAAAAGGAGGCGCGCTTTCGCAAGGCCAATGCGGGCTATGCCGGCAAGAAGCCCTGCGTCTACGTCGGCATGACCGGCCTTGCGCCCGAGGAACGTCTCGCCAAGCACCTCAAGGGCGAGAAGGCGAATCGTTTCGTCTATCGCTACGGCGTGCGGCTGCTGCCCGAGCTGTATGCCTTCGCCAACCCGATGCCGTACGAGGCGGCACGCGAGATGGAGGTCGAGCTGGCGATCGGGCTGCGCGAGGAGGGCTACGCCGTGTGGCAGGCGTAGTTATCCGCTCGGGTCAGTTCAGCGGCAGCGTCAGCGCGGCGTGAGCGTTCGCTTGCTCATGCGGGCGCCAGGATTGGCGTCGTTGTCCGACTCCGACGGAAAGTAGAGCGCTTCGCCGAACTTGAACCAGTAGCGGCAAAGGTTCTCGTAGGTGCGCCGGTACCTTGGAATCCAGACATCGACGCAGCTGCGCCCGGAGCCGTCGATTCGCCATTTGCCGTCGGCCATGTCGTTGCCATTGACCGACCCGGTCACACGGCCGTCGGCGCTGTAGGACGCCACCACCACCGCACCGTCAGGGGTGACGCCGCGCAGCGTGCCGCTCGTCAACGCTGCTCTGG
This sequence comes from Burkholderiales bacterium, assembly GCA_041558415.1. GTDB lineage: Bacteria > Pseudomonadota > Gammaproteobacteria > Burkholderiales > SG8-39 > SG8-39. The sequence continues at coordinate 1,124 of JBFFEY010000034.1, read as the reverse complement.
TTTCGTCGGGCGACAGCTTTCTGCCTCCCATGGCGAGAAGGTCTCCGAGCAGGACGCCATCGGGCGGTGGTGCGAGCGTCGCCGTCGCGGGCTGGCGCATTGCGGCAAGAACAGGCGACTGGGCGCGCTGGGTTTCTGCGGCCGCGGGTGTCATCGACGCAAGTTCCATCGTTTCGGTCCACGGGTAAGGGCCGTGGTATTGCACCGTTGCCTTGATCAGCCGGCCCGCTTGGGGCGAGATCCAATAATCGCCGTCGCCGATGTGCTGCCGTGCGCGGCCGAGAGGCCGCTGCGAGAGGATCGTGACGCGTACGCGAACTGCCTCGAACGTGCCGGCGGGCACGGTGACGCGATCGCGTCCCGCGACTTCCGCTTTGACCACGCACTCAAGAACGCTCGCGTAGTCGCCACCGGCCGCCACGCGCGTCGCGCAGGCGTCGCCGCCCAGGACCTTGATTTCACCGAGCGGCCCCGGCACAGCCACGGTCTGCAGCGCGAGGTAATAGGGGGCGAACTGCATCCCGCCAGCCATGCTCAAATAGGCGCCCCCTTGATGCGTCGCGGTAAGGACTTTGCCGTTCTCCAATTCGATGCGCTCCACGATCGTGCTCGCGTCGACCCGAGTGATCTCGAACCTGCGCGATGTCGTACGCCCGTTCCGCGAATCGATATAGCGGTACTCCCAGCGATTGCCTTCGCCCAAGCCGCCTGGCCCAGCGGCGGGTGGCATGGACCGAGGTGGGGCCGATTCGCGAACAACCGCCGATGGCGAGGCACTCGCCATTGCCTTCGGTGCGGCGCGTGGCTTCGCATCCGTGGTTGGCTTTGCTTCGACGGTCTGCATCGGCGTTGCCACTTTGGGCGTGCGTGCAACGGTACCCTGCGCTCCGGTCAGCGGAGCGTCGAGCTGGACGCCCGTCGCGGCGGTAGGGTCGACGACCCAGGCCCTTAGCGTTGCGCCGCCAGCGCTCTGCGCGCCGCCAGGAACGCGAAACAGTACGACGCCCGAAGCCTGTCCGCCTTTCTCGAGCGTTCGATCGGCAAGCAGCTCGTTGCCCATCAGCGTATTCGCTTGCCCGCGCTGGTCCTGTTGCGACTGTGCGGCCGCAACGGCACCAAGTATT
>JBFFEY010000033.1:0-31105 GCA_041558415.1 Burkholderiales bacterium | reverse complement strand
GCGGCGCCCTCGACCTGCGTCACGAAATCGTTCGTCTGCTTCGCGCGCACTTCGAGCGTGGCGCCCTCGAGCGCGGCGCGGTTGATGACGCTGCCGGCGCGGCGCGCCGCCTTGATGGCGATGTTCAATAAAGGGTGCATTGCGGCGCGATTCTAACGTGACGCATTGCGTACACTTGCGCGCATGAGCGAGGAACTGCTGCGGCGCATGCGCGTGGTGCTGTGCCGGCCGAGCCATCCCGGCAACATCGGCGCGGCGGCGCGTGCCATGAAGACCATGGGAATCGAAGATCTGCGCCTCGTGGCGCCGGGCAATTTCCCCGCGCCCGAGGCGCGCTGGATGGCGGCCCACGCGGTGGACGTGCTGGAACAGGCGCGCGTCGTTGACCGGCTGCAGGACGCGATCGCTGATTGCGTGGCCGCCTACGCGCTCAGCGCGCGGCCGCGCGACTGGTCGCCGCCCGTCATGGCGGCGCGCGGGGCCGCGCTCGACGCCATCGCGCAGGCGGCCGCGGGCCCCGTCGCCATCGTGTTCGGCGCGGAGCGTGCCGGACTGAGCAACGACGAGGTTCTCGCCTGTCAGGTGCTGGTGCACATTCCTGCCAGCCCGCGCTATGGCTCGCTCAACCTGGCGCAGGCGGTGCAGGTGATGGCCTACGAACTGCGCGTTGCGGCGGGCGCCGGCGTGCCGGCCGAGCGCGGGCAGATGCTCGCCACGCGCGCGGACATCGAGGGCCTGCACGCCCACTTCGCGCAGGCGGCGGAGGCGGTGGGATTCTTTGATCCCGCGGCGCCGATGAAATTCCGCGAACGTCTGCGGCGCCTGTTCTCGCGCACGCAACTCGAGCGCGAGGAGGTCAATGTGCTGCGCGGCCTGCTGCGCGCGCTAATGGGGAACTCACGCGCAAAATAGTTGACTAAAGTAGTCGGACACCCTAGGATTTCCATTTCTCAAAAGCAGAGAAAGCCTTTCATGTTCAAGCAGCTGCGTGAAGAAATCGCGACCATCTTCGAGCGGGATCCGGCGGCGCGGACGACTTGGGAGGTGCTGACCTGCTATCCCGGCCTGCACGCGATCTACCTGCACAAGCTGTCGCGCGGGTTTTGGTCGGCGGGGCTGCGTTGGCTCGGACGCCTGGTTTCGCATTTTGGGCGCTGGCTCACCGGTATCGAGATCCACCCGGGCGCGACGATCGGCAAGCGGGTGTTCATCGATCACGGCATGGGCGTGGTGATCGGCGAGACGGCCGAGGTAGGGGACGACACCACGCTGTACCACGGCGTCACGCTGGGCGGCACGACCTGGAACAAAGGCAAGCGCCATCCCACGCTCGGCAAGGGCGTGGTGGTGGGGGCCGGCGCCAAGATCCTCGGCCCGATCCGGGTAGGGGACGGCGCGAAGGTCGGCTCGAACGCCGTGGTGGTCAAGGACGTGCCCGACGAGGCGACCGTGGTCGGGGTGCCGGGTCGCATCGTTGAGGCGACAAGCCCGCCGGCGGCGGCGCGTCGCTTTGCCGCTTATGCGGTGGTGCAGAACCAAGATGACCCCTACGCCAAGGCAATCCAGGAAATGGTGACGCACACGCACGAGCTTGAAGAGGCGGTGGCTACGCTGACGCGCCAGCTGTCTGCGCTGCAGCGCGAACTTGCGGAGCATGAGGCGCAGACGACGCCGGCGGAAAATCTGCGGGCAGTCAAGTAATGTATAATTAACTTATTGATTTATTGTATTTCTATATTAGTTGATTAATTTAGTCGGATTTTGATATAGTTGAGCAACGCAATCGGGTATTGATGTAGAGGAAACGATGAGACTGACCACCAAAGGACGTTTTGCAGTGACGGCAATGGTCGACCTGGCGATGCGCCAGGCCAAAGGCCCTGTGACGCTGGCGGCGATTAGCGAACGTCAGCGGATCTCGCTCTCCTATCTCGAGCAGTTGTTCGGCAAGCTGCGCCGCCACGCGCTGGTGAAGAGCGTGCGCGGACCGGGCGGCGGCTACTACCTCGCGGTGCCCGTGCAGGACGTGACCGTGGCCGACATCATCGCGGCAGTCGACGAGCCGCTCGACGCCACGCAGTGCGGCGGGCGCGAGAATTGTCTCGACGATCGTCGCTGCATGACGCACGACTTGTGGGCGACGCTGAACGCAAAGATGTACGACTACCTGTCCTCGGTGACGGTGGCCGATCTCGTGGCACATCAGCACGGCAAGCACGTCGCGGTGCTGCATGACTGGCGCGCTGCCGAAAATGCGGAGGCGAAGCCCGAGGCGGCGATTGCAGCCTGAGCATCGGACAGAGGACGCAGAGCGTGAAATTACCGATCTACCTGGATTACTCCGCGACGACGCCGGTCGATCCGCGCGTCGCCGAAAAGATGATCCCATATCTGACCGAGCACTTCGGCAATCCGGCGAGCCGCTCGCACGCCTTCGGCTGGAAGGCCGAGGAGGCGGTGGAGAACGCGCGCGCAGAAGTCGCGGCACTCGTCAACTGCGAGGCCAAGGACATCGTCTGGACCTCAGGGGCGACCGAATCGATCAACCTGGCCCTGAAGGGCGCGGCTGAGTTCTATAAGACCAAGGGCAAGCACCTCATCACGGCCAAGACCGAGCACAAGGCGACGCTCGATACCTGTCGCGAGCTGGAGCGGCGCGGCTTCGAGGTGAGCTATCTGGACGTCGACGCGAACGGCCTGCTCGACTTGGGGCAGCTTGAAGCGGCGATTCGCAAGGACACCATTCTGGTCTCGGTGATGTTCGTCAACAACGAGATCGGCGTCGTTCAGGACATTGCGGCGATCGGCGAAATCGTCAAGAAGCACGGTGCGCTGTTCCACGTCGACTCGGCGCAGGCGACAGGCAAATGCCCGATCGACCTTAAGGCGCTGAAGACCGACCTGATGTCATTTTCGGCGCACAAGACCTACGGCCCCAAGGGCGTCGGCGCGCTGTACATCCGGCGCAAGCCGCGGGTGCGGCTGGAGGCGCAGATTCACGGCGGTGGGCACGAGCGCGGTTTTCGCTCGGGCACGCTGCCGACGCATCAGATCGTCGGCATGGGTGAGGCGTTCCGCATCGCGCGGCTCGAGATGGCGACGGAGAACGAGCGCATCCGGGCATTGCGCGATCGACTGCTGAAGGGCATGACCGAGATCGAAGAGGCGTTCGTCAACGGTGACCTCGAGCAGCGGGTGCCACACAACCTGAACGTCAGCTTCAATTTCGTCGAGGGCGAGTCGCTGATCATGGCGGTGAAAGACATCGCCGTGTCCTCGGGATCGGCCTGCACGTCGGCCTCGCTCGAGCCGTCGTATGTGCTGCGTGCGCTGGGGCGCTCGGATGAGCTCGCGCACTCGTCGATCCGCTTCACGCTCGGCCGCTTCACGAGCGAAGAGGAGGTTGACTACACCGTGAATCACCTCAAGACCAAGGTGGCGAAGCTGCGCGAGATGTCACCGCTGTGGGAGATGTACAAGGACGGTGTCGATCTGAACAACGTGCAATGGGCGGCACACTAGGAACAACGATGCACTGCATTGCATCACTACGTGCTGCAATGCAGTGCGAAACTTTCAGAAAAGGCATCTAGCAGCACACGTTTTTGGCAGGAGAACGCAATGGCATACAGCAACAAAGTCATCGATCACTACGAAAACCCGCGCAACGTCGGTTCGTTCGACAAGGCAGACGATTCGGTCGGCACCGGCATGGTTGGCGCACCGGCCTGCGGCGACGTGATGAAGCTGCAGATCAAGGTCGGCGCCGATGGCGTCATCGAGGACGCACGCTTCAAGACCTACGGCTGCGGCTCGGCGATCGCCTCCAGCTCGCTCGTCACCGAGTGGGTGAAGGGCAAGACGCTCGACCAGGCCGAGGGCATCAAGAACACGCAGATCGCGGAGGAGTTGGCGCTGCCGCCGGTGAAGATTCACTGCTCGATCCTCGCCGAGGATGCCATCAAGGCGGCGATCGCGGACTATCGCAAGCGCCGCGGCGGCGAGACCACGCCGGAGACGGACGCGGGCTCCGAGCAGAAGGTCGCGGTCGGCTAAGGGGACTGTGACGATGTCGGTAACCTTGACCGAAAGGGCGGCCCAGCACGTACGGACGTTCCTCGCCAAGCGTGGCAAGGGCGTCGGGCTACGCGTCGGGGTACGGACCTCGGGCTGCTCGGGCATGGCCTACAAGCTCGAGTTCGCCGATGCCCTCAACGCGGAGGACCACGCCTTCGAGAGCCACGGCGTGACGGTCGTGGTCGATCCCAAAAGCCTGCCTTACCTTGACGGGACCGAGCTGGACTACGCGCGTGAAGGTCTCAATGAAGGGTTCAAGTTCCAGAACCCGAACGTCAAGGACGAGTGCGGCTGCGGCGAAAGCTTCAACGTCTAGATTGCAGGAACCCCGGGCGACCGGCCGACCAGCGGGATGCGCTCGCCGCGGCGCGCGGCGGTTCGCTGCGGCGGGGGCGGCCAATCGCGCGCGGCGCCCTTTGGTTCCTTTTCCACTGCTGATGCAAAGCCACTTCGATCTGTTCGGACTTGAGCCCGGTTTCGCGCTGGACCGCGCGGCGCTGGACCGCGCCTATCGCGAGATCCAGGGGCGCATCCATCCCGACCGCTTTGCGCACGCTGGCGACGCAGAGCGCCGTGCGTCGATGCAGTGGACGACGCGCGTGAACGAGGCCTATCGCGTTCTGCAAAGCCCGCTCGAGCGGGCGCGCCACCTGCTCGAGCTGCACGGCGTGGACGTCGCGCTGGAGACGAACACGGCGATGCCGGCGGAGTTTCTCGAACGACAAATGACGCTGCGCGAGGCGCTCGAGGCCGCCACCGCGGCGCGCGATGCCGCCGGGCTCGAGGGCTTGCGCGCCGAGCTCGGTGCGGAGCGCCTGCGCGTCGAGGCGCGGCTGGCCGAGCGCATCGACGGCGCCCAGGATTTCGACGGCGCGGCGGCGCTGGTGCGCGAGCTCAAGTTTCTCGAGCGGCTCGACAGCGAAATCGAGTCGGCCTTCGAGGTGATCGAGGCCTGAGTCGGGCGTCACGATGGCGCTGCTGCAGATTTCCGAACCCGGGCTTTCGACCGCGCCGCACGAGCACCGGCTCGCGGTGGGCATCGACCTGGGCACGACCAATTCGCTGGTCGCCACCGTGCGCAACGGCGTCGCCGTGACGCTGCCGGACGAGCGCGGCCGCGTGCTGCTGCCCTCGGTGGTGCGCTACTGCCGCGACGGCAGCTGCGAGGTGGGCTACGCGGCACAGGCACACCAGGCCGTCGATCCGAAGAATACGATCGTTTCGGTGAAGCGCTTCATGGGGCGTGGCCTGCGCGACATCGATCACATCGAGAACGCGCCCTATGATTTCGTCGATGCACCGGGCATGGTGCAGCTGCGGACGGTGGCCGGGGTGAAAAGCCCGGTCGAGGTGTCGGCGGAGATCCTGAAAACGCTGCGGGCCCGCGCCGAAGCTTCGCTCGGCGGCGAACTGAGCGGGGCCGTGGTCACCGTGCCGGCGTATTTCGACGACGCGCAGCGCCAGGCGACCAAGGACGCGGGGACGCTGGCCGGGCTGAACGTGCTGCGCCTGCTAAACGAGCCCACGGCGGCGGCGATCGCCTACGGCCTCGACAATGCGGCCGAGGGTGTGTACGCGGTGTTCGATCTGGGCGGTGGCACCTTCGACATCTCGATCCTGCGGCTGTCGCGCGGCGTGTTCGAGGTGCTCGCCACCAACGGCGATGCGGCACTCGGCGGAGACGATTTCGATCATCGCGTCTTCTGCTGGGCGCTCGAGCAAGCCGGGCTTTCGCTGCTCGAGCCGCGCGACGCACGGCTGCTGTACGGCAAGGCGCGCGAGGCCAAGGAGACACTCACGGCGCACGGCGAGGCGCCACTGATGGCGCGTCTATCGAGCGGTGAACTCGTCGATCTCGTGCTGAAGAGTGAAACCTTCTGCAGCATCACGCACACGCTGGTGCAGAAGACGCTCGGGCCGACGCGCAAGGCGCTGCGCGACGCGGGCTTGACGGTGGCCGACGTCAAGGGCGTGGTGATGGTCGGCGGTGCGACGCGCATGCCGGAGATTCAGCGCGCGGTGGCGGAGTTCTTCCGCTGCGATCCACTGAACAATCTCGACCCTGACAAAGTGGTGGCGCTCGGTGCCGCAATGCAGGCCAACGTGCTGGCGGGCAACAGGCCGCAGGGCGAGGACTGGCTGCTGCTCGATGTCATTCCGCTTTCCCTCGGCATCGAGACGATGGGCGGCCTGGTCGAACGCATCATCCCCCGAAATTCGACCATTCCAGTGGCGCGCGCCCAGGAATTCACCACTTTCAAGGACGGGCAGACGGCAATGAGCATTCACGTCGTGCAGGGCGAGCGCGAACTCGTCGCCGATTGCCGTTCGCTCGCCAAGTTCGAACTGCGCGGCATACCGCCGATGGCGGCCGGTGCGGCGCGCATCCGCGTCACCTTCCAGGTGGATGCCGATGGCCTGCTGGCGGTCAGTGCGCGCGAGGCGACCACCGGCGTCGAGGCCGCGGTGACGGTCAAGCCTTCCTACGGCCTGGCGGACCGCGACATCGAGCGCATGCTGCGCGACTCGGTCGAGCATGCAAAGGACGATATGTTGGCGCGCGCGCTGCAGGAAGCGACGGTGGACGCGCGTCGCCTGCTGAGTGCGGTGGAGGCTGCGCTCGCCCAGGACGGCGCGCTGCTGCACAAAGCGGAGCGCGACGAAATCGATCGCTTGGCGGCCGAGCTGCTCGCCGCCGTCGAAAGCGGTGACCATCGCGCGATCAAGCGCGTCACCGAGGCACTCAATCGCACGACCGAGCCCTTTGCCGCGCGCCGCATGGACGCCAGCGTGAAGCGTGCGCTCGCTGGACAGAAGATCGCGAACTTCGACGCCTGATGCCCAAACTGAAAGTCCTGCCGCACGCCGCGCTGTGTCCGGCGGGTGCCGAGATCGACGCGCGCGAAGGCGAGACAATTCTCGACAGCCTGCTCGAGCACGACATCGAAATCGAGCATGCCTGCGAAAAGTCCTGCGCCTGCACCACCTGCCACGTCGTGGTGCGCGAGGGCTTCGACTCGCTCGACCAGGCAGAGGAGAAGGAAGAGGACATGCTCGACAAGGCCTGGGGACTGGAGGCCACCTCGCGGCTGTCCTGCCAGACCAAGCTGCGCGGCCAGGACCTGGTGATCGAAATCCCCAAGTACACGATCAACCTGGCGCGCGAAGAACATTAGCCAAGGGGGCTGTGCCATGAAGTGGACCGATATCCAGGACATCGCCATCGCACTGGCCGATGCGCGTCCCGACACCGACCCGAACACGGTGCGCTTCACGGACCTGTACGAGTGGGTGCAGCAGCTGCCGGGCTTCGACGATGATCCCAAGCGCTGCGGGGAGAAGATCCTCGAGGCGATCCAGCAGGCCTGGATCGAGGACGTCGAGTAGGCGGGTTAAAATTGTGCCCGCCGCGGATGCGAGCCGCGCGTATGCGGAGCGGGTGGCTCCGCGATCCGTCTGAATGAGCGGCACCGAGCACGAGCAGAAGAGCGACGGCCCCGCGGCACGGCCGAGGCGGCCGCGTTGGCGGCGTTGGGCGGTCGCGCTGGCCGCCTGCATCGGGTTTTATGCGGTGCTCGGTTTCTGGGTGGTCCCCGCGTACATCGAGCGTTCCCTACCCGAGTACGCCCAAGAAGTCTTGAAGCGCAAGGCCCGTGTTGGGGAGGTGCGGATCAACCCGTTTCTGCTGACACTGGAAGTCAAGGAGTTCAGGCTGGAGGAGGCGAGCGGGGCACCGATCGCGGCGGTTGGCCGGCTGTTCGTCGATCTGGAGCTGAAGAGCTTGTTGCGCTGGGCCTGGACCGTTGCGCAGGTCCACGTCGAGCAGCCGGCGATCGACCTCGTGCTCGATGCCGACGGCACGCTCAATGTGGCGCGACTTGCCGGCGATCTTGCCGGGCCCGAATCGGCGGCGGCTGAGACATCGGCTCCGCCGCGCGCGATTCTGGAGCACGTCGTCATTGCCGAGGGGCGTGTCACGCTGACGGATCGTTCGGGCGCCGAGCCGGCACAGGTCGCAATTGCGCCGCTCGACCTCGAGCTGCACGACATCTCGACGCTGCCCGAGCGCAAAGGACCTTACCGCTTGCACGCGACGCTGCCGGGCGGCGGGTCGGCGCAGTGGGAAGGCGAAGTGTCGCTGCAGCCGATCGCCTCGACCGGGCGCGTGCGCGCCACGGGCGTCAAGCCGGCCTCGGCCTGGAAGCTGCTGCGCGAGCGTGTCGCGATCGAAGAACCGGCGGGCTCGCTCGATGCCGAGCTCGGCTACCAGTTCGCGTATGGGCGTGACGGCGTGCAGCTGAGCGTGGACCCGGTCAAGCTGCAGCTCAACGGCCTGCGCCTTGCGTTCACGGGCGCCGCCGAACCGGCGCTCGAGCTCGAAGCAGCGCAGGTCGACGGGGCGCGTTTCGACCTCGCGACACGCGCACTGACGATTCCGTCGGTTACCGTGCGCGGCGGGCGCGCCGCGATCGACGTCGACGCGAAGGGCGAACTGGACTGGGCGCGAATCCTGCGGCGAGCTGCAGCGGGTGCTGGCGCCAGCGCCCAGGCGCCCGCGACGTCGGCCGCTGCACCGTGGACGCTCCGACTCGGCGCGGGTCGCGTCGAGTCCTTCGGCCTGCGCTATCGCGACGCGAGCCGCAAAGCGGCGAGTGAGCTCGCCGTCGACTCGCTCGACGCGCGCTTTGCCCTCGAGGCGAGGGCCGGTGGTGGCGAGCCGTTCGCGCTCACGCTGAGCCCGCTCGATCTGGAGCTGGACGGCGTGAGCGGCGGCGCGCCGGGCGAGGCACCGCTGCTGCGCTTTGCGCGCATGACGCTCGAGGGCACGAGCATCGACGTCGACGCGCGCAAGATCCGCATCGCGAAGGCCGTGGTGAGCGGCGGTACGACGCAGCTCGTGCGCGCGGCGGACGGAAACGTCGGCGGCGCCGATCTGCTCAACCCGCGTGACGAGGGCAAAATCCAGCGGGAGGTCATTGCCGAAGCGCGACGCGCGCAAGCCGAGGGCCGGCCGTGGGCGGTGTCGCTCGAGCATCTGGACCTTGAGCGCTTTCAGGCGTCTTACCGCGACGAAACGACACAGCCTGCGCTGGCGCTGGCCGTCAAGGACTTCAGCGCCACCCTGCAGGACATCAGCACGGAGCCGGATGCGGTGGTCCCGTACGCGGCGCAGCTCGTGCTCGCACAGGGCGGTCAGGCGAGCGTATCCGGGCGCTTTGCGTTGTCCGGCGACAGTGCGGATGCCGCGCTGAAACTGGAGCAGATTTCGCTCAAGCCGCTGGCGCCAATGGTGTCCAAGCTGACCATTCTGCGACTCGAATCGGGCGAGGTCTCAGGACAGGCGAAGATCGCCATGGGTCGGAAGGCCGAGCGCGCGACGCTGGCGGTCGATGGCGCGCTGGATGTCGAGCGCCTGCTGCTCAAGGAAGACGACAGCGGCGAGCGCTTCCTCGCATGGCGGGCACTGCAAGCCAAGGCGGTGCGCTACCGCAGTGATCCGCAGCAACTCGTCGTGAAGGAAGTTTTGCTGCGCGAGCCGGGTGCCAAGATCGTCGTGTTCAAGGACCGCAGCGTGAACCTCGCCAAGATTCTCAAGGCCGATCCGACGAAAGCGGAGGCGACCGCAGCCGCGCCGGCGCAGGCTGCGGGCGCGGACGTAGGGCCGCTCCCCGTTGTGGTGAACCAGGTGCGCGTCGCCAATGGCACGATCGACTTTGCCGACGAAAGTCTCGTGCTGCCGTTTGCCGCCAAGGTCGAGAAGCTGCGCGGTACGGCGAATGGCATTGCGTCCGATGCGAAGAGCCGCACGACACTCAAGTTCGAGGGTAGTGTCAGCCCGTTCGGTGAAGTGCGCGTGGGCGGCAGCCTGGCACCCTTTCAACCCAAGCGCTACACCGATATCGATGTCGCGTTCAGCAACGTCGAGATGAGCACGCTGTCGCCGTACAGTGCGACATTTGCGGGGCGCAAGATCGCCTCCGGGCGGCTCGACCTCGGACTCAAGTACAAGGTCGAAAACAATGCGCTGCGCGGCGACAACGACATCGTGCTGCGCGACTTCACGCTCGGTGAGGCGGTGCCAAGTTCCGATGCCAAGGATCTGCCGCTCGATCTGGCCGTTGCCCTGCTGAAGGACAGCGAAGGCAAGATCGACCTTGCCGTTCCGGTGCAGGGCGACATCGACAATCCGGAGTTCAGCCTGAGCAGCGTCATCATGGGCGCGCTCGGTACCGTACTCGGCAACCTCGTGTCGGCGCCGTTTCGCGCGCTCGGCGGAGCGCTCGGTGCGGGCGACGGTCCGGCCGACGCCGTGTTCTTCCGGTCTGGCCGCAGCGTGCTTGCGCCGCCGCAACAGGAAAAGCTGAAGAAGCTGGCCGAGGCGCTCACCAAGCGCCCGCAACTCCGCCTGACCGTGCATGGCGGCGTCGACGCGGCAGCCGATGGTAAGGCGCTAAACGAGCGTGCCCTGCGCAGGGCCCTGGCGGAAAAGCTCGGCCTGGCACTCGGGCAAGACGACGACCCCGAGGCGGTGGCCTATCGCGACGCCAAGACGCAGCGTGCGCTGGAGGCGATTGCGATCGAGCGGGGCGGCGAGGGCGCCGTCGCGACATTTCAGGCGAAATTCGAGAAATCGGCCGGACGTCCGGCGAGGCGCGTCAATCCGGCGCTTGCGCTCGTTGGCCAGGGAAGTGATGACGATGCGTTCTACCGCGGCCTTTTCGACGAACTCGTGCGCAGCGCGCCCGTCCCCGACGCCGCGCTCACCGAGTTGGCGCAGCAGCGCGCGGCCGAGGTACGGCGCACGCTGACCGAGGGAACGTCGCTTGCGGCAGCGCGGGTCACAATCGGGAAGCGCGAGGCGAGCAGCGCGGGCAAGGACGGCGTACCGTCGCGCCTCGAGCTCGGCGCGCCGCCCGGCTAGCGGGCGGCGGCAAGCCCGGCGGCCTGCGGCGTCTTCGCGTCGCCCTGAGGGCCGCGCACCAGCCTTCCCGGCAGTTCGCCGGTCGGCTCGCCATCGCGCATCACTTCGACGCCCGAAACAAACGTGGCGCGGTAGCCGTCGGCACGCTGCACCAACCGCTTACCGCCGGCGGGCAGGTCGTAGACCAGCTGGGGCAGCCGGGCTTGCAGGCGCCCGAAGTCGATGAGGTTGAAGTCGGCCTTGTAGCCCGGGGCAATCAACCCGCGGTCGCGCAGGCCATAGGCGAGTGCCGTGTCGCGCGTCTGCTTCCTGACCAGCATTTCGAGCGGCAGGCCAGGGCCGCGCCTGCGGTCGCGCGCCCAGTGGGTGAGCATCGTGGTCGGCGCACCGGCGTCGCACAGCAGGCCGACATGCGCGCCGGCGTCGGCCAGGCCGCAGATCGTCGCTGGGTCCTGCAGTTGCTCGCGCACTACCTCGAGGCTGCCGTCGTAGTAGTTCTCGAAGGTGTGCAGCAGCAGCGCGCGGCCGTCGTTCTCGAGCAGCCACTCGAGCGCGACGTCGAACGGGTCGCACCCGCGCTCGCGCGCCACGGCCACCACGCTGCGGGCGGGATCGGGTTCGTAATCGAGCGGCTCGCCGAACCGGAACGTGCGCTCGAGCAGCTTCGCGACCCAGCGCGTGTGGTCGTCGTCCGGCCGCTCCGCGCACAGCCGGCGCCGCAGCGCCGCATCGCCCCGGATGCGCGCCACGCGCTCGGCGGGGGCAAGATCGGCCATCGCCTGCCACAGCGGGTGCGTGACGAAAGGATGCACCGTGGCCTCCAGCCCCATCATGATGGTGACCGCGCGTGAGCCGACCTGGCCGGTGACCTCGAGTCCCGCAGCGCGTGCCGCGCGAATCCCGGCCAGCGTTTCGCGCCAGCGCTGCGGGACATGATGCATCTGCAGCAGCAGCACGCTGAGCGGGCGCTGCGACAGCTCGGCGATCTGGCGTAGCCGTTCGAAATCGCCGCGCTCGAAATCCGAGTTCACCTCGATCACGCCACGCCCGGCGCGGCGCATGGCCCGCGCGAGTCCGGCGAGCTCGGGTTCCGCGGCACTCAGGCCCGGCGTGTAGCGCCCGTCCTTGGCGCGGTGCTTGATCGTGCGCGAGGTGGTGAGCCCGAGCGCACCCGCGGCGAGGGCTTGTTCAAGCAAGGCACCCATTTCGTCGATTTCCGCCGCACTCGGCGCCTGGGCGTGATCGGCGCCACGCTCGCCCATCACGTAGAAGCGCAGCGCGCCATGCGGCATCTGCGTGCCCACGTCCATGATGCGCGGCATGGCGGCGAGCGCGTCGAGATACTCGCCGAACGATTGCCAGCGGAAATCGATGCCCTCGGCGAGCACCGACTCGGGAATATCCTCGACGCCTTCCATCAGGTTGATAAGGTAATGCTCGCTGCCGCGCCGCACCGGCGCAAAGCCGACGCCGCAGTTGCCGAACACCGCGGTGGTGACGCCGTGCCAGGAGGACGGGGTGAGCAGCGGATCCCAGGTCGCTTGGCCGTCGTAATGCGTGTGGATGTCGACCCAGCCCGGCGTGAGCAGCAGGCCCTCGGCATCGATCTCCCGTCGGCCGGCGCCGATGCCCTCCGACACGGCCGCGAAGCGCGCGCGGTCAACGGCGACATCGCAGCGGCGCGGGGCGCTGCCGCTGCCGTCGACCAGGGTGGCGTTGCGGATGACGAGATCGTGCATGGCGGAGAATTCCGGGGCGTAGCTTAGCCGAGCGCGCGGCGCGCGGCGGCGCGGGCAGTGAAACGGCTTGCCGCTCGCCGAGCGATCCCACGATAATCCGGCGTTTTACGGGGTTCCCCATGCCGCATCGACCAGCCTCGAGCGCGCTCGCGCGCTTTCGGATTCTCGACCTCACGCGCGTGCGCGCCGGGCCGTCCTGCGTCCGGCAGCTGGCGGATTTCGGTGCCGACGTCATCAAGATCGAGTCGCCGCCGGGCGTCGATCCGAACGAGAGCATGGGAGGCGATCGCGACGGGCCGGATTTCCAGAATCTGCATCGCAACAAGCGCGCGATCACGCTCAACCTGAAGACCGAGGCAGGGCGCGCGATTCTGATGAAGCTGGTGAAGACGGCGGACGTGCTGGTCGAGAACTATCGACCGGACGTCAAGCAGCGCCTCGGCTTCGACTATGCGTCGTTGCAGGCGGTCAATTCGCGCATTATTCTGGCGTCGATTTCCGGCTTCGGGCAGGACGGGCCGTACCGCAACCGCCCGGGCTTCGACCAGATCGCGCAGGGCATGGGCGGGTTCATGTCGATTACCGGACGCCCCGGCGAAGGTCCGATGCGCGCGGGCACCGCGATCGCCGACGTCTCAGCCGGGCTGTTCGCGGCGCTCGGCATCATGACCGCGCTGCTCGAGCGCGAGGTCTCGGGCGAGGGGCAATGGGTGCAGTCCTGTCTGCTGCAGTCGCAGATCGCGCTGAACGACTTTCAGTCGGCGCGCTTCCTGATGAAGGGGGAGGTGCCGCCGCAAGTCGGCAACGACCACCCGACCAGCATGCCCACCTCGGCGTACCGCACGAAGGACGGGCACATGAACATCGCTGCCTCGGGCGACGGCATGTGGCGGCGGCTGTGCGAGGCACTGGCGCGGCCCGACATGCTGCAGCGACCGGATTTCACGGGACAGGAAAATCGCGCGCAGAACCGCAAGGCGCTAAATGCGGAGATCGAGCGGGCAACCGCCGGCAAGACCACCGCCGAGTGGGTAGAAATCCTGAACGCAGCCGGCGTACCCTGCGGGCCGATCTATGAGATGGACAAGGTGTTCAGCGATCCGCAGGTGCAGCACCTCGAGGCGGCAGCGACGGTGCACCATCCGCGGCTGGGCGATTTCCGCATCGTCAACCAGGCAGTCAAGCTGACGCGTACGCCTGCATCGATGGCCTGCGCCACGCCCGAGCTGGGCGAGCACACCGCGGAAGTCTTGAAGGAAATCGGCTACAGCGATGCCGATCTGGCACAACTCAAAAAGGACAAGGTGATCTGATGAACGCGCCGCAGGCAGGCAGGCTACTCACGCGCAAGGAAGGCGCGATCGGCTGGATCGTGTTTTCCAACGTCGCCAAGCACAACGCGGTGAGCCAGGACATGTGGCAGGCGTTCCCGTCGGCCATGGCGAGCTTCAATGCCGATCCCGAGGTGCGCGCCGTAGTAGTCACCGGCGATGGCGAAAGGGCTTTCATTTCGGGCGCCGACATCTCGCAGTTCGAGAGCGCGCGCGCGAGCGCCGAGGCACAGGCCACCTACAATAAGGCGGTGGAAACCGCCTATCTCGCGCCGATCGGCTGCGACAAGCCGGTCATTGCGCGCATCCGCGGGATCTGCTTCGGCGGCGGGCTGGGGCTCGCCGCTGCCTGCGACCTGCGCATTGCCGCGGACGACGCGGTGTTCCGCATGCCGGCCGGTCGCCTCGGTCTCGGCTACAACTACCCCGGCATCAAGCGCTTCGTCGACCTCATGGGCGCGGCGAACACCGCCGACATCTTTTTCAGCGCACGCAAGTTCGACGCCGCCGATGCGCTGCGCATGGGGTTCGTCAACCGCGTCGTTCCGGTGGCCGAGCTCGATGCGGCGCTCGGCGAGTACCTCGCCATGGTCGCGGAGAACGCGCCGCTGACGCTCTCGGAGGTGAAGTTCGGCATCCGCCAGGTGATCGAGACCGAGTCGGCGCGCGACCTGGACGAGCTCAAGCGGCGCATCGAGCGCTGCTTCAACAGCGAGGACTACAAGGAAGGCCGCACGGCGTTCATGCAGAAGCGCAAGCCCGTGTTCCGCGGGCGCTGAGCATGACGCAGCACGCACACAGCCAGTGGATCGGCCATCCGCTGCGGCGTCTCGAGGACGATGCGCTGCTGAACGGGCGCGGTCGTTACGCGGACGACCTCGACGTGCCGGGCGCGGTGCATGCGGCCTTCCACCGTTCGCCGCATGCGCACGCCGAGATCCGCGCCATCGACGTAAGCGCGGCGCGTGCAGCGCCCGGCGTGCTGGCGGTGTACACCGGCCGCGACATCGTCGACGCCGGGCTCAAGCCGCTGCCCTTCAACCGCATGCACAAGCGTCCGGATGGCACGCCCATGGTCGATGCGCCGCGCTATGCGCTGACGCCCGACGCGGCGCGCTACGTCGGCGATCCGGTGGCCCTGGTCGTCGCGCAGACGCGCGAGCAGGCGCGCGATGCCGCCGAGCGGATCGAGGTCGACTGGCTGCCGCAGCCGGCGGTGACCGACTTGGCCACGAGCGGGCGCGATGATGCGCCGCGCGTCTGGCCGCAGGCCTTCGCGCCGGGCTACGGCAATATCGCCGCCATTTACCGCAAGGGTGGCGGCGAGGCGGTCGACCAGGCCTTTGCCGCGGCGGCGCATGTCGTCGAAATCTCGCTGGTCAACAACCGCGTGGTCGGTAACCCGCTCGAGCCGCGCTCGGCGGTCGCGCAGTACGATGCGGCGGCCGACAAGTACCAACTGCACTGCCCGACGCAGAACACGCACGCATTGCGCCTGCAGCTCGCCGAGGGTGCGCTCGGCATCGCCAAGGAAAAGCTGCGCGTGACCTGCAACGATCTGGGCGGGTCGTTCGGCCTGCGCGGCCATGGTTGCCCGGAGTACGCGGCGCTGCTGTTCGCGGCACGCCAGACAGGGCGGCCGGTACGCTGGCGTGGCGATCGCTCCGAGATGTTCTTCGCGGAACCGCATGGGCGCGACAATGTCACCCAGGCGGCGCTAGCACTGGATGCCGAGCATCGTTTTCTCGCGCTGCGCATTCGCACGCTGGCGAACATCGGTGCTTATGTGTCGAATTTCGGCGCTTCGGTGCCGGCGATGTCGGGCGTGCGTGCCGCCACGGGCGCGTATGACATCCCGCTCATCGACCATGAGGTGAGGATGCTCTTCACGCACACCACGCCGGTCGACGCCTACCGCGGTGCCGGCCGGCCGGAAGCGGGCTACCTCATGGAGCGCCTTGTGTCGCGGGCCGCGGCTGCGCTCGGCGTCGACCCGGTCGCGCTGCGTAGACGCAACCTGGTGCCGCCGGCGAAGCTGCCCTACGAAAATGCGGTCGGCGCGGTGTTCGATAGCGGCGACTTTCCCGCGCTGCTCGAGCGCGCGCTCGCGCTGGCCGACTGGAACGGTTTTGCGCAGCGCCGGCAGGCGGCGGAGCGGCACGGCCGGCTCGCGGGGCGCGGACTCGCGTATTACATCGAGGTGACCGGCAGTGCCCGTCTGGTCGAGGCCGTGCGCTTGTCGATCGACGGCAAGGGGGCCGTGACGCTGCATTCCGGCACGCAGTCGATGGGCACCGGGCTGGCGACCGCCTACGCGCAGATCGCGGCCGACGCGCTTGGCATCGAGCCGGGTGCGATCCGCACCATCCAGGGCGACACCGATCTGATTGCGTCTGGCGGCGGTTCCGGCGGCTCGCGTAGCCTGCAGGTCGGCGGCAGCGCGGTGCGCGAGGGCGCGCTGGCGCTGATCGAAGCGGCGCGGGCGCTCGCTGCGGAGGCGCTCGAGGCGGCCGAAGCCGATCTCGAATTCGCCGAAGGCGCGTTCCGCGTCGCGGGCACCGATCGCAGCATCGAGCTGCGCGCGCTCGCGGCGCGCGCGCCGCAGGGCCGCATTGTCGCCGACGCCGACAAGACGGTCGGCGGGCAGAGCTGGCCGAACGGCTGCCAGATCTGCGAGGTGGAGATCGATCCCGAAAGCGGCGTGCTGGAAATCACGCGACATACCGCGGTCGACGACATCGGCACCGTCGTCAATCCGCTGGTGGCGGAAGGGCAGATGCATGGCGGCATGGCGCAGGGTTTCGGTCAGGCACTGCTCGAGCACTGCATCTACGATCCCGAGAGCGGGCAGCTGCTCACGGGATCGTTGATGGACTACGCTATGCCGCGGGCAAGCGACATGCCGGTCCTGCTGCGCGCCGCGTTCGACGAGCATTCACCGACCGCGCTCAACCCGCTCGGCGCCAAGGGCGCCGGCGAGGCCGGCACGCACGGCGCCTGTCCGGCGCTGGTAAACGCGGTGCTCGATGCGCTGGCGCCGCTCGGCGTCGATGCCCTCGACATGCCGCTCACGAGCGAGAAGATCTGGCGCGCGATCAGCGCGGCGCGCCGCTGAACGGAGAAAAGGCGGAGATGGCGAAGATCATGGTGGTGACGGGTGCCGGACGCGGCATCGGTGCGGCGGTCGCACGGCTCGCCGGGGGGCGCGGCTACGACGTCTGCGTGAACTACGCGCGCAGCCAGGCCGCGGCGGAGGGGGTTGCGAGCGACATCCGCAGCCGTGGCCAGCGCGCCATCGCGCTGCAGGCCGACGTCAGCCGCGACGACGAGGTCAGGCGGCTGTTCGCCGAGGTCGACCGTCAGCTCGGGCGCGTCGACGTGCTGGTCAATAACGCCGGCATTATCGGCCGACAATGCCGTGCCGACGCGATGGACGGGGAACTGCTGCAGCAGGTCTTCGCGGCCAACACCTTCAGCGTCTTTTATTGCAACCGCGAGGCGCTGCGCCGCATGTCGACGAAGCATGGCGGCAGCGGCGGTTCGATCATCACCATTTCCTCGGTGGCGGCGCGGCACGGCGGTCTGCCCGCGGAGACGCCCTATGCGGCGAGCAAGGGCGCGCTCGACAGCATGACCGTCGGGTTGGCGAAGGAGGTCGGCAAGGAGGGGGTTCGCGTCAACGCGATCCGCCCGGGGATGATCGAGACCGAGATTCACGAGGCGCACGGCGGCCAGGCGACGATCGACGCGGTGGCGCCATCGGTGCCGATCGGCCGCGCCGGCTCGGCCGAGGAGATCGCCGAGGCGGTGCTGTGGCTGGCCTCCGACGCCGCGTCCTACGTGCATGGCGCGGTGATCGACGTCTCAGGCGGTCGCTAGCATCGCGCGCGCCGCGCCGTCGCTCGCTCGCGGCGCCTTTTCTGTCTTCTGCAGGTCACAAGCACTTTTCTCATCCAATCAGTGCCTTGCCACTGCGCGGCGGCCGCGGCTGCAACACGCGGGCGACAGAAGGCGCTGACTACGCATGCCCCGCGAAGAAAGCAAGTCGCTGAATTCAAGAGTGTTACGCGCTCTGGCACGAAGCGCGCTCAGTGCTCGGGGAGTCCAACGGGCTCTTTCGCAAACCATAGATCGTTAGGAGATCTCAGATGAAAAACGCATTCTCGAAACTTGCCATTCTGTTTCTGGCCGCGGGTCTGATCGGCGGTCCGGCCGGCAGCGCGCTCGCGGGCTCGAGCGACAGCGGGCAGAAGCCGCCGGTCGACTGCAAGAAGACTCCCGACGACCCGAGCTGCAAGGAAAAGAAGAAGTAGCCGGCCGCCCGCGCGGCAGCGGACCCAGCATTCGATGCCGCGTCCGCTGCGCGCGCGAATCGACGCGATTTCGCGGGAATTCGCGACGCTTTGCCCTGTCTCAGAGGCGTGTGCATAGGATGTAGCGACTAGCCAGAACCGGCGGCGCACAGCAGCGTCGCTCTGCGTCGGCGTATCATTGTCGGGAGTGGCGTATGCGCCGCATGGAGTTCGAAGTGTCCGACCGCTTTGGAAGATCGAACCCGCTCCCGCTTGCGCTTGGCGTTGCGCTTGGCTTTGCGTTGGTGGCCCTCGAGGTCTCGGCACAGCAGGTTTACCGCTGGGTCGACGAGAAAGGCACGCCGCACTACGCCAACTCTCCGCCGCCGCCCGGTGTCACTGCCGAGGTCATTGGCATCAAGGCGGAGCCCGGCGAAGCGTCGCCCGATACGAAGGAGTGCTACACGATCCGTTGTCAGGGCGAACGGATGGAAAAGCGCATCGCCGCGCGTCAGGCTGAGGAGGCGCGGCTTGCGGCCGAGCGCGCAGCGGCCGAGCCGCCGCAACCGCGCGGCCTCGAATTCCGCAAGTACATCAGCATCCAGCGCGGCATGAGCGAAGGCGAGGTGCTCGGCTACGCCGGGCCGCCGGATTTCGGTGCCGACCAGGGCATTGCGTACGCGGCGCCTTCGACGGTGCAGGTGGGGCCCTATCTGCGTGCGCCCGCCCGCGTGGGCTGGGCGGTCGCAACCTGGACCTACCTGCCGACCGTCGCGGATCCGTTCACCACAACGATCACCTTCGTCGGCGGACGCGTCTCGGACATCGAGCGCGTGCGCAAATTCTGATTCAGCGCTTGCCCCAGAGCTGCTCGAGGCGTTTGTAGCGCCCGCAGCCGGTCACGTAGAACTTGTAGCGCGCGGGATTCTTCTTGTAATAGTCCTGGTGGTAGTCCTCTGCAGGCCAGAAGGTGTCCGCCTGCTCGATCGGCGTGTGCACCGGCTGCGGGAAGGGCTTGGTCTGGATGACTTTCGCCTTTGATGCCTCGGCGAGGCGCCTCTGCTGCGCGTCGTGAACAAAGATCGCCGGCCGGTACTGCGTGCCGACATCACAGAACTGGCGGTTGGTCACGGTCGGGTCATGGTTCTTCCAGAACGCCTCGAGCAGCGCCTCGTAGCTAACCTTGCCGGGGTCGTAGACCACTTCCACAGCCTCCGTATGACCGGTGCGGCCACTCGAGACCTGCTCGTAGCTCGGATTGCGGGTCGTGCCGCCGATGTAGCCCGAGGTTGTCGACAGCACCCCGGGAACCTCGTCCATGGCTTCTTCCAGGCACCAGAAGCAGCCGGCCGCGAACGTGGCCTTCGCGGTGGCGGCCGTCACGGGTTGCGCGATGCCGGCGGACAGGGTAGCCGCAACGAGCAGGAAAGTGGACCATCTCATGCCATTCAACCTCACCAGGGAGATATCCCGCTCAGTCGTTCGAGCGGTACCTTGCCTTACACGCTTGCGAGCTCGGCCAGCACGGCGTCGGTCACCGGCCGGTCGCGCAGGCAGAGGCGCAGGGTTTGCAGCGCCGGCGCAGGGCTGCGGGCGAGCCAGGCGCGCGCCGCGCGCAGGTAGGCGCGGGCGCAGACCGTCAGCGGCACGGCGAAGATCCCGCTCGAGACGGCGGGAAAGGCGAGCGATGTCCAGCCGGCCGCGTTCGCCTCCTCGAAGGCCGCGTTTAGGGCGCTGAGCAGCAGCGCGCCCTCGTCGCCTTCGCCCTGGCGCGGGCCGATGGCGTGCACCACGCCCTTGAAGGGCAGGCGGCCCGCGCCGGTACGCACCGCGCTGCCGGTCGGCAACGGACCGCGCGCCTGCACGATACGGTCGGATTCCGCCTGCAGCGCCGGCCCTGCGGCGCGCGAAAGGATGCCGGCCACGCCACCGCCGTGCGCGAGGTGGCCGTTCGCCGCGTTTACCACCGCATCGACCGGTTCATCGAGCAGATCGCCGCGCACGATCAGGAATTCGCCGCCCTGCGCGCCGGCTTCGCGATGCAGGATTTCTGCGCTCACGGCTTGGTGTGCCCAATTACTCGATCTTCGCCTTGTCGCGCAGTTCATTGACGCGCGCGGCGACCTTGCGTTGCGTCAGCTGCTGCCGAATGTTCTGCTGGACCTTTTCGAAGGGCGGTACCTGCACCTCGCGTACGTCGTCCAGCCGAATGACGTGATAGCCGAACTGGGTGCGTACCGGAGTGCTCGTGGTCTGGCCCTTTGACAGTGCCACCATCGCGTCGGCGAACGGCTTGACGTAAACGGTCGGCAGCGCCCAGCCCAGATCGCCGCCGCGGCCTTTGCTGCCGGGGTCCTTCGACTCGGTGGCGAGCGTCTCGAAGCTGGCGCCGGCGTCGAGTTCACGGATGATGCGTTTCGCGTCGCCCTCGCTGTCGACGAGGATGTGGCGCGCGTGGTACTCGCGACCGCCGGCCTGCGCGCGTGCCTCGTCGTAGGCCTTCCGCACCTCGTCGTCGGTCACCGGGTTCGCGTTTAGCCACTCCTGCATGTACATCTGCGCGATCGCGCGGCGTTCGCCGATCGCGAGCCGTGCCTGAACGTCTGGCTTCTCCAGCAGCCCGCTGCGCTTCGCCTCCTGAACGACCACTTCTTGATTGATGAGATTCTCGCGAATGACCTTGCGCAGCTGTTCGGCGTTCTGTGCCGCAGGTCTGCCTTCCTGCGTCTTCAGCATGAAGTCCATGTAGCTCGCGGGAATCTTGACGCCGTTGACGGTCGCGACCGCGTCGCTCTGCGCGCGTAGCACAGGCGCTGCGAGCGCCGCAATGATTGAAAAGGCGATGCTCAAGCTCTGGGATCGGTTCATCGTGGTCCTTGTTCGAAAAAGGTTCATTCCTGCTCGCCGGGCACGCGGGCTTGAATGGCGAGCGCATGGATCGGGTGCTGCATCAAATCGCCGAGCGACGCGTACACCATGCGATGGCGGGCAACAGTTGACTTGCCGGCGAACTGGGGCGAGACGATGCGTAGCCGCCAGTGCGTGCCGCCGCCGGGCTGCCAGCCGGCGTGGCCTTTGTGGCGATCGCTTTCGTCGACGAGTTCCACTTGCTCGGGCGCGAGCGCGGCGAGGCGTGCGCGGATCTCGGCCTCGACGCTCATGTTTCGCCGCCCTCCTGCTCGATGTACTTGGAGAGGAAAATCGCCTGGGCGACGACGAAGGCAAGCATCAGACCGACGCCGCCGAACAGCTT
Organism: Burkholderiales bacterium; assembly: GCA_041558415.1. Taxonomy (GTDB): domain Bacteria; phylum Pseudomonadota; class Gammaproteobacteria; order Burkholderiales; family SG8-39; genus SG8-39. The sequence goes on along the minus strand of JBFFEY010000033.1, from coordinate 9,491 downwards.
GAAATTGACCCAGAACTCGGTGGAGAAGCTGTAGGCCACGTACAAATTCGCCGCCCCCATGAACGCGAAAAAGCCCGTCCAGCTCCAGCTCAGGCGCGCCCAGACCAGGTCGGGGAGCACGATCTGGGCTCTCAACAGCGCGCGCAGCAGATTCTTGCGGAACAACAGCATGCTGCCGCCGAGCACCAGCGCGAAGAGCCAGTACAGCACGGTGGGCTTCCACTTGATGAACGTCTCGTCGCGCAGCAGCAGCGTGGCGCCGCCGAAGACCACGATAATGGCGAGGCTCGCCCACAGCATCGCATCGACGCGTCGCCCGCGCAGACGCAGCCAGCCGACCTGGGCGAAGGTCGCGGCAATGGCGACGCCGGTGGCGACGTAGATGTCCGCCAGCTTGAAGGCGACGAAAAAGAGGATGACCGGGAAGAGGTCGAACAGGAACTTCATCGAGGCTTCGCGATTCTACCAGCGTGCGAGCACGTCGGCAGACGCGATGCGCGTGCGTCCCACCATGCCGACCAGCGGCAGCAGTTCGCCTGGGCGCTCGCCCTCGATCAGTTTGACGTGCGTCGCGTCGGCAAGGCGCTGGCCGAAAGTTGCGTCCACCGGCCGCCAGCCCTCCTCGGGCAGCCAGACTTCGTTCCAGCTGTGGTAGAGGAAGCCACCATGCTGCGGCGAGTAGACGATGCCGTTGACGACGCGCGCCGGCAGCCCCATCGCGCGTGCCAGCGCGGCGAGCAGATAGGCGTGGCCCTGGCATTCGGCCTGGCCGGCGCGCAACACCTCGACTGCAGTGAAGGCGTCCACGGCCTGCTTGGCGATGTTGGCGTCCATCCAGCGCACGATGCTGTCCAGGCGCGCTTCGGCGCTGTCGAGGCCCGCGGCCAGCGTCCCCGCAAGCGCGACGATCTCGCCATCCAGGCTGCTGACCGCGATCGACGGCCGCAGATAGCGCCGCCGCGCCGCGTCGTCGAGCGCGCCGCCTGGCCGGCCGCGATCGATCGTGCAGCGCACCCGGTCGCGTGTGCGCTCGCAGCGCTGGCCCGGCTCGGATGGCACGTCGAGGCGCAGCGGCACGTCCTCGAGCACGATGTCGAGCCGCGACACGCGGCGCGCGTCCTCGATCGGTGGCGTGCGCAGCAGGCTGAAGTCCAGCAGCGCGTCCTGCTTGTTGAGGCTCGCGGTGACGAGGTCGCGCCGAGCAGTTTCCGCGTCCTCCAGCGCCGAAACCAGCACGCCGTTCAGCGAGAGCTCAAGCAGCGGTCGCCCGTCGGGCGTGATCCAAGTCGTGCTTTCAAGGTCCTCGACGCGCGACTGCAGCCTGAAGGCGGCACCGGCAAACAGCGTGCTCGACTCCCAGCCGAGCACCTTCTGTTCGACCTCGGCGAGGGTCTGCGTCTCGCCCTGGAATACCGTGTAGCGATACGCGCGCCCCAGTTCTAGGCCGCGCAGCGCCGGAAGCATGGCGATCGCGCTCGCCGGGTAGACCGCGCGCTCGAGCGGGATGCGATGTTCCTCGCGTGCGCCCGAGGCCGAAACGACGAAGCGTATGGCCTGCCCGTCGGCGCGTCCCTCGACCTCGAGCAGGCTGCCGTCGAGCTCGTAGCGGTAGCTGAAACGCTCGAGCGTCAGGTCGCTGCGCACCTGGTCGTGTGCGCGCAGATTGACACGCTTGTCGACCCCCAGAAAGCGTAGCCGGATTGCGGCCTCCGAGCTGATTTCGAAGCGCTGCGATGCATCCGGCGCCGGGCGCAGCGCGATACGCGTGAAGCCGACCTTTTCGCCGTTGAACACCACACCGGTCCACAGCTCCTGCCAGGGCCACTGCGCGAGCGCGGTCGGCTGCGGCGGGGGCGGGTCGGGCGCTGCGCGGAAGAAGCTCTCAGGCGCTGCGCAGCCGGCGACCAATGCCGCCAGGACGGACGCGGCGAGGCTGCGAATCAGGTCTTTTCGAATTTGAGCGATGCGGAGTTGATGCAGTAGCGTTGCCCGGTCGGCTCGGGCCCGTCGTCGAACACGTGGCCGAGGTGCGCGTCACAGTACGCGCAGTGCACCTCGGTGCGTCGCATGAAAAAGCTCAGATCTTCCTCGGTGGCGACATTCTCCTCCTTCAGTGGCCGCCAATAGCTCGGCCAGCCGGTGCTCGAATCGAACTTGTGCTCGGAGGAGAACAGCTCCGCGCCGCAGCACACGCAGCGATACAGCCCGGACTCGTGGTGGTCCCAGTATTCGCCGGTGAAGGCGCGCTCGGTCCCCTTGCGGCGGGCGACCTTGAACTGCATCGGCGTCAGCTGCTTCTGCCACTCGGCGTCGCTCTTGACCACCCGGTCCTGGGTTTTCGTGTCCATGCGGATCCTCGCTCCCTGCGCCTCGGCGGATACTATATCGCCGAGCCTGCAAGGAGGAAACCGTGGCCCTAGTAAGGATGATCGAGTACCCGGACGCGCCGCCCGAGGTCCGGGCGGTCTATGACGACATCATGAAGACGCGAGGCACCGACTGGATCAACAATTTCTGGAAAGTGCTCGCCAACGACCCACCGATGCTGCAGCGGATGTGGGCGAACGTCAAGCAGGTGATGGCGCCCGGCGCGCTCGATCCGTTGGTCAAGGAGATGATCTACGTCGCGGTCAGCGCGACCAACGGCTGCGAGTACTGCACCTACTCACACACCGCAGGCGCGCGCGCGAAAGGCATGAGCGAGGCGATGTTCGCCGAGCTCATGGCGGTCGTCGGGCTGGCCAACGAGACCAACCGCCTGGCGAACGGCTACCGTGTCGAGGTCGACGCCCGCTTCCTGCCGAAGGGCTAGCCGGCGCTGCTTTCGCGCGAGCGGTCCCGCAGGTGGGGAACCGTCGCATTGTGGTAGCCCGAGACGAACGTATGGCGGCGTAGGGTGCCGCTGTTCGGGCCGTAGACGTGGAGGCTGAGCAGCCGAGCCCGCGCGACCTCAGCCGTTCAGCTTGCTCATGGCGCCGGCCGGATAACGCGTGCCCTTGGCGGCGCCAAGCGGGCAGGCGGCATCCAGCGCCGCGATTTCCTCTGCGCTCAGCGCGATGTCGAGCGCCGCCGCGTTCGCCTCGAGATGGTCGATGCGCCGCGTGCCCGGAATCGGCACGATGTCCTCGCCTTTGTGCAGCAGCCAGGCGAGCGCCAGTTGCGCCGGCGCGCAGCCCTTGCGCTTCGCCGCGGCCGCGACCGCCTCGCCGAGCCTGACGTTGGCGGCGAGGTTGTCGCCTTGAAAGCGCGGATGCGCTTTGCGGCGGTCGTTTTCCGCCAGGCTGTCGGCGCCGCGGATGTCACCGCCGAAGATGCCGCGGCCGAGCGGCGAGTAGGCGACGTAGCCGATGCCCAGTTCGCGACACAGCAGCAGGACCTCGGCCTCGGCTTCGCGCGTCCAGAGCGAGTACTCGGTCTGCAGTGCGGTAATCGGATGAACCCTGTGGGCGCGCCGGATGGTCTGCGGCGCGGCTTCCGAGAGGCCGAGGTAGCGCACCTTGCCCTGCTCGACGAGCTGCGCCATGGCACCGACGGTCTCCTCGATCGGCACGTTCGGATCGACGCGGTGCTGGTAGTAAAGGTCGATCGTATCGATGCCCAGTCGCTGCAGGCTTTCCTCGCAGGCCTGGATCACGTAATCCGGGCGGCCGCAGACGTCATAGTCGAGGCCCGGCTTCCAGACATTGCCGAACTTGGTGGCGATGATGTAGCGGCCGCGCTGGCCCTTGATGGCGCGGCCGACGAGCGCCTCGTTCTTGCCGTTGCCGTAGGCGTCCGCCGTGTCGAGGAAGTTGACGCCGATCTCGGCCGCGCGCTGCAGGGTGGCGATGGCCTGTTCGTCGCTGCCGGGGAAGTAGAAGCCCGGCAGCACCATGCAGCCAAAGCCGATGGCGGGCACCTCGAGCGCGCCAAGCTTACGTTTCTTCATTGCCGTCCCTTCGTTCCGCACCCCGCCGCGGGCAAGAGAGCCCGGAGAGCGGGAGAAATTTCGATTACCCTCTGTCTTGCCGCGCAAACCCTGTGACGCAGTCAGGCTTTCGAGGAACGCGCATTATGCAGGCTAAGCCGCTTGGTCGCTGGATCGGGGTGCTGCTGCTGCTCGCCATCGCACTGTTCTTCGGCTCGAACCACATCTCGGCCCGCGTCGCTTTCGAGCACGGTACCAGCGTAACGGCCGCTGTGACGCTGCGCTCGATCTTCACTGCGCTGGTGGTGCTGGCGCTGATCCGCGTGCAGGGGGTGTCGCTGGCGCTGCCCGCCGGCGCCGGCGGGCGCGCGCTGCTGATCGGCTGCGTGCTCGCGGTGCAAAGCTTCTGCCTGTACTCGGCGGTCGCACGCATCCCGGTGGCGCTTGCCCTGCTGGCGTTCAATACGTTCCCCTTGCTGCTCTCGCTCATTTCCTGGGCGGCGGGCGGCACGGCGCCGAGCCGTCGCGCGCTGGTGGCGATGCCGCTCGCGCTGGTGGGCCTCGCGCTCGCGCTCGATGTGGTCGGCCTCGGCGGCAGCATCGCCGGGCGCTGGGCCGAGATCGGCGTTGGCGTCGGGTTTGCGATCGGCGCGGCGCTGTCGTTTGCGCTGATGCTGCACCTCACGGTGCGCTGGCTGAACGACGTCGACGGCCGCGTACGCACGTTGCTGACGATGAGTGTCGCAGCGCTGATCATCGTCGTCGTCGGCGCGGCGAGCGGGAATTTCGAGTTGCCCCAGGCGCCCATCGGGTGGCTCGGGCTGACGCTGTTGTGCGTGTTCTATAGTGCGGCATTCACTTCGCTGTTCATCGTGCTGCCGCGCATCGATGCGGTGAATAACGCCATGGTGCTCAACAGTGAGCCGATCATGGTGCTGGGACTGGCCTGGGTCGTGCTCGATCAGGCCGTGGCGCCGCGCCAGATCCTCGGCGTTTTCGTGGTGGTCGGCGCGATCGTCTATCTGAGCAGCGCCAGACGCTGACGGCGCCGGGCGCGGGGTTCAGCAGGGCAGGCCGACGTGTTTCCCGGCGCGCGCGGTGCGCGCGGCGACCGGGACCCAGACGAAGTCACCAGCGATCTCCTGCGCCCTGCCGTTCTTGCGGTCGGTCACGCCGGTGCTTGCGTTGTGATCCGTCGCGAGCCGAGGGCCGGTCTCAGGCGGGGGAGGGGCCGATGCGGCGGCGCTGGTGGTTGATGGCGCGCAGCGCCTCGATCCCCTCGGCCGCGATCGCATCGCCGACCATCGCCTCGCCCTCGGCCTCGAGGTCGCCGAGGTCGATCCAGGCAGCGTACACGTGACGCGTGCGCGCGGTGACGATGCCGGCATGTAGCAGCGTTTTCACGAGGACGCGGAACACGTTGTTCGGCAGCGTCAGGCTGCGGCGCCGGTCGGCCTCGCTGAATACCTCGCGGCAGGCCGCGCGTACCCACTCCCAGTCGAGGCCGAAGCGCGCGTAGATCAGTTGCTTCTGCCGGATGTTGTTGAGGTTGAAGAGCAGCGTCTCGAAGCAGGCGGCGGCCCAGTCCTCGATGCGTTGGTGTTCCTCGGGCGAGAGCTTCGGCACCGTGCGCGCCGCCCAGATGCGGCCGAACTTGTGGTGAAAGGCCTCGTCGGTCATGACGAATTGCACCAGGCGGCGCAGCAGCGGGTCGCGCGCGCTGGCGTGCAGGCTGGCGAAGGTGCCCATGGCCAGGCCTTCGATCAGCATCTGCATGCCCACCAGCTTCTTGTACACCTCGGGCGCAGCGACCAGCTCGGCAAGCAGCGTGCCGAAGGCGGCGCCGACCGGGTAGGGCGATTTCCAGCGCACCGCGATGTAGCGCGAGAACGCCGCGACATGGCGCGCTTCCTCGCGCGCCTGGTTGGCGGCGTATTCCTGGGCGCCCGGATCGAGCAGGATGTCGCACAGGCTGGCCGACAGTGACAGTGCGCCCTGCTCGCCGTGCAGCACCGCGCTCAGGTTCCAGCGTGCGACCTCGTTGGCGAGCGCGATTTGCTGCGCCTCATCCAGCCGGTCGGCCACTGCGCTTTGCAGTTCGATGACCTGCTCGCGCGGCAGCACCGTATCTCGCGCGAGGTCGAAAGGTGTCGCAAAGTCGAGGTAGCGCGGATCGAGCGGGTCCCAGAAATGGTCGTGCGTCGCCGAAATGATGTCGTCGAAGGCATCGCTGCGCCGCGCATAGCGCGGCACCTCGATCATCGGGGCGAAGTCGTCCGCCGGAACCGTCTCGTAGGCGGGATCGTGGGTGATGTGTGCGGGCATGTGGCGCGTCCGAGAGCTGGGATTCTAGCGGCTTCGCTCGCCGCGAGCCGGATGTCCGTCTGCGGGCCGCTAGAAAACGATGACCTGACGGATTACCCGGGCGTCGGCGAGCGCGTCCATCGCCCCGTTGATGTCATCCAGGGCGAGGGTGCGCGAGACCAGACGATCGACCGGCAGGCGCCCCTGGCGGTGCAAGGCGATGAAGGCAGGAATGTCGCGGTTCGGTAGGCAGGAGCCGATGTAGCTGCCGGCGACGGTGCGCGCCTCGGCGACCAGCCGCGCGAGCGGAAAGTGAAACTGCTGATCCGCCGCGGGCAGGCTGGTGCTGACGGTACGGCCGCCGCGTCGCGTGAGTTGCAGCGCAGATTCGAAGCCGGCCACCGTGCCGCTCGCCTCGAGCGCGACGTCCACGGCGTCGACCTGCGCCGCGTCGTCCGTGCGAACGAACTCGGTCGCGCCGCAGGCGCGCGCCAGATCGGCCTTGTCCGCGACCGGGTCGATCGCCACGATGCGCGTGGCGCCGGCCAGGCGTGCGCCCATGATCGCGGCGAGGCCGACGCCGCCGAGACCCACCACCGCGACGCTCTCACCCGGCGAGATGCCGGCGGTGTACAGCGCGCTGCCGGCACCGCACATCACGGCGCAGCCGAACAGGCTCGCCTCGACGAAACCGATGTCGGCGGGGATGGGGACCAGAGACCGGTCGGCCACCAGCGCGTATTCGGCGAACGCGCCCAACCCCATGTGATGGTGTAGCGGCTCGCCGGCGAGGCGCAGATGCGGCCCGCCGGTGATCAGGCGCCCCTCGCGGTTCGCCTGCGTGCCGCGCTCACAGAGATACGACTTGCCCTCCATGCAGCGCGCGCAGCTGCCGCATTGCGTGAGGAAAATGAGCGCGACGCGGTCGCCGGGTGCAAAGGCGGTGACGCCTGGGCCGACCTGCTCGACGAGGCCGGCGGCCTCGTGTCCGGGGACGATCGGCAGCGGCCAGCGCCGATCGCCATTGACCACCGACAGGTCGGAGTGGCACAGGCTCGCCGCTTGGATGCGCACCAGCACCTCTCCGACGCCCGGCGCGGGCAGTTCGACCTGTTCGATGGCCAGCGGCCGAGAGTGTGCGTAGGGTCGCGCGGCACCGGCGGCACGCAGCACGGCGGCGCGGAAGCGCACGCTCATGCGCGCCGCCTTCGCGCCGCGCGCCCGACGTTCACGCCACGCGCACGCGCGGCGCGCCGTCGCCCAGCTCGCCGATCACGCGCGCCTCGCCGAAGCCGCCCTTGGCGAAGTGCGCCAGCACCTGCTGCTCCACCTTCGGGTCGCAGGCCACGAGCAGGCCACCGCTGGTCTGCGGATCGGTGATGAGCTTCTGCATCCACTCGGGCGCGCCGCCCGGCAGCTCGACGTCGTGTCCGTAACCCTTCCAGTTGCGCTCCGAGGCGCCGGTGGCGATGCCCTGTTTCGCCCACTCGAGGGCGTCGGGGATCAGCGGGATCGCCTCCCAGCGAAGCTGCGCGGAGAGTTTCGAGCCGCGGCAGATCTCCAGCAGGTGACCCGCGAGGCCAAAGCCGGTGACGTCGGTCATGGCGTGCACCCCGGACATTTCCGCGAGCGCTGCGCCCGGCGTGTTGAGGCGCGTCGTCCAGTCGATCATCGTCGCGTAGCCGGCATCCGACAGCTTGCCCTTTTTCAGCACCGCCGACAGGATGCCGACGCCGAGCGGCTTGCCGAGAATCAGCTTGTCGCCGGCGCGTGCCGAATTGTTGCGCTTGACGTGATCGGGATGCGCAAGCCCCATTGCCACCAGCCCGTAGATCGGCTCGAGCACATCAATCGAATGGCCGCCGGCAATCGGGATGCCGGCCGTTGCGCACACCGATTCGCCGCCCTCGAGGATGCGGCCGATGACGTTCACCGGCAGCTTGTCGAGCGGCATGCCGACCACGGCCAGCGCGAAGATCGGCTTGCCGCCCATCGCGTAGATGTCGGAGATCGCGTTGGTCGCGGCGATGCGACCGAAGTCGTAGGGGTCGTCGACGATCGGGGTGAAGAAATCGGTCGTCGCGATGAGTGCCTGCGCGTCGTTCAGCTTGTAGACCGCGGCATCGTCGGCGGTTTCGGTGCCGACCATGAGCGATTCGGGCAGTCCGCGCACGGGCGTCGAGGCGAGAATCTCGGTGAGCACGGCCGGTGCGATCTTGCAGCCGCAGCCGCCGCCGTGGCTGAACTCGGTGAGACGGATCTTTTCGAGGACGGGTACGGCCGACATGGCAATGGACTCCGTTTGCGGATGGGAAATTGTAGCGTTAGTCGCCCGAGCGCCCGCTGCATGACGGCCGACGTATAGTGGCGGCTTGTCCCGCCAGCGGGACAGGCACGCGATGGCGCACATCACGATCGTCACGCCGGCAGGCGCCGGCACGCGCACCGGCAACCGCCACACGGCGCAGCGCTGGGCACGGCTGCTGCGCACGCTCGGCCATCGCGTGAGCGTCTGCGTCGACTGGGATGGCCGGCCGGCCGACCTTCTGCTGGCTCTGCACGCTCGCAGAAGCCATGCCTCCGTGGAGGCCTTTGCGCGCGCGCATCCCGGGCGCGCGCTCGTCGTGGCCCTGACCGGGACCGATCTGTACCGCGACCTGCCGGGTTCGCGCGATGCGCGTCGCTCGCTCGCGCTGGCGACGCGCATCATCGTGCTGCAGGATGACGCGAGACGCCTGCTGGCGCCCGCGCTGCGCCGCAGGACGCGCGTCGTCTACCAGTCCTCCGACGCAAGGCCGGGCACCGCGCCGCCGCGCGACCGCTTCCGCGTGGCCGTCGTCGGGCACCTGCGCGAGGAGAAGGATCCGTTTCGTGCGGTGCAGGCGCTCGCCAGTCTGTCGCCGGCGCTGTGCATCGAGGTCGTTCAGGTGGGCGATGCGATGACCCCAGCGATGGCGCGCGAAGCGCGTGCCTGGGTGCGGCGCGAGCCGCGCTACCGCTGGATCGGAGGGCGCGCGCACGGCCTCGCGCTCGGCTGGATCGCGCGCAGCCACCTGCTGGTGGTCAGTTCGGTGATGGAGGGCGGGGCAAACGTGATCTGCGAGGCGGCGCGCATCGGCACGCCGGTGGTCGCGTCGCGCATCTCGGGCAATCTCGGCATGCTCGGGCGCGACTATCCCGGCTTCTATCCGCTGGGCGACGCACGCGCACTGGCACGGCGCATCGCGCGCGCCGCGCACGACGCCGGTTACCGGGCACGGCTCAAGGCGGCGCTGCGCGC
>JBFFEY010000032.1:0-31903 GCA_041558415.1 Burkholderiales bacterium | reverse complement strand
GCTATTGCTTCAGCTCCACCAGGATCGCCATCTGGTCCTCGAGACACTCCTCTGAATGGGTGACGGGAGGATGGATTAACGCCTTTCCTTGCGTTTGACTCCGAACGGCGTTTGTCCCGTCGGGGAAGGTGAATCGTGACACCCCCGCCTTGACGATGTACACGACATAGGCCGGGTGCGAGTGCATTGGTATCTTGTCCCCTTTCTTTGCGCTGAACTCAAGCACCCGGACCTTCGCATCTTCTTTCAGAACCCGGCAATTTTTGGGGGCGACGGTACACAGATCGTCAGCACCAAACGCGTACGACATACCGGCCAGCCAGCCAAACAGCGCGAACACAACAGTCCTCATCTCGTTTCCTCTACCTCTGGCAATACCTCGGGCCGCCCTTCCCGATCAATGCCGCGGTACTGCTCGACGCGCACGCTTGCCTCAACGTTAATGCCAGTGCGCAGCACCACAGCCCTCCAGCTCCGACTTTCTCCCAGCTGCTCATGACGCCGAACGTCCGCGGCAATGCCGGGTTGGGCGAGCTGCGCCGCGTAATTCGCATCCGCGCCGGTTTGTTCTCCAACCACCTGTGCCGGCGCCGAGCGGCGTGGAGCTTATGGCACCCGCTCCCACACGTCCACTCCGAATGGGCCCGTTGCCGTTATCTTGCCGCCCTCGAAGACCAACGACGGTGGCTCGAACGGCAGCTTGAATTGAATACGGCCGCCCTCCATTTTCACGGGAACGCTTTTTGTCTTCTCCGTGAGGTCGTAGACGATGCCCTTGCCATCGATCTGGTCGTTGAAGATGCTCACTAGAAGGGTTTCGCGGTACTCGGTGGCTGTCAGCTTGTAGCGAGACACCATCGAGTGAGAGAAGAATTTGCCTGACGCGTGCTTGAGTACGATGTTGAAGTTCCGATGGCTCTTCGTATACGTGTAGAGCCCCATGATCTCTGGCGGCCTGAGCATCGTGCCATCCGGACTCTGGCGCGAGATGAGCTTGTAGGTGCCTTCGATGTTTTGGGCATGTGCAGAAACGGACAGGGCAAAAAGCACCACCACTCCGGCCAGCCAGCCTGGCAGAGCCCGGAATTGTCGAGAGAAGGAATACCGTTGCATCGTGGCCTCCGAATAAGATTTTGGAGAGGTTGCCAAGTGTGGGTCATGCGCTTCTGTTACCGCAACCCCCTCTTGTAACAGAGCGTAACGTGGTGCTAACCGGTGCATTGGACCGTTGCGCGCGTCCGGTTGTCTCGTCCAGTGAGAAGCCCGCGGCGCGGCCGGTCGCCTTGCAGGGTGATGCGATGCATCACCCGCCGGAAGCCGTGGTAGTCGTTGACCGGGTTGTGCTGCGTGCAGCGGTTGTCCCAGAACGCGATCGAGCCGGGCCGCCAGACGAAGCGGCAGGTGAACTCGGGGCGGACCTGGTGCTGGAAGAGGTAGGCGAGCAACGGCGCGCTCTCCTCTTCCGTCATGCCGACGAAGCGCACGCTGTGCGCGACGTTGACGTAGAGCGCCTTGCGCCCGGTCTCCGGGTGGGTGCGCACCACGGGGTGCTCGGCGACGTACTCCTGTTTCGCGTCGCCGCGCCCGTCGGAACGGATGCGGTCCTCGCGCGTGCGCGTGACGTCGGCTTTGGCCGAGGCGTTCACCGCGCGCAGCCCCTCGAGCATGCGCTGCATGCCGGGCGACAGCGCCTCGTAGGCCGCGGTCATGCTGGCGAACAGGGTGTCGCCGCCCTGCGGCGGGATCTCGCGCGCGAGCAGCATCGAGGCCATCGGCGGGCACTCGAGGTAGGCGGTGTCCGAATGCCAGACGCCGCCGAAGTTGGCGGTCTCGTGCTCCAGTTTTTTGACCTCGATGATCTCCGGGTAGCCCTCCAGGCCCTGCACGAAGGGGTACTCGACCGGGGTGCCGAAGGTGCGCGCGAAGGCCATGAACTGCGCCGGGCCGAGCGCCTGGTCGCGAAAGAACAGCACCTGGTGCTCGAGCCAGGCCGCGCGCAGGGCCGCCGCCGTTTCGGCCGCCAGCGGGCGCGCGAGGTCGACCCCCGCCACCTCGGCGCCGAGGGCCCCGGCGACGCGCCGCACCGAGAACTCCATGACCGCTGCCACGGCGCGACTCTACCCGCAAGCCCGGGGGCGTCCAAGTGGGGGCGCGAAACCGTCGCCGGGGGTTGAAGTCCCGCCGCCCGCCCCCATGTGCCACGCGGTCTAGCGCGAGAACGAGGAACGACGCATGGGCGCCCCCAAAGAGACACTCGGCTTCCAGGCCGAGGTCAAGCAGCTGCTGCAGCTGATGATCCACTCGCTGTACAGCAACAAGGAAATCTTCCTGCGCGAGCTGGTGAGCAACGCATCGGACGCCTGCGACAAGCTGCGCTTCGAGGCCATCGCCCAGCCGCAGCTGCTCGAGGGCCACGCCGAGCTCGGCATCCGCGTCGACTTCGACAAGGATGCCCGCACCATCACCGTTTCGGACAACGGCATCGGCATGTCGCGCGACGACGCCATCGCCCAGCTCGGCACCATCGCGCGTTCCGGCACGCGCGAGTTCTTCGCCAGCCTGACCGGCGACCAGCAAAAGGACGCCCAGCTGATCGGCCAGTTTGGCGTCGGCTTCTACTCCTCGTTCATCGTCGCCGACCGGGTCAGCGTCGTGACGCGGCGCGCCGGCGAGCCGGCGGAGGCCGCGGTGCGCTGGGAGAGCGACGGCGGCGGCGAGTTCACCATCGAGCCGGCCGAACGCGCCGAGAGCGGCACCGACGTGACGCTGCAGCTGCGCGAGGGCGAGGACGAGCTGCTCGACGGCGCGCGCCTGCGCCACATCGTGACGCGCTACTCCGACCACATCTCGCTGCCGATCCGCATGCAGGCGCAAGTCTGGGACAAGGACGCGCGCGCCTACCGCGCGGGTGAAGAGCCCGAGACCGTCAACCAGGCGAGCGCGCTGTGGGCGCGGCCGAAGAGCGAGATCGACGACGAACAGTACCGCGCCTTCTACAAGCACGTGTCGCATGACTTCGGCGAGCCGCTCGCCTGGACGCACAACCGCGTCGAGGGACGCAGCGAGTACATCCAGCTGCTCTACCTCCCCGAGCGCGCGCCCTTCGACCTCTGGGACCGCCACCCGCGCCACGGCATCAAGCTCTACGTGCGCCGCGTGTTCATCATGGAGGACGCCGAGCAGCTGCTGCCGCCCTACCTGCGCTTCGTGCGCGGCGTGATCGATTCGAACGACCTGCCGCTAAACGTTTCGCGCGAGATCCTGCAGGAATCGCGCGACGTGCGCATGATCCGCGAAGGCTCGACCAAGCGCGTGCTCTCGCTGCTCGAGGACATGGCTGAGAACGACAAGGAAAAATACGCCACCTTCTGGGGCCAGTTCGGCCAGGTGTTCAAGGAAGGCGCCGGCGAGGACGCCACCAACCGCGAGCGCATCGCCAAGCTGCTGCGCTTCGCCTCGAGCGCGAACGACGGCCCCGAGCAGACCGTGTCCTTCGCCGACTACATCGGCCGCATGCAGGACAAGCAGTCCGCCATCTACTACGTCACCGCCGACAGCTGGGACGCGGCGCGCTCGAGCCCGCAGCTGGAGATCTTCCGCAAGAAGGGCGTCGAGGTGCTGCTGCTCGGCGACCGCGTCGACGAATGGATGCTGTCCTTCCTGCACGAGGTCGAGGGCAAGCCGCTGACGTCGGTCGCCAAGGGGGGTCTCGATCTCGACGCGCTCGCCGACGAAAGCGAAAAGGCCGAGCAGGAAAAGACCGCGGCGCAGGCGAAGGACCTCGTCGAGCGGCTGAAAGCCGCGCTCGGCGAGCGCGTCAAGGACGTGCGGCCGACCTTCCGCCTCACCGATTCGCCCGCCTGCCTGGTGGCGGACGCAAACGACATGAGCGGCCACCTGCAGCGGCTGCTGAAATCCGCCGGCCAGAAGCTGCCCGGCACGGAGGCCAAGCCGATCCTCGAGGTCAATCCGAGGCACGCCCTCATTGAGCGGCTGCGCGACGAGCACGACGAGGCGCGGCTCGCCGACTGGGCGCAGCTGCTGCTCGAGCAGGCGCAGCTCGCCGAGGGCGCCCAGCTCGAAGACCCGGCGGCTTTCGTGAGGCGGCTCAACCGGATGCTGCTCGGCGCCTCACAGTAGCTTGCGCGCCTTCAGCTCCTCGATCACCACCTTGGAGAAATCCGCGGTGGCGGACTTGACGCTCGCGGGCGCGAAGGTGGACGTGGTCGCCGTCCACACCAGCTTCTCGTCGGCCGCGTTCCACAGCGTGGTCTCCAGCACCGCCGACTCGTACTCGCGCACCTCGGCGGGCAGCGCGTAGGGCGACCAGGCGCCGTTGTAGTAGCCGTACAGGCTGTCGCGGTAGCCCAGCGCCGGCACGCCCCAGTAGTAGCCCGGCGTGTAGACGGTCTGCTTGTCGATGCGCACCAGGCGCGTCATGACCACGCCGTCCAGCGCCTGCCGGCGCACGACGTCCTTGAGCACCGCCTCGTCGATCTTCTTGCCGTCCTGCGCGATGACGGTGTAGCTGGGAACGGCGTCTACGCCTGCCGTACGCAGCGCGCGCGAAAATTCCTCCTCGAAGATGCGGCGGTTGGTCGGCGAGTCGGTCGCGCCGACCACCAGCAGCTTGCGGAACCCGGCGCCGGCGTATTGCGGGTCCTTCCAAGCGTTGGTCAGCGTGGTCGAGGCGCAGGCGGTCAGCAGCAGCGCCAGCGCGGCGATGGCCGTCGTTCTCAGTCGCTTCAGGTTCATGCCGGATCTCCCGTTCATTGCAGAAATTTGAACAAGCGCTGCCAGCCGCCGCTGCCCTCCGGACGCGCCGCGTGCGTCCGCGCGTAGGCGGCACGGCAATCGTCCTGGCCATCGGCCTTCGCGCCCTCGGTTTCGATCAGCGTGCCGAGAAACATGGTGTAGGGGTTCGAATAGCGGATCAGCAGCGCGGGCAGCGCGCTCGTCGCGAGCGACACCCGCGGCTGCTCAAAGGTTCCCGAGATGTCGATCGGGGTCGACACGTTGAACAGCCTGGGGTTCTTCGGGTGCGGGCGGAATGCGCCATGCAGCGTGCGCATTCCCAGGTCGACGTCGAAGTTGCCCACGATGCGCAGCCGCGTCGTGTCGACGAACAGGGCGCGGCTCTTCATGACGCCTTTGTCGAGGTCGAACACGCCGACCGCGCAATTGATCTTCGATTCCCGCGTTCGTTCGAGCGTATTCAGCACCAGCCCGAGCGGGTCGATCCCCATCAACTCGATGGCACCCGAACCGACGCCCGCGCCGTAGCTCGCAATGTCGAAGGCGCCGGACAGGTTCGAGACCACGTCCTTGCCCAGGCCGCGGCTGCGCAGGGCGGCGCGCGCGTCGAAGCTCGCCGTCCCCTGCGAGCTCAGCTTGAAGGAACGCAGCAGGGGCGTGAGGTCGTAGTCGCGCAGCTCGGCATCCAGAACGTATGCCGGTATGGCGGACGCGGCATCGACCTCGCCCTCGGCGCGCAGCGCACGGTCGCCCTCCCGCAGGGCGAGCGGGCCGACATGCAGCCGGCCGGCCTCCAGCCGGGTCTCGGCCTGCAGGCTGCCCAGCAACTCGCCCGCTGCGAACAGGCGCTCCACGTTCAGCTTCACCCGGGCATCGAAGCGGCGCAGCGGCGCAATCCAGTCCGGCGCAGGCGATGCCTTTGCGTCGGCCTTCTCCAGCGCGAGCATTTCGGCTTCGGCGTCGCTCGCATTCACGCCCAGGTCGCGCAGGCGCAGCTCCGCTCCCGCGAGCTCCGCGTCGAGGCTGGGGCGGGCCGCCGACCAGTCGGCGACGACGCGGCCGCTCAGCGCGCTCGCGCCGAGCCGGACGTCGAGCTGCTCGAAGGCATAGCGCGCCGGCGGCGTCAGCTTGAGCTGCGCGCTCGCCGACAGCGCGCCGCGCGCCCGGCTTTCGAGACCGCCGAGCGCGAGCAGCTCATTCGCGCGCTTCGCTGACAGCCGGATGGCCACATCGGCCTGCGGGCCTTTGGCAATGACGCCGTGCACGCCGAGCGCGCTGTCGGCGACGCTCAGGTCGATGTCCACCGCAACGCGATCGACGCGCGTCATCAGGGTCGCGAGCTCCGGACCGCGCGAGCGCGCTCGAAAAGCCTTTCCGTTCAGGGCGCCCTCGGCCGAAACGAGAAGCCGTCCCTTGAGGCTACTGGCGTCAACCTTGCCCTCGAAGCGGAGCCTGCGGCGCTCATCGAGCAGCCCGGGCATCGCCGCATCGAATCCTTGTGCCGAGAATTGCAGCGTGCTCTGCGCGACGGCCTCCCCCAGCCGCGCACCGCGCAGCTCAAGCTTCGCATCAAGCTTCTTTGCCGTCGCGCGATCGAGCGCGACGCCGAGCCGCTCGAGCAGCTGACGGGCATCGAAGTCGCGCGCCGCGAGCCTGGCCGAGAGCCGCGGATCCCGGCCGCGCAGGTCGGCACTGAGCTCACCCCGGAGCGCGCCGGCCTTCGCGCGCGTCTCGACCTGCAGCGTCTCGAGCCGCCCGTCGCGGCTGCGTCCGCGCAGGCGCAGGTTCTCGAAACGGTACGGCGCCGCCTCGACGCGCGCCGCCAGCAGATCGAGATCCGCCGACGGCAGCGTCACGCCGCCCGGCAGCACCGGAATCTCCTCCCAGCGCAGGGGCTTCGCGCCGCGTCGCACGCTGTCGAAGTCAAAAAACTCGAGTGCCGCCTTCTCGAAATACGCAAGCCGCAGGGCGAGATCGAGCGGCGCCGTCCCGTCCCAGGCGCCCCGCAGCGTCCCGCCGCCGCGCGTCTTGCCGAGCCGCGCCTCCTTGACATCGACGGTCCAGCGTTTCGGCTCCAGCCTGAGCGTGCCGCGCACGTTCAACGCCCTGTCGCGCTGCCGGCTGCGCCGCATGCTCAGCGCGAACGTGCTCTCCACGACGCGCGCCTCCGCTACGATCGGCGCACGCGCGCTCTCGAGCTTCAGCTCGAGCCGGGCGTCGTCGATCGCCGCCTTGAACGCACCGCGCAGCGTGTCCCGCGTCGCCGCCAGCTGTGCGGCGTCGAGTTTGATCTGCATGCCCTCGCCCTGCCGGTCGCGCCGCCAGCGCGCGTCGATGCCTTGCAGCTCGAGCTCGCCTTGCAGCGAACGCAGCAGCTCGGGCGTCGACGCACCCGCCGCGCGCAGCGCCAGCTGCATGCCGCGCACCGTGCCGCCCACGCCCGCCCGCGCCAGGTCCGGATGCAGCGCTTCGAGGTCGAACGCACCGCTTTTCGCCTCGACGCGCAGCCGCGCCTCGTCCTGCGCGGTGTCGAGCCGCGCCTGCGCCTCGAGCGGGCTCTTGCGCAGCTGCGCCTTCAGCTGCAGCGCGACGGCGTCGGTCCCGGCGCGCAGGCTGGCCTCGACGTCCTGCGCTTCGCGCTGCGGCCAGAGCAGCCGGCCGACGCGGACGCCGACATCGACGTCCGCGCTGCGCTGCATCGCGCGCAGCCGCTCGAGCGCATCCCCCATTCCGCCGCCCGCTGGCCGCGGCGCGCCGTCGCGCGCCTGCAAGAGCGGCAGCCAGGGCCGCAGGTCGAGCGTCTCGAAATCGAGCCGCCCGCGAATCGCCAGCCGATCGCCCGCGCTGCGCTGCTGCAGCGCGCCGCTGGCGCGCGTGCGCCCGAACGCGAGCTGCACGGACTCGAGCGCGGTCCCTTCCGGAGCGGTGCGCAGGCGTCCGCGTGCGGAAACTTCCCCGACCTCGCCGAGCGCGGCCTGAAAGCCCGGCACCATGCGCTCGATGAAGCTGCCCTTGCCACTGACCGCAAGCGCGTAGTCCCCGTGCAGCGTCTGCAGGTCCAGCGTTCCGCGACCATCGATCGACGCATCGGCCAGATCGAAGCGTGCTTCGAGCGGAATCCGGCGCACGCCCGCGGCCAAGTCAGCAATCGACGCAGTGCGAAACGCGATCAGCATCGGCCGCCCGGCGAGCGCGCCGCGCGCGTCGATCGTCAGCGGGCGGCCCTCGGCCGCCCGCAGGCCCAGCGCGTCAACCTGGAGGCGCAGCGGACGCGTCAGCGCCGGTAACTGTACGTAGCCGCGCGCGCGCAGGACGTCGACCCGCGTCGCCTCGACCAGGCGCCAGTCATCCGAGCTCGGCGCCTCGCGCGCGGCGCTCTCGCGCCGTTTGACCGCGCCGAGCGCGGCGAAGGCCTCGGCGTCAAAACGGATCTCGGCGTCGCTCGCCTGCACGGACAGGATGCGCAGCTCGCGATCGAGCAGCGCGACGAGCGAAATCTGCCATCGCAGGCGTCCGACGCGCAGCAGCTCGAGCATCTCGCCGCCTGCCGTGGGCGCCCGGAACGTCACGTCGTGCATTTCGAACCCGTGGCCTGGTCCGGTCAGCGCATACGCCGGACCCTCGAGCCGCAGCGCCAGCCCGGTCGCATTACGCACCAGCTGCTCGACGCGCGGGCGCAGAAAATCCAGCGGGATGCGGAACTCGAACAGCGCGAGGAACAGCAGGGCCGCGGCAGGCAGCGCGCACAGCAGCAGGACGCGCCATCGACGGCGAGCGCGCGATGGCCGCGCCGCGCCTGCCTCGCGCGGATCCTCCTTCGAAGCCATGCCGGATGGTAGCAGCCTGGCGTCGCCGGCAGCGCGCGCTCAGAGTACCGGCGCGAACAGCCGCGCCGCGCGCGAGGCGACACGCAGCGGCCAGGAGATGCGCGCCAGCTGCGCCGCGCCGATTTCCTCGCTCTTCTCTAAATCCCGCGCCAGCATGCCGGCCATGTCCGCCGCGAACTGCACATCGGCAAATACCAGGCTGATCTCGAAGTTCAGCCGGAACGAGCGGTTGTCGAGGTTGGCGGTGGTGACGACGGCGACATCGTCGCACAGCGCCACCTTCTGGTGCAGGAAGCCTTCGCGATAGCGGTAGATGCGCACGCCCGCGCGCTGCATCTCTTCGAGAAAGGAGATGCCGGCGAGGTAGACCGAACGGTGGTCCGCCTTGCCGGGCAGCAGGATGCGCACGTCGACGCCGCGCAGCGCGGCGAGCTGCAGCGCGGCGAGCACCGGTTCGTCCGGCACGAAGTACGGGCTGCTGATCCACAGCCGGCGCTGCGCGCGGCCGATGACGTGCATGTAAAAGAGGCTGCAGGTGTCGAGCTCGTCCGCCGGCCCGGAGGGCACCACCAGCACCGGCAGGTCGCGCACTTGCACCGCCTCGGCGCGCCAGTGCAGATCGGGAATCTCGCCCGCCGCCCAGTTCCAGTCCTCCAGGAACGCGAGCTGCACCGCGCTCGCCGCCGGTCCGCGCACCTCGACATGCGTGTCGCGCCAGGGGCTCAGCTCGGGCACGCAGCCGAGGTACTCGTCGCCCACATTGTGGCCACCGACGTAGGCCAGCTGGCCATCGACGACGACGATCTTGCGATGGTTGCGGAAATTGAGCTGCAGGCGGCGCAAGGGATTGCGCGTGCTGAGAAAGGGCTCGACTTTGGCACCGGCGTTGCGCAGCGACTCGATGTAGGACGCCGGCAGGTCGTAGCTGCCGATCGAATCGTAGATGAACAGCACCCGCACGCCGCGGCGGCAGCACTCGGTCAGCGCCGTCTGCAGCGCACGGCCGATGCCGTCGTCGTGCACGATGTAGAACTCGAGCAGCACGTAATCGCGCGCCCGGGCGATCGCCTCCAGGATTGCCGCGAAGGTCGCCTCGCCGTCGATCAGCAGGCGCGCATCGTTGCCGCCCAGGAAGGGCATCAGCGCGAGACGCTCGAGCGCGGCGTAGGGCACGACCTGTTCGGCGCGCTCCGTCTGCAACGCCTGGGTGAAGCGGCCCTCGATGCGCCGCGCCAGCGCGCGGATGTCGGCATCACCCGAGCGCCGCGCCAGGCGGTAGCCGTGGAACTTGCGTCCGCCGAACACGGCGTACAGCGGCAGCGTCAGCCAGGGGATCATCACCAGCGCCAGCGCCCAGGCGATCGCGCCCTGCGAGGTGCGCGCCGTCATCACCGCGCGCAGGGCCGCGCTGATCGCGATCAGCTCAACGACGACGAAGAGCGCCGCGTAGAGGGTGAAGGTCTCGCCGTCGATCATGCTGCGCCTGCCTCGCGCGCCGGGTCCGCAGCGATTCTAACGCCCCGCCTCAGTGCGCGAACTCGGTCAGCACGTTCCCCGGACCTGCCGCCAGCGCCCGCAGGCCGTTTGCGTCGGCGATCCGCTGGCCGTTGACCCACACGCCGTGCACGCCGCGCGGCCGGCGGATCATGCGCGAGCCGCCGCCCGGCAGGTCGGCCGCGCGCTCCAGCGGCGAGATGCCGACCGACGCCGGATCGAACAGCAGCAGGTCGGCCCACTGCCCCGGCGCGATGCGTCCGCGCCCGGGGATGCGGTACTTGTCGGCCGGGTCGGAGGTCAGCCGCCGCACGCCTTCCTCGAGCGTGAAGGTGCCGGTCTCGCGCACCCAGTGGCCGAGCAGATGCAGGCCGAAGCCTGCGTCGCACAGGAAGATGAGGTGCGCACCGGCGTCCGAAAGCGCGATCACCCCCGAATCGTGGCGCAGCAGCGGCGCCACGCCGGCATCGTCGTTCTGGTAGAGCTTGGCGACGAAGCGCGTCTCGAGCTGCTCGGCCAGCGCACAATCGAAGAAATACTCGAGCGGGTCGGCGCCCGCCGCCTGCGCACGCGCCGCGACCGTGCTGCCGTCCGGGAACTCGATCTGCGACCAGTCGCCGAAGAACAGGATCGCCGCCCTCGGGTTCGCCAGGTTGTGGCGAAAGCGCGCCCGGAACGCCGGGTCGGCGTAGATCGGCGCGAGCGCGCCGCCTTTCGCCTGCTTCACGCGATCGAAAGCGTCGTGCGAGTACAGCAGGTACGGGTCCTGCAGCGTGAAATCGAACGACAGCGGCTGGCAGTTGGTGTGGATGTACACCTCGCGCCCGCGCGCGCGCGCCGCGGCGCAGCGCTCGTAGTAACTCATCGCCTTGGCCGGATCGGCGGCATTGTGCATCGCCAGCACCGTCACCATGAACGCCGGCCGTCCGGAGCGCGCGGCAATCGACTCCATCACCTCGGGCGTGGCGCGCGAGCCGGTGGCCATCACGTACACGCCGCGCCCCGCGGCACCGAGCTCGTCGACCAGCGCGAACAGCTCGTCGTCCGTGGCGATCGTCGAAGGCATCGGCCGCCCCGCCCAGCCGCTGTGATTGGGCGAGAAGGAGGACGCCAGCCCGATGGCGCCGGCGGCCAGCGCCTCACGCACCAGCGCGCGCATGCGCGCCAGTTCCTCCGCCGTCGGCTGCGCGCGCGCGGAGGCCTCGTCGCCCATCACCGCGGTGCGGATCGTCGAGTGCTGCGCCAGCACGGCGACGTTCGCGTAGGGCTTCACCGCGCGCAGCTGCTCGAGGTACTGCGGGAAGGTTTCGAAATTCCAGCGCGTGCCCTCGAGCAGCGCGTCGAGGTCCATGCCCTCCACCTCGGACAGGTTCTTCACCATCGTTTCGCGCATCGGCGCCGGACAGGGCGCGATGCCGAAACCGCAGTTGCCGAGCACCGCGGTGGTCACGCCGAGCGACGGCGACGGCGACAGCGTCGCGTCCCAGGTGAGCTGCGCATCGTAGTGCGTGTGCAGGTCGACGATGCCCGGCATCAGCGCCAGGCCGCCGGCGTCGACCGTTTCGCGCGCGGCCTCCTTGAGGTTGCCGAGCACGGCGACGCGACCGTCGCGCACGGCGACGTCCGTTTGTACGCCCGCAGCCCCCGTGCCGTCGTAGACGGTGGCGCCTTTGATGAGGAGGTCGTGCATGACGGGACGCTACGTTCAGCCACGAGGAAAGTCAAAAGCGCGTTCCAATCGCGGCGACCCCGCCCGCGTTGCGGATTCAGTCTGCGACGGCTTCCAGCTCCCGGATGTAGCGCTCAATGAACGCGTTCTGCATCCGTGCGGTGTCGGGATCGGTCAGGCGCAGATCGGCGTCCGCCAGCCAGCGCCACAGCTCGCGCGGCACGGACACCGAGCGCGGCGCCGCGAGCCATTCGTTGACCGCGCGCGCGACGTCGTACCAGAGCGCGAGATCCTTTGCCTCACGAATCTCCCATTGCGCGAGCCGCCGCAGCACATGCGCGAGCTCGCGCCGATCCTCGCCGGTCACGCGTCACCCCCCGCGCGCAGGCAGGAATGCCTCGGGCGACGCCGGCGCCGGGCGAAACGTCCGCGACGCACCGTCCACGCAAGCCGCCGCGCCGTTCAGCGCGCCGGGCTCGGACGGCGCCGCGACCGCGCCGCGGCCTTGCCGTGGCCGCGCTGCTGCAGCGCGTAGCGCCGGCGCATCGCGGTGATGGTGCCGCCCGCCGAGATGAGAACCAGGCTCGACAGCGTCAGGATGCCGGATTCCGACATGCCGAGGAAATAGCCGCCCGTGACGGTGTAGATGAACGGCGAGGCTTCGTACCAGATTTTTTCGAGTTGCATGATCGCCCCAGGGTCGGGTGCCGCCCTGCGCGGCGCCCGCCAGGGACCGATCATAGCCCCCGGGTCAGCTCGCGCGACCGGCCTCGCGCTCTTCTAACACTTTTTCCCAATCGATGTGCGGATCGGGGTTGGCGGCCAGTGCGCGTTCGACCCAGGCGACGTGGTCGTCTTCCTCGCGCGCCATGTCGAGCGCCATCTCGCGCAGCGGCGCATCGTCGGCATTCTCGTAGACGTCGTCGAAGAAGCGGCGCGCGCGCTGCTCGGCGGCAAGCGCGATCTCGAGCGCGTCGTGCGGCGTCATGAGGCGGAAAACGAGGTCGTGCGCCGCGGTCTCGGGCGCCCCCGCGTCGAGCCAGGCATACTGACCGGCGCCGATCTCGGGCAGCGCCATGTCGCGCGTGGCGTCCTCCAGCTCCTGCACATGCTGCAATTCGAACTGCGCCAGGCTGCGAAACAGCGTCGCCACGTGGTCGTTGCCCTCGTCGGCCATGCGATCGGCGAACTCGAGATAGCGCGCCGCCGCCTCGCGCTCGATCGCCAGCGCGTGCGCGTACAGTTCCGGCACGCTGCGCACTTTCCTTTTCCCGGACATGTCGTCTCCTCGCCTGTCTGCGATGGGCATGCTCGCGTGCTTCGGCCGGAGGGTTGTTGACCCGCGTCAAACCGACCTCGGACGCCGTGCCGCCTCCGGTAGAATTCGGCCTGTTCGCTGCCTCCCGCACCCATCTGAAATGTCGCAGAAAACCGGCGCCGCCGGCAAGGCCGGGACCGCCGCCTCGCGCGCGCCCTCGGCGTCCAATTTCATCCGCCAGGCGATCGAGGCCGACCTGGCGGCGGGTCGCCATCAGCGCATCGTCACGCGCTTCCCGCCCGAGCCGAACGGCTACCTGCACCTCGGCCACGCCAAGTCCATCCTGCTCAATTTCGGCCTCGCCGCGGAGTACGGCGGGCGCTGCAACCTGCGCTTCGACGACACCAACCCGGAAAAGGAGGAGCAGGAGTACGTCGACTCGATCGTCGACGTGGTGGACTGGCTCGGCGCCGACTACGGCGGCAAGCCGCTCTACGCCTCGGACTACTTCGACTTCATGTACCGCTGCGCCGAGTACCTGGTCGGCTCGGGCAACGCCTACGTCGACAGCCAGAGCGCGGAGGAGATGCGCAGCCACCGCGGCAGCTTCACGCAGCCGGGCAGCGACTCGCCCTACCGCGCGCGCGCGCCGCAGGAAAACCTCGCGCTGCTGCGCGAGATGCGCGCCGGAAGGCACCCCGACGGCGCGCACGTGCTGCGCGCCAAGATCGACATGGCCTCGCCCAACATCAACCTGCGCGACCCGGCGATCTACCGCATCAAGCACGCGGCGCACCACCGCAGCGGCGACGCCTGGTGCCTCTACCCGATGTACACCTACGCGCACCCGATCGAGGACGCGGTCGAGCGCATCACGCACTCGCTGTGCACGCTGGAATTCGAGGACCAGCGGCCGTTCTACGACTGGCTGCTCGAAAAGCTCGCCCAGGGCGGCCTGCTCGAGCGCCCGCTGCCGCAGCAGATCGAGTTCGCGCGCCTGCAGCTCACCTACGTCGTGCTCTCCAAGCGCCGCCTGATCCAACTGGTCGAGGAAGGTCACGTCGAGGGCTGGGACGACCCGCGCATGCCGACCCTGGCCGGCGCGCGCCGCCGCGGCTACACGCCGGAGGGGCTGCGCCGCTTCGCCGAGCGCATCGGCGTCGCCAAGGAAAACTCCTGGATCGAATTCTCGATCCTCGAGGACGCGATGCGCGAACACCTGAACGAGGTCGCGCCGCGGCGCATGGCGGTGCTCGATCCGGTCAGGCTGGTGATCGAGAACTGGCCCGAGGGCGAGGAAACGCTGTGCGCGGTGCCCAATCATCCGCAGAAGCCCGACTGGGGCAAACGCGAGCTGCCATTCGGTCGCGAGCTGTGGATCGAGCGCGAGGACTTCAGCGCCGAGCCGCCGAAGGGGTACTTTCGGCTGTTCCCGGGCAACGACGTGCGCCTGCGCTACGGCTACGTGGTCAAGTGCACCGGCTACGACGCGGCGAGCGACAGCGTGCGCTGCACCGTCTATGAGGATTCGCGCTCCGGCACGCCGGGCGCCGACCGTTACAAGGTCAAGGGCAACATCCATTGGGTAAGCGCGCGTCATGCCCATGCCGCCGAGGTGCGCCTCTACGATCGCCTGTTCAGCGTGCCGCAGCCGGGTGCCGGCGAGCGCGACTTCCTGCTCGACCTGAATCCCGATTCGAAGAAGTCGGTGACCGCGCAGCTCGAGCCCGCGCTGAAGGCCGCGCGCGCCGGCGAGTGCTTCCAGTTCGAGCGGCACGGCTACTTTGCGCGCGATCCGGATGCGAATGCCTTCAACCGCACGGTGACCTTGCGCGATTCCTGGGCGAAGTAGTCACCTTCGAGAAAAAAACCTACGGAGAGAAACCATCGATGTCCAACCCATGCGCTTCACGCAAGACCCTTTGCATCGCCGGCGTCGTGCTGGCGCTCGGCCTCGCGCCGCTCGCCCACGCTGACAACCCGACCTTCGGTGAATACACGGCCAAGGGCTTCCTCAGCGACTACTCCAACATCAAGGCCGACGGTGACAACGGCAGGATCTATCGCTACCGCGCGCCGGGCATCGATGCCGCGCGCTACAAGAAGCTCATGATCGAGCGCATCCGCGTCTGGCTCAAGCCGGGCACCGAGGACCGCGGCATCGACCCCGCCGAGCTGAAGGAGCTGGTCGACTACTTCCACAAGACCATCGTCGAGAAGGTGCAGGACGCCTACCCGGTGGTCGAGGAAGCCGGACCCGACGTGCTGCGCGTGCGGCTCGCGGTCACCGACATCGTGCCGAACAAGGTCGAGGCGACGGTGGTGTCGCTCGTCGTACCCTACCTGTGGATGGGCGAAGCCGGCGCCGGCGCAGCAAAGGGCGAGGCCGGCAGCACGCCGTTCGTCGGCGAAGCGACGATCGAACTGGAAGCGCTCGACAGCGTGAGCGGCGAGCAGGTGGCCGCCTACATCGAGACGCGCGTCGGCAAGAAGTACGTCTGGACCGAAGGGGTGCAGAAAGGCGTCGATTCCTACCTCAAGGCCTACTCGACCTGGGCCTACACCAAGCAGTCGATGGACGGCTGGGCCGCGCTCGTCCGCACGCGCCTGGACGCGGTGCACGGCAAAGCGAAGAAGGCAGAGGCGCAGTAGGGTCGGCGGGGGAGCCGGTGACCGACACGAGTCAGGCGAGCGCAACCGAATCCGAGCGCGCGGCCGAGCGGCTGCTCGCCGAGATCGACAAGATGCTCGCCGAAAGCCGCCAGAGCAGCGGCGAGCGCGCCACGCTCGACAGCGCGCTCGAGCGCGACCTCGGTCTCGACAGTCTGGCGCGCGTCGAGCTGATGACGCGGCTCGAGCAGGCCTTCGGCGTCAGCCTGCCCGAGCAAGCACTGGTGAGCGCGGAGACGCCGCGCGACCTGCTGCGTTTCCTGAAGAGCGCCCAGCCGGGACGCGCGCCCGTCATCGAGCACGAGGTGCGCAGCCTGGCGCAGGCGGGCGCGGCGCGCGCGCCACTGCAGACCAAGACGCTCGCCGAGGCGCTGCTGTGGCACGTCGAGCACCAGCCGCAGCGCCTCACCGCCTTCATGTACGAGGAAGGCCGCGAGCACGAGCTGTCCTATGCCGCGCTGTACGAGGCCTCGCTCGCCTGGGCGGCGCACTTTGCCGAAACCGGCCTCGCCACCGGGCAGACCGTGGCGATCATGCTGCCGACCTGCCCCGAGTACCTCTACTGTTTCTACGGCGTGCTGCTCGCCGGCGGCGTCCCCGTCCCGCTCTACCCGCCTGCGCGCCTGTCGACCATCGAGGATCACCTCACGCGCCACATCGGCATCCTGCAAAGCGCGCGCGCCGCGCTGCTCGTCACCGTGCCCGAGGCCAAGGCGCTCGCCTATCTGCTGCAGGCGCAGGTTGATTCGCTGCGCGGCGTGCTGACGCCCGCGGACTTCGCCGGCGCGCCGCCCGCCGGCTTCGCGCCCGTGGTCGCAAAAGCCGAAGACATCGCCTTCCTGCAGTACACCTCCGGCTCGACCGGCCGGCCCAAGGGCGTGGTCCTGACGCACGAGAACCTGCTCGCCAACGTGCGCACCATGGGCAAGGCGGCACGCGCCACCAGCGACGATGTCTTCGTCAGCTGGCTGCCGCTGTACCACGACATGGGGCTGATCGGCGGCTGCTTCGCCACCATGGTGCTCGGTTTTCCGGTGGTGCTGATGTCGCCGCTCGCCTTTCTCGCGCGGCCCGCGCAATGGCTGTGGGCGATCCACCGCCATCGCGGCACGATCTCGGGCGGACCGAATTTCGCCTACGAGCTGTGCATGCGGCGCATCGCGGAGGCCGACCTCGAGGGCCTCGACCTGTCGTCCTGGCGATTCGCCTTCAATGGCGCGGAGCCGGTCAGCCCGGAGACGATGCAGGCCTTCGAGCAGCGCTTCGCGACCTACGGGCTGCGCAAGAACGTCGTCGCACCGGTGTACGGTCTTGCCGAGTGCTCGGTCGGCCTCGCTTTCACGCCACCCGGCGAGCCCTGGCGCGTCGACCGCATCGAGCGCGAGCATTTCGCGCGCAGCGGCGAAGCGCGTCCGGCGCGCGAAGACGATCCCGCGCCCTTCGTGGTCGTCGGCTGCGGCCGCGCCATCCCCGAGCACGACATGCGCGTCGTCGACGCCGCCGGCATCGAGCTGCCCGAACGCCACGAGGGGCACCTCGAATTCCGCGGGCCTTCCGCGACCTCCGGCTACTACCGCAACCCGGAGGCGACCAAGCAACTGTTCGATGGCGGCTGGCTGCGCACCGGCGATCGCGCCTACTTCGCCGACGGCAACCTGTTTCTCACCGGCCGTGAAAAGGACATCATCATCCGCGGCGGCCGCAACGTCAGTCCCTACGAGCTGGAGGAGGCGATCGGCGACCTGGACGGCATCCGCCGCGGCTGCGTCGCGGCCTTCGCCAGCCGCGGCGCCGACCAGAGCACCGAGCGCCTGGTGGTGCTCGCCGAGACGCGCGAGACCGACGCCGAGAAGAAGGCCGCGCTGCGCCGGCGCATCAACGAGCTGGCCGTCGACATCATCGGCATGCCCTGCGACGACATCGTGCTTGCACCGCCGCACTCGGTGCCGAAGACCTCGAGCGGCAAGATCCGGCGCGTGGCGAGCCGCGAGTACTACGAGCGCGGCGCCGGTGCCGTCAAGCCGCCGCCGGTCTGGCTGCAGTTCCTGCGCCTGGTCTGGTCCGGCCTCGTGCCGCAGCTGCGCCGCGGCCTGCGGGTGCTCGCCGGCTACGGCTTCGCGCTGCGCGCCTGGCTCGCCTTCCTTTTCATCATTCCCGCAGTGTTCGTCTCTGCGTTGCTTGCGCGTCCGCCGTTCACCTGGGCGCTCGGCCATCGCCTGGCGCGTGCGTTTTTCGTGCTCGCCGGCATTCCGCTCACGGCGCGCGGCCTGGAGAACATCCCGCCTCAGGGCACGCTGGTGCTTGCCGTCAATCACACCAGCTACCTCGACCCGGTGGTGCTGCTCGCGCTGCTCGAATGGCGCGACTGGAGCTTCGTCGCCAAACGCGAATTCGAAGGCAATTTCTTCATGCGCACGCTGCTCGCCGGCTTCGGCTGCACCTTCGTCGAGCGCTTCGATGTGCGCATGAGCACCGAGCACGCGAGCGAGATGGCGGCGCTCGCCAAAGCCGGACGCTCCCTCATCGTATTTGCCGAGGGCAAGCTGACGCGCTTTACCGGCCTGCACCCGTTCCGCACCGGCGCGTTCCAGGTGGCCGTGGACGCCGGCGTGCCGGTGGTCCCGGTGGCGCTGCGCGGGCCGCGCTCGGTGCTGCGCGACGGCACCTGGTTCCCGCGCCGCGCGCCGGTGAGCGTCACCGTTTCCAAGCCGATCGCGGCGAACGGCGGCGGCTGGAGCGCCGCGGTGCAGCTGCGCGACCGGGTACGCGCCGAAGTCTTGCGCCACTGCGGCGAGCCCGACCTGGCAGGCGCCACGCCGCAGACGGAGAACGCGGCCTGAGCGCCGCGGCCCTGCGCAGCGCAACGGGACTGGCTTCGCGTGCTTAAACTGCGATACATGAA
Organism: Burkholderiales bacterium; assembly: GCA_041558415.1. Lineage (GTDB taxonomy): Bacteria > Pseudomonadota > Gammaproteobacteria > Burkholderiales > SG8-39 > SG8-39. The sequence goes on along the minus strand of JBFFEY010000032.1, from coordinate 13,328 downwards.
AGCCTACGCCGCCGCCCTGCTGGCGCTCATCACGCTGGCCCTTTCACCCGCGGCGGCGGCGCAAGCGTCGCCCGACAAACCTGCCGCTGCCGCACCGAAACCGGCCGCGGAGGCCGCGCCTGCGGCTGCGGTGCCTAGCGATGTCGAAGCCACGCTGCAGCGCGCGCGTGAGCTGGGTATCTCGGATGCCAGCGCGTCCGTCGAGCAGGCTGCGACGACGTTCCTGCAGCGCGAAGAGCGCAATTTCGAAATCCTGCTGCGTCGCTACCTCGATACGCCCCCGTTGGTGCTGGCGACGGCCCCGACGACCGCGCTGACCGAGGCGCGCAGCACGGCCACGATCGGCCTGAGCGCGACGCGGGCGCAGCGTGGCGCGCTCGGCGCGCGCGTCGAAGCGCTGCGCCGCGCCGGCGCGCGGCTCGACGCCCTGCGCGAGCAGTGGTCCCGGAAACTGCAGGCGGAGCGTGATCTCGGCTCCCCGCAGGCCTTGCTCGAGCGCATTGGCGCGCTGCTGCAGGCAATCGACGAATCCCAAAACCAGCTGCGTGCGCGCGGCCAGACCCTGCTCGAGCTCGACAGCCGGATGGCGGCGCTCGCCGATCGCTACGACCAGGCGGCGAAAAACCTGGATGCGGCGCGCCGCCAGACGCAGCGCCAACTCCTGCAACTCGCCGAGCCGCCCTTGTGGGCCGTGTTCTACGCCGATGACGGCAGTCGCGACGCGCAGTCCGCGGTCTTTCGCTCGGAATGGCGGCGCGCGTCCAAGACCGTGGCCCAGTTCTGGCAGAACTACGCCGACCGGATCGTCCTGCACCTGATCCTGCTGCTGCTGCTGCTCGGCGTGATGGCGAGCCTGAGCGCCAGCCCCGCCTTCAGGGCGCTCGAGTCGGAATCCGGGCCCGTGCGGGTGCTCAAGCGCCCGGTTTCCTCCGCCATCGTCATCGCGATCTTTTGCTCGCCGTTTCTCTATCCGGCACTGCCGACCGCGGTCGGCGCGGGGCTGCGCCTGCTGAGCCTCGTGCCGGTGCTGCGTCTCATCCCGACCTTCGTGCCGCCGGCCTGGCGCACGCTGTTCTATTGGATCACGGGTCTGTTCGCGCTCGAGGCATTGTTCATGCTGCTGCCCGGCGGCAGCGTCTTCGGCCGGGTGATCATGCTGCTGACCTCGACCGCTGCGCTCTGGACCGCGACGGTGGTCGTGCGCGCGCCCTTCGCCGACCCGGCCTTTGTCCCCTGGCGGCGCTCGGCGCTGGCACGTGGCGCGCTGCGCCTGCTCGTGGTCCTGCTGATCGCGGCCATCGTCGGAAATCTCGTGGGTGCGACGCGCCTCGCGCTGATGATCAACGTCAGCGTGGTCGTGCCGGCCTACCTCGCGATCGGGCTGGCGGCCGCCGTGTTCGTTGCCGAGGACATCGTGCGGCTGCTGCTGCACGCAAAAATCACGCAGCGCATCCGTACCATCGCGCTTCACCGCGAGACGGTTCTCGCGCTATGCACGCGCCTGGCGCGCCTGCTCGCCGCCGGCCTCTGGCTGTGGCTGACGCTGCGCGTGCTCGACATCGGTGCGGCGCTCTATGACGCGGTGGCGCGCATCCTTTCCGCGTCGGTCACGCTGGGCACTTTTGAGCTCTCGCTCGGCCGCGTGCTGCTGTTCCTACTCGCAGTCTGGATCGCGGCGATGGCCGCGCGCATCACCTCCTTCGTCCTCGACCACGACGTCCTGCCGCGCATGCGGCTGGCGCGCGGCCTTCCGGCCACCATTTCGACGACCGTCCGCTACCTGATCGTCGGTCTCGGCTTGCTGGTCGCCGCCTCGATGGCCGGCGTCGACCTGACGCAGATCACCCTCATCCTCGGCGCGCTCAGCGTCGGCATCGGCTTCGGCCTGCAGAATGTCGTCAACAATTTCATCTCCGGCATCATCCTGCTGTTCGAGCGGCCGATCCAGGTCGGCGACACCGTGCAGGTCGGCGACCTGCTCGGCGTGGTGCGCAAGATCGGCATTCGCGCGAGCAACGTGCGCACCTACAGCGGCGCCGAGGTCATCGTGCCGAACGCCGAGCTCGTCTCGGGTCAGGTGGTCAACTGGACGCTGTCGGACCGCTACCGCCGGCTCGAGCTCGACGTCGGCGTGGCCTACGGCAACCGGCCGGCGGAAGTCATTGCGATCCTCGAGGCGGTCGTCGCGGCGCACGAAGGCGCGCTGCAGACGCCGGCGCCCTTCGTGCGCTTTCGCGGCTTCGGCGAAAGCTCGCTCGATTTCCGCGTCTACGTCTGGGTCGATTACGACGAGGGCCTGACGCAGACCAGTGCCATCCTGTCGGAAATCTACGATGCGCTCGCCGAGGCCGGCGTCGAGATTCCCTTCCCGCAGCGCGATCTGCACCTGCGCAGCGTCTCCGAGGAAGCCGGACAGACGCTGCGCGGCGGCCAGCGCTGAGCGCGCTTCAGGCCGGTACTTCGCCGAGCACGGTACAGCGCCGAATGACGCGCACCGCATTCGCCGTGTCGTAGGCCAGCGCGCGGTGCAGGGTGCAGCGGTTGTCCCAGATGACGAAGTCGCGCGGCTGCCAGCGGTGCGCGTACACCCGCTCCGGCCGCACGAGGTCAGCGTTCAGCGCGTCGATGAAGCGCCGCCCCTCGTCGTACGGCATGCCGACGATCGACTCGGCGTGATCGCCGAGGAAGATCGCCTTGCGCCCGGTGTCCGGATGCGTGCGCACGATCGGATGATCGACCGGCGGAACCGCACGCTTCTGTTCTTCGCTCATCGGCTCTTCGCCGTGCCGGCGGCTGCGCGAAAAATCCAGGTTGTGGATCGCGCGCATCGCGGCGAGCCGCGTGCGCGTTTGCGCACTGAGCGCATCGTACGCACCATACATGTCGCACCACTCGGTGCCGCCACCTTCGTCCGGCACCTGCTCGGCGTAGAGCAGCGTCGCCTGTCCCGTGCGGCGCTGCCACGAGCCGTCGGTATGCCAGGCAAGCGTGCCACGGTCGGGGTGCCGGCCGGTTGGCCTGCCCTGCGCATCGACGTTCGACAGGCGGTAGAGCTCGGGGAAACCGTCGGCGTGGTACTGGTTCATGACATGCACCTGCACCTCGCCGAAGCCGCGCGCGATGGCGACCTGCGCCGCCGGCGGCACTTCCTGCCCGCGAAAGAGCAGCAGCTGATGCGCAAGCAGTGCGTCGTACAGCGCGCGGATCGGCAAGGCCTCCGCGGGCTGCTCGAAGTCAACGCCGCCCAGCTCGGCGCCGAGCGCCGGCGAAAGCCGCCGCAGCAGCTGCAGGCCGTCAGTCGGCATCGTCCGCTGCGCCCCCGGTGGCGACGATGTCCTCTTGCTTGATCCGGTCGACATTGAATTTCGTCGCGCGCTCGCGCATCGTTTTCAGCACCTCTTCGAGCGACGGCGGCTCGCCCTGCATCCAGCGCAGCGGGTTGATGCGCGCGACGACGAAGGATTTCAGGTACGGGCTGGCCAGGCCTCTTGCCTTCAGCTTCGCCACCACCTGCGCGACGCGCGCGTCGAGCTCGTTCAGCATGGCCGCGTGTTTTTCGCGCAGCTTGAGCGCGCGCGCAAGCGGCTCGTCGCTGAAGCTCGACAGGCGGCGCACCACCGGGTTGTAGGCACCGCCCGAGAAGCGCGCGTTTTGCTCGTAGCACAGCCCGAGGGTGACGAGCGAGGCCTCCTCGAGGTAGAAGGCGAAGGCCGATTCCGGCCGCGCGCCGTCCTCCTCGAGCAGTCCGCGCACGATGCGGATCACCTCGAGCGCGCGCTCCTTCAGGTTGTGCGCCTTCTCGGTGTTGAGCGCGAGAATCTGCCAGGCCACCTCTCGCTTCGGCACCACCAGCGCGGTGACCGAGCGCGCGCCGAGGCGCCTGAGCGCGGCGAGCCGGTGGCCGCCGTTCGGCGTCCAGAAGCCCTCCTGCGGCGCGGTGATGGCGATGATCGGGTCGAGGAAGATCCCGGTCTTGTCGATGACGTCGGCGAGGCGCTTGTGGTGCATGTCGGAGACGTCGCGCTGAAACGGCGTGCGCTCGACCGCGCCGAGCGGCAGCACGGCGAGCAGCAAGGGCTGCTTGCCGAGCGGGTCGCGATAGGTTCCGACCACCTCGCCGCCCGCCGCCAAGACGCGATCGCGCGCCTGCGCCGCTTCCCCGGCGAGCGATTCGAGCCGCGCCTCGGCCGGCTCGAGGCCGCGCGAATGCGCGACCGCCTTCTTCGCGCGCTTCTTCGCCGGCGCGCGCTTCAGGCCGGACTTTCCTTTTGCGGTAGTCGCCACGGTCCACAGCTTGGCAGCAAGCAACCCTTTCGGGCAAGGCAGGCCGCGATTTCACGCCGACGCCGAACCGCCCTATCATCGGGGCATCCCGCGTTCCCGCACGCGGCGGAAGGCAACGCATGCGCTACGAACTGTATTACTGGCCGATGGTCCAGGGGCGCGGCGAATTCGTGCGCCTCGCGCTGGAAGACGCCGGCGCGGCCTATGTCGATGTGGCACGCCGCGCCAACGGCATGGCGCGGCTGGAGCGCTTCATGGGCAGGTACCCGCGCGCAGCCTTCGCGCCGCCCTACCTCAAGGCCGGCAAGCAGGTGATCGGCCAGACCATGAACATCCTCTTCTACCTCGCGCCGCGGCTCGGCCTCGCACCGAAGAACAGCGCCGACCAGCTTTGGATCCACCAGCTCAACCTGACGATCGCCGACTGGCTGGTCGAGGCGCACGACGTGCACCACCCGATCGGCTCGGGGCTCTATTACGAGGAGCAGAAGCGCGAGGCGAAGCGCCGTGCGGCCGACTTCCTCGCCAACCGCGTGCCGAAGTTCCTCGCCTATTTCGAGGACCGGCTGGCGCGCAACCCGGCGCGCTCGGGCTGGCTGTCCGGCCGGCGCGCGAGCAGCGCGGATCTTTCGCTCTTCCAGATGATCGCCGGCCTGCGCTATGCCTTCCCGCGCGCCATGGCGAAGAGCGAGCGAAAGGCGCCGCGCATCGTCGAGTTGCACGATCGTGTCGCCGCACGGCGCGGCATCGCCGCCTACCTCGCCTCGCCGCGGCGCATCCCGTTCAACGCATACGGCATCTTCCGCCACTACCCGGAGCTCGACCGGTGAGGCTGCCGCCGGTCACCCAGGCGCTGCTGATCACCAACGTGATCATCTTCCTGCTGCAGGGCGCCGGCGGTCCGGGTCTCATCGCCTGGTTCGCGCTCTGGCCGGTGGCGCCCTCCGGCCCGGTGGATGTGCCGTCGTTCCAGGTCTGGCAGCTCGTCAGCTACAGCTTCCTGCACGGCGGTCTGGCGCACCTGTTTTTCAACATGCTCGCGCTCTACATGTTCGGCGCGGACATCGAGCGGCTGTTCGGCGCGCGCTTCTACCTGCAGTACTACTTCGCCAGCGTCGTCGCCGCGGGGCTCTGCCACCTGGTCTTCGTCGCCTGGGCCGGCGGTCCGCCGGTGCCCACCGTCGGCGCCTCGGGCGGCGTCTACGGCGTGCTGCTCGCCTACGGCCTGTTCTTCCCGCGTCGCACCGTGGTGCTGCTCATCCCGCCGATTCCGATGCCGGCGCGCGTGTTCGTCGTTTTATTCGCCATCCTCGAACTCTGGTTCGGCGTCACCGGCACCGCTTCCGGCATCGCCCACTTCGCGCACCTGGGCGGCATGCTCGGCGGCTTCCTCATGATCCAGTACCGGCGCGGGCGCTTTCCCTTCACGCGGCGCTGAAGGCTGCGAAATGCCGCCAGGCTCCTCCAGTGCGGCACTTAAACTGCGCGCGTGACCGCCCCCGACTGGCTCTGGATTCCGATCACGCTGTGGGCCGCGTTCGCGCAGACGCTGCGCAACGCGGCGCAGCGCCATCTCAGCGCCGAGCTCGGCACGCTGGGCGCAACCCTGGTGCGCTTCCTGTACGGTCTGCCGTTCGCCGCGCTGTGGCTCTGGCTGCTGGCGCGCTTCGGCGGCTACGCGCTGCCCGCCGCGAGCGGCAGCTTCGCGTTCTGGGTGACGCTCGGCGCGGTCGCGCAGATCGCCGCCACCGCCTTTCTGCTCGCCACCATGCAGGAGCGCAACTTCGCGCTCGGCGTGGCCTACTCCAAGACCGAGATCATCCAGGTCGCGGTGTTCGGCCTCGCCTTCCTCGGCGACCCGGTCACCGTGGCGACCGCGTTCGCCGTGCTGCTCGGCACCTGCGGCGTGCTGCTGCTCGCGCCGGCCGACAAGGCGCGCCCGCTGGCGTCGCTCGCTGCCGGCTGGACCTCGCGCGCCGCGCTGCTCGGTCTCGCCTCGGGTGGCGGCTTCGCGCTCTCGGCGGTCGGCTACCGCGGCGCGGCGCTGGCGCTCGAGGCGGCGCCGTTCCTCATGGCCGCCGCCACCACGCTGCTCGTCGCGCAGACGATCCAGACGCTGCTACTCGGCGGCTGGCTGCTGTGGCGCAGCCGCGCGGTCGTGCTGCGCGTGTTCCGCGCCTGGCGCGCGTCGCTGTTCGCCGGCCTCATGGGCGCGGCGGCCTCGGCCGGCTGGTTCACCGCGTTCACGCTCGAGACGGCGGCACACGTACGCACCCTGGGCCTCGCCGAGCTGGTGTTCAGCATGGCGGTGGCGCGCCGGTTCTTCCGCGAGAAGCTCACGCCGCTCGAGCTCGGCGGCGTCGCGCTGCTTGCCGCCGGCATCGTGCTGGTGACGCTCGGCTAGCCTCTGTTCGGCCGGCGCGGGAAGGACTACAGTACCTCGCGCCGCGACCGACGCGCGCGCGTGGGGGGCGAACCGGAGGGGAATGCCATGACCGACTGGAGACTGAAGGGCCAGTACTTCAAGAACTGCAACTGTGTGGCGCATTGTCCCTGCGACACCGTCGGGGTACCGGCTCCGCAGCCGTTCTGCGAAGGGCTGAACGGCATGCACATCGAGGAGGGCTTCTTCGGCGCCGAGCGTCTCGACGCGCTGGACTTCGCCTTCAGCTACCACTTCCCGGGCGCGCTGCACGAGGGCAACGGCACGCTGCAGCCGTTCATCAGCGACCGCGCGAGCGCCGCGCAGCGCGATGCGCTGCTCGCCATCCTCTCGGGGCAGAACGGCGGACCTTTGTTCGAAATTTTCGCCTCGCTGGTGACCAACCTGCTCGAGCCGCAGAGCGTGCCGATCGAGTGGTCATTCGACAAGGCGCGCCGTCGGGCGCGCCTCGTCGTCAAGGGCCACGCCGAGGCCGAGGCCGTGCCGCTGATCGTGCCGGCCACCGGGGCGGAGCATCGCGTGATCGTGCAGTTGCCGGACGGTTTCGAGTACCACGAGGTCGACATCGCGCAGACGGCGGTGCTGCGCGGCACCGGCCAGATCCGCTTCGAGCACAAGGGCAGCAACAGCAACCTGGCGCTGGTCGACCACAGCCCGCGCGGGCTGGCGTAGCCGGCGCGCGCGCGGGCCTAGCCCGCCAGCGGCCGGTAGCGGATGCGGTGCGGGTTGTCGGCGTCCTCGCCCATGCGCGCGCGGAAGTCGGCGACGTAGTCCGCGAAGTTGCCTTCGTACCAGACCGCGCGCGAATCGCCTTCGAAGGCGAGGATGTGCGTCGCGACGCGGTCGAGGAACCAGCGGTCGTGCGAGATCACCACCGCGCAGCCGGGGAAGTCGAGCAGCGCCTCCTCCAGCGCGCGCAGCGTCTCGACATCGAGGTCGTTGGTCGGCTCGTCGAGCAGCAGCACGTTGCCGCCGGCGCGCAGCACCTTGGCGAGGTGCACGCGGTTGCGCTCGCCGCCCGAGAGCTCGCCGACCCGCTTTTGCTGGTCGGCGCCGCGGAAATTGAAGCGCGCGACGTACGAGCGGCTCGGTGTCGAGTAGCTGCCGACCTGGATCAGGTCGAGCCCGTCGGAGATCTCCTCCCAAACCGTCTTGCCGGCATCGAGCGTCTGGCGGCTCTGGTCGACGTAGGCGAGCTTCGCCGTCTCGCCGATCCGCAGCGTCCCGGCGTCCGGCTTTTCCTGCCCGACCAGCATGCGGAACAGCGTCGTCTTGCCGGCGCCGTTCGGCCCGATGATGCCGACGATGCCACCGCGCGGCAGGCGAAACGACAGCGCGTCGAACAGCAGCCGCTCGCCGAAGGCCTTCTTCAGCCCCTCGGCCTCGATCACCAGGTTGCCGAGCTGCGGCCCGGGCGGGATGTAGATCTCGTTGGTTTCGTTTCTCGCCTGGAACTCCTGCGACTCGAGCTCTTCGAACTTGGCGAGGCGGGCCTTCGATTTCGCCTGGCGCGCCTTGGGGTTCGCCCGCACCCACGCCAGCTCGGCCTTCATGGTCTTGATGCGCGCGGCTTCCTGCTTGGCCTCGATCTCGAGGCGCCGCTCCTTCTGCTCGAGCCAGGACGAGTAGTTGCCCTCCCAGGGAATGCCGTGGCCGCGGTCGAGCTCGAGAATCCAGCCGGCGACGTTGTCGAGGAAGTAGCGGTCGTGCGTCACCGCGATCACGGTGCCGGCGAAGCGCTCGAGGTACTGCTCGAGCCAGCGCACCGAGAGCGCGTCCAGATGGTTGGTCGGCTCGTCGAGCAGCAGCAGGTCGGGCTCCGACAGCAACAGGCGGCAGAGCGCGACGCGACGCCGTTCGCCGCCCGAGAGCGTGCGCACGTCCGCGTCCCAGGGCGGCAGGCGCAGCGCGTCGGCCGCGATTTCGAGCCGGTGCTCGATGTCGCTCGCGCCGAGCGTGGCTTCGAGCCGCGCCTGCTCCTCGGCCAGCTTGTCGAAGTCCGCGTCCGGCTCGGCGTAGGCGGCGTAGATCTCCTCGAGCCGCCCCTTCGCCGCGAGCAGCTCGCCGAGGCCCGCTTCGACGTTGCCGCGCACGTCCTTCGACTCGTCGAGCGCCGGCTCCTGCGGCAGGAAGCCGATCTTCAGCTTGGGGTCGGAGATGAACTCGCCGTCGTAGTCCTTGTCGACACCTGCCATGATGCGCAGCAGCGTCGACTTGCCCGAGCCGTTCAGGCCGAGCACGCCGATCTTCGCGCCGTGGAAGAAGTTGAGCGAGATGTTGCGCAGGATGCTGCGCTTGGGCGGGACGACCTTGGAGACCCGCCGCATGGTGTAGGCGTACTGCGCCATCAGCGGCCTCCGCCGGGGGCGCCCGTCACCGGCGGGCCGCCCGGAATGTCGGCGCACAAACCTTTCAGCACCATCTCGGTGTAGCTGACGATGCCGATCACCTTGCCGTGCTCGATCACCGGCGCGCGCGCCAGGCCGAACTTGTCGAACAGCCGCGCGCAGTAGCGGATATCGAGGCTGGGCTCGACCGAGATCACCGGCTTGGCCATGATTTCGTAGACGTTGACCCGCTCGGGCGCACGGTCCTTGGCGAGCACCTCGCGCGCAATGTCCGACAGCAGCACGATGCCGTACTCGTCGTCGGCGTCGCGCTTGTCGACGATCAGCGTATTGGTGTCGACGTACTTCATCATGCGCAGCGCGTCCGCGACGGTCGTGAGGCCGTCGACCATGTCGACGCCGACCTTCATCACGTCACGTACACGGATCACGCGGATCGCCCGCTTGACATCACCTTGCTCGCTCATAGCTCCTCCTCGACCTGTTTCGACAGCGAGCGCATCTGGTGGCGCACGCCGACCGCGTCCTCGACGTCGATCTGGAAGGCGATGCCGGTGCCGGGCGAGCTGTCGAAGCTGCCCACCTCGGCAATACGCTCCAGGATCCTGCGGCTGCGGTGCTCCTCGACCAGCAGCAGCAGCACGTCGCGCCGCGCCTCCAGGCTCAGGCCGAGAAAGGTCTTCTGCGGCTGAATGCCCTCGCCACGTGCCTGGTTGAGCACGGTGGCGCCGGTGGCGCCCGCCTCGCGCGCGGCGTCGAGCACGGCGTCCGACTTGTCGTCCTCGACCATCACGATGATCAGTTTGAAATGCATCTGCGCGCCTCCTTCATGAAATCCTCAAAACGGTTGGTCCTGCAGCAGCTGTGCCTGGCGCCGCCGCGCCCCGCGCCGTGCCCGCCACTCGCCGAGCTGGGCATAGCCCATCACGCTCATGATCGGGAACAGGCTCGCGAAGGCGATCAGCCCGAAGCCGTCGAGCAGCGCGCTGCGACCGGGCACCGTCGTCGCCAGCCCCAGGCCGAGCGCCGCGACCAGCGGCACGGTCACCGTCGAGGTGGTCACGCCCCCCGAATCGTACGCGAGCGGGATGATCGTGCGCGGCGCAAAGTAGGTCTGCACCACCACCACGACGTAGCCGGCGACGATGTACCAGTGCAGCGGCGTGCCGGTGACGATGCGGAAGCTGCCGAGCGCGATGCCGACGGCGACGCCGATGGCCACCGCGCTGCGCAGTCCCCACACGGTGATCGTGCCGCCGGAGACCTCGGAGGCTTTGATCGAGACGGCGATGAGCGCCGGCTCGGCCACCGTGGTGGCGAAGCCGATCGCTGCGGCGAAGGCGTAGACCCAGCCGTAGTCGCGCCAGGTCGCCGCCGCGGTGCCGATGAACGCCGGGTCGGTGAGGCTCTTGGCCATCAGCCGGCCGAGCGGGAAAAGCGCTTCTTCCAGCCCGGCGAGGAACAGCGCCAGCCCCACCAGCACATAGGCGAAGCCGAGCAGCGTGCGCTTTAGGTGCGGCAGCGGTCGCATCGCCGCGCGCATTTTACGCAGGCCGCGCGGCAGCCGACTTGAGCGAAAGCGGAGCCGCGTTTAGGCTCTCGTCCGGTTTCGCACAGCGATTAGCGAGGGAGCAACATGTTCGATCTGAAAGGCAGGGTCGCCATCGTCACCGGCGGCAACGGCGGCATCGGCCTCGGCATGGCGAAGGGGCTCGCGGTGGCCGGCGCCACGGTGATCATTGCCGGTCGCGATCAGGAAAAGTCGGCCGCGGCGGTGGCGCAGATCGCTGCGCTTAGGGGCGGCGCGGCGCGCCCCTTCGCGGTGGACGTCGCCGACGAGGCGTCGGTCAGGGCGCTCGTCGCGAAAACGGTCGACGCCTGCGGACGTCTCGACATTCTCGTCAACAACGCCGGCATCAACATCCGCAAGCCGCCCGACCAGCTCACGCTGGCCGAATGGCGCGAGGTGCTCGAGACCAACCTCACCAGCGCCTACCTCTGCTCGCACGCCGCCTACCCCGCGATGAAGAGAGCCGGCGGCGGCAAGATCATCAACATCGGCTCGATGATGTCGATCTTCGGCGCCAGCTTCACGCCCGCCTACGCCGCCTCCAAGGGCGGCATCGTGCAGTTCACCAAGGCCTGCGCCTGCGCCTGGGCGAAGGACCACATCCAGGTGAACGCGATCCTGCCGGGCTGGATCGACACCGCGCTCACGGTGCGCGCGCGCGAGCAGGTCGAGGGGCTGCACGAGAACGTGCTCAAGCGCACGCCCGCCGGGCGCTGGGGCAAGCCGGACGACTTCCGCGGCATCGCGGTGTTTCTCGCGAGCAGCGACTCGGATTTCGTCACCGGAACGGCGATTCCGGTCGACGGCGGGTATTCCGTCCAGGGCTGAGCGCCTCGCCGCGGGTTGCGCGCGACCGGCGCCTTGCGACCCCGCGGCCTCACGCCCTGCCGGGCGGCCAGATCCCTGTCCAGCCTACCGCGCCGGCGGCGCAGCCGGCGTACCGGCCAGGCCGGCACGCCTGCTGAAGCCTTCGCCCGGGCGTCAGCGTGCCGGCTTGTATGTCGACGTGACCGTCCCGGCTTTCTTGAGCGAAGTCACCCACTGCGCGCCGGTCAGCAGCTTTGTGGTCTTGGACGACCGAATGGCGCCACCCCCCGCAACCGCTAGCGCCACGGCAGCCGCGCTCTCGTCGTCCGGTGCTTCGTACAGGATGACGACGTCGTGGTCACCAAAGGCATAACCGCCTCCCAGCAGCTTACCGCCGACCGCTTGCAGCACGGGACGTGCCGCGGTCTCCAACCGGTCCTGCGGCGCCTTGATCTGCGCGGCGATCGACTCGGCAGTGTACGAGAGTTCGTAAAGGTAAATCGGCATCGGATCCTCCTCCGTTAAAAAAACCGGAGCAGCCGCCGGATGCGGCAGCCGCTCGCCGGCACCACCTGATCAGGCTAAAGCACACGCACCGCTCAGTCAATTTCTGCACCCGCGCGCACGACGGGGAGACCGGAATGCGACAAGCCTGGCGGCAAATCGTGTTGTCCGAAAAGTGAGCCCTCCACCGGCCGAATAATCCACCCCGCCGTAGTCGGCCAAAACGAGCCTGACCACGTCAGCTTAGCTGTCAAGCCACGACGTGAGCCGCGAGCGCTCGCGCACCAGACCGTCCTGGTTGAAATGGTGAACACAGAAGTGCGCCCAAGAGTCCTCGAATGCCATCTCCATGTCGCCGATCACTGTGGTCGTTCCCAGACCGAGCTCCGCGTAGGTAAATTCGAAACTTCCGCTCGGGCGCGCCAGCGCTATGTGGAAAGGTTGACCGTTGAACGCGTTGATCTTCGGTCTGCCCTTGCTTCTCAGGACACCGGGTATCTCGACACTTGCCGTTCGCCGTTCAAGGTCTGCCTCGAGCTTGATGGGTAGAAACAAAGTCTCACAGGACTCCGAGCATGTCGACGCGAACACCGAAAAGAAATTGCTCAATGGTGCGCATGCGGCCCCCGAGATAATGGCCTCTAGAGCCTGCCGCTGCGCTTTGTCCGCACGCTCATCGATGATGATCTGTCGCTTCCCGTTGCCCTCCGCGATCTCGCCAGGCCACTTGTACAGCCCCGCCCAGTTAAGTCCCTGGAGCGGCGTGCGATTGAAATGGCCCGCAACAATATTGCCGACGAACGCAGACTGACAGTAACCGTGGGTGCTAGGTAGATTGAATTGGCAACCGCAATTGATCGCGCAATTGCAGTTGTCGTAGGTCTCGCTCTTGAATAGCCATTGATCGGACATCTCGCCAGCCCTCCCTGCGTGACACCCGTACGAGGGTAAGCGAAGGCCCGAGCGCGGTCCAGAATGGAGCCAAGGCGCTTGACTGACCAGCCGGCAATTGCAGTTGTGCGCCGCCACAATCGATTGGCCGCTTAGCTTCGATTCAGGTCGGTCTGGGCCGGCGCCTATCGGCCACAACCGGTCGGTTATTCGATCACGTGGTCGGCGCGCAGCAGCAGGCTTTGCGGCACGGTGAAGCCGATCGCGCGCGCGGTCTTCGCGTTGACGACGAACAGGAAGCGCGACGGCAGCTCGATCGGAAGCTCCGCGGGACGCACGCCGCGCAGGATGCGATCGATATAGTTCACCGTGCGCTCGACGATTTGTTCCGAGTCCGGTGCGTACGAGAACAGGCCGCCGTGGAACAGCGGGAACGAACCGGCCGTGGCGATCGAGACGAGCTTGTGTGCGGTCGCGAACT
>JBFFEY010000031.1:0-33826 GCA_041558415.1 Burkholderiales bacterium | reverse complement strand
GCTCGATCAGCTTGGCGTATTTGGTCCAGCTGTTCATGCAGCCGATGGTGATGTGGATCAGCCCCGGCAGGCCGTCGAGGAAACCGAGGCGAAAGACGTAGAACTTGAGAAAGCGCACCAGCGGCGAGGCGAAAAGATGGAGTGCGCCCGCGCGCCGCCCGTCGGCGAAGAGCTGCTCGGCGGCGAGCGTGCTGTAACGGTTCTGCTTGTCGAGGTAGCCGGCCAGCGTCTCGGCCGAGTCGTGCAGCAGGTCGCCCTCGAGCGTGCCGGGCGTGGCCGCGTAGAGCACCTTTTCGTGCACCGGGTCGTCGCTCCAGCGCGCCGCGCGCCGGTCGAACAGGCGCGGGCTCCAGTCGGGGTAGCCCTCGCCGTGCGCCAGCCAGCGCCCGAGAAAGCGGTTGCGGCGCGCCATGCGGTAGACCGGCGCCGCCGGCGCTTGCAGCGCGCGGCGGATGCTCGCGGCCAGCCGGTCGGAAACGCGCTCGTCGGCGTCGACGCACAGCACCCAGTCGTGCGCGGCGGCCTCGACCGCGAACTGCTTCTGCCGGCCGAAGCCGAGCCACTCGTGCTCGATGACGCGCGCGCCCTGTCGCGCGGCGATCTCGCGCGTCGCGTCTTCGCTGCCGGAATCGACGACGACGATCTCGTCGGCGAAGACGAGGCTCGCGAGGCAGGGCTCGAGCTGCGCCGCGGCGTTGCGCGTGATGAGGACGGCGGAAAGCGGTGCGCGCGCGGAGCTCACCCGGGCGAATCTCGTAGAATCGACGATCGCCCATTCTAGCCGACCGATGCCGCGCATCCTGTTCGTGAAGACCTCGTCGATGGGCGATGTGGTGCACCACTGCCCCGCGGTGAGCGATGCGGCGCGCGCGCTGCCGGGGGCGGAGATCGACTGGATGGTCGAGGCGCCCTTCGCCGGCGTTGCAGCGCTGCATTACGCCGTGCGCCGCGTCATTCCGGTGGCGGTGCGGCGCTGGCGGCGCGAGCTGTGGCGCACGACGGTGTGGAACGAGATGGCGCGCTTCCGGCGCGCGGTGCGCGACACGCACTACGACCTGGTGATCGACAGCCAGGGGCTGGTGAAGAGCGCGGTGCTGGCGCGGCTGGTGAATCCCTCCGGCGCGAAGCTGCACGGCTACGACGCGGCGAGCGCGCGCGAGTCGCTCGCCGCGCGGTTGTACCGGACGCGGCACGCGGTGCCGCAGGCCTTGCACGCGGTCGAGCGCAACCGCCGGCTGACGGCGCTCGCCTGCGGCTACAGCCTCGACGACCTGCCCTGCGAATACGGGCTTGACGTGATCGGCGCGTCGCCGGTCGAGCCGCACCCGTCCTACGTGGTGCTGCTCACCATGACGAGCCGCGCCGAGAAGCTCTGGCCCGAGGCGCACTGGGTCGCGCTGGGGCGGGCGCTGGCCGAGCGCAAGCTGCGCTGCGTCCTGCCCTGGGGCGACGTTGCCGAGCGTGCGCGCTGCCGCCGCATCGCGCAGGCGATCGGCTGGGCCAAGGTGCCCGAGCGCATGGCGCTCGACGAGCTGTCGCGCCTGTTTCGCGGCACCTACGGCATCGTCGGCGTCGACACCGGCCTGACGCACCTTGCCGCCGCGGTCGGCGCACCGACGGTGGGCATTTACTGCACCACCGATCCCGCGCGCACCGGCCTGTACGGCGCACCGCGCGCGCGCAATGTCGGCGGCTTGGAGGGCCCGCCGCCGATGGAAACGGTGCTCGCCGCGCTGGAGGAAGCGCGCGCCGGATGACCCGCGGCCTCTACAGCGTGCTGTTGCACCTGGCGATGCCCTTCGCCGTGGCGCGCCTGTGGTGGCGCGGGCGGCGCGAGCCCGGCTACCGGCGCCACATCGGCGAGCGCTTTGCGCGCTACGCAGAGCCGGCGCAGGCAGATGAGGCGCGACCGCTCGTCTGGCTGCACGCGGTGTCGGTCGGCGAGGTGCGCGGCGCCGCGCCGCTGGTGCGCGCGCTGCGCGCGGCCTTTCCCCAGCACGCCATTCTCGTCACCTGCACCACCGCGGCGGGGCGCGAAACGGCGCTGCAGGTCTACGGCGAGACGGTGCGCATCGCCTACTTTCCCTACGATCTGCCCTGGGTGGTGGCGCGTTTTCTCGCGCACTTCCGGCCCCGGCTCGCGCTGGTGATGGAAACCGAGGTCTGGCCCAACCTGCTCGCGGCCTGCCGCGCACGCGGCGTGCCGGCAGTGCTCGCCAACGCGCGCCTGTCGGAGAAGTCGGCGCGCGGCTACCGGCGTCTCGGCGCGCTGGCACGCGAAGCGTTCGCCGCCTTCAGCGCGATCTGCGCGCAGGACAGCGCATCGGCCGAGCGCCTGCGTGCGCTCGGCGCCGGCGACGTGACGATCACCGGCAGCCTCAAGTTCGACGCCGAGCCGGACGCCGCCAAGCTCGCCGAAGGCCGCGCCCTCAAGGCGACGCTCGGCGCTCGCCGGGTGCTGTTGCTCGCCAGCACGCGCGACGGCGAAGAGAAGCTGCTGCTCGAGGCGCTCGGCACGCTCCCCCCGGACACGCTGCTGGTGCTGGTGCCGCGCCACCCGCAGCGCTTCGACGAGGTGGCGGCGCTGGTCGCCGGGCGCGGCCTGCGGCTGGCGCGGCGCAGCCGCGGCGAGACGCCGGGCGCCGGGGTCGCGCTCTACCTCGGCGACACGATGGGCGAGATGGCGCTCTACTACGCGCTCGCCGACGTCGCGGTGATCGGCGGCAGCTTTGCGCCGTTCGGCGCGCAGAACCTGATCGAAGCCTGCGCCGTCGGCGTGCCGGTGGTGATCGGCCCGAGCAGCTACAACTTCCCGGAGGCGACGCGCCTCGCCTGCGAGGCGCAGGCCGCCGTGCAGGTGGCCGACCCCGCGGCGGCCGCGGCCACGGCGCGCGCGCTGCTCGCCGACGCCGCGCGCCGCGCGGCCATGGGCGAAGCGGGGGTGCGGCTGTGCGCCGCCCACCGCGGCGCGACCGCACGCCACCTGGCGGTGGTGCGCGCGCGGCTGCCGGCTACGGCGCCAGCGCGCGATTGACCTCGACCAGGTCGTCCTCGACCAGGCTGCCGGCGGAGGACTTGAGCCGCAGCTGGTTGTTGATGGTGTTGTAGCGCGCCAGCGCGAGGTCGCGCTCGGTCGAGAACACCTGCTGTTGCGCGTTCAGCACGTCGATGTTGATGCGTACGCCGACCTCGTAGCCGAGCTTGTTCGACTCGAGCGCGCTCTTTGAGGACACCAGTGCCTGCTCGAGCGCGCGGATGCCGGCGATGCCACTGTTCACCGCGAGGAAGGCCTGACGCGCAGCGAGCGCCGAGGCGCGGCGCGCGTTCTCGAGATCTTCCTTGGCGCGCATGTGCAGCGCCGCTGTCTCGCGCTCGCGCGAGCTGATCGCGCCGCCCTGGTAGAGCGGCAGGGCGAGCTGCAGGCCGATCGTTGCCTGCTGTGTCTGCGAGCCGACCGCGGCAAAACTGACCGCGTCGCGCTGGTTGTAATCGCGGTATGAAGCCACGGCATCGAGGGTCGGGTAGTGGCCCGCCTCGCCGCGCTTGGCTTCCAGCGCGGCAATCTCGGTCACCGCCTCCTGGATGCGCACCGGGTAGCTCTGCTTTTCCGAGAGCTCGACCCAGGATTGCATGTTGTTCGGGTTCGGCGGCGCGAGCTTGACGTCGGGGCGCAGGTCCTTGAGCGCGGCGTACTCCTTGCCGGTGATCTGCTGCAGCGCGCGCTGCCGGTTCTCGAGATCGTTCTGCGCCTGGATCTCCTGCGCCACGATCAGGTCGTAGCGCGCCTGCGCCTCGTGGGTGTCGGTGATGGTCGCGGTGCCGACCTCGAAATTGCGCTTGGCCTGCGCCAGCTGCTCGGCGGTGGCGACCTTCTGCGCCTTGACCACGGTGAGCGTCGCCTGCGCGGCGAGCACGTCGAAATAGGCCTGCGCGCTGCGCAGGATCAGGTCCTGGCGCGACTGCTCGAAGGTCGACTCGGCCTGTTTGACCTGGAATTCGGACTGGTCGCGGCGCAGCCAGTTGTCCTTGCGAAAGATCGGCTGCGTGAGGCTGAGGGTGTAGTTCCAGTCGCGCGGGTTGCGATTTATGGTCGCGTCCTGCCCGAGCAGATCGTTCCGGCTGGACTTGATCCGCGCATCGCCGTAGTTGTAGCCGGCCGACAGTCCGATGTTCGGCAAGAGCAGCGCCTCGCCCTGCGGCAGGCGCTCGCGGCCGGCGTCGAGCGCGTGGCGCGCGGCGGCGTACTGCGCATCATAGCGCTGCGCGTCACGATAGACCTGGACGAGGTCTTCGGCCTGCGCGGCGAACGACGCAAGCGCCAGGGTCAGTGCAAACGAGCGGATCGGCATGATGGTCATTTACCTTCCTCTTTTTCTTGTTAGAAGCGGAAGCGCGAGGGTTGCTCGCAGTTGTCGAGCGGCGCGAGCACGGTCTCGAACAGCCCCAGGGTGCGGAACGAACCTTGTGCGACGCGGATGATCAGCTGCGCGGTCATGATCGGCGCCTCGCCGACGACGGCGAACAGGCGCCCGCCGGGCGCGAGCTGCTCGAGCACCGCCTGGGGCAGGATCGGCACCGAGCCGGTGAGCACGATCACGTCGTAGGGCGCGCCGCCGGCCCAGCCGCGCGCAGCGTCGCCGGTCTCGAGCGTCACGTTGTCGACGCCGTGACGCTCGATGTTGGCGCGACCGAAGGCCGCGAGCGCCGGCTTGATTTCCACCGAGATCACCTGCGCCGCGCGGTGCGCGAGCAGCGCCGTCAGGTAGCCGCTGCCGGTGCCGACCTCCAGCACGCGGTCGGATTTGCGCACGGCGAGCGCCTGCAGCGCGCGCGCCTCGATCTTCGGCGCCCACATGCGTTCGCCTTCGCCGATCGGAATCTCCATGTCGACGAAGGCCAGGTTGCGCGCCGCCGGCGGCACGAAATTCTCGCGCGGCACCACGTAGAGCAGGTCGAGCACGTCCTGGTCGATCACCTCCCAGGGCCGGATCTGCTGCTCGACCATGTTGGCGCGGGCTTGCTCGAGGTTCATGGCACTGTTTTTCTTCCGCAAACCGCAAACGCGGTCAACGGGGATTATACGGCTTGTGCCGCCTGCGAAACGCCGTTCCGGCGCCCGGCATGCTCCGGCATCAGCCCCCAGTACAGCACCGGCATGACAAACAGCGTAAGCACGGTGGAAAAGCCGATGCCCCAGACGATCGAGGCGGCGACCGGACCCCAGATGAGCGACTTGCCGCCCAGGCCGATGGCGAGCGAGAACAGGCCGGCGATGGTGGTGAAGCTGGTGATGAGGATCGGCACCACGCGCCGGCGCGCGGCATACACGGCCGCGTGCAGCACGCTCATGCGCTGCGCGCGGCGCCGGTTGGCCGCGTCGATCAGCACGATCGCCGCGTTGACCGCGATGCCGGTCAGCGCGATGACGCCGTACAGCGTGTAAAGCGAAAGCGGGTTGCCCGAGACGAGCAGGCCGAAGACCACGCCGGTAAAGGCGAGCGGCACGGTCACCAGGATCATCGCCGGCTGCCAGTAGCTGCGGAACTGCGCGGCGAGGATGACGTAGATCAGGCCGATGCCGAGCAGGAACAGCACGCCCATCGAGTCGAGGCTTTCCTGGATGTCGTCGAGCTCTCCGGAGAAGTCGAGCGTGGTCCGCGGGTAGCGCGTCTGCACCTTCTCCCAGGCCGTGCGGATGGCGCTGTTCACGGCGACGGTGTCGGTCTGCTTGCGCTCGATGTCGGCTTCCACGGTGATCGAGCGGCGCAGGTTGTAGTGCTTGATCACGCCCTTGCCGGTCTGCGTTTCGGCGCGCACCAGGGCGCGCAGCGTGGTGGTGCGCGCCGGCGCGCCGTCTAGCGCGGGCAGGGCGATGGGATCGTCCAGGATGCGGGCGATGTCGGCCGCCTGGCGCGGCGCCGCGCGCACCCGCACCTCGAGCTTCTCGCCCTGGTCGCGCATCTGCGCCACGACTTCGCCGTCGACGTGCAGCCGCACGAGCCGCGCGACCAGCCCCGGATTGAGGCCCGCGGCGCGCACCGCTTCGCGATCCAGGTCGAGCACCAGCTGGGGACGCCCGGGGACGTCGTCGTCGGTCACGTCCTTGGTGCCCGGGATGCCGCGCACGATCTGGAGCAGCGCGTCGGTGGCGGCGCGCAGCTCGCCGGTGTCGTCGTTGCGCACGCGCACGCGCACCGGCTTGGAAACCGGCGGGCCGCCCGAGAGCACGGTGAAGCTGACGCGCCCTTCGCCCGGCAGGTCCTTGAGCGTGCCGCGCAGCGCCTCGACGATGTCCTCCACGTCGCGCAGGCCCTCGCCGCGCGGCGCGATCGAGACCACTACCTGGCCGTAGGCGTCGCCGTACAGCGGCTCGGTGTCGGTGAATTTCACGCCGGCCAGCGAGGTGAGCGCGCGCGCCTCGCCCGGTCGCAGGCGCGCGCGGATCCCGCGCTCGAGCGACTCGACGCGCGCCAGCGTCGCTTCGATCGGCGCGCTCGCCGGCATGTCGACGTTGACGTAGAACACGCGCAGCGGATCGAAGGCGAAGAACTCGAGCCGCACCAGGCCGCCGGCCACCGAGCCGACGGCCGAGGCGAGCAGCAGCGCCATCACCGCAGCGAAGCGCTTCGGCCGCCGCATGACGGTGAGCAGCGCGCGCGAATACTTCACCCGCAGCTGGTGCGTGAAGGCATGCCGGATGCGCTGCAGGCGCGAAGGCCGCGACAGGTCGAGGCGCAGCGCGGTGATGTGCGTCGGCAGCATCCAGAAGGCCTCGATCAGGCTCACCGCGAGCGTGACCGCGACGACGAACGGGATGACGAACATGAACTTGCCGACGATGCCCGGCAGCAGCATGAGCGGCAGGAACGCGGCCATCGTCGTCGCGACCGAGGAGGTGACCGGCGCGGCGGTCTCGCGCAGCGCGTCGAGCGCGGCGGCAAGCGCCTGCTGACCGCGCTGCACGCGGTAGTAGATCGCCTCGACCACCACCACGGCGTCGTCGACGATCATGCCGAGCACGATCACGACGCCGAGCAGCACCGAGATGTTGAGCGTCGACCCCACGGCATTGAGCACCGCGAAGCCGCCGGCGAGCGAGAAGGGGATGCCGAGTGCGACGAGCAGCGCAACCCGCGTGCCGAGAAAGATCCAGCACATGACGATGACCAGCATCAGGCCCAGCGCGGCGTTCCACTCCATGATGCGGATCGCCTCGCGCGTCGGGATCGTCTGGTCGTCGGTGATCGCGAGCCGCAGGCCCTTGGCTGCGAGCAGCGGGTTCTTTTCGGCGATGTACTGCCGGATACGGTCGACCAGCTCGAGGGTGTTGGTGTAGCTTTTCTTGGTCACCGAGAGCAGCACCGCCGGCCGGCCCTCGGTGGAGGCCAGGTTGCGCGGGGTTGCCCGTCCACGCGCAACGGTGGCCACCGCGTCGACCGGCACGCGCTGTGCGGCGCCCGGCACCGCGACGGTGAGCCGTGCGAGAAAGGCAGGGTCGGCATCCTGCCCGACCACGCGCACCAGCCAGGCGTCGTCGCCCGCGTGCGCCTTGCCGGCGAAGGTGTCACGGAACCAGGCGCCGACCGTGTCGGCGAGCATCGCCGCGTCGAGGTTGCGCGCGGCGAGCGCCACCGGGTCGAATTCCACGTGCAGCTCGGGATCGTGCAGGCCGAGCGCAAAAACCTGGTCGACGCCCGCGAGCCGCTCGAGGTCGGTGCGGATCTCGCGTCCCAGGCGGCGCAGCGTTTCGTCGTCGGCCTGCCCGGTCAGCAGCACCTGCGCCGTGGGAAAGCCGTTCGAGGTCGTGATCTCGAGGATGCGCGGGTCGTCGCGCACCTCGACGGGCAGTTCGCTGTTTGCCTTGTTCTGCACCTCGCGCCGCAGGTCGTTGACGCGCTTGTCGAACACGCGCGGCTCGATGTCGCGAAAGCGCACGAGGATCGACGAGGTGTTCTCGCGGCTGTTCGAGATGACGAAGCGGATGTCCGCCACCTGCTTGATGGCGTCCTCCAGCGGCTGGGTGACGCGCCGCTCGACGTCCTCGGCCGAGGCGCCGGGCAGCACGGTGATGATGTTGACCCAGTTGAAGTTGATCTCCGGGTCCTGCTCGCGCGGCATGAGGAGGTAGCCCGACAGGCCGAGCAGCAGCACCACGCCGAACAGAATGTTCGCCAGGGGGTGGTTGCGCAGCAGGCGCGCGAGGAAATTCATGCCAGCGGATGCGGCGCGTCGCGTCCGGCGTCGCGCCGCCGCTCAGTTGCCGGCATCCGCGACCGTCGCGCCGTCGCGCAGCATGAGCTGGCCGCGCACCACCACGCGGGCGTCTGGCGGCAGCTGCGCCGCGGCCGGGCGGCCTTCCTGTGCGTTCGGCAGCGGCACGAATTTCGCCTGTCCGCCGTTGACCACGAACGCGCCGAGACGGCCATCGCGCCGTACGATGACATCGGCCGGCAGATAGGGCTGCGTGTCGCGCCAGAGGATGCGGCCCTGCGCGCCCGGGGCCGGCGCCTCGCCCACGAAGCGCAGCCGGGCTTCGACGGTGCGCGCCTGGCGGTCGATGGCGGGCGAGATCCGCGCGAGCCTCGCGGCTCGCGTGCCGCCGTCCCCCTCGAAACGGATCGCCGTGGTCTGTGCCAGCGAGCCGGTGTCGCGCAGCTGCACCCGGGCGGCCAGCTCGATGCGCCGGGTGTCGATCAGCGTCGCGAGCGGGGTGCCCGGCACCGCGAGCTCGCCGACCTGGCCGAGGCGCGCATGCACGATCGCAGGGAACGGCGTCCTGACCTCGCACTTGCCGACGGCGTGATCGGCGGTGTTGAACTGCGCGCGCGCCTGCAGCACGTCGGCGCGGCGCACGTTCACCTCGGTTTCACGCGCCGTGAGCGCATCGCGCGAGACGAAGCCTTTGGCCTGCAGCGCCTGCGCCTGATCGAGCTGCTGCACCGCGAGCGCGAGGCGTGCGTCGGTCGCGGCGAGCGCGGCGCGCGCCTGGTCGCGCGCGAGCAGGTGGTCGCGGCAGTCGATGCGCGCGATCAACGCGCCCTGCGCGACAGTCTGGCCGGACTCCACGGCGATCGCCTCGATGCGGCCGGCGATCTCGGCCGCAATGCGCGACTCGTTCAGCGCGACGACCTGCGCCGAGGCCTCGCGCTCCGGGTAGAGGGCGATCGCCTTGAAGGGTCGCGCGACCACCGTCGGCGCGGCAGCCGACTCCGCCGCGGGCAGGGTCTTGCGCGCCTGTGCCGCGCTGCCGAGCGCGAGCAACGCGGCGAAAAGGGTCGCTGCAAGGCGCATCGTCGGGAGATCGGACGGCGTACCTGGGGGAGCGACCACTATGGTTGTGCGACGCAATAGCGTCAAGTCGCGGTGCGCACGGCCGTGCGCGCCGGACGCCCGCGAGGGTCCCGTTGCAGGCAAAAACCAGACCGCGCGCGCCCTTGCCACGCTGCCGGCGTTGCAGTAGCGTGGCGAAATCACGCAGGGGTCCTGGCGCTGCAGAGCGGTCCGTTTCAAACGCCCCGCAGGACAGCGCCGGGTGAGAGAGTCCCTCGGAACCTGATGCGGGTAATGCCGCCGTAGGGAAGCGTGCCCTCCGCCCGCTCCCCGCGCGCATCCGCGTGGAGAAGCCAGATGAACGCAAATCCGCAGTTCCTCGCCGCCACGGCGGCTGTCGACGAAGGCGTCGTTGCGCCGCTGCCCAACTCGCGCAAGGCGTACGTGAACGGGTCGCAACCCGGCGTCCGCGTACCGATGCGCGAAATCACCCAGTCCGACACGCCGGCCGTGATGGGTGGCTCGCCGGGCGCCGGCGCGAGCGAGCACAATCCGCCGGTGTACGTCTACGACACCTCGGGGCCGTACACCGATCCCGCTGCGCAGATCGACATTCGCAAGGGCCTGTCGCCGCTGCGCAGCTCCTGGATCGAGGCGCGCGGGGATACCGCGCTGCTCGACGGGCCGTCGTCGGCCTACGGCCGCAAGCGGCTCGAGGATCCCAAGCTCGCCGAGCTGCGCTTCGACCTGAAGCGCCGGCCGCGGCGCGCCAAGCCGGGGGCGCGCGTCACGCAGATGCACTACGCGCGGCGCGGCATCGTCACGCCGGAAATGGAGTTCATCGCGATCCGCGAGAACCAGCGCCTCGACGCGCTGCCCGAGCAGGTCCTGCGCCAGCACCGCGGCGAAGCCTTCGGCGCCGCCATCCCGGCGCGCATCACGCCCGAGTTCGTGCGCGACGAGGTAGCGCGCGGGCGCGCCATCATTCCGGCCAACATCAACCACCCGGAATCCGAGCCGATGATCATCGGGCGGAATTTCCTCGTCAAGATCAACTGCAACATCGGCAATTCCGCGGTCAGCTCGTCGATCGGCGAAGAGGTCGACAAGATGACCTGGGCGATCCGCTGGGGCGGCGACACGGTGATGGACCTGTCGACCGGCAAGCACATCCACGAGACGCGCGAGTGGATCGTGCGCAACAGCCCGGTGCCGATCGGCACGGTGCCCATCTACCAGGCGCTCGAGAAAGTGAATGGCAAGGCCGAGGATCTGACCTGGGAAATCTTCCGCGACACGCTGATCGAGCAGGCCGAGCAGGGCGTCGACTACTTCACCATCCATGCCGGCGTGCGCCTGCCGTTCATTCCGCTGACCGCCAAGCGCATGACCGGGATCGTCTCGCGCGGCGGCTCGATCATGGCGAAGTGGTGCCTCGCGCATCACGAGGAGAGCTTTCTCTACACGCATTTCGAGGAAATCTGCGAAATCATGGCCGCCTACGACGTGTCGTTCTCGCTCGGTGACGGTTTGCGGCCGGGTTCGATCTACGACGCCAACGACGAGGCGCAGCTCGCCGAGCTGAAGACCCTGGGCGAGCTGACCAAGATTGCCTGGCGCCACGACTGCCAGGTGATGATCGAAGGCCCGGGCCACGTGCCGATGCAGCTCATCAAGGAGAACATGGAGCTGCAGCTCAAGTACTGCGACGAGGCGCCGTTCTACACGCTGGGCCCGCTCACCACCGACATCGCGCCGGGCTACGACCACATCACCAGCGCCATCGGCGCGGCGATGATCGGCTGGTACGGCACCGCCATGCTGTGCTACGTCACGCCGAAGGAGCACCTCGGCCTGCCGAACCGCAAGGACGTCAAGGACGGCATCATCGCCTACAAGATCGCGGCGCATGCCGCCGACCTGGCGAAGGGACATCCCGGGGCGCAGGCGCGCGACAACGCGCTGTCCAAGGCGAGGTTCGAATTCCGCTGGGCCGACCAGTTCAACCTCGGCCTCGATCCCGAAACGGCCAAGGAGTTCCACGACGAGACGCTGCCGCAGGAGGGCGCCAAGCTGGCGCATTTCTGCTCGATGTGCGGGCCGCACTTCTGCTCGATGAAGATCACGCAGGACGTGCGCGACTATGCCGCGCAGCACGGCGTCAGCGCCGAGCAGGCGCTTGCGCAGGGCATGCAGGAAAAGGCGGTCGAGTTCGTGAAGAAGGGCGGCGAGATCTACAGCCGCGAGTAGCCGGCGCGGCGCGCCGGCCGCGCTACTGCATGAACAGGTCCTTGGTCGAGACCCCCATGCGGCCGAACTCCAGCGTGCGCCGGATGCGGTAGATCTCGTCGGGCGTTGCCATCGGGCCGCGCGACAGGTCGAGCACCTTCTGCGGCCGCAGGGTGTTGCCCTTGGCATCGCGAATCACCATGACGCGCGGCTGCAGGCGCTTTTCGTAATTCTGCGCGAAGACGATGCCGACCTCGCCGGTGTTCAGCTCGACCACGCTGCCGACCGGGAACACCCCGATGCAGCGGATGAACTGCTCGACCAGGGTGCTGTCGAAAAACGCGCCGCGCCACTTGTAAAGCATGCTGAGCGCCGCGGACGGCGCCACCGGCTCGGCGTAGGGGCGCTTCATGGTCAGTGCATCGAAGGTGTCGACGATCGCCGCGATGGCGCCGATCTTGCCGATCTGGTCGCCTTTCAGTGCGTTGGGATAGCCGCTGCCGTCGTAGCGCTCGTGGTGTAGCGAGGCGAGCCGCGGCAGCTCGGGCGGCAGGTTCGGTATCTTCTCGATCAGCTCGACCGAGTACTGCACATGCTTCTTCGCTTCCTCGAACTCGTCGACGTTCAGGCGGCCGGGCTTCTCGATCAGCTTGTTGGGCACCCTCAGCTTGCCGATGTCCTGCAACAGGCCGAGGTAGCCGAGCATCACCACCTCGTCGTGCTCCATCTCGAGGAAGCGGCCGAAAGTGGCCATGTACACGGAGACGTCGAGCGCGTGACCGAGCGTGTACTCGCCCTTTTCCTCCAGCCGCGAGAAAAGCTGCAGCGCGTCGGGGTTGCGCAGCACGCTCTCGGTGATCTCGGTCACCGCCTCATGGACCTGCTCGGGCTGCAGCAGCTTGCCCGCGCGCACCGCGGCGAAGGCATCCTCCAGCACGACCTTGGAATGCGCGTAGGCCTTCTCGGCGGCGACCAGCTCGTGCTCCACCGAGACCTTGGGCGGCGACGGCATGCGCGTTCCCGATTGCGCCGGCTGTGCCAGGGCGGCCTTATCGGCGTCCTTCGAGATCTCGCTGCGGTCGAAGTCGACGTAGACGAATTTGCAATATTTCTTCAGAGCGTCGAGCTGCTCCATGTTGCGAAGCACAAAGCCCTGGAACATGAACGGCGTGTCGGTCCACGGGCGATCCAGCTCGTGGATGTACATGCCGAACTTGATGAGGTTGACCGGGACGGCCTTCTTGCGCACTTTTTCTAGCCCGCGCGAGGAATGCAAGGAATTATACGAATCAAGCGATTGTCCCAGATCTGGCTTAAGATCGGCAGGGTGAATCTCACACTCGCCACCTGACAAGCGATGGCGCAGGAAGCGCAGCGCGAAGCGACAGCCCCAATGGCGATGTCTCCCGGTTACACCGGCCAGAGCAGCGCCGACAAAGCGTCTTCGACGGACAATCCGGAAGTCCTCGCCGAGCGTTGCGACTATCTCTATCGTCGCTTGACGCCTGCCGTCATTGCGACCCTCGCGCTTAGCCTGCTGCTGGATGCGTTTCTCTGGCGCACGCGGCCGGTGCCGCTGCTCATGTTCTGGCAGGGCACCGTGGTGGTGCTGAGCATCGGTCTGTGGGCGCTCGGCTGGTTCTATCGGCGCGGCAAGGCAAAGGGCGAGCTCGACCCCGAGCTCTGGGTGCGGCGCGCGGCGATCGGCGCGCTGGCGCTTGGTACGGGCTGGGGTTACGCCGCCGCGGTGTTCTTTCCCGGCGGCGAGCAGGAGCAGATCTTCCTCGCCTTCGTCGTCGCCCTGGTCGCCACCGGTGGCCTGCCGATCTTCTCGACCGTCTGGTGGGTCTACGCGCTGTATGCCGCCGGCGTGATGATTCCGTTCAACGTCGTGCTGTTCGCCTATGGCACCGAGAACTTCCGCGTCCTCGGTGCGGCGGTGCCCACGCTCTACGTGGCGAACGTGTTCACCGCCTACCAGCTCGGCAAGGTGTTTGCCGCGGCCTACGGACTGCGCGGCGCCTACCGCAAGCTGTGGGACGACAACGCGGAGATCAACGCGCAGCTGGCGAGCCAGCTCGACGACCTGCTCGAGGCGCACCGCGCGGTGCAGGCCTACGACCGCAAGCTGAGCCTGTTCTCGGAGCGCGCGCCGATCGCGGTGTTCGAGGTCGATCCGAACGCGACCATCCACGACATGAACCCCGCGGCCGAGAACCTGTTCGGCTATGCCTCGCACGAGCTGGTCGGCCGCAACGGCATCACCATGCTGTTCCCGTCCGAGGACCGCGCGAAAACCGAGCAGTGGTGGCGGGAATTCGTGGCCGTGGGCAAGCCGACGACCATCATCGCCGAGCGCTGCCTGCGCCGCGACGAGCTGGAGCTGACCTGCGAATGGACGCTGACACCGCTCGTCGACGAGGCGGACAATGTCACCTCGGTGGTCATCCAGGGCCGCGACATTACGCATCAGCGCGAGTCCGAGCGCATGCGCAGCGAGTTCACCTCGACGCTCAGCCATGAGCTGCGCACCCCCTTGACGTCGATTCTCGGCTCGCTGCAGCTGCTGCGCAGCGGCGTCCTGGGCGAGCTCGACAAGGACCAGGACGAGGTCACCGAGATCGCCGAGCGCAACGGCCAGCGGCTGCTCGATCTGATCAACGAAGTGCTCGACATCGAGAAGATTGAATCCGGGCGCGTCGTGCTGGTGCCGGAGACGGTCGACGTCGAGGAGTTCGTCGGCGATTCGGTGCGCTTGAACCAGGGCTTCGCCGACCGCTTCACCGTAATGCTCAAGCTGGTCGGCGAGCCGCCCAGGGTCAAGGTGCGCGGCGATCGCAAGCGGCTGATGCAGATCATGACCAACCTGCTGTCGAACGCGGCCAAGTTCTCGCCGCCGAACGAGACCGTGGAAGTGCGCTGCACGCGGAAGGACGGCCGGGTACGCCTGGTGGTAGCCGATCGCGGTCCCGGCATCCCGGAAGCGTTCCGCAGCAAGATCTTCGGCCGCTTTGCGCAGGCTGACTCGACCGACTCGCGCATCCGGGGCGGCACCGGCCTCGGTCTCGCGATCTGCAAGCGCCTGATCGAGATGATGCAGGGTCGCATCGGCTTCAGCCCGCGCGAAGGCGGCGGCACCGAATTCTGGTTCGAGCTGCCGGTGATGCGCGAGGAGGACGAGGAAAGCGGGGGTACGCAGCGCATCCTCGTCACCGAGCACGACACGGTGGCGGCCGAGTACCTCGCCATGGTGCTCGGCAAGGCGGGCTATGCGGTCGACATGGCGCCCGACGCGAGTACGTCGCGCGCCCTGCTCGGGCGCTGGCAGTATGCGCTGTGGATGGTCGATCGCAATCTGCGCGATGTCGAGGACACCGTCGGCCTGATCACCGAGATGCACCACCGGCTCGTCGACACCAAGATCGTGATGTTGATGAGCCTGCGCAGCGAGCAGACCACCGTCGAGGAGCCGGGCAAGCACGGCATCATCGGCTGGCTCATGAAGAACGAGCCGCGTCAGCGCGTGCTCGAGCTGGTCGAGAGCGCGATCGGGCCGGCGCCGGCGCCGGCGGAGGCCGAGGCGTAGCGCAAAGCGCGCCGCGCGGCGTGGAATCGGGCGTGTTCGCCGCGATCCTCAAGGTCGCGCTGGGTGTCGCGATCGGGTTGCCGCTCGTCGTCTATCTGCTGCAGGACCGGCTGATGTTCTATCCGCAGCCGCTGTCGCAGGCGCGTCGCGCGCAGGTCGCCCAGCGCTTTCCTGCGGTCGAAGAGGTCGCGCTGCGCGCCGAAGACGGCACGCGCGTGCATGCTTGGCAGGTGCGCGCGGCGCCGGGATCGCCGCTGGTGCTGTATTTCGGCGGCAACGCCGAGGAAGTGTCTTGGATGCTCGAGGTGATCGGTGATCCGCGCGCAGGGGCGACGCCGGGCGTGTCATGGCTGCTGCTCGACTACCGCGGCTACGGCGCGAGCGAGGGGGCACCCTCCGAGAAGGTGCTGGTTGCGGATGCACGCATGCTGTTCGATCACGCAAGGGGATTGGGCGAAGAGGCTGCGGATGCGCGGCCGATCTTCGCGTTCGGCCGCAGCCTCGGCAGCGGCGTTGCGGTGGCGCTTGCGGCGAGCCGGCCGCTCAGCGGCGTCATGCTCGTCGCGCCGTTCGACAGCGCCGTTGCCGTCGCCAAGCACTACTACCCTTACCTGCCGGTCGACTGGATGCTGCGGCACCGCTTCGAGTCGATCGTGCATGCGCCTCGGCTGCGCGTCCCGCTGCTGTGTGCGATCCCCGAGCGCGACGAGGTCATCCCGCCGATACACGGCGAGCGTCTCTACGCCGCCTGGGGCGGGCCGAAGCAAAGGCTGCTCTTGCCGGGGGCGATGCATAACGACGGCGACGGCCCCGACCTCTGGAAAGCGGTGAGGCAGTTCCTGCGACAATGGGGTCAGACCCCTGTGGATAACTCTGGGAGACAATCAGAGAAGTGAAGCAACGCTGTTCGACTTATCCACAGGGGTCTGACCCCATGGCCGCAGTGGCCTGACCTCTTCATTGCATGGACGCATCGCTTCTAAGCGCGCTGATCCTCGGCATCGTCGAGGGCCTCACCGAGTTCCTGCCGATCTCCAGCACAGGGCATCTCATCCTGGTCGGTGATCTGCTCGGCTTCAACGACGAGCGTGGCAAGGTGTTCCACGTCGTCATCCAGACCGGCGCCATGCTGGCGATCGTCTGGGAGTATCGACAACGCTTCGGCCATGCCGTGGTGAGCGTGCTGCGCGAGCGCGCGGCGCAGCGCTTCTGGCTGCATCTCGCGGTGGCCTTCACCCCGGCGGCCGTTCTCGGCTTGGCCTTCGGCGGCGCGATCAAGCGCGTGCTGTTCAAGCCGGTGCCGGTCGCCACCGCCTTCATCGTCGGCGGACTGATCATCCTGTGGATCGAGCGGCGCGCGCACCGCGCGCAGCCGGCGCGCGTCGACGCGGTCGATGAGATGACCTGGCGCGACGCGCTGCTCGTCGGCATCGCGCAGTCGTTCGCGCTCATTCCCGGAACGTCACGCTCAGGGGCGACGATCATCGGCGGCATGATCTTCGGTCTTTCGCGACGCGCGGCGACCGAGTTTTCGTTCTTCCTCGCCGTGCCGACGCTGGTTGCGGCGGGCGCCTACGATTTCTACCAGCATCGTGCGCTGTTCGTTGCCGACGACCTCGGCCTGTTCGCCGTCGGCAGCGCGGCCGCCTTCGTGTCCGCCTTCACCGTGGTGCGCTGGCTGATCCGCTATGTGGCACACCACGATTTCAGGCCGTTCGCCTGGTATCGCATCGCCTTCGGCGTGATCGTGCTGGCCAGCGCCTACGGCGGCTGGGTCGACTGGAGCGTAAGCTAGTCGAGCCTGCCTGAGCGCTCGCCGCCGGGCGTTTGCCCGTGCGACGGGGGGATTTGAAGGGGGGATGAATCCCCCCTTTCATTCCTAGGATTGGACCCAGGGCAGCCCGGCGACGCGCCAGCCACCGACGCTGTTGCGGTGCCCCTGCGGGCCCTTGTCGCCCTCGAAGCCCTCGAGCACGTTGTAGCAGTGGCGAAAGCCTGCCTGCGTCGCGGCGATCGCCGCGTGGTGGGAGCGCCCGCCCGAGCGGCAGATGAACATGGTGATTTCGTCGGGGTCGACGAAATCCGACAGCTGGTGGATGAATTCAAGGTTGAGGGCGCCGCCGGGGTAGCTATTCCACTCGACCATCACGGTGCCCGGGATATGTCCGACCCAGTACAGCTCCGCCTGGGTACGGATGTCGACCAGCCGCGCACCGGCCTGCATGAGCGCGTAGGCCTCGGCGGGAAAAAGGGCGCCCGCATAGGGCAGGCCGAGCTCCCGGGCGCGCTTCTGCGCCGCGTCGAGCACGGCGTTGGCTTTCGGATCCTGAGTCATGGGCTGCGGGAAAAGGCGCCATTATCCCGTAATCGTCCGGAGCCCGGTCGATGACCGGGGTTGGTGCGATCCGCGCCCTTTCGCGGTGCGGGCGCCTCTCATCTGCACTGAAAGAGTGCCCCGGGATTCTGTAGAATGTGCGCTCGCCGCGCCGGACAGAGAAGACGGCCGCGGCGCTTCCGATTGGCACGAAATCTGCTCGATTGCGCGAGTCCAGCCGGCGCGTAGCACAGGCGTTACGGCATAAAGACAGCTCATACCCACTCAGGAGATTTGAAGATGGCGACGACGCCCGATGACGTCTTGAAGATGCTCAAGGACAAGGAGGTCAAGTTCGTCGACCTCCGATTCACCGACACGAAGGGCAAGGAGCAGCACGTCAGCGTGCCGGTGAAGCATTTCACCATGGACAAGTTCGAGCACGGCCACGCCTTCGACGGCTCGTCGATCGCGGGCTGGAAGGGCATCCAGGCCTCTGACATGCTACTCATGCCGGATCCCCCGAGCGCGCGCCTGGACCCGTTTACGGACGAGCCGGTGCTCAACATCAGCTGCGACGTGATCGAGCCCTCGGACGGCAAGCCCTACAGCCGTTGCCCGCGCGGCGTTGCCAAGCGCGCAGAGGCGTACCTCAAGTCCACCGGCCTGGGCGACATCGCGTACTTCGGACCCGAGCCCGAGTTCTTCGTGTTCGACGGCGTGACCTGGCAGGTCAACATGTCCGGCTCGTTCGTCAAGATCAAGTCCGAGGAAGCGCCGTGGTCGACGGGCATCGACTACGAATCGGGCAACATGGGTCACCGCGCGCCGGCCAAAGGCGGTTACTTCCCGGTTCCGCCGGTCGATTCGATGCAGGACATCCGCAACGCGATGGTGCTCGCGCTCGAGCAGCAGGGCGTCGATGTCGAGGTGCACCACCACGAGGTGGCTGCGCCAGGGCAGTGCGAGATCGGCACGCGTTTCGCGCCGCTGGTGCAGCGCGCCGACTGGATGCAGATCCTGAAGTACACGGTGTGGAACGTCGCCCATTCCTACGGCAAGACGGCGACCTTCATGCCGAAGCCGGTGGTCGGCGACAACGGCTCGGGGATGCACGTGCACCAGTCGGTGTGGAAGGGCGATAACAATCTCTTCGCCGGCAACGGCTACGCCGGTCTGTCGGAGTTCGCGCTGCATTACATCGGCGGCATCATCAAGCATGCGCGCGCGTTGAACGCGATCACCAACCCGGGCACCAACTCCTACAAGCGTCTGGTGCCGGGCTTCGAGGCGCCGATCAACCTGGCGTACTCGGCGCGCAACCGCTCCGCCTCCTGCCGCATCCCGCACGTCGCCAGCCCGAAGGCGCGGCGCGTCGAGGTGCGTTTCCCGGATCCGACAGCCAACGCGTATCTTGCATTCGCCGCGATGCTGATGGCCGGCCTCGACGGCGTGCAGAACAAGATCCATCCGGGCGACCCGATGGACAAGAACCTGTACGACCTGCCGCCCGAGGAGGCGAAGGCGATCCCGCATGTCTGTCATTCGCTTGACCAGGCGCTTGCCGAGCTCGACAAGGATCGCGCTTTCCTCACCAAGGGTGGCGTGTTCGACGACGACCTGATCGATGCCTACATCGAGCTGAAGCAGGAGGAGGTCACGCGCTTCCGCATGACCACGCATCCGGTCGAGTTCGACATGTACTACAGCGCCTGAGGCGCCGCCGTGGCCGGGAACCCCGGCCCGGGCTGTTGTCAAAAGGGGACGGGTGACCCGTCCCCTTTTTCTTTTTATTTCAGGGTGGAAAAAGTACCTTCCCGCGCATAGACTTAGCGCTTATCCTGCAGAGTACATCTCATGCTGAATCGGTTACTGGCCATCGCGGTTTTGGGGTCCGGCGTCCTTGCGACGGCGTCGCCCGCGCTGGCGCAGATCTGGAGCTGCCGGGACAAGGAAGGCAAGACCCACGTCACCAACATCCGTGAAGACACCCGGGACATGGACTGCCGCATCGTCGAGGAACGGGTAACGGTCGTGCCGGCGGGCCCGTCCTCTAGCGCGTCTACGCCGCGCGCCAGCACGGCGCCGTCGCCATCCGCTTTTCCGAGGGAAACGCCCGCCAAGCGCGCTTCGGCAAAGGAAAAGCAGCGCCAGATTCTCGAGCAGGAACTCGAGCAGGAGCGCGCATTGCTCGAGCGGTCGAAGAAGGCGCTGGCGGAGCAGGAAGCCGTGCGCTACGGCGATGAGCGCAATTACGCGCGCGTGCTTGCGCGGCTAAAGCCGTATCAGGACACCGTCGAGCTGCACCAGAAAAACGTCGAGGCACTCGAGCGCGAGCTCGCTCTGCTCGACAAGTAAGCGGTTACTAACCGGACCATTCGAAATGGCGCGCGATGCCGCTGCGGGGCCGCCGCAGGGCCCGCTGGCGCCGCTCGCGGGGCTCGACCTGCTGCCGACTGCGGTCGTCGTATTGGACGACGGCTTCGTCGTGCGCTACGCCAATCCGGCGGCGGAGCAGCTGCTTGAAACCGCGGCGCGGGCGCTGGTCGGTCAGGCATTCCTAAGGCTGTTCGCCGAGGCCGCCGAGCTCGAGCAGACCGCGCGCGAGGCGCTGCACACCCGCTGGAATTACGCCGCGCAGAACGTGAGCTTCCTGCGCCCGGGGCGCGAGCCGTTGCCGCTCGCCTGCTTTGTTACCCGCACGGAGTCGCCCGAGGCGCCACTCATCGTCGAGCTGCGGCCGATCGAGCAGATGCTGCGCATCGCGCGCGAGGAGCGCCTGCTGTCGGAACAGCAGGTGTACCGCGAGCTGATCCGCAACCTGGCGCACGAGATCCGCAACCCGCTCGGCGGTCTGCGCGGCTCGGCGCAGTTGCTGGAGCGCGAACTGCCGGAGCCCGGTCTGCGCGAGTACACGCAGGTGATCATCAAGGAGGCGGACCGCCTGCAGGTCTTGCTCGATCGCCTGCTCACGCCGCACCGCACACCCAAAATCGGCCCGCTCAATATCCACGAAGTGCTCGAGCGGGTCCGCAGCGTCGTTCAGGCCGAGTTCGGCGGGCGCGTGGAGCTGCAGCGCGACTACGACCCCAGCGTTCCCGAGCTGCAGGGCGATATGGAGCAGCTGATCCAGGCCCTGCTGAACGTCGCGCGCAACGCGGCGCAGGCGATCTGCGGTGTGGCGCCCGAGAGCCGGGGAACGATCCTGTTCCGCTCCCGTGTGCTGCGCCAGATCACCATCGCGCGGCAGCGCTACCGCCTGGCACTAGAATTGCAAATCGTCGACAGCGGGCCCGGCGTGCCCGAGGACATCCGCGAGCGTATCTTCCATCCGCTCGTGTCCGGGCGCGACGGTGGCAGCGGAATCGGCCTGTCGCTGGCGCAGACCTACGTCCAGTATCACGGAGGCGTCATCGAATGCGAGAGCCAGCCGGGGAACACCGTTTTCAGCATCCTGCTGCCGCTGGCCTGAAGTTTGCTCCCGGCTTTCCGGGAGCCCGGGGCGGATCCGGGCGGGAGCGCGTGAGACAGGAATGATGATGCCAGTGTGGATAGTCGACGACGATCGCTCGATCCGGTGGGTCTTCGAAAAAGCCCTCGAGCGTGAAGGGATTGCCTGCAGCGCGTTTTCCTCGGCGCAGGACGCGCTCGACGCGCTCCACGACCAGGCGCCCGAGGTGCTGGTCTCGGACATCCGCATGCCGGGGCCGTCCGGTCTCGAGCTGCTGCAGACCGTCAGGTCGCAGCACCCCTCGGTGCCGGTCATCGTGATGACGGCCTACTCCGACCTCGAGTCGGCGGTGGCCGCGTTCCAGGGCGGCGCCTACGAGTATCTCGCCAAGCCGTTCGACGTCGATCAGGCAGTCGACCTCGTGCGCCGCGCGCTCGAAGAGACGCGCCGCGAGCAGGAGGTGCTGGAACCGCTCGAGCAGGCCCCGGAAATCCTCGGGCAGGCGCAGGCCATGCAGGAGGTGTTTCGCGCCATCGGGCGCCTTTCGCAATCCGGTGCGACGGTGCTCATCACCGGCGAGTCAGGGACCGGCAAGGAGCTCGTCGCCCGCGCGCTGCACCGTCACAGTGCGCGTGCCGCACAGCCGTTCGTGGCGATCAACACGGCCGCCATGCCGAAGGACCTGCTCGAATCCGAGCTGTTCGGCCACGAGCGCGGCGCTTTTACCGGCGCCCAGGCGCAGCGCCGGGGCCGCTTCGAGCAGGCCGAAGGCGGGACGCTGTTTCTCGACGAGATCGGTGACATGCCACCCGAGCTGCAGACGCGTCTGCTGCGCGTGCTGTCCGATGGCACCTTCTATCGCGTCGGCGGTCACCAGCCGCTGCGCGCCAACGTGCGCGTCATCGCCGCGACGCATCAGAATCTCGAGGCGCGCGTCAAGGCGGGCGCGTTTCGCGAGGATCTTTTCCATCGCCTGAACGTGATCCGCATCCGGTTGCCGTCGCTCAGCGAGCGGCGCGAGGACATTCCGCTGCTGGCGCGCCACTTCCTCGCGCGCAGCGCGAAGCAGCTGGGCGTCGAGCCCAAGCGCCTGTCGGACGACACGCTGGCGCACATTGCGCGGCTCGACTATCCGGGCAACGTGCGGCAGCTCGAGAGCCTGTGCCATTGGCTGACCGTCATGGCACCGGGTCAGGTGGTTGAACAGGGAGACCTGCCGGTCGAGTTCCGCGAGGCGGCGCCGCCCCTGCCGGCGGACTGGGTGGCGGCGCTGGAACTCGACGTCGAGCGCCGTCTGGCGCGCGGCGAGACGGGGCTGATGGACGCGCTCGGCCGTCAGTTCGAGCGCGCGCTGATCGGCAAGGCGCTTGCGCGCACCGGCGGACGTCGCATCGAGGCGGCGAACCTGCTTGGCATGGGGCGAAACACGATCACCCGCAAGATCCAGGATCTCGGCATCGAAGCGGAATCCGGCGAGTAGGCCCACCGCGCGCGGCCGCACCGCGCGGCCGCGCGTGGCGCGCGTTCAGCTCCGCGCCACCTTGCGGTTCGCCTCGAGCTGCGCGTCGACCAGCGCGACCACCTCGTCGAGCGCTGCCGAGCGCATGCCCTTCTTCGCGGCAATCGCCTGAACCAGCCGGTCGACGCGCTCGATGTACGGCGCGCCGCCGTACAGCGCGCGTGCGGCAGACGATGCGCCGGTCAGCCCCTTCGCCGCCGCGGCGTACTTGTCGAACGGCACCAGGTCCTTTTCGTCCGCGCCGAGCGACGTGCACAGCGCGACCACCCAGGCGTACATCTCGCGCGACGCGTCGATGTCGGAGTGCACGGCGTCGTTGATCGAGCGCATGCCGTCCTTGGTGATGCAACGGTAATTGCCGGCCATCAGCATCGCCCATTTTGCGAGCGGCACGAAAACCGATTCGTGCACCTTCAGCTTGACCGGCAATTCGATCTTCTCGCCCCGGGACTCGAAACGCGCGGCTTCGATCTCGGCCTCCAGTCGGCGCAGGATCGCGGTGTGCGCGTCGGACGCGAAGCGCGCCGACTTGAAGTTGGTCGGCAGCCGCACCTGCAGCACGTTCACTTTTTCCTCGGGCGGGCGTGAAGCCTGCGGGTCGGGACTGCACAGCGTCATCAATGCCGGATCGAAGCGATCCCAGACGGCAGGCTCCGTGTAGCAATGGCGGCAGTCGGCGGGGTCGATGCCGGGTATGCGCGCGAGATAGGGCAGCGGCGGCATGTTCATGATCGACATGCACGGCACGCGCGCGTGCGCGACCGCGTCGAGCAGGGCGCGCACGCCGTCGGCGCGATACTGCGGTTCCTGCATGGCCAGCGCAACGAGGTCGTAGTCGCGCGCATCGACGGCCGACGGGCCGTCGGCCGAGAGCTTTCCCGGCAGCGTGCGCGAATCGACCTCGACCGGGACGTCACGGCCCTTGACCGGCATGCGCACACGCGTGCCCTCGGCGTTGATCAACTCGGCTTCGGCGGGCAGGCAGACGAGCTTCACGCTGTGGCCGGCGAGCAGCAGCTTGGTTGCCAGCAACGAGCCGTACGAAGCGCCCAGGATGAGGATGTTGAGAGGGGACGGCATCAGGCACCTCCGCGCGGCGAAAAGGGTTGGGCCCGGGGTTGATCGTATTTCACATTACGAAACGAGACACCAATGCGCAAAAAGGCTACTCCTTCCGCTATCCACCTGCAAACCTGCGGCACTGGGCTGCGCTCCTGGCGCCGTCGTTCAATAATCCTTATGGGCCCAAAGGATTTTATGTTGCGGCGCCACATCGGGCTCCATAAAATTCAAGGCCTTCCGCCCGTTACGGACTTGCCGTTATGAATGCACCCAACAGCCTGCCCAGGGGCCTGCAGATCCTTGGTAAATCGCATCCCGGCTTCGACCAGATCCTGACGCCCGAGGCGCTCGATCTGGTCGTCGCGCTGCACCGCCGGTTCGAGTCGCATCGCCAGGCGCTGCTCGCCGCGCGCGCCGCGCGGCAGAAGACCTTCGACGCCGGCAAACTTCCCGATTTCCTGCCCGAGACCGAGTCGCTGCGTGAGTCGGATTGGACGATCGCGCCACAGCCCAAGGACATGCTCGACCGCCGTGTCGAGATCACCGGGCCGACCGACCGCAAGATGGTGATCAACGCGCTCAACTCGGGCGCCTCCACCTTCATGGCGGATTTCGAGGACGCCAACTGCCCGACCTGGTTCAACATGATCGACGGGCAGATCAATCTGCGCGACGCCGTGCGCCGCACGATCACCTTCCAGCAGGGCGGCAAGAGCTACGCGCTGAACGACAAGACCGCGGTGCTCATCCCGCGCCCGCGCGGCTGGCACCTCGACGAAAAGCACGTCCTGGTCGACGGCAAGCCGGTATCGGGCGGCATCTTCGACTTCGCGCTGTACTTCTTCCACAACGCCAAGGAACTGCTGGCGCGCGGCTCGGGGCCGTATTTTTACCTGCCCAAGATGGAGAGCCATCTCGAGGCGCGCCTGTGGAACGACATCTTCAAGACGGCGCAGGATGCGCTCGGCGTGAAGCAGGGCACCATCAAGGCGACGGTGCTCATCGAGACGGTGCTGGCGGCGTTCGAGATGGACGAGATCCTGTGGGAGCTGAAGGACCATTCGGCGGGCCTCAACATCGGGCGCTGGGACTACATCTTCTCGTGCATCAAGAAGTTCCGCGTCAACAAGGACTTCTGCCTCGCCGACCGCGCGCAGGTGACGATGACGGCACCGTTCCTGCGCGCCTACGCGCTGTCGCTGGTGAAGACCTGCCATCGGCGCAACGCGCCGGCAATGGGCGGCATGGCGGCGCAGATACCCATCAAGAACGACCCGGCGGCGAACGAGGCCGCCCTCGAGAAAGTTCGCCTCGACAAGCTGCGCGAAGTGACCGACGGTTGCGACGGCACCTGGGTGGCGCACCCGGGGCTGGTGCCGATCGCCAAGGCCGTGTTCGACGAGCACATGCCGAAGCCGAACCAGTACGACAAGCAGCGTCCGGACGTGACGGTCACCGCCAAGGATCTGCTCAACTTCCAGCCGGAAACGCCGATCACCGAGGCGGGTCTGCGCAACAACATCAACGTCGGCATCCAGTACCTCGGGGCCTGGCTGGCGGGCAACGGCTGCGTGCCGGTGTTCAACCTGATGGAGGATGCGGCGACGGCGGAGATCTCGCGTTCGCAGATCTGGCAGTGGATCCGCTCGCCCAAGGGCAAGCTGGAAGACGGCCGCAAGGTCACGGTGGAACTGTTCCGTGCGCTGCTCAAGGAAGAGCTGCCGAAGGTGCGCGAGTACCTTGGCGAGGCGGGCTGGAAGGCAGGCCAGTACGAGGCCGCGGCGAAGCTGTTCGACGAGATCACCACGGGCGACTACGTCGAATTCCTCACCCTGCCGGCTTACGGGATGATCGACTGAGCGGGCGTACCGCCTAGCGGATCGTCCACTCGTGCGCGCACTTGCGGCAGCGCACGCGCATCGCCGCGGTTTCGCTCAGCACCTCGTAGCGCCCGTTCTCGCCGCAGCGCTCGCAGGTCGAACTTGAGGCGATGTGGTTCGCACGCGTGAGCTGGGTGAGAAAGCGCTGCAGCGCGCTCCAGCAGATCAGGCCGACGACGTAGACGAGGGCGAGCATCGCGAGGCCGCGCCAGCTTGCCAGCTGGGACCACGCCGATTCGAGGCCCGCGGCGATCGCCACCGCGCACAACAGGCAGGTGACCAGCCAGGCGAAGCTTTCGGTCAGCTGGCGTTCATACCAGCGGTGAAAGCCGAACTTGGCGATCGAGCGTGCGGGTTCCATGGCTTGCGGCGGATTCTACGCCGCCCGCTTCTGGCGCCTATAATCGGCCCGCGCATGTCGGCGTAAGGAGCAGGCCATGATCGATCTCTATATGTGGGGCACCGGCAACGGTCTGCGGGCGTCGGTCGTACTTGCCGAGACCGGATTACCGCACCGCGTCCACAAGGTCGACCTGACGAAAGGCGAGCAGCGCAGCCCCGAATTCCTCAAGCTCAATCCGGCCGGCGTGATCCCGGTGATCGTCGATCAGGACGGTCCGGGCGGCAAACCGCTCACGCTTGCCCAATCGGGCGCCATCATCGTGTACTGCTGCGAGAAGGCGGCGAAGTTCATCCCAACGGAGCCGCGCCGCCGCGCGATGGCGGCGCAATGGTTCCTGCAGGCCGCGACCGACGTCGGGGCGACCGGCACCGCAGTATTCCAGCTCGAAGTCGCCGCGCCGGAGAAATCGCCCGCGATCGTCGATTTCTTCAAGCGGCGACTCGTCGCCTACTTCCGCCACGTCGATCAGCATCTGGCCGGCCGTGAGTACCTGGCGGACGAAGTTTCCTTCGCTGATTTCATGCTGTATCCGAATTACGCGCTGCGCAAGGCGATCGTCGATGCGGCGGGCGGCATGGACAACCTGCAGCGCTGGGGCGAGCGCATGGCTGCGCGCCCGGGCGTGCAAAAGGGCATGAATCCTTAGCGCTTGCCGGCTGCGCTAGCCGCGCAGCTCGGCGACGACCGGCGTGTGGTCGGAGGGCCGCTCGAGCTTGCGCGGCGCCTTGTCGATGCTGCAGGCGCTGCACTGCGCGGCGAGCGGCGCGGAGAGCAGGATGTGGTCGATGCGCAGCCCCGCGTTGCGGCGAAACGCCATCATGCGGTAGTCCCACCAGGAGAATGACTTTTCGGGCTGCTCGAACAGGCGAAAGGCGTCCTGCAGGCCGAGCGCGAGCAGCGCGCGGAACGCCGCCCGCTCCGGCTCGGAGCAGTGCACCTGCCCTTCCCACAGCTTGGGATCGTGCACGTCGCGGTCTTCCGGCGCGATGTTGAGGTCGCCGAGCACCGCCAGGCGCGGATGCCGTGCCAGCTCGTCCGCCAGCCAGGCACGCAGCGCCTCGTACCAGCGCAGTTTGTAGTCGAACTTGTCCGATCCCACTGCCTGGCCGTTGGGCGCATACAGGCAAACGACGCGCGTCCCACCGACGGTCGCGGCGACAACGCGCTTTTGCGGATCGGCGAGTCCGGGCATCTCGGTACGAACGTCCTGCGGCGCGCTGCGCGCGAGGAGCGCGACGCCGTTGTAGGTCTTCTGACCCGCGAACGCGGCGCGAAAGCCGGCCGCCTCGATCTCGCTCTGCGGAAACTTGCCGTCCTCGAGCTTGGTTTCCTGCAGGCAGACGACGTCAGGCTGCGCGGCCGCGACCCAGTCGACGAGCTGCGGCAGGCGCACCTTCAGCGAATTGACGTTCCAGGTCGCGAGTTTCATCGCGTCCCCGCGCCCGCGGCAGACGGCCGCGGCGCGCGCTTCACTGCTTCGGCTCGGTTCTCGAGCTGAAGCGCGGCGCGTAAGGCCCGAGCTTGGGCGCTGGCTCCGCCTTGACCGGCTCAGCCGTGGGGCGCGAAGGGTCGGCGCGCTGCTCCGGCGCGATGTAGCCCTTCGGCGGCTCGGGCGCTGCCTGATTGCCTTCGGGCAGCAGCCCCGCGCGCGGATAGCCGGCGCTGTCGAGCAGGCTGTCGAAAGCGCCCTGCTCGAAGCCCTTCTGCACCGAGCGTCCGACGGTCAGCACCGGCACTTCGTTGGCGTTGGAGACCTCCTTCAGCTTGGCGTTGGTCTCTTCGTTCCAGACCTGCACTTCGCTGAACGGCACGCCGCGCCGGTTGAGCGCGGTGCGCGCCTGCGCGCAGGGTTCCTTGCACGAAGGCGCGGTATACAGCGTGACCGGAAAATTCTTCTGCGCTTCGCGCAGTTCGTAGGGCGAGGGCCCTGCGGCAGCACCACCGCCGTAAACCCTCTGCTCGACATTGCGGGCGCCGAGCGGCGGTGCGGTGTCCGTCACGTGCACGTTGCCCCGTTCGTCCACCCAGCGGTAAAGCTTCTGCTGCGCCTGCGCCGTACCCAGCGCAGCCGCCAGCACGATGAAGAGCACCGCATGGCGAGCGAAACTCATGCGGGGATCATACCATTGTGCTTCAGCAGCGCGTCGACCCGCGGCGCACGACCGCGGAAGGCGTGGAACGACTCGGCGGCGGGCCGGCTGCCGCCGACGGCGAGAATTTCGTCACGGAATCGGGCGCCTGTTTCGGGGTCGAGCACGCCGTCGGCGCCCGGGCGCGCGTCGCGGCTCTCCTCGAATGCGCTGTAGGCATCGGCCGAGAGCACCTCGGCCCACTTGTAGCTGTAGTAGCCGGCCGCGTAGCCGCCGCCGAAAATGTGCGAAAAATTGTTCGGGAAGCGGTTGAACGCTGGTGGCACGAATACCGAAACCTTTGCGCGCACGTCGTCGAGCAACGACAACACCGTGGCATCGCCTGCGGGATCGAATTCCGCGTGCAGCCGCATGTCGAAGGTCGCGAACTCGATCTGCCGCAGCGTCGCCAGGCCGCTGTGAAAGTTCTTCGCCGCCAGCATGCGCTCGAACAGCGGCCGCGGCAGTGCTTCGCCGCTGTCGACGTGGCGCGTCATGCCGCTGAGCACCTCCCACTCCCAGCAGAAGTTTTCCATGAACTGGCTCGGCAGCTCGACCGCGTCCCATTCGACGCCATTGATGCCGGCAACGCCAAGGTCCTCGATGCGCGTCAGCAGGTGATGCAGGCAGTGGCCGAATTCATGGAACAGCGTGATGACCTCGTCGTGCGTGAACAGCGCCGGCCTGCCGCCCGTCGGGCGCGAGAAGTTGCAGTTGAGGTAGGCCACCGGCGTCTGCAGCTGCGCCAGTCGGCGCCGGCGCGTCACGGCATCCGCCATCCAGGCGCCGCCTTGCTTCGATTCGCGCGCGTAGAGGTCCATGTAGAACTGACCGATGCACTCGTCGTGCGCGTCGATGATCTCGAAAAAGCGCACATCGGCATGCCACACCGGTGCCTGTGCGGGGCGGATGCGCAGCCCGTAGAGCGTCTCGACCACGCGGAACAGGCCCTTCAGAACCACATCCTCGGGAAAGTACTGCTTGACCTCCTGATCGGAGAACGCGTAGCGCTGCAGCCGCAGTTTCTCAGCGGCGTAGGCGAGGTCCCAGGCTTCGAGCCGCTCGATGCCGAGCGTGTCGCGGGCGAAGGCGCGCAGCTCGGCTGCGTCGCGTTCTGCCTGCGGTCGCGCACGCTGCGCGAGATCCTCGAGGAAGCCGATGACTTCGGCGGGCGAGGACGCCATCTTCGGCACCAGCGAGACTTCGGCGAAGTCCGCGTAGCCGAGGAGCCGGGCTTCTTCGCGGCGCAGGCGCAGCAGCGTACGGATGAGCGGCGTGTTGTCCCAGTCGGGCTTGCCGAACTCGGCGGCGCGCGTGGTGTATGCGCGATAGAGCGTCTCGCGCAGCGACCGGTCCTCCGCGTATTGCATCACCGGCAGGTAGGACGGCATGTGCAGCGTGAACTTCCAGCCGGGCTTGCCTTCCTTTTCCGCCGCCTCGCGTGCCGCCGCGAGGACGTCGGCCGGAATGCCGGCGAGGCGCGCCGGGTCCTCGAGCACGATCGAGTAGGCATTCGTCGCGTCGAGCAGGTTCTGCGAAAACTTCGCCGAGCAGCGCGCCGCTTCCTCCTGGATTTCGGCAAAGCGCACTTTCTTCTCGGGCGGCAGCTCGGCGCCACCCAGCCGGAAGTCGCGCAGGGCATGCTCGACGATCGCCTTGCGCGGCGCACTGAGCGCCGCGAATGCCGGCGCGGCGCGCAGCGCGCGGTATTTCTCGAAGAGCGCCTCGTTCTGCCCGAGCTCGGTGTAGTACTGCGTGATCTTCGGCAGGTTGGCGTTGTACGCCTCGCGCAGCGGCGGGCTGTCCATCACTGCATGCAGATGCGAGACCTGGCCCCAGGCGCGCGACAGGCGCTCGTTGGCGTCCTCGAGCGGCGCGACGAACGCGTCCCACTGCAGGGGCGTGTCCGGCGCGGCGGCCTGGTTCATCGCTTGGCGCGCTTCGGCCAGAAGCTGGTCGACCGCGGGGGCGACATGTTCCGGTCTGAATTCCGCGAAGCGGGGCAGCCCGCCAAAATCGAGCAAAGGGTTCATCGCAGTCCTGCCGTCAGTTCCGTTCCGCAGACGCCGCGGCCAGCTCTGCGGCGCGCACGCAGTTCTCGAGCAGCATCGCGACCGTCATCGGGCCGACGCCGCCCGGCACCGGGGTGATCCAGCCCGCGACCTCTTTCACCGCGGCCGTATCGACGTCTCCCGCCAGGCTGCCGTCCGCGAGCCGGTTGATGCCAACGTCGATCACGCAGGCACCGGGCTTCACCATGGCGGCGCCGATCGCCCGGGGGCGGCCCAGCGCCGCAACCAGCACGTCCGCCTCGCGCGTGAGCGCCGGAAGGTCGCGCGTCTTGGAGTGGCAGATGGTGACGGTGGCATCGCGTTGCAAGAGGAGCAGCGCCATCGGCTTGCCGACGATGTTCGAGCGGCCGACGACAACGGCGCGCTTGCCGCGCAGCTCGATGCCGCTGCGCTCGAGCATGACCATGATGCCGGCAGGGGTGCAGGGCACGAAACCGCTGCGCCCGACGAGCAGTGCCCCGGTGTTCATCGGATGGAAGCCGTCGGCGTCCTTGTGCGGGGCGATGGCTTCGACCACCTGGTC
The DNA here is from genome assembly GCA_041558415.1 of Burkholderiales bacterium. Taxonomy (GTDB): domain Bacteria; phylum Pseudomonadota; class Gammaproteobacteria; order Burkholderiales; family SG8-39; genus SG8-39. The sequence goes on along the minus strand of JBFFEY010000031.1, from coordinate 3,388 downwards.
AGGGTCGAGGTGGCGCGGCAGCGGCAGCTGCACGAGGATGGCATGAACGGCCGGATCGGCGTTCAGCGCGCCGATCGTGCCGAGCAGCTCGGCCTCGCCCGTCTGTGCGGGCAGCGCAATGTGGCGCGACGCGATGCCGGCCTGCTCGCAGGCGCGCTCCTTGTTGCGCACGTAGACCCGCGAGGCGGGGTCATCCCCCACCAGGATCACCGCCAGGCCCGGCCGCACGCGACGCGCGGCCAGTGTCGCCACCCGCGGGCCGAGCGCCTGCCGTAGGTCGGCGGCGATCGCTCTTCCGTCGATGATCCGCGCAGCCATTGGGGTTCCCGGAAAAAGGCGCCGAGTCTAACACCCGCGAATCCGTGTTCGCCGGCGCAGCCTGCTGGCTCTACAATCCGTCCCTGTCCGTCTGGCCTGCCTCGCGCCCACAAGGTGCCCTGGGCCCGACGCAGCGCCACAAGCCGGAGGAAGCCATGTCTGCAGTACCGCAGCAGCCTGCTGCCAACGACCCCGATTCGCTCGAAACCCAGGAATGGCTCGATGCCCTCGAGGCCGTGCTCGAGCGCGAAGGTCCCGAGCGCGCCCAGTTCCTGCTCGAGAGACTGATCGAAGAAGCGCGCCATTCGGGCGCGTTCATCCCGTTTTCGGCGAACACCAGCTACATCAACACCATTCCGCCGCACCTGGAAGAGCGCTCGCCGGGCGACGCAGCGCTAGAGGAGCGCATTCGCTCGTACTGCCGCTGGAACGCAATGGTGATGGTGGTGCGTGCCAACAAGAACGATGACGAGCTCGGCGGCCACATCGCGAGCTTTGCGTCGGTGGGTACGCTGTTCGGCATCGGCCAGAACCATTTCTGGCACGCGCCGCACGAGGGGCACGGCGGCGACCTGGTCTACTTCCAGGGACATTCCGCGCCGGGCGTGTACGCGCGCGGCCTGCTCGAAGGGCGGCTGAGCGAAGAACAGCTGCTCAACTTCCGGCGCGAGGTCGACGGCAAGGGGGTGTCGTCGTACCCGCATCCCTGGCTGATGCCCGACTACTGGCAGTTTCCGACCGTGTCGATGGGGCTGGGGCCGATCCAGGGCATCTACATGGCGCGTTATCTCAAGTATCTGCACGCGCGCGGCCTCGCCAATACGCAGAACCGCAAGGTCTGGGTGTTCTGCGGAGACGGCGAGATGGACGAGCCGGAGTCGCTCGGCGCCATCGGCATGGCGGCGCGCGAGCGGCTGGACAACCTGGTGTTCATCATCAACTGCAACCTGCAGCGGCTCGACGGGCCGGTGCGCGGCAACGGCAAGATCATTCAGGAGCTGGAAGGCGACTTCCGCGGTGCCGGCTGGAACGTCGTCAAGCTGATCTGGGGTTCCTACTGGGATTCGCTGCTCGCGCGCGACAGCGAGGGCATTTTGCAGGCGGTGATGGAGCAAACCATCGACGGCGAGTACCAGAACTACAAGGCGAATGACGGTGCCTTTGTGCGCAAGCATTTCTTCGGCAAGCACCCGAAGCTGCTGGAAATGGTGTCGCGCATGACGGACGAGGACATCTGGCGGCTGAACCGCGGCGGACACGACCCGCACAAGATCTACGCGGCCTATGCCGCCGCCGTGAAGCACGAGGGCCAGCCCAGCGTGATCCTCGCCAAGACGATCAAGGGCTACGGGCTCGGCAAGCAGGGGCAGGCGAAGAATCCCACGCACCAGCTGAAGAAGGTCGACCTGCAGACGATTCGCGAAATGCGCGACCGCATGCGCATCCCGATCCCGGACGACAAGCTGGAGGAGCTGCCGTTCTACGTACCGCCAGCGGACGCGCCCGAGATGCAGTACCTGCACGCGCGGCGCAAGGCGCTCGGCGGCTATCTGCCGCAGCGTCGCCGCGAGGCGGACAGCACGCCGGCGGTGCCCCCGCTGTCCGCGTTCGAAGCCGTGCTCAAGGGCTCGGAGGGTCGCGAGATCTCGACCACCATGGCCTTCGTCCGGGTGCTGACCGCGCTGGTGCGCGACAAGGCCTTCGGCAAGCACGTGGTGCCGATCGTGCCCGACGAGGCGCGCACCTTCGGCATGGAGGGCATGTTCCGCCAGCTCGGCATCTACGCCGCCGAGGGCCAGAAGTACGAACCGGTCGACAAGGACCAGGTGATGTACTACCGCGAGGACACCAAAGGCCAGATCCTTGAGGAGGGCATCAACGAGGCCGGCGCTTTTTCGTCGTGGATCGCCGCGGCGACGTCGTACAGCCACTCCAACGTGGTCACCGTGCCGTTCTACATCTTTTATTCGATGTTCGGTTTCCAGCGCATCGGCGACCTCGCCTGGGCGGCGGCCGACCAGCGCGCACGGGGCTTCCTCGTCGGCGGCACCGCCGGGCGCACGACTCTGAACGGCGAGGGCCTGCAGCACGAGGACGGCCACTCGCACATGCTGTCGTCGGTCGTTCCGAATTGCGTCTCCTACGATCCGACCTTCGGTTACGAGCTCGCCGTGATCGTGCAGGATGGCCTGCGCCGCATGGTGGACGAGCAGGAGGACGTCTATTACTACATCACCGTGATGAACGAGAACTACGCGCACCCGGCGATGCCGGAGGGCGTGGAAGAGGGCATTCTGAACGGGATGTACCTGCTGCGGCCGTCGAAGTCGAAGGCGAAGACGCGCGTGCAGCTGATGGGCTCGGGCACCATCCTGCGCGAGGTGCTCGCCGCGGCAGACATGCTCGAGTCGGACTGGGGCGTGGCGGCGGACGTGTGGAGCGCGACCAGCTTTACGGAGCTGCGCCGCGAAGGGCTCGCGGTCGAACGCTGGAACATGCTGCACCCCGAGGAAAAGCCGCGCCTGCCCTACGTCGCCGCCTGTCTGGCCAAGCACAAGGGTCCGGTCATCGCGGCGAGCGACTACATGAAGATCTTCGCGGACCAGATCCGGCCCTTCGTGCCGCGCGAGCGTGTGTTCCGCGTGCTCGGCACCGACGGCTTCGGCCGCTCAGACTCGCGCGCCAAGCTGCGCGAGTTCTTCGAGGTGAACCGTGCATTCGTCGTCGTGGCGGCGCTTGCTGCGCTCGCCGAGCAGGGCGAGGGCAGGGCGAAGACCGTCGCCGAGGCGATGCGCAAGTACGGTGTCGATTCCGAGAAGCCGGACCCGACGACGGTATGAAGAACAGCGTTGCCTGGTGCCTTGGCGTGGCACGTTGGCGCGCAACGGGTAACGTTTAGAACAAGCGATAGGCGCCATGGCGAATGCGGTCGAAGTGAAGGTTCCCGACATCGGGGACTTCAAGGACGTCGAAGTGATCGAGCTGCTGGTCAAGGTCGGCGATACGGTCGACAAGGAGCAGTCGCTCATCACGCTGGAGTCGGACAAGGCGACGATGGAGATCCCGTCGC
>JBFFEY010000030.1:0-34338 GCA_041558415.1 Burkholderiales bacterium | reverse complement strand
GCCGCACCGAGGCGCTCACCCAGTCGGTCGGCCAGCTCACCGCGCTCGGCGAAGTCGGCCAGGCGATCAGCTCGACGCTCGACCTGGACAAGGTGCTGCCGACGATCGTCGCGCGCGCGGTGCAGCTCACCGGGCTGGACGCCGGCGCGATCTACGAGTACGACGAGAATCGCCAGGTGTTCAACCTGCGCGGCGGCGAGAACATCGTGCCCGAGCTGGTCGAGCTGTACCGCAGCCAGCCGATCCGGCTGGGCGAAGGCGCGATCGGCAGCGCCGCGGCGACGCGCGCGCCGGTGCAGATCCCGGACATCATGGAGCACTACGAGAGCCGCGCGAGGGACGTGCTCGTGCGCGCCGGGGCACGCGCGGTGCTCGCGGTGCCGCTCTTGCGCGAAGGCCACATCCTCGGCGCGATCGCGGTGATCCGCAACCAGTCGGGGGAGTTCGCGCCGGAGGTGGTCAAGCTGCTCGAGACCTTCGCCACGCAGTCGGCGATCGCGATGCAGAACGCGCGGCTGTTCCGCGAGATCGAGGAAAAGGGCCGCGAGCTCGAGATCGCCAGCCAGCACAAGTCGCAGTTCCTCGCCAGCATGAGCCACGAGCTGAGAACGCCCTTGAACGCGATCCTCGGCTTCAACGAGATGATCCTGGGCGAGGTCTACGGCGAGGTGCCGGTGGACATGAAGGAGCCGCTCGAGGATATCCAGACCAGCGGCAAGCACCTGCTGCGACTGATCAACAACGTGCTCGATCTGGCCAAGATCGAGGCCGGGCGCATGGAGCTGGCGCTCGCCGACTATTCGGTGCCCGACATGGTCGAGGGCGTGCGCGCCACCCTGCGCCCGCTCGCGGAAGCAAAGGGCCTCGAGTTCAACGTTGCGGTGCCGAGCGACATCCCGCTGGCGCACGGCGACGCGGGCCGCCTGACGCAGTGCCTCATGAACCTCGCCGGCAACTCGCTCAAGTTCACCAAGCAAGGTCAGGTCGCGATTTCGGTGGAACTGAAGGACGCACTACTTGTGTTCCGCGTCGCCGACACCGGCATCGGCATCCCGCCGGAGAAGATCGACAGCCTGTTCACCGAGTTCAAGCAGACCGACGCCACCATCGCCAGCGAGTACGGCGGCACCGGCCTCGGGCTCGCCATCACGCGGCAGTTCATCGAGATGCACGGCGGGCGCATCTGGGTCGAGAGCGAGCCCGGCAAGGGCTCGACCTTCATTTTCGAGATTCCACTACGGGCACACGCGACATGAGCGGCAAGACCATACTGTACGTCGAGGACAACGAGGCGAACCGCATGATCGTGCGCGACCTCCTCAAGCGCACCCAGTACCAGCTGATCGAAGCGCACGACGGCGAGGCCGGCGTCGCCACGGCGCTCGAGAAAAAACCCGACCTCATCCTGATGGACATCCAGCTGCCGAAGATCTCCGGCATGGAGGCGATGCGCCGCATCCGCGCCGAGGCGAGCATGGCGGACACGCCGATCATCGCCATCACCTCCTTCGCGCTGTCGGGCGACGACCAGAAGGCAAGAGAGGCCGGCGCCACCGCCTACCTCGCCAAGCCCTACAGCCCGTTCGACCTGCTCAAGCTCATCCGACAATACGCGCCGGACGCATGAGCGCTTCACGACGCGGCGCAAGGAACGCTTCCGTGCCCACCAAACGCAAAGCTGTTCGCAAGCGGCGCCAGGCTGGGGAGGCCGACGCGCGCGCCCTGCAGGCCGCGCTCGATGCGCTGCCCGTCGGTTTCGCGCTGTTCGACGCCGACGGCCGGCTTGCCGCCTGGAACGCGCGTCTCGGCGGCCTGAAGCTCTTTCCCAAGCGCCTGCTGAAAAAGGGCACTGCGCTCGGCGCGTTCCGCGCCTACGACAAGGCGCTCAGCACGCGTGTTTCGCGTCCGCGCGAGGTGGAACTGCGCAAGGGCGTCGTACTGCGCGCCTCGTCTGGCCGCGTGGCGGCGGGACAGCTGCTCGTCACCTACGAAGACATCACGGCGCAGAAGCGCGCCGAGAGCGCGCTCGGCCACGCACGTGCGGAAGCGAACGACGCGATCGAGCGGCAGTCGGCGACGGCGGAGATCCTGGAAGTCATGGCCGGCGCACCGAGCGACGTGACGCCGGTGTTCGACGCGATCGCGCGCAATGCCGCGCGCCTGCTGGCGCCGGCCTCGATCGGCCTTTCGATTATCGACGGCAACCTTCTCAAGCTCGGCGCGGTTGCGGGGCCGCTTTTCGCGGACGGGACCAGCTGGCGCGAAGCGGCCGGCAAGTTCTATCCGACTCCGTTCGACCCCGCGGTCAGCGTGGCCGCGCGTGCCATCGTCGACGGCTCGGTTCTGGAAATCCCGGACACCGAAGCGAAAGGCACGCCGCCGCGGGTGCGGGCGCTGTACCGCGCAGGCGGCGCACGCTCCAGCACGCAAATCCCGCTGATTCTCGGCGGTCAGGGCATCGGCTCGCTGGGCATTGCACATCCGCAGCCCGGGTTTCGGCTCTCCGACAAGCAGCTCGAGCTGATGAAGGCCTTTGCCGCCCAGGCGGCGATCGCGATCGAGAACGTGCGCCTGTTCAACGAGACCAGGGAGGCGCTCGAGCGGCAGACCGCGACCGCGGAGATCCTCCGCGTCATTTCGCGCTCGCCCACGGACATCCAGCCGGTCCTCGACGCGGTCGCGGAGAGCGCGGCGCGGCTGTGCGAGGCGGCCGATTGCTCGATCTTCCGCCTGGACGGCGATCGGCTGGTGCTTTCGGCTCACCATGGCTCTATAAATACGCCGGGGTCGATCGGCGCATTCAGCATCCCCCTGAGCCAGAAGTCCGTCGCCGGCCGAACGGTTCTGGAATCGCGGACGATTCACGTTGCAGACATTCACGCCGCGGCAGACGAGTATCCGAAGACCATTGAAGTCACTCGCTCGATGGGGTTCGGTACGATGCTCAGCGTTCCCCTGATCCGGGATGGCCTTGCGATCGGCGTGATCCAGCTGCCGCGCACCGAAGTCCGGCCTTTCACGGATCGGCAGATCGCGCTGCTCGAGACCTTCGCCGACCAGGCGGTGATCGCGATCGAGAACGTGCGCCTGTTCAACGAGACCCGGGAGGCGCTCGAGCGGCAGACCTCCACCGCGGAGATCCTCAAGGTCATCAGCCAGTCGCCGGACGACCTGACGCCGGTGTTCGGCGCGATTCTCGACCGCGCAACGCGGCTCTGCGAAGCACAGCTCGGGGTCGTGTTCACCTACGACGGCGAGGCGTTCGATATGGTGGTCGAGCGCGGCCTCGATCCGCAGCGCGCGGACGAGATCAAGAAAGTGCTTCACGAAAACCGCGTACCGGGGCCGCAGACCGCAATCGGCACTCTGCTGTCCACGCGGCGCCTCGTCCACGTGCTGGACGTCAGGGACACTGATGGCTATCGAACCGGTGATCCGCTGCGCGTGTCGACTGCCGACTTGATCGGCGCCCGCACCTTGCTCGCGGTGCCGCTGCTGCGGGACAGCACCGTGCTCGGCGCGGTCGTCATCTACCGCCGCGAAGTGCGCCCCTTCGCCGACCAGCAGCTCGCCCTGCTGCAGACCTTCGCCGACCAGGCGGTGATCGCCATCGAGAACGTGCGGCTGTTCAACGAAACCAGAGAAGCGCTCGAGCGGCAGACGGCGACCGCGGAGGTCCTTCAGGCCATCAGCAGCTCGATCGCGGATGCGGCGCCGGTGTTCGAACGCATTCTCGACGGCACCGAACGCCTCATCGCATCCGAGACCACCGGAATCTTCCTAATTCCGGGTGATGGACAGGCGCATTGCGCGGCGCTCCGAGGGCCCGGCGCCGCCAACATCGCGGCGCTGTACCCGAGGCCTCTGGAGGAGACTTCGGCACCCATCGTCCTCGACAAGCGCAGGCAGGTTTGTTATCCGAATGCGCTGCACGGCTCTGACGTCCCGCTCAGCGTGCGCCAGAGCGCCAGCCAGTCCAGAAATTTTTCGCTCGCCTTGACACCGTTGCTGTGGGAGGAAAACGTGATCGGCGTGCTGAGCGTCATGCGCCCGCCGAACGTCACGTTCGACGAAAAGGAGCTCGGCCTGCTGCGCACCTTCGCTGACCAGGCGGTAATCGCGATCCAGAACGCGCGCCTGTTCAACGAGACCAAGGAGGCGCTCGAGCGGCAGACGGCGACCGCGGAGGTCCTTCAGACCATCAGCAGGTCGATCTCGGATGCGACGCCGGTGTTCGAACGCATTGTCGAAAGCACCGGCCGCCTCATCGCATGCGAGAGAACCGGAATCTTTCTAGTCCCGGGTGACGGGCAGGTGCACTGCGCGGCAATTCGAGGTTTCAGCGTGGATACGGCCAGCATCGCGGCGCTTTACCCGAGGCCTCTGGAAGAGACTCCGGCGGCCCCGATCATCGAATCGCGCAGGCAGATTTGTTATCCGGACGCGCTGCACGGCGCCGACGTTCCACTCAGCGTGCGACAGATCGCCAGCCAGACCAGGAATTTTTCGCTCGCCTCGACGCCCTTGCTGTGGGAGGAAAACGTGATCGGCGTGCTGAGCGTCACTCGCCCGCCGAACGTCACGTTCAACGAAACGGAGCTCAGCCTGCTGCGCACCTTCGCCGACCAGGCGGTGATCGCGATCCAGAACGCGCGCCTGTTCAACGAGACCAAGGAGGCACTCGAGCGGCAGACGGCGACCGCGGAAATCCTCAAGGTCATCAGCGAGTCGCCGACCGACGTCCAGCCGGTGTTCGATGCGATCACGCGGAGCGCGGCGCACCTGTTCCCGTCCTGCATCACGGGCATCCTCATGCGAGAAGGGGACCAGGTCACGCTGAATGGCCTGTCGGGACCAACGCAAGTTGACCAGGAGGCGATGGCACGCACCTTCCCGCTCCCGTTCGACCCCGACAAGAGCCTCGTCGCGCGAGCGATCGTATCGCGCCAACCGTTGCAAATCTGGGACAGCGAGGCGCCCGAGGCGCCGGAGTCGGCGAAGCAAGCGGGACGCGCCATTGGATTTCGCTCGCTGACGACCGCGCCCCTGGTGCGCGAGGGCGTCGGGATCGGCGCCATCTCGGTTGCCAACCCGAACGCCGAGTTTCGGCTGTCTGACAAACAAATCGCGCTGCTGCAGACCTTCGCCGACCAGGCGGTGATCGCGATCGAGAACGTGCGCCTGTTCAACGAGACCAAGGAGGCGCTCGAGCGGCAGACCGCGACCGCCGAAATCCTCAAGGTCATCGCTGCGTCCCCCGCCGACGTGCAGCCGGTGTTCGACGCGATCGCGAAGAACTGCGGCAATCTATTTCCGGGCAGCCTCGTGCTGCTGTGGCTGATCGAGGATGGCGTTCTGCGCGCGCGCGCAATAACCGGCGCCGGAGACCTCCAGCTGCTCGGCGACCGTTTGCCGATCGATCGCGGCAGCGCCATCGGGACCTGCGTGGTCGAATCGCGCATGATTCACCTCCCGGACCTGGAAAAGGCGCTCGACATGCATCCGCGCATTCGCCAGCTCGGGCTCAAGTGGGGCCATCGCTCCGGGATCTACGCGCCGCTGATGCGCGAGGCGCGCGCGATCGGCGCGATCGCGGTGCTGCGCCCGGCGATCGGCGCGTTCGACGACGAGGAAGTGGCGCTGCTCAACACGTTTGCGAACCAGGCGGTGATCGCGATCGAGAACGTGCGCCTGTTCAACGAGACCAAGGAGGCGCTCGAGCGGCAAACCGCGACCGGCGAGATCCTCAAGGTCATCAGCGAGTCGCCGACGGATACCCAGCCCGTGTTCGATGCAATCGCCCAGAGTGCCGCGCGGCTCTTCGACTGCGGAGTGGGCATCAACATCCTCAGAGACAACAAGATTCACCTCGCAGCAGGCACCAACGTCGACGAAGACCAAGCGCAACGGGTGCGCAGTCTCTATCCCTTTCCTCACGACCCGAAACGCGTCATCGCCTCGCGCGCCATCGCCATGCGCGAGATCGTCGAGGTCATGGATACGCAGGCGCCCGACGCACCAGAAATCATAAAAGCGGTGGGCCGCAGCGGGAATTTCCGGTCCGTGACGCAGGTGCCGCTCGTACGAGAAGGCGTCGGCATCGGAACTATTGCCCTCACGTCCGATCAACCAGGCGTCCGCCTGAACGACAAGCAGCGCGCATTGCTCAAGACCTTCGCCGACCAGGCGGTGATCGCGATCGAGAACGTGCGCCTGTTCAACGAGACCAAGGAGGCGCTCGAGCGCCAGACCGCGACCGCCGAGATCCTCAAGGTGATCAGCGAATCGCCGACCGACGCGCAGCCGGTTTTCGACGCGATCGCGAAGTCCGCGCAAAAGCTGCTCAGCGACGCGGAAGTGGGCATCGCGCTGGTTCGCGGCGACAGAGTCGAGCTCGTCGCGGCCGCCGGGCTGCGCGAAGATCGACTGAACGCGCTGCGCACAACGTTCCCGCGACCGCTCGATCTCGAATCATCGGTCAACCAGACCGCCGTGCATGGCGAAACGATTCATTACCCGGACTGCCAGGCGCACCATGTACCCGCCTACACGCGCAACGCGGCCAGCTTGGCCGGCGTCGCCGCGATGCTGGGCGTGCCGCTGCTGCGCGAGGGCAAGCCGATCGGCGGCGTGTTCATCTCGAAGACGACGCTGGGTGCCTTCGGCGAAAAGCAGATCGAGCTGCTGCGCACCTTCGCCGACCAGGCGGTGATCGCGATCGAGAACGTGCGCCTGTTCAACGAGCTGCAGAGCCGCACCGAGGCGCTCACCCGATCGGTCGGCCAGCTCACCGCGCTCGGCGAGGTGAGCCAGACGATCAGCTCCACGCTCGACCTTGAAAAAGTCCTGCCGACGATCGTCTCGCGCGCGGTGCAGCTCACCGGGCTGGACGGCGGCGCGGTCTACGAATACGACGAAGCGAGCGAAACGTTCGCCCTGCGCGCCGGCGAGAACGTGCGACAGGAAATCCTCGAGCTCAACCGCAGCGCGCCGATCCGCATCGGCGATGGCGCGGTCGGCCGTGCCGCCGCGACGCGCCAGCCGGTGCAGGTGCCGGACATCGCCGCCGCCAACGCCCGGCAGACGCGGGGGCGCGACGTGCTGCTGCAGATCGGCGCGCGCGCCCTGCTCGCGGTGCCGCTGGTGCGCGAGGATCACGTCCTCGGCGCGCTCGCGGTGATTCGCAACACGCCGGGCGAATTCGCTCCGGAGGTCATCGCATTGCTGGAAACCTTCGCCACGCAGTCCGCAATCGCGATCCAAAACGCGCGCCTGTTCCGCGAGATCGAGGACAAGAGCCATCAGCTCGAGCAGGCGAGCCGGCACAAGTCGCAGTTCCTTGCCAGCATGAGCCACGAGCTGCGCACGCCCCTGAACGCCATCCTCGGCTTCAACGAGCTGATCCTCGGCGGCGTGTACGGCGAGCTTGCCGACGACATGCGCCCGCCGCTCGAGCAGATGCAGTCCAGCGGCAAGCACCTGCTGAGCCTCATCAACAACGTGCTCGACCTGGCGAAGATCGAGGCGAACAAGATGGAGCTGGCGCTCGCCGACTATTCCGTGCACGACGCGGTGCGCATGGTGCACTCGACGCTGCAGTCGCTGGCCGCGGACAAGGGGCTCGAGTTCGTCGTCACGGCGCCAGATGACCTGCCGCTCGCACACGGCGACGGCGGACGCCTGTCGCAGTGCCTCATCAACCTCGCCGGCAACGCGATCAAGTTCACCAAGCAGGGACGTGTCGAGATCCGCGTGACCTGCAAAGACGAGACGCTGCGCTTCAGCGTCGCCGACACCGGCATCGGCATTCCGCCCGACAAGATCGGCAGCCTGTTCACCGAGTTCAAGCAGACCGACGCCACCGTCGCCAGCGAGTACGGCGGCACCGGCCTCGGCCTGTCCATCAGCAAGAAGTTCATCGAGATGCACGGCGGCCGCATCTGGGTGGAGAGCACGCCCGGCGAGGGCTCGACCTTCATCTTCGAAGTGCCGCTGCGCGTCACAGCCGGAGGCCCCGCATGAGCGGCAAGACGATCCTCTACGTCGAAGACAACGAGTTCAACCGAAAGATCGTGCGCGACCTCTTAAAGCGCACGAAGTACGAACTCATCGAGGCCTATGACGGCGAAGCCGGCGTCGCGATGGCGATCGAGAAGAAGCCGGATCTCATCCTCATGGACATCCAGCTGCCGAAGATCTCGGGCATGGACGCGATGCGCCAGCTGCGCGCCGAGCAAGCCACGGCGCAGACGCCGATCATCGCGATCACCTCCTTCGCGCTCTCGGGCGACGACCAGAAAGCGAAGGAGGCCGGCGCCACCGTCTACCTCGCCAAGCCTTACAGCCCCTTCGATCTACTGAAGGCGATCCGCGGGCTGCTGCCGGAATCCTGAGGCGCCTGCGAGCGGCCCGCTGTGCTAGCGTGCGCCCTTTTCCAATCGAGTGACGGAGACCGGACATGACGACTGTCGCATTCATCGGGCTTGGCGCCATGGGTTCGCGCATGGCGTTGAACCTGCAGGCCGCGGGCATCAAGCTGCGCGTCTACAACCGCGACAAGGCGAAGGCGAGACCGTTCGCCGAAAAGGGCATCGAGGTGGCGGACTCCGTCGCTGCGGCGGTGAAAGGCGTCGAATTCGTCGTCTCGATCATCGCCGACGACAACGCGACGCGCGAGGTGATGCTCGGCGACAAGGGTGTCGTGGCGAGTGCGGCCAAGGGCACGGTGATCGTCGATTCGAGCACCAACTCGCCGGCGATGGCGAAGGAAGTCGCCGCCGCCGCGGCGAAGAAGGGTCTCGCCTACCTCGACGCGCCGGTCTCGGGCAGCCTGGCGCAGGCGCAGGGCAAGGAGCTCGTCTTTCTCGTCGGCGGCGAGGAAACCGCGTTCGAAAAGGCGCAGCCCGTGATGGCCGCCATGGGCCGCATGGCGCGCAGGATCGGCGGCAGTGGCGCGGGCGCGACGCTGAAGCTCATCAACAACATGCTCTCGGCGACGCTCACCGCGGGACTGGTCGAAGCGGCGATGGCGGCGGAGGCCGCCGGGCTCGACCCGGCCGCGACGGTCGAGATCCTCGGCGAAGGCGCGGCAGGCTGCCGCCTGACCAAGACCAAGCTGCCGAAGATGCTGAAGCGCGACTATGCGCCCCAGTTCCAGATCGCACTGATGGACAAGGACGTGCGCTACTACCTGGCGATGGCGCAGGACCTCGACGTGCCGACGCCGGTGTCGTCGGCGGTGCGCAGCCAGTACCAGGGTGCGCGGCGCGCCTCGCTCGGCGCGCTCGACACCGCGGCACTGTTCGCCTACGCCGCGGCGGAGAAGCCGAAGGGCTAGCGACCGGCTTCGCCGAGCACCGCCTCGCGCATCTCTCTTGGAATCTCGTAGTCCGGATAGCGCCGGCGGAATTCGGCGAGGCTGTCGTCCGCTTCCTTGACGCGCCCCTCGCGCCGCAGACGCGCGATACGCTCGAGCCATTCGCGCGGCACTTCGTCCTTCTTGCCGGCAGCCTCCGCGGAGGCCTGCGCGCGGTCCTCGAGCGCCGCATTCGACGCGACCCGTCCCGCAGCCTGAGGTTCGGCGCTCGGCGCGCGATCCGCGCGACCCTCGGGGATCCCCGGTGCCGCGGCCGGCGCAGCCCCGCTCGCCGCACCCAGCTGCGCAGGCGCAGCCGACTCCGCGGGCGCAGGCGCGGGCGCCGACTTGGGTGCAGGCGGCTCGGCGACAAACGCGCGCGCCGGCGGCGCTGCGGCCGGTGCCGGCGCCGGTGTTGGGGGCGCACGCAGCGCCTGGCGCTCGCGTTCCGCCGTCGCGGGCGCGGCAGCGCCCGCCTTCGCCTTCGGCTCGGTTCTCGCGAGCTCGTTGCGCTTCGCCAGCGCAGCGACCTCTTCTTTCGCATCGCCCGCCGGCTTGTCGACCGCGACGGGCGGTAGCAGCGCTTCGAGATCGGGGCGCTCGAGCTGGACGCGCACCACGAGCGAGAGGCTCAGTACCACGACCGCCGCGATCGACACCGGTAGCGCCCAGCGCCGCAGGCGCGACGCCCCGGCACGCTGCGGCCCGGCGCCGACCGCGCGTCGCGACGCGGCGAGGATGGCCGCGTCGAGCGCCTCCGGCGGCTGCGCCTCGCCGAGCGCCCGGTAGCCGGCGCTGACGCGCGGATCTCGGGTTTCGTCGTGCTCAGCCATCGCCCATCGCCTCCCTCAGCTTCGCCAGCGCGTAGCGCAGCCGGCTCTTGGCCGCCTCCAAGTCGATGCCCGTCACTGCGGCGATTTCCGGCAGCGTCAACCCCGCCTCCTCGCGCAGCAGGAACACCTCGCGCTGCGCCGGCGGCAGCGCTTCGAGCGCCGCGCCGAAGCGGCGCAGATCCTCGTTCAGCTCCGCGCGCCGCTGCGGCTCGTCCTGCGGCGCCGCGGCCGGCTCGAACGGCGGGTCGTCCGCATCGTTTGCCGCGTCGAGCGACGCGATCTTAAGCCCGCGCCGCCGCCAGTGATCCACCACGCGGTTGTGCGCGATGGTGTAGAGCCAGGTGGTGAAGCGCGCGCTCGGCACGTACCGCTCGCGCGCCTCGATCACCTTGAGCCAGACGTCGTGAAAAAGCTCTTCGGCCTCGCCGCGCGCCTTCACGTTGCGCAGCACGTAACGGTAGAGCGGCCCTTTGTGCCGTGCGTAGAGCGTTTCGAAGGCCGCGGCCTCGCCGTCCCGGTAGGCGGTCATCAGCTGCTCGTCCGCGGCCTCCATGCCGCGCTAGTGTAAAGCGCGCGGCGCATCGTGGTCTCAGGGCGAAAAGACCGACACGGGCGCCCCCGGATCCGGCGTGAAGCCGGGAAACGGCGTCGGGCAGGACCAGCCGCAGGGCGCCGGCGCGCGAATCACGCCGCGCGCCACGAGGTTGGCGCGGCTGTCGTAGCGCAGTTGCACCACCTGCGCCGGGGTCGGCGTGGCGCGCTCGAAGCCGACGTAGCGCGCCTGCGAGTGCTCGCGCCGGCCGTGGCCGGTGCCGAGGCGCGAGGCCGCCTCGGCCTCGTCGCGCCGCGATTCGTTCGACTGCCGCCCGGGCGCCGATGCGGATTCCGCCGGCGCCGAACGCTTCGCTGCACCGGCTTCACCCGCGGCGCCCGGAAAGGCCTCGCGCGCGATTGGCGCCGGGGGCGGCTGGCGCTTTTCGCGGAACACGGCAACGCCGATGACCCCGACGTTGTCGGGCCGGCCGGTGCGTGCCGCGTAGGAGTCCGCCAGATCGGTGAAGTAGAACGCCGCGGTCTGCGCCAGGCTCTTGCGCCAGCCCTTGATTTCCAGCCGACCGTGGGGCGCGATGACGTAGCCGCTCTGCGACGGGTCGGCGCTCTGGCCGGTGATGACGTTCACGCCGTCGACCGACACCACGGCGAGCACGCGCGCGCCGCTGCGGTTGCGCAGCACGAGGCGGTATTCGTGCCCCGGCTGGCCGGCCACGTAGGCGCTGCCGCCATGGCGGTAGACGGGCAGGCGCCGGCTGTCGGCGCGGTCGAACACGCTCAGTTCCACCAGGCGCCCGGCGAGCGCGCTCTGCGCCACCAGCGTGCTCAGCGCGAGCATAAGCAGCGGCAACCATCGTTTCCTGGACATGACCACACTCCTTTCTCTGTCTGCCACCAGATGCGGCGGCCTTAGAGGAGTGAAACGGTACCGGCGTCGATTCGGGTTAAGCGGGCGACGCGCCCTGTCTCGCGTAAAATCCGAGCCTTTTCGAGCCCATAGAAGACCAATGGCCGCAAAACGCAAGTCGCGCATCATCCCGATTCACGAGGAAAGCCCCGGCATCGGCCACAAGGGCGCCAAGTACGACTGCCACAAGTGCCCGGCGTACTGCTGCAGCTACCCGCTCATCGAGGTCAACAAGCGTGACGTCGCGCGGCTCGCAAAGCACTTCGGCCTAACCTACAAGCAGGCCGAAACGCGCTTCACCAAATACGACCGGGGCGAGAAGACGCGTGCCCTGCGTCACCAGAAGGACCGCCACTTCACGTCCATCTGCATGTTCCTCAACACGCGCACGCGCCAGTGCACGATCTACGACGTGCGTCCCGGGGTGTGCCGCGACTACCCCGATGTGCCGCACTGCGGATACTGGGAGTTCCTGAAGTTCGAACGAAACCAGCAGGACGACCCGACGTACATCGCAACCACCTGAAAGGTGGTTGCGATGAACTCTGAAAGTCGGCTGCAGGGGAAGGGGATGAGCCCCTTCCCCTGCAACCCCATCCCCCCTCGTTACACGAGCGCCAGCGTGCTGGGTTTCTAGCGGCGGTTGGCGAGGGCTTTCTGGCGGATCGCCGAGAGCGTGGTGCTCGGCGTGATCGCCTCGGGATCGATGCGCAGCTCGATGATCGCCGGCTTGCCCGAGGCGACGGCGCGCTCGAAGGCCGGCGCAAACTGCTCGCTGCGCTCGACGACCTCGCCGTGGCCGCCGAAGATTCTCGCGTAGGCGGCGAAATCCGGATTCACCAGCTGCGTGCCGGAGATGCGCTCCGGGTACTCGCGCTCCTGGTGCATGCGAATCGTGCCGTACATGCCGTTATTCACCACCAGCGCGATCACCGCCGCGCCGTACTGCACCGCGGTGGCGAACTCCTGGCCGTTCATGAGGAAGTCGCCGTCGCCGCACAGCGCGATGACGGTGCGCTCCGGCGCGGCGATCTTGGCGCCGAGCGCCGCCGGAAATCCGTAGCCCATCGAGCCGCTGGTCGGCCCGAGCTGGCTGCGGAAGCCCTTGTAGCTGAAGTGGCGGTGCAGCCAGGAGGCGAAGTTGCCCGCACCGCCGGCGACGATGGCGTCCTGCGGCAGATGTTCGGAGAGCCAGCGGATCACCTGCCCGTAGTGCAGCGGCCCCGGCATGTCCTGCGGCGCGTTCCAGGCGAGGTAGTCCTCGCGCGCGGCCTGCAGCCACGCACGCCAGCGCGCGCCGTCGAGCGGCACCTCGCCGAGCGCCTCGACGAACTGCACGGCGCCGGCGTTGATCGGCAGCGTGGCCTGGTACACGCGGCCGAGTTCCTCGGCGCCGGCGTGCACGTGAATGAGCTTTTGCTTCGGCACCGGCACGTCGAGCAGCGTGTAGGCGCTGGTCGTCATCTCGCCGAGCCGCGCGCCGATGACGAGCAGCAGGTCGGCCTCCTTCACGCGCTGCGCGAGCTTGGGGTTGATGCCGATGCCGATGTCGCCGGCGTAGTTCGGGCTGCGGTTGTCGAACAGGTCCTGGCAGCGGAAGGCGCAGCCGACCGGCAGCCCGCAGCGCTCTGCCCAGGGTCGGAAGGCGTCGACCGCGGCGCGCGTCCAGCCGCTGCCGCCGAGGATGACCAACGGGCGCTCGGCCTGCTGCAGCAGTTCCGCCGTCGCCTGCAGGTCGGCCGGCGCCGGCGCCGCCTGCACCCGCTTGTAGTGCGGCGCGTCGGCCACGGCCGCCTCGGAGAACAGCATGTCTTCGGGCAGCGCGAGCAGCACCGGCCCCTGCCGGCCCGAGGTCGCGCAGTGATAGGCGTGGCTGACGTACTCGGGAATGCGCTCGATGCGGTCGATCTGCGCCACCCATTTGGTGAGCGGCCCGTACATGCGCCGGTAGTCGATCTCCTGGAACGCCTCGCGCTCGGCGAACTCGTTGCCGACCTGCCCGACGAACACGATCATCGGCGTCGAGTCCTGGTGCGCGGTGTGCACGCCGACCGAACCGTTGGTCGCGCCCGGCCCGCGCGTGACGAAGAGGATCCCCGGCTCGCCGGTCAGCTTGCCGTAGGCTTCCGCCATGTACGAGGCGCCGCCCTCCTGCCGGCAGATGATGTAGCGCAGCCGGTCGCGCACGTCGTAGAAGCCGTCGAGTACCGGCAGGTAGCTCTCGCCGGGCACGCCGAACGCCAGCCGCGCACCGTGCGCGGCGAGCGCGTCGACCAGGATCTTGCCGCCGTGGCGGACCTTGAGGTCGGGTTTCATCTGCGTCCTCCGAATGCCTTGTTCAGCGCGGCGCTGCAGGCCTCGACCGCGGCGTTGGCCGTGTCGAGCGCGCCGCCGAACAGCAGGAAACCGTGCACCATGTCCGGGTACTCCTTGTATTCGACTGCGACGCCCTCTTTCGCCATGCGCTCGGCATGCGCACGGCCCTCGTCGACGAGGGGATCGAAGCCCGCCGTCAGCACATAGGCGGGCGGAAGCCCGGCGAGCGAGCGAGCGAGATAGGGCGAGGCGCGCCAGTCGAGCCAGTCGCTTTCCTTCGGCAGGTAGTGGCTGCGGAAATACTCCATTCCCTTTTTGGTAAGCAGATAACCCGCGCCATTTTTCTCGATCGAGGGAAAGCCCATGCGCTGATCTGTCGCAGGATAGATCAGCAGCTGGTAGCAAAGCTTCGGCCCGCCCGCCTCGCGCGCGGCGAGCGCGACCACGGTTGCAAGGTTGCCGCCGGCGCTGTCGCCGCCGACCGCGATCCGTTCCGCGTCGATCGCCAGCGTCTTCGCCTGCGCGGCGACCCACTGCGTTGCCGCAATACAGTCCTCAACCGCAGCGGGAAAGCGGGCCTCCGGCGCGAGCCGGTAATCGACCGAGAACACGGCGCAACGCGCACCGTTGGCGAGCTGGCGACAGAGGACGTCGTGCGTGTCAAGGTCGCCGATCACCCAGCCGCCGCCGTGGAAATAGACCAGAGCGGGTAAAGTGTCGCTGGACTTCGCGCCTTGCGGCCTGTAGGCCCGAACCGCGATAGGCCCGGCAGGGCCGGGCGCAAGGGTGAGGCGCGCTTCGGCGACCGCTGGCGGCTTGGGCGAGAGCGCACCGCGCGTATCGCGATAGATGCGCCTCGCCACAAAAGGTGGCACGTCGTAGTAAAGCGGCAAGCCCGATCGCGCCGCGCGCTCGAGCACGGCGACGACCTGCGGATGCGGCAAACCCATGCGACTCCCCCTCGAGCGCCCGATCGATGCGACTCGATTATAGTATTCGGGTCCCGAGCATTCGCCTTACGTTCGCATGAGCGACGAGATCAGCACGCTGCGCCGCATCCTGCAGGAGAACCGCGTCATCGCGGTGGTCGGCCTGTCGGCGGACTGGTTCCGGCCGAGCTATTTCGCGGCGAAGTACATGCAGCAGCACGGCTATCGCGTGATTCCCGTCAATCCGCGCTACGCCGGACAGACGCTGCTCGGCGAGACCTGCTACGCGAGCCTGAAGGACATCCCGGACAAGGTCGACCTGGTCGACGTGTTCCGGCGCAGCGAGGACGTCATGCCGATCGCTAAAGACACGATCGCGATCGGCGCGCGGGTGCTGTGGCAACAGATCGGCGTGAAGAACGAGGCCGCCGCCGAGGCCGCCCGCAAGGCCGGGCTCGACGCCGTGATGGACCGCTGCGTGAAGATCGAGCACGCGCGCCTGTTCGGCGGGCTGAACTGGGTCGGGGTCAACACCCGGGTCATTTCGGCCAAGCGTCCCAAGGTGATCGCCAACTAGGTCACGGGCGGGGGTCCCCGATACCCCTGTTCCGGGGCAAAAGTACTAGGCGCTTAACCCGAAAAGGTGAATGCGTTACCCGCAGGCGACAGGTATTCTGCCGCCATGATCACGCCGCACCGGGTATTCGAAGGCCGTTTCGGACGGCTCCATCTGATTGATGTTACGGGCTCTTTGTCCGAACGCAGCCACCCGGAACCGACCATTCTCATCAAGCATTCGGGTCCGCCCTGTGAGCTTCGCGCGGGCGAGCTGCGGACCTCGCTCGGCCGAGGCGCACTGCTGATCCTAAACGCCGGCGAGCCGTTCGCCATGACGTCGGAAGACAGCACCGCGCCGGTGCGCCTGCTGCTTTTTCATGCATCGCCGCAGTGGCTGGCGGAAGCCTTCCCGGCGGTCGCCGGCGAGGCGCCGGGCAGCGCGCTCGCCACCGCGATCGAGGAGATCACGCCGCGCATCCGGCGCCTGGCCGACACCCTCGCCATCGAAGCGATCAACGACCGCTTCCTGTCGGCCGAGCGGCTGGAATTCATGCTGCAGGAACTCATGCTGTCGATCGTCGACACCTACCTCGCGCGCCGCGAATCCTCGCCGCTGTGGCGCGGTTCGCGTTTCGAGGACTCGCGCATCCGCAAGGCGATCGGTCTGCTGCGCGCGCGGCCGAACAAGGAAGTCAACATCGACCTGCTGGCGAATCGCGTCGGCCTGTCGCGCTCGCGCTTCTATCACCTGTTCCAGGTCTGCACCGGCCGCTCGCCGCGCGAGTACCTGGACATGCTGTGCATCGAGACCGCAATCTCGCGTCTCGCCTCTTCCGACCAGAAGATCTCGGACCTGTCCTCCGGCCTCGGCTTCTCCGCGCAGAGCAATTTCACGCGCTTTTTCCTCAATCAGGTCGGGGTGCCGCCTTCGCAGTACCGGCGCGCGGCGAGCGCCGCCGCGCCCCCCGAGGCGCAGCCGCCGGTACGCGAGCACGATCCGGACGATTCCCAGGCCACGGACGCCTGAGGTCGCCTTGACGCGCTCGCGCGCGTCGCCAACAATCCGTCCGTCAGTGCCCTGCGCGCGCGTCGCAGCCGGGCGCCGCTCGCCCCCCTACCGCAATGGCCGACCGCACCTTCGGGATAGAGACGCTCTGTCTGCACGCCGGACAGATTCCCGACCCTGCGACCGGAGCGCGCGCCGCGCCGATCTACCAGACGACGTCGTTCGTCTTCGACTCGTCCGACCACGCCGCGAGCCTTTTCAACCTGCAGACCTTCGGCAACGTCTACTCGCGCATCTCGAACCCGACCGTCGCGGTGTTCGAGGAGCGCATGGCGGCGATCGAGAACGGCCGCGCGGCGGTTGCGGTGGCGAGCGGCCAGGCGGCCGAAGCCGCCGCGGTCCTGACGCTGTGCCAGCAGGGCGATCACATCGTCTCGGCCTCCACCCTGTACGGCGGAACCCACACGCTGTTCGACGTCAACCTGCGCAAGCTCGGCATCGACACCAGCTTCGTGCATCCGGACAGGCCGGAGGATTTCCGCGCCGCGCTGCGCAAGAACACCAAGCTGCTCTACGCCGAAACGCTCGGCAACCCGCTCATCAATCTGGTCGACCTCGAGGCGCTCGCGGCGATCGCGCATGAAGCCGGCATCCCGCTGGTGGTCGACAACACGGTGCCCTCGCCCTACCTATGCCGCCCGATCGATTGGGGCGCCGACATCGTGGTGCATTCGGCGACCAAGTATCTCGGCGGCCACGGCACGACGATGGGCGGCGTGGTGGTGGAATCGGGCCGCTTTCCCTGGGACAACGGGCACTTTCCGGGCATGACCGAGCCATCGAAGGGCTATCACGGCGTGCGCTTCTACGAGACCTTCGGCGACTTCGGCTACACCATGCGCCTGCGCATGGAAACGATGCGCACCTTCGGCCCGGCGCTCTCGCCGCTCAATGCCTGGCTGCTCTTGCAGGGCGTCGAGTCGCTGCACGTGCGCATGGACCGGCACTGCGAGAATGCGCTGGCGGTGGCCAGGCACCTGCAGGCGCACCCGCAGGTCGCCTGGGTGAACTACCCCGGGCTGCCCGACAGCAAGTACCACGCGCTGGCGCAGAAGTATCTGCCCAAGGGCGCCTCGGGCCTGCTCAATTTCGGCGTCAAGGGCGGCGCCGAGGCCGGTCAGAAGTTCATCGAGGCGGCGCAGTTCATGAGCCACCTGGTCAACATCGGCGATGCGAAGACGCTGATTTCGCACCCGGCCTCGACCACGCACCGCCAGATGAGCGAGGAAGAACAATTGAAGGCCGGCGTCACGCCGGACATGGTGCGCATGTCCGTCGGCATCGAGTCGATCGATGACCTGCTGTGGGACATCGATCAGGCATTGCACGCCGCCACACACTGAGGAGGATGGAGATGCTGAGCTGGGACGTCTTGGAGCATGGCAGGCCGCTGCAGAAGGTGCTGAAGGACACGCCGAAGCCGAAGGGCAGCGAGGTGCT
Organism: Burkholderiales bacterium; assembly: GCA_041558415.1. Classification (GTDB taxonomy): domain Bacteria; phylum Pseudomonadota; class Gammaproteobacteria; order Burkholderiales; family SG8-39; genus SG8-39. Next base: position 16,382 of record JBFFEY010000030.1, on the reverse strand, counting down.
GGTGCGCGTCACGCGCTCGGGGGTGTGCCACTCGGACCTGCACATCTGGGACGGCTACTTCGACCTCGGCGGCGGCAAGCGTTTCTACGTCAAGGACCGCGGCTGCGTGCCGCCGTTCACCATGGGGCACGAGCCCTTCGGCGTCGTCGAGGCCATCGGACCGCGCGCCAGGGGCGTCAAGGTCGGCCAGAAGCGCATCGTCTTTCCCTGGATCGGCTGCGGCAAGTGCCAGGTCTGCAAGGAAGGCCAGGACAACTACTGCCTGTCGCAGAAGTTCCTCGGCGTATATACGCGCGGCGGCTACGGCACGCACCTCGTCATCCCGCATCCGCGCTATCTGGTCGACGCGAGCGGCGTCGACGAGGCCTTCGCCGCGACGCTGGCCTGCTCCGGCCTCACCGCCTACAGCGCGATTGCCAAGCTCCCCGAATTGATGCCGCGCGACTGGGTCGCGGTCATGGGCTGCGGCGGCCTCGGCATGGTCGGCATTTCGATCCTGCGCGCCAAAGGCATCCGCAACATCATCGCCTGCGACGTCGACGAATCGAAGCTCGCCGCGGCGCGCGCGCTGGGCGCCAAGCTGGTACTCGACACCCGCGCGCCGGATGCGGCGCAGAAGCTCGCTGCGCTCGCCAAGGGCAATCTCGCCGGCGCCATCGACTTCGTCGGCATGCCGCCGACCTTCAACGTCGCCTACCCGGCGCTGCGCAAGGGTGGACGCTACGTGCTATGCGGCCTGTTCGGCGGGGAGATCACCGTGTCGCTGCCCCCGATCGCGCAGCGCGCGGTCGGCATCGTCGGCTCCTACGTGGGCAACCTGCAGGAGCTGAAGGAAGTCGTCGCGCTGGCGAAGAAGAAGAAGCTCAAGCCGACGCCGATCGAGACGCGTCCCGCCGACGAGGTCAACCGCACGCTAGACGAGCTCAAGGCCGGCAAGATCCTCGGCCGCGTGGTGCTCGATTTCGAGACCGTCTAGCGACGGCAGCATACGCGGGCCGCGGTCGCGTCAAGCCTCGCGCAGCCCTTTGCGCGGCACGAGCCGCTTGCCGAGCCGCTTCATCTGCGACTCCCACATGCGCTCAGTGTCTTTGCTGAACACCAGCGCGGGGTCGGGGTCGGACAGGTACCAATAGCCGGCTTCTAGCTCGGCAGCGAGCTCGCCGGGCTGCCAGGCGACGAATCCGACGAAATAGCGCGCTTCGTTCGGCGTCTGCTCGATGATCTGGTCCACCATGGGTGCGTGCGCCGTCAGAAACACGTCGCCGAAAAGCCGCAGCGAGGGTTCACCAGGATTGCGCGGTACGACGGCGAACACCTCGTTGGCGTGCTCTGGCCCTCCGAGATAGACCGGGTCGATGACGTTCCCCGACGGTGCGTGGTCGGGAAACAAGGTGCCGAGCGTTACATCGGTAGCGCGATTGAGGATGAAGCCGAAATGCTGGCCGTCCAGCGGTACGACCAGCAGTGTCGTATGGCTGTATGGCCCCCGCAGATCCGGTGCCGCGACAAGCACCATCGGTCTGTCGAGGTCCAGCGCATGCGCCGCGCAGGCGACAAAAGACAGCAGACAGGCAACAAGAGCGTTTTTCATGGCGTGGCCCTCCAGAATGAACCGCTCGCATCCAGCTTCACGCCGCGGCCTCAATGGCGCGAGGAATGACTCCGCGTGGCGACAGACTCTGACCTGCGTTCCGGATGGGCGGCGCCCCTGAGGCGATCAGCGGTGCGGCGCGACCGCGACACAAAGGTTTTTAACGTTCGGGGGCGCCGCCTGTCCTCTGCCCCGGCGTTCCTCGCCGGCGAAGCCGTAGCGGCGTACACTGGCACCGCGATTCGGTGCAGTCGCAGACGGACCTGCGCCAAGACGGCGCGGTCGGGATGTGGCGGGAGGCGCCCATGATCGATGTACTGGATTGGGTCAAAAAGCGCGTCGGCGGTCCGGCCGCGCCCGAAGCCGCGCCGGCTGCGGCGGGTACCGAGCTGCCGGATCTTCGCGGATCGGATCCGGTCATCGCCCTAAACGAGCTGAGCGGCTGGCTCGACCCCACTGCCCGCGAGGCGGCGGGCGCCGACCCCAAGGCGCGCGGCGAAATTCTGGCGCAGGTGCAGGACGCAGGCGCCGCGCATGTCGCCGCGTTGCTCGGCCAATACCTGACGAGTGCGAAGGAAAACCAGGCAGCGCGCGAGGCAACCTGGAAATCCCTCATCCAGTACGAGGCGCGCCTGACACACGCCCTCGGCCGCTGCGCCAAGCGCCTGCTGGCCGCCAGCTACGAGGACGCCGAACTGCTGGACAACGCCGAGGTCTGCGCCACGCGCGCGCTCCACAGCTGCCGCGTGCTCGCCAAGATCTGCCTGGTGCATTACGCCGGCGTGCCCAACAGCCTGTGGCACATGGCGTATGCGCTGCATGCGGCCGCGGAGGAGATCGGCAGCGCGACGAGTCCCGTGAAGGCGGACGCCGATCCGAAAAAGATCACCTCCGTCGAGCAGGAATTCCTGCGCCTGCTGATGCTCCAGGTGAGTGCGCCCGACATGATGGCGCCCGAGCAGATCGAGGCCGCCGATCGTGCCCTCGAGCAGGTCGGAGAAGGCCTGACGCTGCGTCCGCCCGGGGTGGCCGACAACCCGTTCTGCTTCGAGCCGCAGGGCGACGCAGCACCGCGCCGCGCCTCGGGAGCGACGCAAGCGGCGGGCGAAACGGCGCGCTACTTCGGCCCCGGAATGGCTTTCGACGCACTCGAGCGGATTCACAGGCAGCTGGCAACGGCCAGGCTGCAAGACATCAAGGTCTTTGGCAACGACCTGTCGCCCACCGCCCAGCTTGGCGCCGTGCAGCACCTGCTCGCGTTCTGGCAGAACCAGGCGCCCGACCTCCCTACGGCGCGCGCGCCCGCCAGCGGCAAGCTGCAGCTCGTGCATCGCTACGCGGCGATCTGGAAACAGCTGAACGATGCGCAGCAGAACGCGGGCGGGCTTTCGCTCGCCGATCCCGACGACGTCGCGCCGCAGCCGCCCGAAACCTGGAGGCTGAACGAAACCGCCGACGGCGAGCTCGGCGCGACGTTTGCGCAAGCGCTTGGCGGCTGGGCGAAGTGCGGCGCCGTGGTCGGCGTGACGCCCGACGATGACCGCGCGCGCTGGGTGGGCGTGATCCGCCGCATGCACCGCACGCCAGGCGACGAAGCGCATGCCGATATCGCCATCCTCAGCCGCACGCCGCGCGCGCTGTCGCTGCGCGAGGTGCGCGAAAAGGGCGAGGACAGCGCCGTGTCCGAGGCCGCCTCGCGCCAGTTCGCCTTCGGCAGCGTGCGCGCCGTCATCCTGGCCGATGGCGCAGACGGCGCCGACGGCCGGAATCTGCTGTTGCCGGCCGACGGCTGGAAGGCGGGCCGCGTCTACGAAACCACGGAAGAGCCCTCGCGCTACCTGCGCGCGGTGCAGGTGCTGCGCTACGGCGAGGACTACGTGCGGGCCACCTTCGAGTGGCTGCCCGGACCCGGCTAGCGGCGCCCGGGGCAGCCCCTGCAACGCGTCTGCCCGCTGCGTCGTGCCGGCTTCAGACGGCGGCCCAGGACGAGGGCGAGCGCGACCGCGGCCACCAGCGGGAGCAGGATCGCGGCGAGGTGGTCGGGCGCGCCCAGCAGATGCAGCAGGTCCGCGGCGAGGGGGCTGCCGCCGTCATGGTTCGGGTGCGCGGAAGCGGTCTCCGCGAAAAGCAGAAGAATCACTGCGGCTCGGTGCATAACATGCCCTCGGTTTCGATGAATCGGATCACGGAATCGAGCCCCTCGCCCGTCTTCAGGTGGGTAAAAATGAACGGCCGCGCGCCGCGCATCTTCTGCGCGTCGCGTGCCATGACCTCGAGCGAGGCGCCGACCATCGGCGCGAGATCGATCTTGTTGATGATCAACAGATCCGACTTGGTGATGCCCGGACCGCCCTTGCGCGGAATCTTCTCGCCGGCGGCGACGTCGATCACGTAGAGCGTCAGATCGGACAGCTCCGGGCTGAAGGTCGCCGCGAGGTTGTCGCCACCCGACTCGATGACGACGAGCTCGAGGTCGGGAAAGCGGCGCGCGAGCCGCGCTACCGCCTCTAGGTTGATCGAGGCGTCCTCGCGGATCGCCGTATGCGGGCAGCCGCCGGTTTCCACGCCGAGGATGCGCTCCGGCGCAAGCGCCTCGTTGCGCACCAGGAACTGGGCGTCTTCCTCGGTGTAGATGTCGTTGGTGACGACCGCGAGCTGGTAGCGCTCGCGCAGCGCCCGGCACAGCGCCAGGGTGAGCGCCGTCTTGCCCGAGCCGACCGGGCCGCCGATGCCGACGCGCAGGGGAGTAGCTTCGCTCATGATCTGAATAACCTGCTGTACTGGGTTTCGTGAAAGGAGGAAAACAGCGCCAGGCCCGGCGCGTAGGCGCCGAGCCCTTTGTCGTCGAGCGACGCTGCCTCGCGCCCCACCGCCTCGAGCCGCGCACCGAGCGCAAGCAGGATGCGCTGGCCGTCGGTCTGGCCGAGCGGCACCGCCTTCACGGCGGCCATCACCTGGTTTTCCAGCCAGGCCCAGAGATAGGCGATCAGCGCGTCGTGCGCATCGATGCCCCAGCTGGCGACAGCGTAGGCGAAGCAGGCAGGAAACGACGGTTCATCGATCGCCTCGAGCGGCGCGGCGTCCCCCAGCTGCGCGAGCAGCGTGCGCAGCGAATAGCCCATCTGCGCCGTCTCGGCGCGCAGTTCCTGCGTTTCCCGGCTGGCGAGAAACTCGTCGTTCCAGCTTCGCGCCGCCGCGTGATCGCCGGTGCGCCACGCAGCGATCAGACGCGCGAGGATCGGCGCCTCCATGCGTGCAAGTGACAGCGCCAGCACCTCGCCGATCCAGCGCTCGGCGCTCTCGCGGTCGTGCACGATGCCCGCTTCGACCGCGGCCTCGAGACCCTGCGAGTAGCTGAATGCGCCGACCGGCAGCGTCGGGCTGGCGATCTGCAGCAGGCGCGCGAGCTCAATGCTCATGTGCGTGGCCCTCCCGCTGTTCGTGCGCGCCGAACTCGTGGATGCGCGCGCCGCCGCCCGTCTCGCCTGGGTGCTGATGCCCCCCGCCGTAGGCGCCCGCTTCGGGCTCGAACGGCGCCTGCCGGTGCTCGAGCAATGCGCCGAGCCCGTGCAGCATCGCCTCGAGCACGTGATCGGCTGCGATGCGCAGATAGCCCTCGCCGACCTCGACCGGCACATGACGGTTGCCGAGGTGATAGGCGGCACGCGCGAGCGCGGTCGCTTCGGCGCAGGTGATGTGAACGACGGCCTCCGGCTGCGCAATCACTTCGATCACCCGCCCATCGGAGGCGACCAGCCGATCGCCGCCGCGCAGCATATCGCCGCGCGGAAGATTCACCGCCACCTCCTCGCCCGAATCGAGCTGCGCGCGCAGTCGGCTCTTCTGGCGCCGCTCGAACGGCAGCACGAGGCGCGCCTGCGGCGCGCTGCCGTCCTGCGCGTCCAGCTTGGTCGTGATCTCGAGCATGCTCAGAAGAGGAAGTATCGCTGTGCCATGGGCAGCACGCTCGCCGGCTCGCACACCAAAAGCTCGCCATCCGCGCGCACCTCGTAGGTTTCCGGGTCGACGTCGATTTCCGGTTGCCAGCCGTTGTGCACCATGTCCGCCTTTTTCACGCCGCGCGTGCCCCTCACGGCTTCCAGCGGCCGTGCCAGGCCGAGCCCCTCCAGCGCGGGGTTGCCGAGCGCTGCCTGCGAAACGAAGGTGATCGAGGTGCGCAGCGCGCGGCCGAATGCCCCGAACATCGGCCGGTAGTGCACCGGCTGCGGCGTCGGAATCGATGCGTTCGGATCGCCCATTGCGGCGGCAGCGATCATGCCACCCTTGATGATGAGCGAAGGCTTGACACCGAAGAACGCCGGCTTCCACAGCACGAGGTCCGCGAGCTTGCCCTCCTCCACCGAGCCGACGCGGTGGGCGATGCCCTGCGCGATCGCCGGGTTGATGGTGTATTTCGCGACGTAGCGCTTGACGCGCGCGTTGTCGTTCGTCTTCGGGTCGCCCTTCAGCGCGCCGCGCTGCAGCTTCATCTTGTGCGCGGTCTGCCAGGTGCGCAGGATCACCTCGCCGACGCGCCCCATGGCCTGCGAGTCCGAGGACATCATCGAGAACGCGCCGAGGTCGTGCAGGATGTCCTCGGCGGCGATGGTCTCCTTGCGGATGCGCGACTCGGCAAAGGCGACGTCCTCGGCGATGCCGGGATCGAGGTGGTGGCAGACCATCAGCATGTCGAGGTGCTCGTCGACCGTGTTCACCGTGTAGGGCCGCGTCGGGTTGGTCGACGAGGGCAGCACGTTCGGCAACCCTGCCACCTTGATGATGTCGGGCGCGTGGCCGCCGCCGGCACCCTCGGTGTGAAAGGTGTGGATGGTGCGGCCCTTGAATGCGGCGACCGAGGTCTCGACGAAGCCCGATTCGTTCAGCGTGTCGGTGTGGATCGCGACCTGGACGTCCATCTTGTCGGCCACCGCCAGGCAGTTGTCGATCGCGGCCGGCGTGGTGCCCCAGTCCTCGTGCAGCTTGAGGCCGATGGCGCCGGCTGCCACCTGCTCCTCGAGCGGCGCGGGCAGCGAGGCGTTGCCCTTGCCGAGGAAACCGAGGTTCATGGGAAACGCCTCGGCCGCCGCGATCATCGAGGTGATATGCCAGGGTCCGGGCGTGCAGGTGGTGGCGAGCGTGCCGGTCGCCGGTCCGGTGCCGCCGCCCAGCATCGTGGTGACGCCCGACATGAGGGCTTCCTCGATCTGCTGCGGGCAGATGAAGTGGATGTGCGCGTCGATCCCGCCGGCGGTGAGGATCATGCCCTCGCCGGCGATCGCCTCGGTGCCGGGCCCAATCGGAATCGTCACCCCAGGCTGGATGTCGGGATTGCCGGCCTTGCCGATCCGCCAGATGCAGCCGCCCTTGATGCCAACGTCGGCCTTGACGATGCCCCAGTGATCGACGATCAGCGCGTTGGTAATCACGCTGTCGGCGACCTCGGCTGCGACGCGCTGGCTCTGGCCCATGCCGTCGCGGATCACCTTGCCGCCGCCAAACTTTACCTCCTCGCCGTAGATCGTGTAGTCCTTCTCGACCTCGATCCACAATTCGGTGTCGGCGAGCCGCACGCGGTCACCAACCGTCGGGCCGAACATCTCTGCGTAGGCTTGACGTGAGATTCGCATGCTCAAGTCCGCTTCTTCTGCGCGTGAGGCGCCGCTGTGCGACGCGCAGCGTCGCTCTGCAGCGCATCGTTGTTCTTTAACTTTCCCATCACCTTGGCGTTGAAGCCGTAGACGCTGCGCGCCCCGGCGAGCGCGACCAGCTCCACGGTGCGCGTCTGTCCGGGCTCGAAGCGCACCGCGGTGCCGGCGGCGATGTTGAGGCGAAAGCCACGCGCCCTGGCACGCTCGAACCTGAGCGCGGCATTGGTTTCGAAGAAGTGATAGTGCGAGCCGACCTGCACCGGCCGGTCGCCGCTGTTGGTGACCTCCAGCGTCACCGTCTTGCGCCCGGCGTTTAGCTCGAGCTCGCCCGCGGCCGTCTGGATTTCGCCCGGAATCATCGCGCCCTCAGGGAATCGGGTTGTGCACCGTGACCAGCTTGGTGCCGTCGGGAAACGTCGCCTCGACCTGGATTTCCGGGATCATCTCCGGCACGCCGTCCATGACCTCGTCACGACTCAAGAGCCTCGCGCCCCAGCCCATGAGTTCCGCGACACTGCGTCCTTCGCGCGCGCCTTCCATGATGGCGGCGCTGATGAACGCGACCGCCTCGGGGTAATTCAGCTTCAGCCCCCTTGCCTTGCGTCGCTCCGCGAGCAGCGCCGCGGTAAAGACCAGCAGCTTGTCCTTGTCTCGGGGTGAAAGCTCCATTTAGGTCCTCCAGATGCGGGGTTCCACGGCCGCGCGGCCGGCGAACGGTTCGCGCAGCAGGCGCCAGAGCGCGGCGAAATACGCGCGCGCCGCCTCGCCCGAGTTTCCAAGGTAGCGCGCCACCAGCAGCGCCGGCAGCCGCGTGACGGCGCCCCGGCCGCGCGCCGGCGAAAGCGCGCGGCAGGCTGCGAGCCGCGCGTCGTCGACCGGCGCGCCGGTGGCGATCAGCGTGCCGCACACCGTACTTCCCGCGAGCCCGGCCTGCGCCTGCATCAGCGGACCGTCCGCCGCGATGCGGCCGCGCTCGAGCCAGACGCTGCGTCCGTCGATGCGCAGCCGCGAATGCAGGCTGCATTCGCCGTGCGCGAAGCGCTCGCCCGATCCGGTACGCCCGAGGCAGAGGATTTCCCAGCCGAGGTAGCGCGCCCCGGGCGCCAGCCGCACTTCCGTTTCGAGCGCGGCGCGCGCGCCATCGAAGAGGATCGTCTCCTGCGGCAGCCATTCCAGGCAGCCACCGGCGGCGACGTCGAACGCCAGCCGCTGGCGCGCCCAGGGGCCAGCCGAGCGGTACCACTTGCCGGCGCCGGGCGTGGTGAGCAGCGCCTGCGCGCCCTCACCGAGCTGCACGGCGCACTCGAGCACGTCGCCGCCGGCCACGCCCGCCGGCGGATGCACGATGATTGCGTGGCAGACCGCGTCGCCTTCCGGATAGAGCGGTTTCTGCACCACCAGCGGGCCATCGTGCCGACGGTGCGCCAGCACCGTGCGCTGCATGCGGTGCTCGAAGCCGAGCGCGAGTTCCGCGCGCCAGCCGGCGATGTGAACGGGCTCGGTCGCAAGCATGCGCGCATCATACTGCGAGCATCGCACGCACTCCATCGCGGTCCATGTCGGCGCCGCGTCCGCGCGCGATCAGCTCGCCGCGCTCCATGACGAGGTACTGGTCGGCGAGCGACTTGGCGAAGTCGTAGTACTGCTCCACCAGCAGGATCGCCATCTCGCCCGTCGCGGCAAGCGCGCGGATCGCCCGCTCGATGTCCTTGATGATCGAGGGCTGGATGCCCTCGGTCGGCTCATCGAGGATGAGCAGCTGCGGGCCCATGGCGAGCGCGCGGCCGATCGCGAGCTGCTGCTGCTGGCCGCCCGAAAGGTCGCCGCCGCGGCGCGCCAGCATCTGCTTGAGCACCGGGAACATCTCGAAGATGCGCGCCGGTACCGGCTCTCTGCGCGGCCGCGTCGCGAGCCCCATGCGCAGATTCTCTTCGACGGTCAGGCGCGGAAAGATCTCGCGCCCCTGCGGCACGTAGCCGATGCCGGCACGCACGCGCAGGTAGGGCGGCGCCGCGGTGAGGTCGCGCGCGCCGAAGCGCACGCTGCCCGTGGCGGCCGGCACCAGCCCCATCAGCGTCTTCAGCAGGGTCGACTTGCCAACGCCGTTGCGGCCGAGCAGCGCCGTAACCTTGCCGGCCGGCACCTCGAAGGAGACGTCACGCAGGATGTGCGAGCCGCCGTAGTACTGGTTCAGATTTTCGACAGTCAGCATCTCAATTCGTTGGGGAGGGGGCATAACGGGGGAACCGCAGTGAGGTTCCCCCTGTTCCTATCTTCCCAGGTAAACCTCGATGACGCGCGGGTCGTTCTGCACGTCCGCCAGCGGCCCCTCCGCGAGCACACTGCCCTCGTGCAGCACCGTGATCCTGCGCGCGATACTGCCGACGAACGCCATGTCGTGCTCGACCACGACCAGCGAATGCTGCCCGGCGAGCGAAACTAACAATTCGGCCGTGCGCTCGGTTTCCTCGTCGCTCATGCCGGCCACCGGCTCGTCGAGCAGCAGCAGTTTCGGCTCCTGCATGAGCAGCATGCCGATTTCGAGCCACTGCTTCTGGCCGTGCGACAGCAGCCCCGCTTCGCGGTCGGCCGATTCCGCCAGCCGGATGAGGCGTAGCGTCTCGGCGATGCGATCGCGCCCTACCGAATCCAGCCGCGCAAACAGCGTGCGGCGTACGCGCTTGTCCGCATTCATCGCCAGCTCGAGGTTCTCGAACGCGGTAAGGCGCTCGAAGATCGTCGGCTTCTGGAACTTGCGCCCGATGCCGGCGTGCGCGATCTCGGCCTCGGTCAGCCGCGTCAGGTCGATCGATTGGCCGAAGAATGCCGCGCCGCTGTCGGGGCGCGTCTTTCCGGTGATCACGTCCATCATCGTCGTCTTGCCGGCCCCGTTCGGGCCGATCACGCAGCGCAGCTCGCCGACGTCGATGGCGAGCGACAAACGGTTGAGCGCCTTGAAGCCGTCGAAGCTCACCGAAATGTCGTCGAGGTAGAGAACGACGCCGTGCGAGAGGTCCAGCTCCGCACGCGCCAGGTGGCCGAGGACGGGGTCGCCTGCGTTCAGCCCGCCGATCGTCTGGATGCCCGCACTCATGCCGGCGCCGCCTTGAGCGCGTCCGCGCGCTTGCGCATCTTCAGAAGCCCCACCACCCCGTTTGGCAGGAAGAGCGTCACCCCGATGAAGAGCAGACCGAGGAAGTACAGCCAGTATTCCGGAAAGGCGACGGTGAATACGCTCTTCGCGACGTTGACGATGCCGGCCCCGGCAATCGCACCGACCAGCGTGCCGCGCCCGCCGACCGCCACCCAGATCGCGATCTCGATCGAATTCGCCGGCGACATCTCGCTCGGATTGATAATGCCGACCTGCGGCACGTACAGCGCACCGGCAATCCCGCAGAGAATCGCCGACAGCGTCCAGATAAACAGCTTGTAGTGCAGCGTGTTGTAGCCGCAGAACATGACGCGCGTCTCGGCATCGCGGATCGCCGCGAGCACGCGACCGAACTTGGAGGTAACGAGCCAGCGGCCAAGCAGCAGCGCGCCAAGCAGCGTCGCGCCTGTGACCGCAAACAGCACGACGCGAGTCTCCGGTGCCGTGATGTCGAAGCCGAGGATGCGCTTGAAGTCGGTGAAGCCGTTGTTGCCGCCAAAGCCGGTCTCGTTGCGGAAAAACAGCAGCATCGCCGCGAAGGTGAGCGCCTGGGTGATGATCGAGAAGTACACGCCCCGAATCCGCGAGCGGAAGGCGAGATAGCCGAAGCCGAAGGCGAGCAGCCCGGGCACCGCCACCACCAGCAGCGCCGCCCACCAGAACTGGTCGCTCATCCACCAGTGCCAAGGCAGTTCCTTCCAGTCGAGGAACACCATGAAATCCGGCAGCTCGGACTGGTACTGGCCTTCGCGGCCGATCTGGCGCATCAGGTACATGCCCATGGCGTAGCCGCCAAGCGCGAAGAACAGGCCGTGGCCGAGCGAGAGGATCCCGGCGTAGCCCCAGATCAGATCCATTGCCAGCGCGACGATCGCGTAGCACATGATCTTGCCCGACAGCGTGACGAGGAACGTCGAGACGTGCAGCGGGTGGCCCGGTGCCACGGCGAGGTTGAGCACCGGCACCAGCACGAACAGTACCAGCGCCGCGAAGCCGATGCCGATCCAGCCGCGGGTGCCGTAAAGACGGGTGATGGTCTGCGCGAGCGGACCCATCTCAGGCCTCCACCGCGCGGCCTTTCAGGGCGAACAGGCCCTGCGGACGCTTTTGGATGAACAGCACGATGAAGACCAGCACCGCGATCTTGGCAATCACCGCGCCCGACCAGGACTCGAGCAGCTTGTTGACGAAGCCGAGCCCGAGCGCGGCGACCACCGTGCCGGCGAGCTGACCGACGCCACCGAACACCACCACCATGAACGAGTCGACGATATAGGCCTGGCCGAGGTCGGGGCCGACGTTGCCGATCTGCGAGAGCGCGCAGCCGGCAAGGCCGGCCACGCCCGAGCCCAGGCCGAAGGCCCAGGTATCGACGCGCGCGGTCGGCACGCCGACGCAGGACGCCATGGCCCGGTTCTGCGTCACGCCACGCACGAACAGGCCGAGCCGGGTGCGCGCCAGCACCAGCCCGATGCCAACCACCACGAGCGCAGCGAAGCCGATGATCACGATGCGGTTCCACGGCAGCACGACGTTGGCCATCAGCTCGACGCCACCCGACATCCAGGACGGGTTCTCGACCTGGACGTTCTGCGCGCCGAACAGGCTGCGCACCGCCTGAATGAGCATCAGGCTGATGCCCCAGGTCGCAAGCAGCGTTTCCAGCGGGCGCCCGTAGAGATAACGGATGACGCTGCGCTCGAGCGCCATGCCGACCAGCGCCGAGGTCGCAAAGGCCGCGGGAATCGCGGCCAGCAGGTAGACGTCGAACGCGCCCGGCGCATGGGCGCGGAACAGGTTTTGCACGACGTAGGTGGCGTAGGCGCCGATCATGATCAGCTCGCCGTGCGCCATGTTGATCACGCCCATCAGCCCGTAGGTGATCGCCAGGCCGAGCGCCGCGAGCAGCAGGATCGAGCCGAGCGAGACGCCCGCGAACAGCAAACCCGCGTGCTCGCCCCAGGCGAGACGCCCCTGCACCGCCTTGAGGCTTTCCTGCGCGGCGCGCCGGATGTCCTCGTCCGCCTCCGCGAACTGACCGTCATTGTTTTTCAGCAGAATCGAGCCAAGCAGCGCGCGGGTGCCCTGGCTGTCGGACGCCGCGAGCGCGCGAATGCCCTCGAGCCGCGCCGCCTTGTCGCCGCTTTTCACCTGGATGGTCGCGGCGATCAGCTCGAGTGCCGACTTGAGCTCGGCGTCGGACTCCTTGTCCAGCGCGCGTTTGACGAGCGGCAGCATCGCCGCATTGGCGCCGGTTTCGAGCTCCTTCACCGCCTCGGCACGCAACGCACGCTGCGGAGCGAGCAGGCGCAGCGCGGCGACCGCGTTCGCGATCTCGCCGCGCACCCGGTTGTTGACGATCACGTCGTCGCGCCCCTCCGGCAGCGGCGTTACGCGCGCGCCACTGACCGCGTCAATGCCCTTCTCGTCGGCGACGATCAGCACGCGCTCGCCCACGGTCTGCACCTGCCCTTCGGCAAGTGCGGCGAGCAGCGGCGCGGCAGCCGCCTCGCCCTTCTCGACAAAGCCACGGATCGCGGCGATCTTCTCGTCGCTGCTGCCGAAGGCGAGCTGGCTGACCAGCGCCGCATCGAGCGCTGCCGCCGCGAGCGGCGCAACGCCGAGGCAGAAAACGAAGACGAGGGTGCGGAGCAAGCTTTTCATGATCCCGAAATGCGGGCGGCGCCGCGGGTGCTGCATCGATCCGCGCGGCGCCGCCTTGGGGAGCACTGCCTTACTTTCTCGCCGCCATGCGGGCCGGCTCGTCCTTCTTCGCCGTGTTACCCGGGATGTACGGGCTCCAGGGCTGGGCCTTGATCGGACCCTTGGTCTTCCACACGACGTTGAACTGACCGTCAGCGCGCACCTCGCCGATCATCACCGGCTTGTGCAGGTGGTGGTTCTTCTCGTCCATTTTCATGACGAAGCCGTTGGGTGACTTGAAGGTCTGGCCGCCCATGGCGACGGTGACCTTGTCGACGTCGAAGCTCTTGGCCTTTTCGACCGCCTGCTTCCACATGTAGACGCCGACGTAGGTCGCCTCCATGGGGTCGTTGGTGAGCGGCTTGTCCTTGTGCCCGGCGATGTTCTTCTTCTTCGCGTAGGCGGCCCACTTCTTGGTGAACTCGGTATTGGCCGGGTTCTTCACCGACATGAAGTAGTTCCACGCCGCGAGGTGGCCGACAAGCGGCTTGGTGTCCACGCCGCGCAGCTCTTCCTCACCCACCGAAAAGGCCACCACCGGAACGTCGGTGGCCTTCAGACCCTGGTTGCCGAGCTCCTTGTAGAACGGCACGTTCGAGTCGCCGTTGATGGTGGACACCACCGCGGTCTTCTTGCCGGCGGAGGCGAACTTCTTGATGTTGGCAATGATGGTCTGGTAGTCGGAGTGCCCGAACGGGGTGTACTCCTCCATGATGTCGGACTCGGCGACGCTCTTTGACTTGAGGAAGGCGCGCAGGATCTTGTTGGTGGTGCGCGGATACACGTAGTCGGTGCCGAGCAGCACCCAGCGCTTGACCTCGCCGCCGTCCTTCGACATCAGGTACTCGACCGCCGGGATGGCCTGCTGGTTGGGCGCCGCACCGGTGTAAAACACGTTCTTCGAGATCTCCTCGCCTTCGTACTGCACCGGGTAAAAGAGCAGACCGTTCAACTCCTCGAACACCGGAAGCACCGACTTGCGCGAGACCGACGTCCAGCAGCCGAACACGACGGCAACCTTGTCCTGTGTGAGCAGCTGGCGTGCCTTTTCGGCGAACAGCGGCCAGTTGGAGGCCGGATCGACCACCACCGGCTCGATCGTCTTGCCCATCACGCCGCCGCTGGCGTTGATCTCCTCGACGGCCATGAGCGCGACGTCCTTCAGCACCGTCTCGCTGATGGCCATCGTGCCCGAGAGCGAATGCAGGACACCGACCTTCACCGTGTCCTTCCCATAGACCGAGGGCGAGCCCCCGATTGCCGCGGCGACCGCCGCCGTCACGACCAGCTTCTTGAGGAAGACCCTTCGTTCCATTGCATGACTCCTTATGTCCGAGTTGGGATGAGCGGTGGACCGGCGCTGCAGGGACCTCGCCCGCGTCGCAGTCAGTACCGCAATGTCCGTGCCAACCCGGCATGTGGCGTCGTGAATTGCGGGAAACCTCAATCGATTCAGCGTCCCCGCCAGTGGCGCTGACAATCCGCCTCAACTCGGCGGGCTGCAGCCGCGCGCGTTCGCATGCACCAGCCTGGCGCGTGCACGCGCGATGTCGGTGCATCCCGCACCAAACGGGTGAACTCGTAGAATGGCGGCCCGCGAGAACCCCTGACACGACCCGGACGGCAGAAGACGAGACGCTATGACCAGCTTTACCTGGAACTTCCCCTACGCCTGGCCGCGCAAGCCGCTGCTCGCCGCGAATGTCGTCGCCACTTCGCAACCGCTCGCGGCGCAGGCGGGGCTGGCCATGCTCGCGGCCGGCGGCAATGCGGTCGATGCGATCCTCGCGACGGCCATTACGCTGACGCTGGTCGAGCCGGTGTCGAACGGCATCGGCTCGGATGCCTATGCCATCGTCTGGGACGGCACGCGGTTGCACGGCCTCAATGCCTCGGGCCGCTCGCCGGCGGGCTGGACGCCGGAATTCTTCGCCGGCCAGGGCGGCGTGCCGGTGCGCGGCTGGAACAGCGTCAGCGTGCCGGGCTGCGTCTCGGCCTGGCGCCTGCTCTCCGAGCGCTTCGGCAAGCTGCCCTTCGCAACGTTGTTCGAGCGCGCCATCGGCTACGGCCGCGACGGCTTCCTCGTTTCGCCGACCATCGCCGGGCAGTGGGCGGCGCAGGTCAACGAACTCAAAGTCCAGCCGGGCTTCGCCGAGGCGTTCATGCCCGGCGGGCGGGCGCCCGGGGCCGGCGAGCGCTTCCGCTTTCCCGAGCATGCCGCGACGCTGGAAAGAATCGCGGCGAGCAAGGGCGATGCGTTCTACTCGGGCGAGCTGGCCGCAAAGCTCGAAGCGCACGCCAAGGCGAACGGCGCGCTGCTGACGGTGGCCGACCTCGCCGCGCATCGCGCAGACTGGGTCGACACGCTGAGTATGGACTACCGCGGCTACACGCTGCACGAGCTGCCGCCCAACGGCCAGGGCATCGTCGCGCTGATGGCGCTCGGCATCCTCGAGCAGTTCGATGTCGCGAGCCATCCGGTCGACTCGCCCGACAGCGTGCACCTGCAGATCGAGGCGGTGAAGATTGCCTTCGCCGACGCGCTGGCCTATGTGGCCGACATCGACCACATGCCGTTTGCGCCGCAGCACATGCTCGATCGCGCCTACCTCGCCTCGCGCGCCAGACTGATCGACATGAAGAAGGCGCAGCCATTCGCGGCCGGCACGCCGCCCAAGGGCGGCACGGTCTACCTCACTGCAGCCGACGCCTCCGGCATGATGGTGTCGATGATCCAGTCGAACTTCACGGGCTTCGGCTCGGGCGTCGTGGTGCCCGGCACGGGCATCTCGCTGCAGAATCGCGGCGCGACCTTCGTGCTGAAGGAAGGCCATCCGAACCGCGTCGGCCCGAACAAGCGGCCCTACCAGACGATCATCCCCGGATTCGTCACCCGGGGTGGCCAGCCGGTGATGAGCTTCGGCGTGATGGGCGGCACCATGCAGCCGCAGGGCCACACGCAGGTCATGGTGCGCATCGCGGACTACGGCCAGAACCCGCAGGCGGCGAGCGACGGCCCGCGCTTCCGCTGGGTCAAAGGCCTCGACGTCAGCATCGAGCCCGGCTTTCCGGCAGCGACGCTTGAGGCGCTCAAGCGCCGCGGTCACAACCTCGTCACAGTCAACGACTACAACCAGTTCGGCTCGGCGCAGATGATCTGGAAGATGGACGGCGGCTACTTCGCCGCGAGCGATCCGCGGAGGGATGGCCAGGCGGTAGGATTCTGATGCGATGGGGTCAGACCCCGGTGGATAAGTCACGCCGGCCAAGGTTGATAGAGAGCCAT
>JBFFEY010000029.1:0-35322 GCA_041558415.1 Burkholderiales bacterium | reverse complement strand
GGACCCGGCGCGCCAGCCTCAGCAGCTCCCGGCGCCGCTCGCGCGGCGCGCCCCCAAACGCAGAGTTGCAGCCGCCGCGAGGCGGGCCGTGATCGGCCATGCGACATCGAGCGTGGGCCGGCGCTGGGCACCCCGGTGCCGGATATCCCTTCGAGACTCGAGCCGACCAATTTGACCGCGCCGCGGATCCACCCCGAGCCCCAGACCCCCCCCGACACGCCCACCCCCTTCCTTGCCGACCTCCCCCGACCCTCATCCCCGCAGCCACGACCCATGCATCTGTCCGAACTGAAAACCCTGCACGTCTCCGAGCTGCTCGAGAAGGCAGCCGCCAACGGCATCGACGCCGCGAACCGAATGCGGAAGCAGGACCTTATCTTCGCGCTGCTCAAGAATCAGGCGAAGAAGGGCGAATCGATCTTCGGCGACGGCACGCTCGAAGTGCTGCCCGACGGTTTCGGCTTCCTGCGCTCGCCCGACACGTCGTATCTGGCCAGCACCGACGACATCTACGTCAGCCCCTCGCAAATCCGCCGCTTCAATCTGCATACGGGCGATTCCATCGAAGGCGAGATTCGGACGCCGAAAGACGGCGAGCGCTACTTCGCGCTGGTCAAGGTCGACCAGGTCAACGGCGCGCCGCCGGAGGCCGCGAAGAGCAAGATCCTGTTTGAGAACCTGACGCCGCTACACCCGGACGAGCACTTCAAACTCGAGCGCGACATCAAGGCCGAGGAAAACCTGACCGGCCGCATCATCGACATCATCGCGCCGGTTGGTAAGGGTCAGCGCGGGCTGATCGTCAGCCCGCCGAAGGCCGGCAAGACGGTCATGCTGCAGCACATCGCGCACGCGCTCGTCACCAATCATCCGGACGTGTCGCTGATTGTCCTGCTGATCGACGAGCGTCCCGAGGAAGTGACGGAAATGTCGCGCTCGGTGCGCGGCGAAGTGGTGGCCTCGACCTTCGACGAACCGGCGCAGCGCCACGTGCAGGTCGCCGAAATGGTGATCGAGAAGGCCAAGCGCTTGGTCGAGCACAAAAAGGACGTGGTGATCCTGCTCGATTCGATCACCCGCCTGGCGCGTGCCTACAACACCGTCGTGCCTGCCTCGGGCAAGGTGCTCACGGGCGGCGTTGACGCGAATGCACTGCAAAAGCCGAAGCGCTTCTTTGGCGCGGCGCGCAACATCGAGGAAGGCGGCAGCCTGACGATCATCGCGACCGCGCTGATCGACACGGGCAGCCGGATGGATGACGTCATCTACGAGGAGTTCAAGGGCACCGGCAACATGGAAATCCACCTCGACCGGCGCATGCACGAAAAGCGCATCTACCCGGCGATCAACGTCAACCGCTCCGGCACGCGACGCGAAGAGCTGCTCATCGAGGCGCCGATCCTGCAGAAGGTATGGGTGCTGAGGAAGCTCCTTTACCCGATGGACGAACTCGAGGCCGCGGAATTTCTCATCGACAAGCTGCGCGCGACGAAGAACAACGGCGAGTTCTTCGACAGCATGCGGCGCGGCTGAGGCCGCCCGTCCGGGCATTGATTAACCCATTGATTCGCGTATAATTCGCGGCTTTTCCAAGGGCAGCAGGACGATGAAATCCGGCATCCACCCCGACTATCGGGCGGTGATCTTCCTCGACACCGCGTCGAACCACGCCATCCTCAGCCGTTCGACCATCGACACCAAGGGCCGCGAAACCATGAAATGGGAGGACGGCAACGAGTATCCGGTGATCAAGGTCGAGGTGTCCTCGGAGTCGCATTCCTTCTACACGGGCAAGCAGAAGATCGTCGACACCGCAGGCCGCGTCGAGCGTTTCAAGCGCAAGTACACCTCGCGCTCGAAGAAAAAGACCGAGCCGACGGCCTGAGGCGCCGCGCCATATATCGATCTCAGGGCGGCTGCGGCCGCCCTTTTGCTTGAGCAGCCCCGGGGCGGGCGCGCACCGGTCCCGAGCCCTTAGAATCGTCCCATGCTGCCCCGTCTCTCGCTGCCCCTCTCGAAGACGATGCTGGCGTTGCTGGCACTGGTCTTCGTCGCGCCTGGGCTGCTGACCCACGATCCTTGGAAGTCGCTCGACGCCATCAGCATCGAGATCGCGCACCAGATGGCGATGCGTGGCGAGTGGCTGGTACCGCGCGTCGCCGGCGAAGCCTGGATGACGCAGTCGCCGCTTTTTCACTGGGCCGGCGCGCTACTCGGCGGCCTGCTCGGGCCGTATATCCCCTTTCACGGCGCGGTTCGGCTGGCGAGCGGGCTGTTCATGCTGATCGCATTGGCCGCGATGTATTTCGCGGCGCGCGGCAGCTACGGCGCCCTTGCCATGGACACCACCGACCCGCAGGCCCGCCGGGCGCCCGCGGCCTCGGCCCTGCTGTTGCTGGTGGGCTCGGTCGGGCTGTTCGTGCACGCGCATGAAGCCACGCCCGAGCTCGCCGCGATGGCCGCGGTCGCCGGCGTGCTGGCCGCCGCGCCGCACGCCGCGCACGCGCCGCTGCGCGCCGGGCTGGCGGCTGGCCTGGCGCTCGGCGCCGGCCTGCTTTCCACCGGGCCGATGGTTGCCGCCTCTCTGCTCGTCGCGCTCGTGCTGACCGCGCTCGTCGACGGCGACTGGCGCAGCGCGCGAGGCTTGCGCTTTCTGTTGACCGCGGTCGTCGTCGCCGCGGCGCTCGGCGCCGCCTGGCTGGTGCCGCTCGCGCTGCACGATGCGGCGCTCGTCCTAGCGTGGTGGCGGGAATCGACAACGCCCGAGGGCGAGCTGGTCGAAAACCTGCGCTATTTCCTGGTGGTGCTGAGCTGGTCGTCGTTTCCGGCCTGGCCACTCGCGCTGTGGGCGCTGTGGGCCTACCGTCGCCGCCTCGGCACCGCCGAGTTCCTGCTTCCCGCATTCGCGAGCCTCGCGCTGTTTTTCGGCGTTTCCGCAGCGGGGCCGGCGCGCGAGCTCTACGCAATCGTCGTGCTGCCGGCGCTCGCCCTGCTTGCTGCGCCCGGTGCGATCTCGCTGCGCCGCGGCGCCGCGGCCGCGCTCGACTGGTACGCCGTCATGACGTTTACGCTGTTCGGCGGCATGGTCTGGGTCGGATATTGCGCGCTCATGCTCGGCGTGCCGCAAAAGCTGGCCGAGAACGCACTCAGGATGGCGCCTGGTTTCGTCGCGCGCTTCGAACCGGTCGAGTTCGGCTCGGCGCTGCTGCTCTCGCTTGCCTGGCTCATGTTGCTCTTCCGGCTGCCACGCTCGGTGACGCGCGGCGTGACGCGCTGGGCGGCCGGCATGACGCTGCTCTGGGGCACCTTCGCCACCCTGTACATGCCCTGGGCCGACTACCAGAAGAGTTACCGCCCGGTTGCGCTGCAGCTGAGGTCACGTGTGCCGGTCGACGCGCCGTGCGTCACGGAACGCTACCTCGGTGCGACGCAGCGTGCGGCGCTCAGCTACCATGTTGGCCTGGTGACTCGGCCCTACGATCCGACCCGGCCCGACGCCTGTCCGCTGCTGCTCGTGCAGGGCAGCCCGCACCATGAACTCGACGCACCGGGACCGCGTTGGGACAAGCTTGCCGACGTCGGGCGTCCGGGCGATCGATCGGAGCGCTACCGCCTGTATCAGCTCGTCCGATGAACCTGCGATCGCCGACCGAGTTTCCCGCCTGGCGCGTACTCGCCGAGGCTGCGCAGGCCTGGCGCGGCGGCGCGCTGAAGTCGGCGCTGGAAGCCGATCCACAGCGCGCACAGACACTGGTCGCCGAGGCGCCGGGGTTGCGCTACGACTACTCGCGCCAGCGCCTCGACGCAGCGGTGATGGCGCAACTCGTCGAGCTGGCCGCGGCGCGCGAACTGCCGGCCTGGCGCCGGGCGCTGCTGGGCGGCGAGGCGGTGAACGACACCGAGCAGCGCCCGGCCTGGCACAGCGCGCTGCGCGCGGGCGCCACGGCGCCGGCCGAGGTCCACGCCGCGCATGCGCAGATGCGCGTGCTCGTCGGCCGCTTGCGCGACGGCGCCTGGCTCGGCGCTACCGGGCGACCGATCGACTGCATTGTGCATCTCGGCACCGGCGGCTCCGACCTCGGTCCGCGACTGGTGGTCGACGCGCTCGCCGAAGCTGCCACGCCGGCGGTTCGCATCCGCTTCGCCGCCAACGTCGATCCGCTCGATCTCGACCGGGCGCTGCGCGACGCCGACCCGCAGACCACGCTCATCGTCGTGGTGTCGAAGACCTTCACCACGCAGGAGACCATGGAGAATGCGCGCGCCGCGAAGGCCTGGCTGAAGCGCGGATTGCCTTCAGGCGCGACGCTTGCGCCGCACGTTGTCGCCGTCAGCGCGAACGTCGAGGCGGCGCGCGCGTTCGGCGCAGGTGAAGTTCTGCCGATGTGGGACTGGGTCGGCGGCCGTTACTCGGTCTGGTCGGCGGTCGGCTTCACCGCGATGGCGGCAATCGGCGAGGCGGCGTTCGGCGAATTCCTTGCCGGCGCAGCCGACATGGACGCGCATTTCGCCGAAGCGCCGCTCGTGCAGAACGTACCCGTGCTGATGGCGCTGGTAGGCGTGTGGAACGTCAACTTCCTCGGCGCGGCGACGCAGGCGGTGCTGCCCTACGCGACGCCGCTGCGCCTGCTGCCGGCGTACCTGCAGCAGCTCGAGATGGAATCGAACGGCAAGTGCGTCGACCGCGCGGGACGCCTGCTCGACTACGCGACCGCGCCCGTGGTCTGGGGCGCGGAAGGAACCGTCGGCCAGCACTCCTTTCACCAGCTGCTGCACCAGGGCACGCAGGTGGTGCCCGCCGACTTCATCGTCTTCGACGAGGCACCGGGCGACCCCGCGCGGCGCGCGATTCTCGCCGCGCACGCCGAGGCGCAGGCCGAAGCACTGGCGCGCGGACAAGACGACCCGCAACTGCCCGCCTACCGGCGCTACCCCGGCAGCCGGCCTTCGAGCACGCTGCGCGTCGAGCGGCTCGATGCACGCCATCTGGGCCGTCTGATTGCCCTGTACGAGCACAAGGTCTTCACGCAGGGCGCGATCTGGAACATCAACAGCTTCGATCAGTGGGGCGTCGAGCTCGGCAAGCAGCTCGCCAAGGCGCTGCTCGAAAATGGCGCAGCGTCGCCGTTCGGGCGCGAAAGCGCACCGCACGGCCGACGCCCCTGAATACACCGGGCACAAGGAGAAACAACGCATGAACCAGGAAACCTTCAATCTCAGCATCCGCAAGTTCCTCAAAATGGTGGGCGTCAACTCGCAGCGCGAGATTGAGCAGGCGGTCGGCAAAGCACTTGAGAACGGCAAGCTGAAGGGCGAGGAGGCGATACCCGCACGCGTGACGCTGGAAATTCCCTCGCTTGGGCTGAAGGTGCCGTTCGACGGCGACATCCGGCTAAAATGAGCGGGTCCGGACGGGCGTAGCCCGCCGGCCCGCTCCGGCGCATTCGATCGCACGCTGCGCGGCGATCAACGCGCCGCGCCATAAGGAGGGCCTCGCGCATGAACAAACTCCGCGAATTCGACCAGACCGTGCTTGCCGAGCTGCAGGCACTGCTCGGCGAGCGCGTTACGACCTCGTCCGGCATCCGCGAGCACCACGGCAAGGACGAGTCCTACTTCCCCTACGCTGCGCCCGATGCGGTGGTCTTTCCGCGCTCGACCGAGGAGGTGCGCGATGTCGTCAATATCTGCCGCCGCCATCGGGTGCCGATGATTCCCTACGGCGTAGGCACGTCGCTGGAAGGCCACGTACTGGCGGTCAACGGCGGCGTGTCGCTCGACCTGTCGCAGATGAACCAGGTGATCGCCGTACACGAGGCCGATTTGGATGCGGTGGTGCAGGCCGGCGTGACACGCAAGCAGCTGAACGAGTACATCAAGCACACGGGCCTGTTTTTCCCGGTGGATCCGGGCGCCGACGCGACGATCGGCGGCATGGCCGCCACCCGCGCCTCGGGCACCAACGCCGTGCGCTACGGCACGATGCGAGAGAACGTCATTTCGCTCAAGGTGGTGCTGGCCGATGGGCGCATCATTCAGACCTCGCGCCGGCCGAAGAAATCGGCCGCTGGTTACGACCTCACGCGACTGTTCGTCGGCTCGGAAGGCACGCTCGGCATCATTACCGAGGTGACGGTGCGTCTATACCCGGTGCAGGAAGCGATGTCGGCCGCCGTCTGCGCCTTCGACTCGGTCGACGGCTGCACCAACACCGTCATCGAAACCATCCAGGCCGGCATTCCGATCGCCCGCTGTGACATCGTCTGCGACAAAACGATCGCCGCGATCAACGCCTACAAGAAGACCGACTACCGGGTCGCGCCGACCGTGTTCTTCGAGTTCCACGGCACCGCGGCCTCGGTCGTCGAGCAGGCCGAGGCGGTGCAGGCGATCGCCCGGGAAAACGGCGGCATGGACTTCCAGTGGGCGACACGCCCGGAGGATCGAAGCCGTCTGTGGGATGCGCGGCACGACGCCTACTTCGCCTGCCTGCAGCTGCGCCCCGGCTCGCGCGCCGTGTCGACCGACGTCTGCGTGCCGATTTCGCGTCTTGCCGAGTGCGTGCGCGAGACCATGGCCGACGCGAAAAACTACTTTGCGCCAGTGCCCCTGCTCGGCCACATCGGCGACGGCAACTTCCACCTCATGCTGTTCGTCGATCCGGACAAGCCCGAGGAAACCGAGATTGCCAAGCAGTTCAACCGCAGGCTGGTGGCGCGCGCGCTCGCCATGGAAGGTACCTGCACCGGTGAGCACGGCGTCGGGCTGGGCAAGCAGGAGTCGCTGCGTGCCGAGCTCGGCGACGACGTGATCGGCGTGATGCGCGACATCAAGCGGGTTTTCGATCCGGACAATCTGCTCAACCCGGGCAAAGTGGTGCCGATGTCATGAGCGCGGAAAAGCGCCTCAAGCAGCTGGGCATCTTGCTCGATCCCGTGACGCCGCCGGTCGCGAACTATGTAAACGCGGTACGCACCGGAAACCTGCTGTTTCTCTCCGGCAAGGGCCCCTCGGCGGTCGCCGGCGTGCGCCCCCGAGGCAAGCTGGGGCGCGAATTCAGCGTCGAGCAGGGTTACGGCTTCGCGCGATCCGTGGGCCTGGCGCTGCTCGCCGTGATGAGATCGGAGCTCGGCAGCCTCGATCGCGTCAAGCGCGTGGTCAAGCTGCTCGGCATGGTAAACGCCGAGCCCGATTTCGCAGACCAGCCGCAAGTGATCAACGGCTGCTCCGACCTGTTCGTCGAAGTGTTCGGCGCGCGCGGCCGGCACGCGCGCTCGGCGGTGGGTATGGGCTCGCTGCCGATGGGCATCCCGGTCGAGATCGAGGCAGTCGTCGAAGTGGAAGCCGCAGGCGCCGTGCGTGCAGCGGCACGCCGCACCCCGCGCAAGGCGAAAACGCGCGCCAAGAAGGCGCGCCGACGCTAGATCGACATCGCGCTGCGGCGGTAGTAGCGCAGTTCCTCGATCGATTCGCGGATGTCGGCGAGCGCCTCGTGGCGGCCCTGTTTGAGAAATCCCTTGGCCAGATCAGGGCGCCAGCGCCGCACCAGCTCCTTCAGCGTCGACACGTCGAGATTGCGGTAGTGGAAATAGCGCTCGAGTCGCGGCATCCAACGCGCGAGGAAGCGACGATCCTGGCAGATCGAGCTGCCGCACATGGGCGAGGTCGACGCCGGGACATAGGCGGCGATGAACGCCAGCGCGCGCCGCTCGACCTCGGCCTCGTCGAGCGTGGACGCGCGCACCCGCTCGATCAGCCCCGTCTTGCCGTGCACCCCCTGGTTCCAGGCGTCCATCGCGGCCAGCACCTCGTCGGGCTGGTGCACCACCAGCGACGGGCTCTCGGCGACGACGTTGAGATGCGGATCGGTGATCAGGATGGCGACCTCCAGGATGCGGTCGGAATCCGGCACCAGGCCGGTCATTTCCATGTCGATCCAGATGAGATTGTTCGCGTCCTGCGCCACCCTGCCCCTTTTCCTTTATGCGCTTGAAATAGCGCGCTATTCTCTCACAGCAGAATGAGCCCAACCGTATTCGGATTCCTTTTCCTCGGTGCGCTGGCGCTGGCGACCGCAACGCGGCTGTGGCTCGCCTGGCGGCAGGTGCACCACGTGCGCGCGCACCGAGGCCAGGTACCGCCTGCGTTCGCGCAGGCGATCTCGCTCGCCGCCCATCAGAAGGCGGCCGACTACACCATTGCCAAGAATCGCCTCGGCGCGGTCGAACTCGCGGTGGGCGCGGTGGTACTGGTGGTGCTGACGCTTGGCGGCGGGCTGCAGGCCTTGCTCGAACAATGGGCGCGGGTTTTCGCGCCCGGGAGCATCGCGCACGGCACCGCCTTCATCGCCAGTGTGGTCGTGCTGCTTTCGATCATCGAGCTGCCCGCCGCGATCTACCGCACCTTCGTCGTCGAGGCCCGCTTCGGCTTCAACCGCATGACGCCCGGCCTGTTCATCGCGGATCTGGCGCGGCACGCGCTCATTGCCACAGTGCTCGGTCTGCCGCTCGTCATGCTGGTGCTCTGGCTGATGGCCGGTGTCGGGCCCTGGTGGTGGCTCGCAGTGTGGTTCGTATGGGCAGGGTTCAACCTGCTCATGCTGCTGATCTATCCGACGTTTATCGCGCCGCTGTTCAATACCTTCAAGCCGCTGGGCGACGCGGAACTCGCCGCGCGCATCGAAGCGCTGCTCGCGCGCTGCGGCTTCACCGCCAAGGGCCTGTTCGTCATGGACGGCTCGAAGCGATCGAGCCACGGCAACGCCTATTTCACGGGCTTCGGCGCGGCGAAGCGCATCGTTTTCTTCGACACACTGCTCGCCCGGCTGGCGCCGGCAGAAGTGGAGGCCGTGCTTGCGCACGAGCTCGGCCATTTCCGCCGGCACCACGTGTGGAAACGTGTCGCGCTGCTGTTCGCGTTCTCGCTCGGCTTGCTATGGCTGCTGGGACAGCTGATCGACGCAGGCTGGTTCTACGCCGGGCTCGGCATTTCGCAGCCCGGCGCGGCGGTTGCGCTCGTGCTGTTTGTCATGGTCGTTCCCGTATTCACCTTTTTTCTGCAGCCGCTCGCCAGTCTGCTGTCGCGCCGTCACGAGTTCGAAGCCGATGCCTATGCCGCCGCGCATGCCAGCGCGCGCGACCTGGTCACTGCCCTGGTCAAGCTCTACAAGGACAACGCCGCGACGCTAACGCCCGACCCGGTTCACTCGGCGTTCTACGATTCGCACCCGCCAGCGGCCACGCGCGTCGAGCAACTGCTGGCTGCGGCGAGCTGAGACGACGGGGCGATCGCGCCGGCGGAGGAGAGGTGATGAGTGACCTGGCCAAGAAACGCTGTGCACCCTGCGAAGGCGGGGTGGCACCCTACACGACCGAGCAGGCGCAGGAGATGCTCCGGCAGCTCAAGGGCTGGATCATCGAGGACGGCAAGCTGGTGAAGCTGTATCCCTTCACCAACTACTACCAGACCATGGCCTTCGTGAATGGGCTCGCCTGGGTGTCGCACCGCGAGGACCACCATCCCGAGCTGCTCGTCGGTTACAACCAGTGCCGCGTAACGTACTGGACGCACGCCATCGACGGGCTGTCGGAGAACGACTTCATCTGCGCCGCGAAGTGCGACGCGCTGTTGGCGCCTTGAGCACGCAGCGCGGAGACGTCGTCGCGGGCTACGGGCGCGATACCCTGGTGCGCAGCGACGCAGGCGAACTGCTGCGCGCCCACACGCGCAACCGGCGCATCCAGGCGGTGTGCGGCGACCGCGTCGTGCTCGAGCCTTCCGGCGCCGGGCGCGCGATCATCGTTGACGTCGAGCCGCGGGCCACGGTCTTCGCCCGCTCGAGCGCGCGCCGCACCAAGGTTCTGGCCGCGAATATCACGCAGGTCGCGGTGCTGGTCGCCTGTGAACCGACATTTTCGGACGAACTGCTCGCGCGCGTGCTGGTCGCCGCCGAGCATGCCGGGCTGCCGACGCTCATCGCGCTCAACAAAATCGACCTGGTGGCGCGGCGCACGGACGCCCTTGCTCAGCTCGCGCCGTTCCGCGGATTGGGCTACCCGGTCGTCGAGTTTTCGGCGCGCGTCGATCCGGAGCCGCTGCGCGTCCACCTGCAGCGCCAGCGTACGGTCATCGTCGGTCAGTCGGGCATGGGAAAGTCGACGCTGGTCAAGGCGCTGGTGCCGGACGCCGTGGTGCGCATTCAGGAAATCTCGGCTTTTCTCGATGCCGGACGGCAGACGACGACCGCGGCGCGCTTGTACCGGCTCGACGCGGCGAGCGAACTCGTCGACACGCCGGGCGTTTCCGAGTTCGGTCTCGCGGCCCTCTCCGCCGAGGACATCGCGGCCGGTTTCCGGGAGTTCGCGCCCTACGCCGGGCACTGCCGCTTTCCCGACTGCCGCCATCTCGCCGAACCGGATTGTGCGCTGACCGCCGCAGCTGAGGCCGGGCACGTCCACCCCCGGCGGCTCGCCCTGTATCGGCGCATCGTGCAAAGCGCGGGCGACAGCCGATGGTCGGCGCGCAGCGCCCGCCCACGCCGTAACCGGACGGCGGCGTGAAGCGCGTCTTCAGCTCGCACGATCTGATCGGCGTGCATCACGCGCGCAATCTGCTCGACGCTGCGGGCATCCCGGCCGTGGTGCGCAACGAGCTGCTGTCCTCGGCGATGGGCGAGCTGCCGCCGGTCGAGTGCCAAGCCGAACTTTGGGTGATCGACCCACGCGACGCGGCGCGCGCCGAACAGATCCTGCGCGAGGGGCGCCTGCCGCAGGCGCCGCAGGGGCCTGGCTGGCGCTGCGCCCGCTGTGGCGAGGCGCTGGAAGCGCAGTTCACACAGTGCTGGCGCTGCGGCGCGACCCGCAAGGCCGACGCCGTCACAGGATGACGTGCCCGATGGTGAGCAGAACGAGCACGACGATCCACACGACCAGCGTGCGCCACAGCAAGTTGACCGTGGCGTCGAGAAATCTTCCGTCGGCTGCATCGCCGAGACCGAGCTCGGGCCGCGGCACAATCCCCTCCGCGGTCTGCAGCGGCATGCCGAGGCGCACGCCCATCGCCCCGGCCGCTGCCGCGAGCAATACACCCTCGTTCGCCGCGACCCATTCGCGCGCCTGCGTGCGCCAGCAATAGACCGCGTCCTCGAAATCGCCGACGACGGCGAAGGCGCCCGCGGTCAGGCGTACCGCGGGCCAATCCAGAAGATACGCGGCGCGGCGTGCCAGGCCACCGAACTCTCCCGCGTCGCCCCAGCGCCGCGCGAGGTACAGCGTGAGCCGGTAGAGGACTGCGCCGCTCGGACCCGGCAGCAGCAGATACCACAGCAGTACGCCGAACAAGTGGCGGTGGGACGCGATCAGCGCGTCTTCGATCGTCAGCCGGATAACCTCCTCGCGGTCGCGCTCCGGAACGCTTTCGTTGCGCCAGGCATTGATCAGCTCGCGCGCCCGCTCGATGTCGCCGGTCTTGACCGCCGCCTGGATCTGCGTGAAGCCATTGCTGAACTGACGGAATCCGAGTGTCAGGTACAGCACACCGACATCGAACAGAAAACCGAGCAGGCCGCTCCATGAGGCGAGAAGCCCATGCAGCGCAATGGCGAGCAAGACCGCTGGAACGACCGCGACCAGCCAGGCGAGCATCCCCTGCGTCGCGCCGCCTCCGCCCAGGCCGCCTTCCAGGCCACGCACCGCGCGCGCGAACGCATCCCGCAGCGCGCGGTGCTCGCCGACCGGGCGCCATTGTTCGAGCAGCAATGCGGCGATGATCGCGAGAACGCTCATGAGATTTCCGGCGTCGAAGCTCGCGGGAAGATAGCACACTCGTCGCCACCGTCTGCATGCGCCGCGCCGCCGGCGCTGCGCACCCCGGCGGGAGCTTCTAGAATGCGTACATGAAGATCACGCCCCCGTTCGGCTACGACGAGATCGTTCCGCTGCGTCGCGAGCACCGCGTGCTGATGCCCGCGGGCGGCAGCACGCCCGCGTTCTGCCGTACGCTGAATGCCATCGCCATCTCGGCCGCGGAATTTCCCGTCGCCGGACGCGACTACCCGCTGGTCTTCGCCAGCCTGGACGCGGGCAAGACCTTCGCGCCGGTGGCGGTGCTCGGCCTCACCCAGAGCAGCAATCTGTACGTCGACGCGGGCGGCAGCTGGGATCCGTCGACCTACGTGCCCGCCTTCGTGCGCCGCTACCCGTTCTGCATTTCCAAGCTGTACGTCGACGGGGTGCCGGCCGGCGAGCGCGTGGTCTGCGTCGCCCAGGCCTACCTCGACCGGGGAGGGATTGCCTTGTTCGATGCTCGCGGCAAGCCCACGCCGCGCTGGCAGCAGCTCGAGCAACTGCTGGCGCAGTACGAGGCCGACCTCGACCGCACGGCGGACCTGTGCGCTGCGCTCGCGCGTCTGGCGCTGCTCACGCCCTTCAGCATGCAGGTACGCGGCGGCCAGAAAGCGGTCGAGCTGCGCATGGGCGGCATGTACCGCGTCGACGAAGCACGCCTGCACGCGCTGCGTCCGGCGAGCCACAAAGCACTGGTCAACAAGGGCTACATGAGCGCGATCTACGCGCACCTGCACTCACTGGATAATTTCACGCGGTTGTACGCGCGCCAGCTGCGCGCGCGCGGCGCGCCTCAGCGTTCAGCGTAGACCAGCTGACGGTAAAGGTTGACGAGCATCGCCGCGGTCGCCCCCCAGATGTAATGCTCGCCGTACGGCATCGCGAAGTAGCTGATCATGCGGCCCTCGAAGGCCCGCATGTGGCGCTGATGGTTGCGCGGATCGAGCAGGAACGACAGCGGCACCTCGAACACGGCGTCGACCTCCTCGGGATCAGCCTGCAGCGTGAACGGCGGCGCCACCACCCCGATCACGGGCGTGATGCGGTAGCCGGTACGGGTGTGGTACTCGGGCAAGGTGCCGATCAGCTCGATGCGCTCGCGCGCAAGGCCGATCTCTTCCTGCGTCTCACGCAATGCCGTCTCGGTCGGGTCGACGTCCTGGGGTTCAACGCGCCCGCCCGGAAAGCTGATCTGGCCCGAATGCGCACGCAGATGCGCGGTGCGCCGCGTGAACAGCACGGTGAGCGCCTCGTGGTGGGCGACGATGGGCACGAGCACGGAGGCGGGGGTTAGCACGGTGCGCTCGCCCGCCGCACCCAGGTCGCCTGCGAGAGCCTCGGCCCCGGGTGCGGCTGCCGCCAGACGACGGCGGATCTCGTCTAGGTCGATCTCGACCGATGCCGCCGCGTCGGGGCGATGGTGGGTCAGGGTCGCGCGCATGCGCGATTGTGCTTCAGCGCGATCGGCGCGGCGAGCGCCCCTAGATCCCCGCCTCCGCTCAGGGCACCAGAATCATCTGGCCCGTGGTCTTGCGGCCCTCGAGATCGCTGTGCGCCTTGGCCGCATCGGCGAGCTTGTAGCGCGCCGTGATGTCCACCTTTACCTTGCCCGAAAGAACGATGTCGAACACGTCCTTGGCGGTCGCCTCCAGGTCCTGGCGCGACGCGATGTAGGTGACCAGCGTCGGGCGCGTGAGGTAGAGCGAGCCTTTTTGCGCCAGGATGCCGAGGTTGAACGGCGGCACCGGTCCCGAGGCATTGCCGAACAGCACCAGCAGGCCGCGCGGCTGCAGGCAGTCGAGCGAACCGTCGAATGTGGTCTTGCCGACTGAGTCGTAAACCACGGGCACGCCCTTGCCGCCGGTAATCTGCTTGACGCGCTCGACGAAGTTTTCCGAGTTGTAGAGGATGGCGTGGTCGCAGCCATGCGCCTTGGCGAGCTTGGCCTTGTCATCCGAGCCGACCGTGCCGATCACCGTCGCGCCCAGCGCCTTCAGCCACTGACAGGCAAACAAGCCAACGCCACCGGCGGCCGCGTGGAACAGCACCGTATCGCCCGCCTTGACAGCGTAGGTACGGCGGATCAGGTATTGCACCGTCATGCCTTTCAGCATGAGCGTTGCCGCCTGCTCGTCGCTGATGCCATCGGGAATTTTGACCATGCGGTCGGCCGGCACATTGCGGGCCTCGCAGTAAGAGCCAATCAGTCCGGTGTACGCAACCCGATCGCCCTTCTTGAGTCCGCTCACGCCGGAGCCCACCGCGTCGACAACCCCCGCAGCCTCGTTGCCCGCCACGGCGGGCAGCTGCATCGGATACAGGCCCGAGCGCTGATAGGTGTCGATGAAATTGATGCCGATTGCGGTGTGCCGGATGCGGATCTGCCCCGCTCCGGGTTCGCCGACGTCGACGTCCTCAAACTGCAGGACGTCCGGTCCGCCTGCCTTGTGAAAACGCACTGCTTTTGCCATTGCTGCCTCCTTTTCTTACTGAGTCGTCTGCATGTGATCCCAATGACGCAATGCCGCTGCGCGCGGCGGGCCGGCACTGCGCACTACTTCGATTTCGACGCCTTGCCGCCGGCGTGCGGCTTTTCCGGCGTCTGCGGCTGCTCGATGCTCTGCATCGCACGCTGCAGAACCGTCCAGGGCCAGAGCATCGCCTGCGCCGCGGCATCGGCGGCACCCGCCTGAGGTCCCGCGCCCTCCGCTGCGCCCGCCTGCCCAGGCCGTCCCGCCGCCTGCATCGCCTGGAGCGCCGCCTTCTGCACTTCGAGGCCGGAAATCGCCATGCGCACCATGTTCAGGTTCATCGACAGCCAGCCTTCGATCGATCGCAGGTCCGCGATGCGCTTCTCGATCTCCGCCGGGTCGAGCGTCGGCATCGCCATGCCGGGCATCGGCAGGCCGAGCGGGCCCCAGAGTCTACGAAACATCTCGAACGGGTCCTGCGGCTGTTTCGCATCCGGCATCACACCTCCGCTCACTGATTTTCGAAGAACGCGCGTACCTCGTCGCTGCGGCTCATCGTGTCCTGGTAGCCGAGGTCGATGAGGGCGCGACAAAAACCCTCTTCGAAAAGTAGGTAGCTCGCCAGGTTCGAGCCCGACCGGTTGAGCGCGCCAGTCGGGCGCAGGACGAAGCGTACCGTACGCGGCAGCTCGTGCAGAAACCGCACCGCGATCCGCTCGATGGACTGCGACGGCGAAAGAAACAGCACCTTCACCGGCCGCAGGCCGACGCGCCCCGAGGACAGGGCCTCGGGCGGTACTGCGCTCAGCGTGCGGTTGATGCGCTCCAAGCGTTCCAGATCGACCATCAGTGTATCGAGAAAGATGCTATTCAGGGCATGGCCCGCAATCTGCGCAAGCGACGGGTAAACGCTTGAGCGCGCGCGCGTCGTATCGTCGCTTTGACGTCCGGTACCGACGATGAACACCCGGTCGGCGCCCAGGTGCAGCGCCGGGCTCACCGGCGCGATCTGCCGCATCGAGCCGTCGCCAAAGTACTCGCGGTGGACTTTCACCGCCGGGAAAATGAACGGCAGCGCCGCCGAGGCAAGAAGGTACTCAGCCTTGAGCGTGACCGCGGCGCCGATGCGCTGCCGGCGCTCCCAGCTGTCGATGCTCGACTGGCCTTGATAGAACGACACGCTCTGCCCGGAGGTATAGCCGGATGCGGTGACGCAAACGGCGTACAGCCGTCCTGCATCGATATGCGCCTGGATGTCCTCAAAGCGGAGCAGCCGCCCGATCGTCTCGCGCAGTGGCGAGTTGTCGAGCAGCGAAACGGGGTTGCGCCGCGTCAGCAGCATCATCGATGCCAGCCAGCGGGCACCGCTGCGCATGACGTTCGCAACGTCGGTGCGATAGATCCGCTCGCAGCGCATCGTCGCCCAGGCGCGGACCAGGTCATCGACGGCGCCCGCGAAATCGTCCGCCCGGGCGGCGAGGCTGGTGGCGTTGACCGCCCCGGCCGAGGTCCCGCACAGGATGGGAAACGGGTTTTCCGGCGGCGCACCGAGCAGCTCGCTGATCGCCTTCAGAACGCCGACCTGGTAGGCGGCTC
Source organism: Burkholderiales bacterium (assembly GCA_041558415.1). Classification (GTDB taxonomy): domain Bacteria; phylum Pseudomonadota; class Gammaproteobacteria; order Burkholderiales; family SG8-39; genus SG8-39. The sequence goes on along the minus strand of JBFFEY010000029.1, from coordinate 19,412 downwards.
GGGCGCCGCCGCCGGTAAGCACCAGTCCCGCACGCCCGCGGCGTGCGCCTGTCGCGGCGGGATCGGTCGACGGCGCCGCTTGCGGCGCGCGATCCTGGGTTCCGGCGGCTGCGGTCATGTCGGCTCGCAGGCCTCGCTTAGAACAGACTGGTCTGCTCGTGTCCGCGCGGGGCGTTGACGTCGACCACGGTCAACGCGGTCATGTTGACGATGCGCCGCACGGTCGCCGACGGCGTGAGGATGTGCGCCGGCCGCGCCGCGCCGAGCAGGATCGGACCGATGGTGACGTTGTCGCCACCCGCGACCTTGAGCAGGTTGAAGGCGATGTTCGCCGCATCGAGGGTCGGCATGATCAGCAGGTTCGCCTCGCCCTTGAGCAGCGAGTTGGGCAGGCGGGCGAGGCGGATCTCCTCGGAGAGCGCAGCATCGCCCTGCATCTCGCCGTCGACCTCTAGATCCGGCGCGCGCTCGGCGAGCAGCTGGCGCGCACGCTGCATCTTGCGCGCCGAGGGCAGATCGATCGACCCGAAGCTCGATGCGGAAAGCAGCGCCGCCTTCGGCACCAGGCCGAAGCGGCGAATTTCCTCGGCTGCGAGCAGCGTCATCTCGGCGATGCCGTCGGCCTCCGGGTCCACGGAGACATAGGTGTCGCAGATGAACACGGTGCGCTTCGGCAGCAAGAGCGCGTTCATCGCCGCGAAGCGGTGCACGCCGGCGCGCAGTCCGATGACGTGATCGACGACGGTGAGGTGCGCAGCGTAGCTGCCGGAGGTGCCGCACAGCATGCCGTCGGCCTCCCCCATGTGCATCAGCATCGCGCCGATCAACGTGGTGTTTAGACGCATCTCCAGGCGCGCCTGCTCGGGCGAGATGCCCTTGCGCTCGGTCAAGCGGTGATACGCCATCCAGTAATCGCGGTAGCGCGGATCGAGTTCCGGATTGACCACTTCGAAATGCCGGCCGGCGCGCAGCCGCAGGCCGAGGCGTTCGAGGCGTTGGTCGATCACAGCCGGACGGCCGACGAGGATCGGCTGCGCGAGCCCCTCGTCGACGACCACCTGCACCGCCCGCAGCACGCGTTCGTCCTCGCCCTCCGCATACACCAGGCGCCGCGGCGCCGACTTTGCCGCCGAGTACAGCGGCTTCATAAACAGGCCCGAGTGGTAGACGAACTGCGCGAGCGACTCGCGGTAGGCTTCCCGATCTGGCAGCGGCCGTGTCGCCACGCCGGAAGCCATCGCCGCTTCCGCGACCGCCGGCGCGATGCGCACGATCAGCCGCGGGTCGAAGGGCTTCGGGATCAGATAATCCGGCCCGAAGCTCAATGACTCGATGCCGTAGGCGAGTGCCACTTGCTCCGAGGTCTCGGCCTGCGCCAGGTCGGCGATCGCGTGCACCGCCGCCGTCTCCATCTCGGTGGTGATCGTCGTCGCGCCGACATCCAGCGCACCGCGGAAGATGAAGGGGAAGCACAGCACGTTGTTCACCTGATTCGGGTAGTCCGAGCGCCCGGTAGCGATGACGCAGTCGGGGCGTGCGGCCTTGGCTGCCTCCGGCCGGATCTCCGGCTCCGGGTTGGCGAGCGCCAGGATCAGCGGTTGTTCGGCCATGCGCGCCACCATCTCGGGCTTCAGCACACCGCCCGCCGATAGGCCGAGGAACACGTCGGCGCCATCGACCACTTCGCCGAGCGTGCGCGCGGGCGTCTCGCGCGCGAAGCGCGCCTTGTCCTCATCCATTTCGACGCTGCGTCCGCGATAGACCACGCCGTGAATGTCGGTGACCGTAATGTTCTCGCCCGGCAGTCCCATGCGCACCAGCAAGTCGAGGCAGGCGAGCGCCGCGGCGCCCGCGCCGGAGGTCACCAGCTTCACGGCCTCGAGCGTCTTGCCGACGACCTTGAGCCCATTTAGCAGAGCGGCCGCCACGATGATCGCCGTGCCGTGCTGGTCGTCGTGGAAGACCGGTATCCTCAGCCGCTCGCGCAGCTTGCGCTCGACGATGAAGCACTCCGGCGCCTTGATGTCCTCGAGATTGATACCGCCGAAGGTCGGCTCGAGCGCTGCGATGATCTCCACTAGGCGTTCTGGATCCTGCTCGTTGACCTCGATGTCGAAGCAGTCGATGCCGGCGAATTTCTTGAACAGCACCGCCTTGCCTTCCATGACCGGCTTGGCCGCGAGCGGCCCGATCGCGCCGAGGCCGAGCACGGCGCTGCCGTTGGTGATCACCCCGATCAGGTTCGCGCGCGAGGTCAGTCCGTCGGCCTGTGACGGATCCTTGTGGATTTCCTCGCAGGCGGCGGCGACGCCGGGCGAGTAGGCGAGCGCCAAATCGCGCTGGTTGGTCAGCGACTTGGTGGGCTGGATCGAGATCTTGCCTGGCGGGGCGAGCCGATGATATTCGAGAGCGTACTTCCTGAACTGCTCGTCCACGGTGGTCTCCTCGTACCTGGCACCACCCTGGGCCACGGTGCCCGTGCCGAAATGGGGGCGCCGCCCGCGCCGCGTGCCTCGCGTGGCGCTCGAGTTGCGCGCGCAAAAAAATTATAGCGTAGCGGCACCGACGCATCGCGTTCTCTCGGCGCGATTCGCGGCGGCGGGGGCTGCTGCGGGCACCTATAATCTCGGCTCATGGCTGCAGGCTTGCCCCGATGAAGCCGCCCGCGTCCGCTTTCCCTGTCTGTGCCGCGGCACGCCGCGTCGCAGAAATCGAACCGTTCGAGGTCATGGAGATCCTGTCGCGCGCGCACGCGCTCGAGGCCGCCGGTCGCACGGTAGTGCATCTCGAGATCGGCGAACCGGATTTCACCGCACCGCCCGCAGTGGTCGAGGCCGGCGTCCGGGCACTGCGCGAGGGCATGACCGCCTACACCGCTTCGCTCGGCCTACCCGCACTGCGCGACGCCATCGCAGCGCACTACGCCGAGCGCTTCAACGCGGACGTGGCGCCCGCGCGTATCGCCGTGACCGCGGGCGCCTCCGGTGCCCTGCTGTTGGCCATGGCTTTTTATGTCGACCGCGACGACGAAGTGCTCGTGCCGGACCCGGGGTACCCGGGCTACCGCCAGTTCGTGCGTGCCCTAGAGGGTCGGCCACGCGCTCTCGAAGTGAGCGCCGAAACGGCGTTCCAGCCTACGCTGGAAGCGGTCGCCGCGTCCTGGGGGCCGCGCACCGTCGGCCTGCTGCTCGGCTCACCCGCCAATCCCTGCGGCACCGTGATTGCGCAGGCCGAGCTGCGGCGCATCGCCGAGTTCATCGCCGAACGCGGCGGCGTGCTGATCGTCGACGAGATCTACCAGGGCCTGGTCTACGGGCAGGCGCCATCCACTGCCGCGCAGCTGCCCGGCGAGGTCGTTCTGGTGAACAGCTTTTCGAAATATTTTTGCATGACGGGCTGGCGGCTCGGATGGGTGACACTGCCCGAGCATGCCATACGCGGGTTCGAGAAACTCGCCCAGCATTTGTTCATTTGCCCATCGAGTGCGGCGCAGTACGCGGCGCTGGCGGCGTTTTTGCCCGAGTCAACCGCCGTGCTCGAGGCGCGCCGTGCGGAGTTCGAGAAGCGGCGCGATTTCCTGGTTCCGGCGCTCGAGGCCGCCGGTCTGCGTGTACCCGCGCGCCCGCAGGGCGCGTTCTACGTCTATGCCGACTGTTCCGCGTTCAGCCGCGACGCACGCGCCTTCGCGCTCGAGCTGCTGGAACGCGAGGCGGTGGCCGCGACGCCCGGTGCGGATTTCGGACGCCATGCGACCCAGCACTTCCTGCGTTTCGCCTACACGCGCGGGCGAGCCGAGCTCGAGGAAGCCGCGCGGCGCCTGGCGCGCTTTTGCGCCGAACAACCGCGGCAGGACGCGGCGCGCGGGGCCTGAGGCCTGGCGCGGCGTGCGCTCAGGCCTCGCGCCGCGAGCGCTCGAGCGCCTGCTGCAGCCGATCACGCTCGGCGAAGACCTTGCGCGCGTAGCGCGCATCCGCGTCATCGAGAGCGCCCGCGTAGACCTGCAGCGCGATCTCCAGATCGCCGAAGCGGCGCAGGTAGTCGCGCAGGATTTGCGAGCCGACGCGGATGTTTACTTCGGGCTCGAACAGCGCGTCCTCGCCACCGAAAGGCGCAAGCTTCTCGGCGTGGAATTTGGCGATGATCTGCATCAGTCCCTTGGCGCCGGCCACGCTTTCGGCAATGGGGTTGTAGCCCGACTCGGTCGCGACGACCGCCAGCACGACCAGCGGATCCAGCGCCTGCGCCTCGGCAGCGCGAAAGGCAACGTAAACGATGTCGGTCACGACCTCGTCGGCCACCCGGTAGCGGTTGGCGATGAATTGCGTGAGCGCCGCCCGCGCCGCCTGCTCCGCCTGCTCCGCCTGCTCCGCTTGATCCTGGGCGACGACCGGCACGCTGTGCGCCGCGCTGCCGACTGCATCGCCGGCGTACTCCCCACCCGAGCTCGACTGGAGCGCCTGCGCCGGCGCCGCCGGCCCGCCCATCTCGATCCTGTCGGCGGTGCTCACCGCAACGCCAGGCACCACCGGGTGCCAGGCCAGGGCCTGCAACTGGCTCAGAATGCCGTCGCGGGTTTTAGGAACCGCGACAACCAGGACGAGGGTGAATCCCAGTAGCGCGAACACGCCGCTGGCGAGCGAAAAAATGCGCCGCAGCGCAGACGTGGCGTGCGCCGATGCCGCGGGAGTCAAATCCTCTCTCATGGCCTGCCTCCTCGTCACCCCACAACTCATGTTGCGGCGCCGCAATAGGACGAGATTCTAACTAAAAACCGTTGAAGTTCAAATGGTTCTAATGTACTAAGCGATAAGAATGGTGCATCGCAATATACAAATTAGTGCATTTCGAGCGCCGCATGGCCCGGCCTGAGGGCACCCGGTAGAATGAGGGAACTCGAGCCCGGCCGACCCCTCGGCCGGACTCAAGGTAGCGGCGCGAACCAACCCTGATCGCTGGGTTGCTGCCTGTGCAGACCAAGGTGGTCCGCGCCGCTTCAAGGGCCAGGCAAGCCGTGCTGCGCTTGCCCCGCTCCGACGTCTCCCGGTTACGGCCGGGAGCCGGTCGGAAACGGCCAGGCGGCGGCTGGATTCAGCGCGGTTCTCGCGCCGGGGGTCGCAGCCGTTGACGACGGTGTAGCCCTGACCGTCGTCAAGGACGCCGCTGGCTTGGCCTTTGCTTTTGCGGGTTTCTTCTTAGCCGCTTTCTTCTTCTTGGCAGCTTTTTTGCCTTTCTTGGCTGCCTTTTTCTTTTTCTTTGCGGCCTTCTTTTTACCCGCGGCCTTCTTTTTTACTGCTTTTTTTTTAGCTGCTTTCTTTTTTGGTGATGCTTTTTTCTTCTTCTTCTTGGCAGCCTTTTTCGCTTTTTTCGCCTTCTTGGCTTTTTTCTTCGTTGCCATACTTTTTCCTTTCAGGAAGTTGGACAAAAGAAGCCCGGCTTTAAGAGCCCGGACTATTCAACCGCCGGCCGGGTTTCCCCGAATCCAGCGCGCTGAATTCTTGGCGCGTCACTCGCGCCCGCTCCTCGCCAGCAGATCCTGGTAGAGGATATCCGGATCGAGCCGAATACCGCCTTCCCAGGTCACCGTGGCTGTCTGCGGATCTACGCTTACCTTCTCGAACTCACGCACGTCACGCCAGAGCCTGAACGCTCCGATTTCTAGCAGATTCCCCAAGAATACGCTTCCTTCGAGCCCGTCGTCGAACCGCAGCCAAAGTTTGTAGTCGTCCTCGGCTTTGCACGCCGTCACTCGATGCATCGTGTCTGACTCCTCTTGCATGGCCTTCGGGCAAAAAAAGAGCCGGGATCAATCCCAGCTCAGCGCCCCTCCCGTCTGATACTCGATCACCCGGGTCTCGAAGAAATTTCGCTCTTTCTTTAGATCGATCATCTCGCTCATCCAGGGGAACGGGTTGCCCGCGCCGGGGAACAGCGGCTCGAGGCCGATCTGCTGGCAGCGCCGGTTGGCGATGAAGCGCAGGTATTCCTTGAACATCGGCGCGTTCAGGCCGAGAACGCCGCGCGGCATGGTGTCTTCCGCGTAGCGGTACTCGAGCTCAACGCCGTGGCGGAACAGTTCGTGCAGTTCCTCGCGGAACGGTGCCGTCCAGAGCTGCGGGTTCTCCAGCTTGATCTGGTTGACCAGGTCGATGCCGAAATTGCAGTGCATCGACTCGTCGCGCAGGATATACATGTACTGCTCGGCCGACCCGGTCATCTTGTTCTGCCGTCCGAGTGCGAGAATCTGCGCGAAGCCGACGTAGAAGAACAGTCCCTCCATCAGGCAGGAAAACACGATCAGACTGCGCAGCAGGCTCTGGTCGCTCTCGACGGTGCCGGTCTTGAACGCTGGATCGGTCAGCACGTCGATGAACGGGATCAGGAACTCGTCCTTGTCCCGGATCGACGGGATCTCGTTGTAGGCGTTGAAGATCTCGCTCTCGTCCAGATCCAGGCTTTCGACGATGTACTGGTAGGCGTGCGTGTGGATCGCTTCCTCGAAAGCCTGGCGCAGCAGGTACTGCCGGCACTCGGGCGCGGTGATGTGGCGGTAGGTGCCGAGGACGATATTGTTGGCCGCCAGAGAGTCCGCCGTGACGAAGAACCCGAGGTTGCGCTTGACGATGCGACGCTCGTCCTCGGTCAGCCCGTTAGGGTCTTTCCACAGGGCGATGTCCCGGCTCATGTTGATTTCCTGCGGCATCCAGTGATTGGCGCAGGCCGCAAGGTATTTCTCCCACGCCCAGCGGTACTTGAAGGGCACCAGCTGGTTAACGTCGGCCGTCGAATTGATGACCCGCTTGTCTTCCACACGGATTCGCTGAAACGCGTTGCCCGCTGCAAAACGTTCCTCGTTGCCACCTGCGCCCGGGACGAAGCCGCTCGTCCGCTGCATGGTCAGACCAGGCAGCGCGCCGCGCGCGCCATCGTCGTCAAAACTCAGCATTGCGTCCTTCTCCCCTTGCACGCGGCGCTCTTACTGGCACGCCTCGCAATCCGGATCATCTAGGCTGCAGACCTTCGCGTCCGGTTCTGCCGCCAGGCCGCCGCCCTGATCGGCGGCCGGCACTGCGTTCAGCTGGCCCGCGCGCACGGTCGACTTCTCTGCATGCGTCGCGCCCATCGCCCGCAGGTAATAGGTCGTCTTCAGTCCGCGCATCCATGCCAGCTTGTAAGTCTCGTCCAGCTTGCGTCCCGAGGCGCCCGCCATGTAGATGTTCAGCGACTGCGCCTGGTCGATCCACTTCTGACGACGCGCGGCGGCCTCGACCAGCCACTGCGGCTCGATCTCGAACGCCGTCGCATACAGGCGACGGAGCTCCGCCGGCACCCGGTCGATGCGCCCAAGGTTGCCGTCGAAGTACTTGAGATCGGCGATCATGACCTCGTCCCACAGGCCCTGATGCTTGAGGTCGGAAACTAGGTGCTCGTTCACCACCGTGAACTCACCGGACAGATTCGACTTGACGTACAGGTTCTGGTAGGTCGGTTCGATCGACGCCGAGACGCCGACGATGTTTGCGATCGTCGCGGTCGGCGCGATGGCAAGGCAGTTCGAATTGCGCATGCCGTGCGCCTGGATACGCGCACGCAGTGCATCCCAGTCGAGCGTCGAAGAGCGGTCGACCTCGACATAGCCACCGCGCTCCCCGGCCAGCAGGTCGAGCGTGTCCTGCGGCAGGACCCCGCTGTCCCACAGGGAGCCCTCGAACGACGCATATCGTCCTCGCTCCTCGGCCAGTTCCGTCGACGCCCAGTAGGCGCTGTAGGCGACCATTTCCATCGAACGATCGGCGAACTCAACCGCCTCCTTGGAGGCGTAGGGAATGCGCATGCGGTACAGGCAATCCTGGAAACCCATGATGCCCATGCCGACCGGCCGGTGCCGCTGGTTCGAGTTGCGCGCCTTGTCGACCGCGTAGTAATTGATGTCGATGACGTTGTCGAGCATGCGCATCGCGATGCTGATGGTGCGACGCAGCTTGTCGAAATCGAGCCCGTGCTCGGTCATGTGCGCGAGCAGGTTCACCGAGCCGAGGTTGCACACTGCAATCTCGTCCGGCCCCGTGTTTAGGGTGATTTCCGTACAGAGGTTGCTGCTGTGCACCACGCCCGCGTGCTGCTGCGGGCTGCGCAGATTGCAGGGGTCCTTAAACGTGATCCAGGGATGCCCTGTTTCGAACAGCATCGACAGCATCTTGCGCCACAGATGCACGGCCGGTATGCGCTTGTGCAGCTTGATCTCGCCGCGCGCCGCCGCATCCTCGTAGCGCAGATAGGCCTCCTCGAAGGCGCGCCCGAATTTGTCGTGCAGATCGGGGACGTCGGCCGGGCTGAACAGCGTCCAGTCGGCGTAGTCCATAACCCGCTTCATGAACAGATCGGGCAGCCAGTTTGCGGTATTCATGTCGTGCGTGCGCCGCCGGTCGTCGCCGGTGTTCTTGCGCAACTCGAGAAACTCCTCGATATCCAGGTGCCAGGTCTCGAGGTAGGAACACACGGCCCCCTTGCGCTTGCCGCCCTGATTCACCGCCACCGCGGTGTCGTTGACGACCTTGAGGAAGGGCACCACGCCCTGCGAGCGGCCGTTGGTGCCTTTGATGTGCGAACCCAGGGCGCGCACTGGCGTCCAGTCGTTGCCCAGACCGCCGGCATACTTGGCGAGCAGGGCGTTCTCCTTGATCGCGTCGTAGATACCCTCGAGGTCGTCCGCAACCGTCGTCAGGTAGCAGGACGACAGCTGCGAGCGCAGCGTCCCGGAATTGAACAGGGTCGGCGTCGAGCTCATGAAATCGAAGGACGACAGCACGTCGTAGAACTCGATTGCGCGCGCCTCGCGGTCCGTCTCCTTGAGTGCGAGGCCCATGGCCACCCGCATGAAGAATGCCTGCGGCAGCTCGATACGCTCGCCGCGCATGTGCAGGAAGTAACGGTCGTACAGGGTCTGCAGGCCGAGATAGCCGAACTGCAGGTCGCGCTCGGCCTTCAGCGCACGTCCGAGTCGCTCCAGGTCGAAGCGCGCCAGTTCCGGATCGAGCAGCTCCGCGGCGATGCCGCGCTCGATGAACTGCGGGAAGTACCCCGCGTAGCGCGCCCCCATCTCCGCCTGACTCACTTGCTCGCCGAGCACCTCCCGCCGCACGTTATTTAGCAGCAGGCGTGCCGTCACGTAGCTGTACGCTGGGTCCCGCTCGATCTGCGAACGCGCGGCGAGGATCGCCGACTTGAAGACCTCTTCCATCGGCACGCCGTCGTAGAGGTCACGGCAGGTCGCCTCGAGGATCTCGTCCGGCGCAACGCCCTCGCTGAGTCCCTCGCAGGCCGAGCGGATCAGGGCGCCCAGCGCCTCGAGGTCGAGCGGCCGGCGCTCGCCGCGGTCAACTACGTGCAGCGGGGTCGCCGCCTCCTCACGCGCGCGCTGTGCGCGCTCCTCGGCGCGGGCCTTAGCCCGACTTTCGCGATACAGCACGTAGGCGCGCGCGACGTCGTGCTCGCCTGAGCGCATGAGCGCAAGCTCGACCTGGTCCTGGATATCCTCAATATGAAACGTGCCGCCGTGCGGCTGGCGTCGCAACAAGGCGCGCACCACGGTATCGGTCAGGCCACTGACCAGCTCGCGAATGCGCGCCGACGCCGCGCCCTGACTGCCGTTCACCGCCAGGAAGGCCTTGGTCATGGCCACTGCAATCTTGCTCGGTTCGAAGCCAACCACCGCGCCGTTGCGCCGGATGACCTTGCAGTCCGCGGTCGTGGCGCGCTTTGCCGTTTCCGTCTCGAGAGCGCCCGCGCTCACCACCGAGCTGACCGCTGCGCTCTCCTGGGCAATTTGCATTCCGTTGTCTCCCGTGTCTTTGCCGTCCGGTGGGCCGGACTGTTCCTGCTTCGGGCCGCGGCGTCACGCGCCCCTGTGCTGCTTGAAGCACAACCACTAAATCTAGTGCTTAGCCCCTAATTCGAAACTAAGTCTAGTGCGCGCAATTTAGCATTGCAAGCGGAAATTGCAAGCGGCAGCAACGCCTTCTGCGTGCCTGTGTGAACTACGACACAGTTCGAGCGCATCGCGCGCGCCGCTGAGCGCGCGCCGCGTACGCTCAGCCGCGCGCGCGCTAAGCGCGATCAGCGAGCGCGCGTAGCAGGCGTGCCCAGTCGAAGCGTGGGCCGGGATCACGTTTGCGCTGCGGTGCAACGTCCTCGTGTCCGGCGATATCGCGGAGTGGAAGCTGGTGCTGCAGCTGCGCGACGAGCGCGGCAAGGCCCGCGTACTGCGCGTCGCTAAACGCCTGCGTCTCGTCGCCTTCGAGCTCGACACCAATCGAAAAGTCATTGCAGGCCTGACGCCCGCGCCAGCACGAGGCCCCCGCATGCCAGGCGCGCTGGTCGAGTCCGACGAACTGCACCAGTTCCCCGTCTCGCCGTAGCAGGAAATGCGCTGACACGCGCAGGTCGGCCAGCGACGCGAAGTACGGGTGCGCCGCTGGATCGAGCCGGTTGGTGAACAGCCGCTCGATGGCATCGCCGCCGAAGTGGCCCGGCGGCAGGCTGATGGCGTGCAGCAACAGGAGCGTGACGTCAGTCCCCGGCGGTCGGGCGTCGAAGTTCGGGGAATCGACGCGCCGCGCGCCCGCCAGGTAGCCGTCGGCGCGCCCCATGCTCGACCGGAAGACGTTCAGTCCGCGGAGCCCGCGCCCGGCTCGCGGATGCCGAGCCGCTGCATGCGGTAGCGCAGCTGACGGAAGGTAATGCCGAGGCGCTTGGCGGCGGCGGTACGGTTAAAGCCGGTCTCGGTCAGCGCCTGCACGATGAGCTCGTGCTCGATGCGGTCCAAATGCTCGGGCAGCGGCAGAACGCGCCCCGATTCGCGCGCGGCCTCGCCGAACGCCGGTTCGTCATCCACGGCCACCGCACGCAGTCGCAGGTCGTCCGGCTCGATGATGTTGCCGGAAAGCAACGCCATCGCGCGCTCGAGTATGTTCTCCAGCTCGCGGATGTTGCCCGGAAAGTCGTAGCCCACCAGCTCCTCGAGCGCCGCAGGCGACAGACTCGGCGCGGCGCCCGAACCGGCCTGCTCGGCGATCCGCTCGAGGATGGCCTGGGCGATGAGCGGCACGTCCTCGGGGCGCTCGCGCAGTGGCGGCATGCGTAGGTCGATCACGTTCAGCCGAAAGTACAGGTCCTGGCGAAACGCGCCCGCCGCCACGCCGTCGGCCAGATTCTGGTGCGTCGCCGAAATGATGCGCACGTCGACGGGCTCCTCCACCGTCGCCCCGACCTTGCGCACGCGCTTCTCCTGGATTGCGCGCAGCAGCTTGACCTGCATCGGCAGCGGCAGCTCCGCGACCTCGTCGAGGAACAGGGTGCCGCCGTGCGCCGCCTGGAAAAAGCCGTCGCGGTCCTGCTCCGCCCCGGTAAACGCGCCCTTGCGATAGCCAAAAAACTCGCTCTCCATCAGAGATTCCGGAATCGCGCCGCAGTTGACCGCGATGAAAGGCCGCTCGCGACGCGCGCCGTTCTCGTGAATCAGTCGCGCGGCGAGTTCCTTGCCGCTGCCCGATTCCCCGCTGATCAGCACCGGCGCCTGGGTACGCGCCAGCCGGCCGATCAGCTCGCGCACCTGAGCCAGCGCGGCGCTGTCACCCAGCAGGCGCTGTCCCTTGGCGGGTGCGAGCGTCCGGTCGGGAAGCGAAAGCGCCGAGCGCACCATCGCCCGCAGCTGCTCGAGCCCGACCGGCTTCGACACGTAATCGAAGGCGCCCGCCTTCAGCGCGGCCACCGCGTTCTCGGTGTTACCGTGCGCGGTAATGACGGCCACCGGCAGGTCGACCCCGAGCGAGGCGATGTGCTGCACCAATTCGAGCCCCTCGCCATCTGGCAGCCGCATGTCGGTGAGGCACAGGTCGAAGTGCCGGTCGCGCAGCAGGTCCTTGGCTTCCGCCAGCGAGCCCGCCGAGGCGACCCCGAGCCCCATCTTGACGAGCGTCAGCTCCAGCAGCTCGCGAATATCCGGCTCATCGTCGACGACGAGCACCTGGCAGTGCGCCGTTTCGCCGCGCCGTTCAACGCGCTTCATGCACTACGCGCCTCCGTGCAACGAATGCGGAAATGCGCGCCCACCTCCTCGTCGACGTACTCGAGCGACGCCCGGTTCGCGGCGCACAGTTCGCGGGCAAGGTACAGACCCAGTCCCGTGCCCTTGCTGTCCGTGGTGAAGAATGGCTCGAACAGGTTGCCCTGATCCGCTGGCGAGACGCCGGGGCCGGCGTCGATCACCCCTAATTCTACTTGATCGGCGTAACCGCCAAGCATGAGGCGGATGCTGCGCGGCGCGTCCGGCGAGTATCGCACCGCGTTGCGCAACAGGTTCCAGAGCACTTGGCGCAGATGCTCCCGGTCAAAATTCACCCAGCAGTCGCGCGCCGATTCGAGAAGAAAGCGCTCGGGCGGCACGCCCTCGTTGGCAACGTATTCCTCGAGAAACTCAAGCAGCCAGGCATTGAGGTGCACCCGTTCCGGGACCGCGCGGTCGCGCCGGTTGAGCTGTAGCACGTCCGCAACCAGGCGCTCGAGGCGGCGGGTGTTGTCGTTGATGATGCGGCTCAGCCGAACGCGGTCGGGCTCGCGCTTTTCTTCCGCGAGCAGCTCCGCGGCATGACTGATCGCGGACAGGGGGTTACGGATCTCGTGCGCGATGTTTGCCGTGAGCCGGCCGAGAGCCGCGAGCTTGAGCTGCTGGGCCTGCTCGCGCGAGCGCGACAGGTCTTCCACGGAAAGCACGCTGACGTCGTCCTCCGTGCCCGCGTCGAGCACGCGCAAGCGCACCTCGCGCCCGCGCACCGAGACGTCCGCGCTCGGCGAGACGTCGACCTCACCGGCATGCCAGGCCTCCCAGAGGCGCGCAAATCCGGGAATCGCCTGCGCCAGCTCGGCCCCGCGCGCCGCATCCAGACCGAGCAAGCGCTGCGCCTGTGGGTTGTGCAGCACGACCCGGCCATCGCCATCGAGCACCACCACACCCTCGTGCATTTCCTCGATGACCCGCTGGCTGACCCGCACCTGGGTCTCGAGCTCGCGCCCGCGCTGACGTGCCAGGCGCTCGTTCGCCGCGACACGCTGCGCCAACCAGTTGGTCACCCCGGCGCTGGCGAAGTAGCCGATGGCGAGCAGGCCGGGCTGCAGATAGTTGGCCGTCGGCACGTCATTGAACAGCGTCCAGTAGGTCTGCTCCAGCAATAGCGCGATGCTTGCCATCGCGGCGTACAGGTAGGTCAGCCGTCGCGGCGCGACCAGTGCCGCGGCGATGAGCGAGATGAGCAGCATGACGCCAAGGCCGCTGCGCAGCCCGCCGCTCGCGTGCATCAGCAGCGTGATCACGACAATGTCGAGCGACACGTGCAGCGAAAGCTGCAGGTTGAAGTGGTCGCGCAGATTGCGCAGGACTCCGTGAAATACGATGCCGAACGCCAGGTACCACATGCAGATCGTGCGAAAACGCGCGATGCCGTGGGAGCCCAGATTCAACGCGTCCTCATAGTAGAGCGAGGCCGCGAGGAACAGCCCCGCCATCACGATGCGGTACAGATTGAAGTAGCGCAGCGAGATCCAGAACGATTCGGGCGTCGACTCGACGCCCGGGCGTGCCGCAGCATGCGCCGGCCCGTTCACGACCGATCCTCCTCGCCGCCAAGCCTAGCGTGCTCGGAACTACAGAAATAGCGGCCGTCGCGGGATTGCGCCTCGATGCGCGGCACGTGCACGCCGCAATGCGCGCAGCGCACCAGTTCGTCGACCTGGCCGGCAGATTTGGGACGCGTCGCGCCGTCCCCGTCGCTGCGTCCCGCCGTGGGATCGAAGGCACGCCGCACGAGCCAAACGAGTGCGATCACGCCGAGCAGTAGCAAAACGACTCTAAGCATGACGCCGGATTATGCGCGCCCCGGCGCCGCGCGCGCCGCCCGGCTCATCGGTCGGCGGCCCGGGCCGCTGCGCACACGAGGGTTGGTCGGGGTGAGAGGATTTGAACCTCCGACACCTGCGTCCCGAACGCAGTACTCTACCAGGCTGAGCTACACCCCGAATCGAGGCCGCGCCGCAACGGGTTGCTACTGTCGACGCGTGACTGAAAAGGCCGCCAATTCTAGCAGAGAATCCCGCGCGCCCGAGGCTGGCACCGCGTCTAGCGCGGCGCAGGCGAGATCGGCCTCGCGTTGCGCCACTGCGCGCGCCGCGTCCAGCGCGCCGCACTCCCGGATCGAATCCAATACCGCGGGAAAATCTTCCCGGCTGCCGTCGATGATTGCGCGTCGCACCCGCTCGGCCGCCTGCGGCGGCCCCTCGCGCATGACCCGGATGAGCGGCAGCGTCGGCTTGCCTTCCGCGAGGTCGTCGCCCAGGCTCTTGCCGATGGTCTCCGGGTTGCCCGAGTAGTCAAGTACGTCATCGATCAGCTGGAACGCGGTGCCCAAATGCATGCCGTAGCGTGCAAGCCCCTCCTCGACCGCCTGCGGCGCACGTCCGAGGACGCCGCCGAGCCGCGCTGAAGCCTCGAACAGCTTTGCCGTCTTGCGCCGCACGACCTCGAGGTAGCGCTGCTCGTCGACCTCGGGGTCGTGGCAGTTCATCAGTTGCAGGACCTCGCCCTCCGCGATCGTGTTGGTGGCGTCCGCTAGTACCTGCATCACCCGCATGTCATTGACGCCGACCATCATCTGGAAGGCTCGCGAGTACAGAAAATCGCCGACCAGCACCGCGGCCGCGTTGCCGAAGGACGCGTTCGCGGTCGCGCGCCCGCGTCGCAGCTGCGAAACGTCGACCACGTCGTCGTGCAGCAGGGTCGCCGTGTGGATAAATTCGACCACGGCCGCGAGCGTGTAGCGCGCCTCGCTGCGCGCCCCGGCGGCCTCCGCGGCGAGCAGCAGCAGGGCAGGGCGTAGCCGCTTGCCACCGCCATCGACGATGTGCGCGGCGACCTGCCGCACGAGCACCACGTCGGATGCCAGCCGCTCGCGGATGACCGCGGCGACGCGCTGCATCTGGTCGGCGATCGGTGCAAGAACGGGGGGGAAATCCATCGGGCGGAGCGCCGCCGGGGGCCCCCGGGGACGGCCGCGAAGCTTAGCACAGGATGCTTTGACGCGAGCGCCGGGTTTCCTTTAGAATTTCAGCCCTTTGCACTCGAATTACGGAACACGGATCGTCCTATGTATGCGGTGATCAAAACGGGCGGCAAACAGTATCGCGTCGAGCCAGGCGGGCAGCTGCGCGTCGAGGCGCTGGCCGCGGAAGTCGGGGCGCCGGTGTCCTTCGGCGAGGTGCTGATGGTGGGCGAGGGCGAAGCCGTCAAGCTCGGCACCCCGACCCTGCCGGGCGCGCAGGTCAAGGCGACAGTCATCGGGCACGGCCGCGGTGACAAGGTGAAGATCTTCAAGCTGCGTCGGCGCAAGCACTATCAGAAGCACCAGGGCCACCGGCAGAATTACACCGAGGTGCGCATCGACGAAATCGTTTCGGCCTGAGCCGGGACACGCAACCGACGACGGGACAGACATGGCACACAAAAAGGCAGGCGGTAGTTCACGCAACGGCCGCGATTCGCAGGCAAAGCGGCTCGGCATCAAGGTATTCGGCGGCCAGCAGGTCAATGCCGGGCAGATCCTGGTGCGCCAGCGGGGAACGCGGGTGCATCCCGGCCGCAACGTGGGCATCGGCCGCGACCACACGCTGTTTGCCAAGGCGATGGGGCGGGTCGAGTATTCCGTGGCCGGCCCGGCGAACAAGAAAATCGTGAGCGTGCTGGGCTGAGCTGCCACGCCTCGCAGGCAAGGCCCTATCGCATGCGGTAGGGCCTTTTTCTTTTCGCAAGCCGCGCCGTGAAGTTCATCGACGAAGCCAGGATCCAGGTCCACGCGGGCCACGGCGGTGACGGGGTGGCGAGCTTCCGCCGCGAAAAGTACGTCCCGCGCGGCGGCCCGGATGGCGGCGATGGCGGACGCGGTGGCAGTGTCTGGGCGGTCGCCGACCGTAATCTCAACACCCTGATCGACTACCGCTATGCGCGCATTCATCGCGCAACCCACGGCGGCAAGGGCATGGGTTCGGACTGCAACGGCCGGGCCGGGCGCGACGTCGAACTGCGCATGCCGATCGGCACCCTGATCCGCGACGCGGCGAGCGGCGATCTGATCGGCGACCTCACCGCAGCTGGCGAGCGCGTACTGCTGGCGAAGGGTGGCGCCGGAGGGCTCGGCAACATCCACTTCAAGTCGAGCGTGAACCGCGCCCCTCGCCAGTTTACGCGCGGCCAGCCCGGCGAGCAGCGCGAGCTCGCGCTCGAGCTGCGCGTGCTTGCCGACGTCGGCCTGCTCGGACTGCCGAATGCGGGGAAATCGACTTTCCTGCGCGCGGTTTCCGCGGCGCGGCCGAAGGTGGCCGAATATCCCTTCACCACGCTCAATCCCTCGCTCGGGGTCGTGCGGCTCGGCCACGATGCGAGCTTCGTGATCGCCGACATCCCCGGTCTGATTCGCGGCGCGGCTGAAGGCGCAGGCCTGGGGCACCAGTTCCTGCGGCACCTCGCGCGTACGCGCCTGCTGCTGCACCTGGTGGATATCGCGCCGCAGGCGCCGGACACGGACCCGGTGCAGGACGTACGGGCCCTGGCACTGGAACTGAAGAAGTATGATCCGACGCTGTACCGTAAGGCGCGCTGGCTGGTGTTCAACAAGACGGATCTCCTCGACGACCGGGCGGCGGATGAACGCATCCGCGCCGTGCTGCGCAAGCTGCGCTGGAAAGGCCCATGGTTCAAGGTTTCTGCGCTGACCGGCGAAGGCTGTCGCGAGCTTTGCGCAGCCGCGCACCGCTTCCTACAGGCGCCGCCCGCGCGCGCGCGGCGCCGCGCCGCCTGAAACGGAGGCGCAATGTCCGGGCCGGTTGCAAGCGCGAGAACGCTGGTCGTCAAGGTCGGTTCGTCGCTCGTCACCAACGATGGACGTGGCCTCGATGTCGCGTCGATCGCGCGTTGGGCGACGCAGATTGCCCGTCTGCGGCAATTGGGCAAGCGTTCGGTGCTCGTGTCGAGCGGCGCGATCGCCGAGGGCCTGCAACGTCTTGCGCTGCCGCGACGGCCCCACGCGCTGCACGAACTGCAGGCGGCGGCAGCGGTTGGCCAGATGGGCTTGGTGCAGTGCTACGAGACCTGTTTCCGCGAACACGGCCTCGCCACCGCGCAGATCCTGCTGACGCATGCCGACATGACCGACCGGCAGCGCTATCTCAATGCGCGCTCGACGCTGCGTACGCTGCTCGGCCTCGGGGTGATCCCGGTGATCAACGAAAACGACACCGTGGTGACCGACGAGATCAAGTTCGGCGACAACGATACGCTGGGCGCGCTGGTGACGAACCTGGTGGAGGCCGACGTTCTGGTGATTCTCACGGACCAGCATGGCCTTCATGAGGCGGATCCACGGCGCGTGCGGGAGGCTCCCTTGATCGAGCGCGCGCGGGCCGGCGACCCGCGGCTCGAGGTGATCGCAGGCGGTGCCGGTTCGCGCATTGCGAAAGGCGGCATGCTGACCAAGGTGCTGGCCGCCAAGCGCGCCGCACGCAGTGGCGCGCACACAGTCATCGCGTCCGGGCATGAACCCGATGTGCTCGTGCGCCTGGCGCAAGGCGAGCAGCTGGGGACGCTGCTGGAAGCCTCGACGGCGCCGATGACCGCCCGCAAGCAATGGCTCGCGGACCACCTGACGGTCGCTGGTCAGCTGGTGCTGGATGCCGGCGCGGTCACCGCGCTAGTGCGTGACGGTAAGAGCCTGCTGCCGATCGGCGTGACGGGCGTACGCGGAACCTTCGAGCGCGGCGAGGCGGTTGCCTGCCTCGACCCGGACGGGCGCGAGATCGCGCGCGGCCTGGTCAATTACGCCGCGGGCGAAGCCCGCATCATCATGCGCCGCGCATCGAGCGAGATCGAGACCCTACTCGGCTACGTCGACGAGCCCGAGCTGATCCACCGCGACAATCTGGTGCTGCTCTAGGGCCGCAGCGCCTCAGAAACGGTCGCTCCGGTCGAGCGACGGATGACGGCCGCGACGCAGTGCCTCAATTCCCTCCTCCACCGTCAGGATCGGCGCGCCGCCCGGGCAAAAGTAATCGCGTAGCAGTGCGTGGCGCCAACGCTGCACGCTTTTCGGCGTGATCGCCCGCCAGGGCGTCGTTCGTCCGGCCCAGCTGCGGTCGCCGTGCCCGATGGCGTAAATCCGGTATTCGCTCGAGCCGCAGCGAATCGCCTCGTAGCTCACGTTTTCGACCCCGTCCGGGCTGCGCGCGATCACCGTGTACCGAACGATGCCACCTTCGATGCCGATCGAAGTACCGTCGATGAAGAAGTCGAACGCGTTCGCAGCGCTGACGAAGAACGCGACGAAGTCCTTTTCCTGCGGATAGGCCGGCGGCACCACCCCTTCGGCGTCGCGTTGCGGCTTCGGCGCCTCTTCGTCCTGGTGCTCGCCGAAGCGAATATTGATCTGCGACTGCGCGGCACCGCAGGACAAGGCCAGCAGTGCGGCGAGCAGACCGCTGGCCAGCCCGCGCGCGGCGCTACGCAAGGTCCGCCGCCAGGGCGGCGCGCGCTTCCGCGGGCACCGGGTCGAGCGGCACCCGGTACTCGGGGTGGTCGACGCCCATCGCGAGCCCGACGCCGTATTTCACGGCCTTGCGCATTTCCTCGGTCAACTCGAAACGCAGAAAGTGCACCGAGGATGTCTTTTCCGCGTTCTCGCGCTCAAGGTCCTCGTCGGCGATTGCGTACACCCGGTCGCAGCCTTCCACCTGGATCCAGACCCGATCTTCGATGCCCTTGAGCTTGGCAAGCATGCGCTGACGCTCGCCAACGTCGGGGTACTCGATGAGCATCGTGGCTTTCCAGTTGCTGCCATCTGGAATCAGCGGGTTGTAGGCATCGAGTTCGTCCTGGATGCCCTCCTCTTCGAAAATCCGCTCGATGCGGAGCATCTCCTGCACCTGATAACGAATCGTGAGCTCGTCCTCGAACAGCAGTGTCACGTGGGCGCCCAGCCGGACGCTGCGACGCTGCTTGTGCGCCATGACACGCGCGCGGAAGGCCTTGCGCTCCTTGGCATAGGCCTCGAGCGAAAGCAGGCTTTCTCTAGCTATCTGGGTCATGTCAGTGTGTTGCGTGTGAGGTCTGCGTTATCCCAGCCCGGTCGCGCACTGCGCGCGCTGCGAGGGCGTGCCCGCGCGACTCAGTCGGCGAGCGCGTCGAGCGCCTTCTGGAAGCGGTTGGCGTGGCTGCGCTCGGCCTTGGCCAGCGTCTCGAACCAGTCGGCAATCTCGCCGAAGCCCTCGTCGCGCGCGGTCTTCGCCATGCCCGGGTACATGTCGGTGTACTCGTGCGTCTC
>JBFFEY010000028.1:0-36671 GCA_041558415.1 Burkholderiales bacterium | reverse complement strand
TACAGGTAGCTGTTGCCGACGAACAGCACGCGCCGCGGCGCGTCGATGCCGAGTGCGCGCACCTCAGGGGTATCGGCGTCGGCGGCACCGGCGGGACCGGCCGCAAGCAGCAGCGCGGCGAACAGGGCGGCGGTCGAGCGGGGCGGGCGCACGGGATTCCCTGGCAGCGGTGACGGGCGCGCGATTGAAGCACGCCGCCCGCGGCAGGGGAAGCCAATGAGCAGGTCCGCCTGCGAATCGCGAGCGGCGCTTGACGGCGCCATGTCCGGGTGCGACAAGGCGGCACGGCCTGACTTGGCGGAGGGGACATGGCAGGGCAACTGAAAGATCGCGTCGTGCTGATCACCGGCGGCGGCTCGGGCTTCGGCCGCGCCGCGGCGCTGCAGTTCTGCGCCGAAGACGCGCGCGTCGCGGTGGGCGACATCGACCCGAACACGGCGGAGCAGACCGCGCAGGCGGTGCGCGACGCCGGCGGCGAGGCCTGGGCGGGGCAGATCGACGTCGCCGAACAGGGCTCGGTGCGCGGGTTCTTCGACGGCGCGCTGAACGCCTTCGGCCGCATCGACTGCGCGTTCAACAATGCCGGCATCCTCGGCCCGCTGGGCGAGTTGCACGGCGTTTCGCTCGCCGACTACGAGCGCGTGATGGCGGTCAACGTGCGCGGCGTGTGGCTGTGCATGCAGGCCGAGATCGGCTGCATGCTGCAGCAGGCAGCGCCGGCGGGCGGGCATTCGATCGTCAACACGGCCTCGGTCGCAGGGCTGGTCGGCAGCGCGCTGCTGCCCGCCTACGCCGCCTCCAAGCACGCGGTGGTCGGCCTGACCCGGACCGCGGCGCGCAGCTACGGCCGGCGCGGCATCCGGGTGAACTGCGTCTGCCCGGGACCGGTCGAGACGCCGCTCGCCGAGCCGCTGTTCGAGCACGGCAACATGCGCGAGCTGATGCTGGCGCGCCAGGCGCTCGGCCGTTTCGGCACGCCCGAGGAGGTGGCGGCGCTCGTCGTGTGGCTGTCGTCGCCCGCCGCGTCGCTGGTCACCGGCACGCCGGTGCGCGTCGACGCCGGCGCGCTAAGCTAGCGCGTTGCGAGGCGCGGGAGACGGCGATGCGGGTCGGCGTACCTAGGGAGATCAAGGCGAGCGAATACCGGGTCGGTCTGGTGCCGGCCAACGTGCACGAGCTGGTGGTGCACGGCCACGAGGTCTTCGTCGAGCACGACGCGGGCGCGGGCATTGGTTGTGCCGACGAGCAGTACGCGGCGGCCGGCGCCAGCGTGGTGGCGCGCGCCGAGGAGGTGTTCGCACGGGCCGAGCTGATCGTCAAGGTCAAGGAGCCGCAGGCGAACGAACGCAAGCAGCTGCGCGAAGGGCAGGTGCTCTTTACCTACCTGCACCTCGCGCCGGATCCGGAGCAGGCCCGCGAGCTGATCGCCAGCAAGGCGACCTGCATCGCCTACGAGACGGTGACCTCGCCCGCCGGCGGGCTGCCGCTGCTCGCGCCGATGTCCGAGGTCGCCGGCCGCATGGCGGTGCAGGCCGGCGCCTACTTCCTCGAGAAGACGCACGGCGGCCTCGGCGTGCTGCTCGGCGGCGTGCCGGGCGTCGATCCGGCCAAGGTGCTGGTGCTCGGTGGTGGCGTCGTCGGCACGCACGCCATCCACATCGCGCTCGGCATGGGCGCCGACGTCTGGGTGATCGACCGCAATCTCGATCAGCTGCGGCGCCTGTGGCGCCAGTTCGGCCGGCCGCTGAACACCGTATTTTCCACCCGCCATGCCATCGACAAGCACGTGCTCGAGGCCGACCTGGTGATCGGCGGCGTGCTGATCCCGGGCGCCGAGGCACCGAAGCTGGTGAGCGCGGACATGGTGCGGCGTATGAAGCCGGGCGCGGTGGTGGTCGACGTCGCCATCGACCAGGGCGGCTGCTTCGAAACCTCGCATCCGACGACGCACGACAAGCCGACCTACGTGGTCGACGACGTGATCCACTACTGCGTCGCCAACATGCCTGGCGGCGTGCCGCGCACCTCGACCCTCGCGCTCAACAACGCGACGCTGCCCTTCGTGCTCGCGCTCGCCGACAAGCGCGCGCTGCGCGACGACCCGCATCTGCTGAACGGCCTCAATGTCCACGCCGGGCAGGTGACGCACCCGGCGGTGGCCGAGGCGCTCGAACGGCCCTACGTCGAGCCGCGCCGCGCGCTCGGCTGAGGCGCCGGCGCCTCAGGCCGTCAGGTCACGCCGTCCCTGCGCAGCTGCGCGATTTGCGCGGCCGAGTAGCCGGCTTCGGCGAGTACCGCGTCGCTGTCGGCGCCGAGCACCGGCGGCGCGCGGCGCGGCACCGGCTCGGTGCGCGACAGCGTCACCGGCACGCGGCCGACCGGCGCCGGGCGCGGCAGGCCGGGATAGTCGAGCGGCTGCAGCACGCCGAGCGCCGCGACCTGCGGGTGATCGAGCGTCTCCTGCGGCTTGAGCAGCGGGCCGCAGGGGATCATCGCCTTGCCGAGCGTCTCGAGCACCTCGTCGCTGGTGCGCTCGGCGCACCAGCGCGCCATGCGCTCGCTGATGAGCGCACCGTTGTCGCCGCGCGCGCGGTCGTCGCGAAAGCGCACATCGCTCAACCACTCGGGCTCGCCCATCAGTGTCGCCCAGCGCGCGTACAGCGGCTGGCCGATCACCTGGCAGATCACCCAGCCGTCGCGCGTGCGGAACAGGTCGTTCGGCGCCGAGGTCTGCCCGCGGTTGCCGGTCGCCACGCGGTCGATGCCGAGCACGCCCTGCTCGATCAACAGCGCATTGCCGAGCGTCAGCGCCGTGCCGAGCAGGGTGCCGCGCACGATCTGCCCCTTGCCGCTCGTCTCGCGTTCCTTCAGCGCGATCAGCGTGCAGTAGGCGCAGTGCAGCGCGGTGCCGAAGTCGACCCAGGGCACCATCGCGCGATAGGGCTGCTCGGGCGTGCCGGTCATGTAGACCGCGCCCGACATCACCTGGCCGACGCCGTCGAAGCCGACGTTGCGGCGCATCGGGCCCTCCGGGCCGTAGGCCGACACGGTGGTGAGGATGACGCGCGGGTTGAGTGCGCTGATGCGCGCGTAGTCCAATCCCATGCGCTCGAGCGTCTGCGTCGGCAGGTTTGCCACCACCACGTCCGCCGTCGGCAGCAGGCGGTCGATTACTTCGCGCCCGCCCGGCGTCATCGGGTCGAGCGTGAGCGAACGCTTGTTGCGATTCATCTGCAGGAACAGTGCCCCCTCGCCGCCCTCGGCGACCGGCGTGTTCCAGCGATCCTCGCTGCCGTCGCGCTTCTCGATGCGGATCACGTCGGCGCCGTATTCGGCGAGCAGCGCGGCGCAGTACGGCCCGGCAATGTAGCGACCGAAGTCGAGGACGCGAATGCCCTTCAGCGGCAGGCTCATGCAGGCTTCCCTTCCCGCGCCGCGGCGAGGCGCCGTTCGAGTTGGTTCAGCAGGCCGCCGGCCTGCACGATGTCGAGCAGGAACGGCGGCATCGGCGTGCAGCGCAGCGTCTCGCCGCCCGGGGCGAGACGCACGGTTGCCGCGTCGAGGTCGACCGCCAGCTCGGCGCCGGCGGGGATGCCTGCCAGCGCCTCGCACTCGAGCACCGGCAGGCCGAGGTTGATGGCGTTGCGGTAAAAAAGGCCGGCGAAGGAGCGCGCCAGCACCGCGGCGAGGCCCAGATGCCGAAGCGCCTGCGCCGCCTGCTCGCGCGAGGAGCCGCAGCCGAAGTTGCGCCCGGCGACCAGCACGTCGCCCGGGCGCGCGCCCTGCGCGAACTCCGGCGCCACCGCCTCGAGACAGTGGCGCGACAGTTCGTCGATGCCGCCCTTCATCCAGCGGCCAGGCGCGATCGCGTCGGTGTCGACGTCGTCGCCGACGATCCAGGCCCGCCCGCTCATTGCAGCACCGCTCGCGGATCGGCGATGCGGCCGGCGAGCGCGCTCGCGGCCACCGTGTAGGGCGAGGCGAGAAACACCTCGGTGCTCGGCGCGCCCATGCGGCCCTTGAAGTTGCGCGCCGTGGTCGAGACGACCCGCGCCCGGGCGTCGAAGCGATCGCCGTAACCGGCGCAGATGCCGCAGGCGTTCGGCAGCAGCTGCGCACCCGCGTCCTGCAGAGCGCCGAGCACGCCTTCGTCGCGCGCGCGATCCTGATCCCTGCGCGAGGCGGGCGCGACCAGCAGCTCGACGCCCGGCGCGATCCTGCGCCCTTTGAGCACGCGCGCCGCCATGCGCAGGTCCTCGAGCTTGGCGCCGGTGCAGGCGCCGACGTAAGCGATGTCGATGCGTTCATCCTCGAACGCCGTCACCGGGCCCGCGTTCGCCGGGCTGTGCGGCGCCGCCACCTGCGGCTCGAGCGCTTGGGCGTCGAACACATGCCGCGCCGCGAGCGGCGCGTCGGCGTCGCTTTGCCAGGGCTCGATCTCGACTTCGCGCACACCGGCCTGCGCCAGGTAGTCGCGCGTCACGGCGTCGGGGGCGACGAGGCCCGTCTGTCCGCCGAGTTCCGCGGTCATGTTGGCGAGCGTCATGCGTTCCTGCATCGGCAGCGCGGCGATCGCGCTGCCGGCGTACTCGACCGCCTGGTAGGCGCCGCCGTCGAGACCGAAGCGGCCGCACAGATGCAGCATCACGTCCTTGGCGCAGACGCCGTCGCCGAAACGCCCGTCCCATTGCATGCGGATCGTCTCCGGCACGCGCAGCCAGATCTCGCCGGTCACCACCACGCCGAGCATCTCGGTCGCGCCGATGCCGAACATGTAGGCGCCGAACGCGCCGCCGGTGGGCGAATGGCTGTCGCCGCCGACCGCGAACAGGCCGGGGCGCAGGTGGCCGTGCTCGGCGAGCAGCACGTGGCAGATGCCGATGCCGTCGTAGAAGTTGCGGATGCCCTCGGCCTTCGCCCAGTCGCGCGCGATGCGCACGATGGCGCGGCTTTCGGCGTCCTCGCCCGTGACGTAGTGGTCTGTCACCAGCACGATGCGCGCGGGATCCCAGACCCTGGCACCGAGGCGCGCGAGCATCGGCGCGAGGCGCCGCGGCCCGCTCGAGTCGTGGAACATCGCAAGATCGACCTTACAGACGACAAATTCGCCGGGCGCCACCGTCGCGCGGCCCGCGGCGCGCGCGACGAGCTTCTGGGCGAGGGTCTGCGGCATGGCGCAGCGAATGTACCGCAAAAGGTGTCAGGAACCTTTTCCCGCATGCCAGAATCGCGCCCGTGACGAGCGAGACTTCCGCGACCGAGCTTCCGCTTGCCGGCCTGCGCGTGCTCGACGTCGGCACCTACATCGCCGCGCCGGTGACGGCGCTGGTGCTCGGCGAGTACGGCGCCGACGTGATCAAGGTCGAGCAGCCCGGCGTCGGCGATCCGAACCGCGTGATCCAGTCCTCGCACGCCTACCCGAAGAGCCCGGTCAACTACCCCTGGGAGATGGACGCGCGCAACAAGCGCTCGATCGCGCTCGACCTGCATCACCCGGAGGGGCGCGCCGCGATGGAGCGGCTGATCGCGCGTGCCGACGTGCTGGTGACCAACTTCCCGCTGCGGCTGCGCGAGCGCATGCGCCTGCGCTGGGAGGACCTGCACGCGGCGCATCCGCGGCTCGTCTACGCCTCGCTCACCGGCTTCGGCGAGGCCGGGCCGGAGCGCGACCAGCCGGGCTTCGACTCGACGGCCTATTTCGCGCGTAGCGGCTTCCTCGACATCAACCGCTACGAAGACCAGCCACCGCACTTCTCGATGCCGGCGGCGGGCGACCGAGCGACGGCGATGTCGCTGGTCTCGGCGATCCTGCTCGCACTCATGCGGCGCGAGAAGAGCGGACGCGGCGGGCGGGTATCGACCTCGCTGCTGGCCGCGGGGCTGTGGTCGAACGGCGTCGCCGTACAGGCGGCGCTCGTCGGCGCGACGCTGCCGCTGCGCCCGCCGCGGGAACGCCCGAGGAGCGCGCTCGGCAATTGCTATCGGTGCAAGGACGGCCGCTGGTTCTCGATCGCGCTGCCGATGGAGGAGCGTTTCTGGCCCGGGCTGTGCCGCGTGGTCGGCCGTCCCGAGCTCGAGCACGACGCGCGCTTCGCGACCACCCCGGCGCGGCGCGCCAACGCGGCCGCGCTCACGGCGGTGTTCGACGCGGTGTTCGTCGCAGAGGACTGGGCACACTGGCGCGAGCGGCTGAGGGCCGAGCGCATGATCTTCGCCCCGATCACGCGCGTGACGGACCTCGGGGAGGATCCGCAGGCGCGCGCCGCCCAGGCGATCGTCGAGTCCGATAACCCCGAGATGCCGCTCACGCTCGCCGTGCCGTTTCGCATCGAGGGCGTCGAGCCGCGGCGCCCGGGGCGCGCGCCGGCGCTCGGCGAGCACTCGAGCGAGATCCTGCGCGAGGCCGGCTTTGCGCCGGACGAGATCGCGCGCCTGCGCACGGCGGGTGTCGTGGGCGGCGTCTGAGCCGCGGGAGACCCCGTTCATGACCGATCCGAAGACACACTGGGTCGCGGCCGACCCGAGCCAGAAGGATGCCGAGCCGGCGACGCGGCGCGCCAATGCGGCGCTCGCCGCGCGTCTGCCGTTCGACGACCAGACCGACTTCGCCGACGCGCGCCGCGGCTTCATCGCCAGCCACGTCGACGGCGTGATCCGTACGGCGAAAGGCACGCCGGTGTGGATGCTGCCCGCATACCGCTTCCTAGACGGCGAAGACGCGCCGCCCACGGTCAACCCGAGCCTGTGGCGCATGGCGCGGCTCAACCTGAACCACGGCCTGTTCGCCGTGGTGCCGGGTGTCTACCAGGTGCGCGGCCTCGACATCGCCAACATGACGATCATCGAGGGCGCGAGCGGCATCATCGTCGTCGATCCATTGACCAGTACCGACACCGCGCGTGCCGCGCTCGAGCTCTACTACGCGCATCGCCCGCGGCGGCCGGTGGTCGCGCTCGTCTACAGCCACAGCCACGTCGATCACTACGGTGGCGTGAAGGGCGTGATTTCGGACGAAGAGGTGCGCGCCGGGCGTGTGCAGGTCATTGCGCCGGCGGGGTTTCTGGAGGCAGTCGCCGGCGAGAACGTGCTCGTCGGCAACCCGATGCTGCGCCGCGCGCAGTTCCAGTTCGGCGACCTGCTGCGGCCCGGGCCGCGCGGTCAGGTCGACGCAGGGCTCGGCAAGGCGGTGGCGCGCGGCGCGGTGAGCCTGATCGCGCCGACGCGCGACATCCGGCAGCCGGTGGAGACGCACCGCATCGACGGCGTCGAGATCGTGTTCCAGCTCGCCCCCGGCACCGAGGCGCCGGCCGAGATGCACCTGTTCATGCCCGCGGGCGGCGTGCTCAACATGGCGGAGAACGCCACGCGCCATCTGCACAACTTCTGCCCCTTGCGTGGCGCGGTGGTGCGAGACCCGCGCCTGTGGTCGCATTACCTCGCCGAGGCGCTCGAGCTGTTCGGCGCGCAGGCCGAAGTGCTGATCGGCCAGCACCACTGGCCGACCTGGGGACGGGCGCGCATCCGCGAGTTCCTCGAGCGGCAGCGCGACCTCTACAAGTACCTGCACGACCAGACCGTGCGCCTAATGAACCACGGCTGGAAGCCGGCCGAGATCGCCGAGGTGCTCGATCTGCCGCCCGAGCTGGCGCGCGAATGGCCGCTGCGCGGCTACTACGGCACGATCAGCCACAACGCGAAGGCGGTGTACCAGCGCTACCTCAGCTGGTACGACGGCAACCCGGCCAACCTCAACCCGCTGCCGTCGGTCGCCGCGGCGCAGAAGATGGTCGCCTACATGGGTGGCGCCGAGGCGGTGCTCGCCCGCGCGCGGGAGGATTTCGCGCGCGGCGAATACCGCTGGGTGGCGCAGGTGACGAATCAGGTGGTGTTCGCCGACCCGGACAACCGCGCGGCGCGCGCATTGTGCGCCGACGCCTTCGAGCAGCTCGGCTACCAGGCGGAGTCGGCGACCTGGCGCAATGCTTACCTCACGGGCGCGCGCGAGCTGCGGCATGGCGTGACCCAGCTCGCACCGCGGCCGATGCTGAGCCCGGCGCTGCTCACCGCGGTGACGACCGCGACGCTGTTCGATTTCGTCGCGGTGCGTCTCGACCCGGCGCGTGTGGCGGGCCGTAGCTTCGTGCTCAACTGGGTGCTGACCGATACCGACGAGCGCGTCGTGCAGACGCTCAAGCACAGCACGCTGACGCAGCGCATGGACCGCATCGCACCCGACGCCGCCGCGACGGTGACGACCACGCGCGAGGTGCTCGTCGACGTTGTTCTGCGGCGCAAGACGGTCGCCGAGGCGCGGGCGGCCGGATCACTGCACGTAAAAGGAGAGGTGGCGCCGCTCGAAGCGCTGCTCGAAATGCTCGACGATTTCGCGCTGCAGTTCGAGGTCGTCGCGCCGCGCAAGGCGTAGGCGTTCAAGCAACCACGCGGCCGCCTGCGCGCCGGCGCTTACTCGGGCAGGCCTGCCCTGCGCAGCGCGGCCGCGAGATGCTCGCGGTCGCTCGCCTCCCTGTAGCAGAGCCCCGCGACGACGCTGCTGGCGGTGAGCTCCGGCTTGAGCGCGAGCGCCGCGGCGACCCGCTCGCGCGCCTCGTCGTCGCGGCCGAGCTGCGCCGCGCATGCGGCCATGAACGCGAGATGGCCGTGGCGCGGGGACCGGATCCGGCGCAACGCCTCGAGTGCTTCGGCGTATCGCTGTGCGCCGAACAGGGCGCGCCCCAGAAGGTGCGCGCGCGTCGGCGCGCCGTGCGGGTCGAGGCGCATCGCGGTTTGCAGCCACTCGACGGCCTCGGCCGCCTGGCCGAGCCAGGTCAGGACTTCGCCCTTTTGCGCGACCAGGCGCGGATCGTTCGGATTCATGGCGAGCGCCCGCTCGTTGTGCAGCACGGCCTGGTCGAGCTGGCGCGTCTCGATGCAGACCTCGCACAGCAGCCGGTGGCACTCGACGTCGTTCTCGTCCAGCGCGACGGCCTTGTTGATCTCTTCCCACGCCAGCATGAGGAACTTCTCGGGCGGATCGCGAAAGCCGCGCTCCGCCGCCTGTCCGAGGGTGCAGGCTTTCCAGGCATGGGCCTGCGCGAACTGCGGGTCGAGCGCGATCGCCTTGTCGAGCAGGCGCAGCGCCTCGTCGTTGTCCTCCGGGGTGGCGCGGTGGTGGTGGATCTTGCCGGCGAGCAGGTAATCGAAGGCCGCCATGTCGCTCGGCGGCTTGCGGCGCAGTCGCTCGGCCTCGGCGGCGCCCAGGCGGCCGGGCAGGGTGGCGACGATCGCACGCGTCAGCTCGTCCTGGAGATCGAAGATATCGACGGCGTCCCGGTCATAGCGCTCGGCCCAGACGTGATTGCCGGTCGACGCGTCGATGAGCTGCACGGTGACGCGCACGCGATTGCCGGAACGCCGCACGCTGCCCTCGACGACGTAGTGCACGCCGAGATCGCGGCGCACCTCCTGCACCTTCACCGCGCGCCCCTTGTAGGTGAAGGTCGAGTTGCGCGCGATGACGAAAAGCTCCGAGTAGCGCGAAAGCTCGGTGATGATGTCCTCGACGATGCCGTCGGCGAAGTATTCGTGCTGTGCGTCGCCGCTCATGTTGGTGAACGGCAGTACTGCGATCGAGGGCTTGCCCGGCAGCGGAAGCGCGGCCGGTGCGAGTGCCGGCGCCGCGGCATCGGAGGCGTTGCGCAGGACACGGAACGCGCGCACCGGCATGGCGATGTTCTTGAACGACTGGTCGCCGAGATCCGCGAACTGCGCCGCGACGCGGCTGCGCACCGCCTCATGCACCATGCCCGAGACGGTGATGCCGCCCGGCTCGGCGAGGCTTTCGAGGCGCGCGGCGATGTTGACGCCGTCTCCGTATACCGTTCCGTCGGTCTTCTCGATCACGTCGCCCAGGTGGATGCCGATGCGAAAGCGCATGCGCTGCGCCTCCGGCACGGCCTCAGCGGTCATCGCAAGCGCCTTCTGGATCTCGAGCGCGGCGCTCACGGCGCCGCTTGCCGTTTCGAACGCGGCGAGCACCGAG
This sequence comes from Burkholderiales bacterium, assembly GCA_041558415.1. Classification (GTDB taxonomy): domain Bacteria; phylum Pseudomonadota; class Gammaproteobacteria; order Burkholderiales; family SG8-39; genus SG8-39. The sequence goes on along the minus strand of JBFFEY010000028.1, from coordinate 26,632 downwards.
TCGCCCGCCATGTCGATCACGCGACCCTGGTTCGCCTCGATGCGGACCCTGAAGACGCCGCGCGCGGCATCGAGCGTGTACAGCGTGGCGCGCTCGTTGTGCGCCATAAGGCGCGAATATCCGGCGACATCCGCGGCGAGGATCGCCGCCAGCCGATGCCGGAGTCCGCTATCGCTCACCATGAGGTCCGAGGCGCCTTCCTGCGCACAATGCCGAAGCGGATTTTAGGCCGGCGAGAGCACGTGGATCACGCGGTTCGCGAGCAGCTCCTTGGTCTTGGCGGCGTAGGCGGCCATGTGCGGCGCCGCGGCGTGCGCCTTGAGGGCATCGATGCTCTCCCACTTCTCGACGACGACGAAGCTGTCGGGGCCGAACTTGGTCTGGATCTTGAGCTCGCCCGGCGCGTCGACCGCCGCACCGTACTCGATGCAGCCCTGCTCGGCGCGCACGGCGGGAATGTTCGCGCGGAAGGCTTCGAGAACGGCTTCGCGCTTGCCCGGCTTGGCGGTGATGATGGCGATGACGTGGATCATGGCAGCTCGCTCCTCGGTTGTGGAATCAATTGGATTGCATCAAGCCTACACGTATGGCGCTCAGTAGTTGATGGCGCGGCCCGAGCCGCCGTCGACCGCGATCGACTGGCCGGTGATCGCCGCCGCGGCCTCCGAGCAAAGGAACAGCACGAGGTTCGCGATGTCGGCGGGCCGGATGAAGCGGCCGATCGGGATCTCGGCCAGGCGCAGCCGCGTCTCGTCCTCGATCGAATGGCCCTCCAGTTCGGCGCGGCGCTGGATCATCGCTTCCATTCTCGGCGTCTGCGTATAGCCGGGGTGGATGGCGTTCACGGTGATGCCGTGCCGGCCGACCTGCTCGGCGAGGTGCTTGCTGAAGTTGCTGACGCCTGCGTTGACGACGCCGTTGGTGATGCGATAGGCGCTCACGTCGCGCGCGGTCATGCCGCCGATGTTGACGATGCGCCCCTGCGCACTCTTCTCCAGCCAGGGCAGGGCCTCGCGCGCGCAGCGTACGTAGCCGAGCAGCTTGACGTCGACGTGGTGCTGCCATTCCTCGTCGGACAGCGCGCCGAAGCTGCCCTGCGTCGAACTGACCGCATTGTTGACCAGGATGTCGATCGCGCCGAAGCGCGCTGCCGCCGCGGCGACGAAACGCGCGATGTCGCCGGCGCGGGTGACGTCGGCGACCTGCACCAGCACTTCGGCGCCGAGCGCGCGCAGCTCGCGCGAAGCGACTTCGAGCGCGTCCTGGCCGCGCGCGCACAATGCGAGCCTCGCGCCCTCGCGCGCGAGGGTGTCGGCCACGGCGCGACCGATGCCTTTGCTGCCGCCGGTGATGAGGGCGACGCGCCCTGCGAGTGCGCCGCTCATCGCGCCGCGGCGCCAAGGTGCGCCGGGGAGGCCGCGATCTCGCCGCGCTCGAGGCGCAGCACCAGCGCGGTGAGCTTCTCGTGGCTCGGGGCCGCAAGGCCGATCTCGGCGCCCTTTGCGGCGATCACCCCGTTCATGAACTCGATCTCGGTGCGCCGACCCTTGAGGATGTCCTGCGCCATCGACGGGCGCTGCAGGTCGGCGCGCGGATTGGCACCGGCCTTCGGCGTCAGGATGGCGTCGACCACGGCGCGCGCCGCGGCGTCGCCCTCCGCGGCGCGCGCCATCAGCTCGGGCTCGACGCCGCGGATCTTCTCGAGCGGGAAACCGAGCGCCTGCCCGATCCGCACGCCCTCGCCGGCGAGCCGGATCTGGAAGCCGCGGATGGTTTCGTCGGCGAGGCAGCCCGACGAGGACAGGCCGGTGAGCGCGGTGACGCCGTTGCCCATGCCGTTTTGCACCAGCTTCGACCAGCGCTCGCCCCACAGATTGGCGGTCGCCTTCGCGCTGTCGATCAGGCTGAACAGCTCGACCAGTTCCTCGACGCGCGGCGTGATGCGGCCGTGCGGTTCGCCGACGCGGAACACCGTGTGCTGCGCGCCGCCCTTCGGCACGGTGCGCCGGATGCGGCCCGCTTCGTGCATGTCGACCGAGATGAGCGATGCGATCACGCCGACGGTGCGGCCCCAGCCGACGATGGCGGCGATGGTTTCCTCGTTCAGGCAGTTCTGCAGCGAGACGACGGTGGCGCCCGGCGCGAGGTAGGGGCGGATCAGCATGGTCGCCCACGCGGTGTCGTAGGACTTGACCGCCACCATGGCGATGTCGACCGGCGCGCGCGCCAGCGACTGCACCTCGGTGACGTGCATCGTCTTCGCCTCGGTCACCGTGAACTGTTCGTCCGGCGTCACGCCGTCGAGCTCGAGTCCGCGGCTGCGGATCGCCTCGATGTTCTCCGGCCACATGTCGATCAGCGTGACGTCGAGGCCGTGCCGCGCCAGCGTGCCCCCGACGTAGCCGCCGAGTGCGCCGGCGCCGACGATCGCGATGCGTTTGCCCATGGAATCTCCCGCGGATCGGAACGGGCCGCATGATAGGCTGTGCCGCCGCGTCTGGATACCGCATAGGGGAGGCGTCGCTGGCTACGCAAGGCATCACCTTCGAACCGCTCGCCGGTGCGCTCGGCGCAGAGGTGCGCGGGGTGTCGCTCGCCGGGCTGCAGGACGAGGCGGTCTGGGACGCGATCCGCCGCGCCTTTCTCGAGCACATGGTGCTCGTGTTCCGCGACCAGGCGCTCAGCCCGGCCGACCAGATGGCGGTCGGCGAGCGATTCGGGGCGCCCTGCCACTACCCCTTCGTCACCGGCATGGCGGATTACCCGTACCTCTTCGAGATCATCAAGGAGCCGCACGAAACGCAGAACTTCGGTGGCGGCTGGCATTCCGACACCACCTACCTGCCGCAGCCGCCGCTCGCGACGCTGCTCTACGCCATCGAGACCCCGTCGCGCGGCGGAGACACGCTGTTCGCCAACACCCGCGCGGCCTACGACGCGCTGTCCGAGGGCATGCGGCAGCTGATCGACGATCTGGTTGGCGTCAACAGCGCCGGCCTCAAGTATGGCGGCGGGCGCTCGGCGATGCACAAGAACATCGGCGCGATGCAGATCCACGGCACCGACGCGGCTGATGCGCTCGAGGCCGAGCACCCGGTGGCACGCACGCATCCGGACACCGGCCGCAAGGCCTTGTACCTGAGCCGCAGCCACACCATCCGCTTTCGCGACCTGGCCGAGGAGGAGAGCGCACCGCTCATCGCCTGGCTGCAGGCGCATCAGACACGCGCCGAGTTCACCTGCCGCGTGCGCTGGACGCCGGGCACGCTGACGATCTGGGACAACCGCTGCACTCAGCACAGCGCGATCAACGACTACCACGGCCAGCGGCGCCACATGCGCCGCCTGACGGTCGGCGCGCAGACGCCGGCCTGAGCGCGCTCCGCCCTGCGCAGCGCGGACTTCGAGGAGGAACCATGAGCAGGTACTGCAAGATCGAACGCGACGGACAGCTGCTGCTGGTGACGATCAACCGGCCGGAGGTGTACAACGCGCTGCATCCGATGGCGAACCAGGAGCTGTCGGACGCCTTCGACGCGTTCGCCACGGACCCGGCGCTGTGGGTCGCGATCATCACCGGCGCCGGCGACAAGGCGTTCTGCTCGGGCAACGACCTCAAGTACCACGCCGAGCTGCGCGCGAAGACGGGCGAGCGCCCGCAGCATCCGCCGAAGGGCTTTGCCGGCCTCACCAACCGCTACGACCTCGCCAAGCCGGTCATCGCGGCGGTGAACGGCGTCGCCATGGGCGGCGGCTTCGAGATCGCGCTCGCCTGCGACCTGATCATCGCCTCGGACCAGGCCATGTTTGCGCTGCCCGAGCCGCGCGTCGGGCTGGCCGCCGGAGCGGGCGGCCTGCAGCGCCTGTCCAGAATGATCCCGCTCAAGCACGCGATGGGCATGATGCTCACCGGGCGCCGCGTCAGCGCCGAGGAGGGCTACCGGTTCGGCTTCGTCACGGCGGTGGTGCCGCACGCGCAGCTGATGGCCGAGGCGCGCCGCTGGGCGGGGGAGATCCTCGAGTGCTCGCCGATGAGCGTCCGCGCCACCAAGCAGGTGGTGATGCGCGCGCTCGACGTGCCGGCGCTGGAGATGGCGACCCACAACCTCGATTACCCCGCGTATGTCGACATGACGCGCAGCGCGGACACCATCGAGGGACCGCTCGCCTTCGCCGAGAAGCGCAAGCCGAACTGGAAGGGGCGCTAGATCCGCTTCGCCGCGTCCTTCCAGTAGCGCTCGCGCAGCAGCCGCTTGTAGAGCTTGCCGGTGGGATGGCGCGGCAGCTCGGCCTCGAAGTCGACCGACTTCGGGCACTTCACGTGTGACAGGCTCTCGCGGCAGAAGGCGATCAGTGCCTCGGCCAGCCCCGGTCCGGCTTCGCGCAAGTCCATCGGCTGCACGACGGCTTTCACCTCCTCGCCGTATTCCGCGTTCGGCACGCCGATCACCGCGACGTCCGCCACCTTGGGGTGGGTGACGAGCAGATTCTCGATTTCCTGCGGATAGATGTTGACGCCGCCCGAGATGATCATGAAGTGCTTGCGGTCGGTGAGGTAGAGGTAACCCTCCGCGTCGACATGTCCGACGTCGCCCAGCGTCGACCAGCCTTGCGTGCTGCGCGAGTCCGCGGTCTTCTGCGGGTCGTTGTGGTACTCGAAGGCCGGGCCGTTGGCGAAGTAGATGGTGCCGGTCTCGCCCGGCGGCAGCACGCGACCTTCCTCGTCCAGGATGCGCAGCTCGCCGACCAGCGCGCGGCCGACCGTGCCGCGGTGCGCGAGCCACTCCAGCGAGTCGCAGGCGACGAAGCCGTTGCCTTCGGTGCCGGCGTAGTACTCGTAGAGCACCGGTCCCCACCAGTCGATCATGCTCTGCTTCACTTCGGCCGGGCAGGGCGCCGCGGCGTGGATCGCGCAGCGCAGCGTTTCGTGCCGATAGCGCAGGCGCCGCCCGGGCGGCAGCTTGAGCATGCGCACGAACATGGTCGGCACCCACTGGCTGTGGGTCACGCCGTGGCGCTCGATCAGCGCCAGCGCTTCCTCGGCATCGAAATGTTCCATGATCACCGCCGTGCCGCCGAAGCGCATCACGGTCATGTTGAAGCGCAAGGGCGCGGCGTGATAAAGCGGCGCCGGCGAGAGGTACACCGCGTCGGGTCCGAGACCGTACAGCGTCGCAGCGACGTTTAGCAGCGGCGTCGGCGTGTCGATCGCTTCGTCCAGCAGCTCGGTCTTGATGCCTTTCGGCCGCCCGGTGGTGCCGGAGGAATAGAGCATGTCGCGCCCGGCGCTCTCGTCGGCAATGCGCGTGCCGGGCTGCGCGGCGGCCGCGTCCTCCCAGACGGCATAGCCCGGCAGCGCGCCACCCACGACGTAACGGTGTCGCACGCCCGGCAGGCGGCCGAGCAGCTCGGCCGCCTGGCCGGCGAGGCTCGCCGAAACGACGAGCAGCTTGGCGCCGCAGTCGCCGATGATGTATTCGGCTTCCTGCCTCGACAGGCGCGTGCTCATGGCGGTGAAGAACAGCCCGGCACGCTGCGCGGCCCAGAGAATCTCGAAATAGCGCGCGTTGTTGTCGAGCAGCAGCGCAATCGCGTCGCCGCGCTGGAGCCCGAGCCGGCGGAATAGCTGCGCGCCTTGGTTGGAGCGCGTTTCGAGCTGGCCGTAGGTGACGAGCTCGCCCGAGCGCGCCATCACATAGGCGGGCTTGTCGGGATTGGCGCGGGCGTGGTGGAAGGGGTGAAACACCGCAGTCGTTCCTTCGGTCGTGTGCGAAACTGCGGGCCTGCGACCCGGCGAGCGCGTCAGTTTTCTGGCCGGAGCGGGCAAAGTCAAGCTGTGCAACCTTTCACCACGGCATCCTGACACGCACCATGGCAAACGACATCGGGCTCCTTTCTTTCGGCGCGTACATTCCGCGCGCGCGGCTGCAGCGCAAGGTGATCGCGGACGCCAACGCGTGGTTCGCCCCCGCGCTCAAGGGCCTCGGGCGCGGCGAGCGTTCGATGGCGAACTGGGACGAAGACGCGGTCACCATGGCGGTGGAAGCCGCGCGCGACTGCCTGACCGGCATCGAGCGCGGAGCGGTCGGCGCGCTGACGCTCGCCTCGACGACGCATCCCTTCGACGATCGGCAGAACGCCGCGATCGTCGCCACCGCGCTCAACCTCAATCCGGCGCTGCGCTCGATGGACGTCGGCGGCAGCCTGCGTGCGGCGACTTCGGCGCTGATGGCGGCGACCGATGCCGCCGCGGGCGGCACGACGACGCTGCTGGCGGCGGGCGAGCACCGCCTGGCGAAGGCTGCGAGCACGCAGGAAATGCAGTACGGCGACGGCGCTGCCGCGCTGCTCATCGGGCGCGGCCGGCCGGTCGCGCGGCTGCTGGCGGCGCACACCGAGACGGTGGACTTCGTGCACCAATTCCGCGGCCGCGACCGCGCGCACGACTACGCCTGGGAGGAGCGCTGGATCCGCGACGAGGGCTACTTGAAGATCGTCCCGGCCGCGGTTTCGGCGGTGCTCAAGGCGTCGGGCCTGGAGGCGGGCGCGATCGATCATTTCTGCATGCCGTGCACGCTGGCGCGGGTCACGCCGGCGCTCGCCAAGCGCATGGGCATTGCCGAGACCGCGGTGCGCGACAACCTCGCCGCGGTGTGCGGCGATACGGGCGCGGCGCACCCGATCGTCATGCTGGCCGCGGCGCTCGAGGACGCCAAGCCCGGCCAACGCATCCTGCTGGCGGCCTTCGGCGAGGGTTGCGATGCGCTCGTCTTCGAAGTCACCGATGCGCTGCCGCGCCTCACCGCGCGGCGCGGCGTCAAGGGCTCGCTCGCGCGGCGCAGGGAGGAGACGCAGTACCAGCGCTTTCTCGCCTTCAACGACCACGTCAACCTCGAGCGCGGCATGCGCGCCGAGACCGACAAGGGCACGCCGCTCACCGTGCTCTACCGCAACCGCGACATGGTCGAGGGCCTGGTCGGCGGGCGCTGCCAGAAGTGCGGAACTTTCCAGTACCCGCGCGCGCGCTACTGCGTCAACCCGGACTGCAACGCGCTCGATTCGCAGGCGCCGCAGCCGTTCTCCGACCTGTCGGGCAGGGTGATGTCCTATACCGCCGACGTGCTGACCTACTGTCCCGATCCGCCGGCCTACTACGGCATGATCCAGTTCGACCAGGGCGGGCGGATGATGGCCGACTTCGCCGACATCGACGGCGATAAACTAGAGGTCGGACTGCCGATGCGCATGATGTTCCGCATCAAGGAAGTGGACCCGTCGCGCGGCTTCGTGCGCTATTTTTGGAAGGCGACGCCGGCATAAAACGGGGTCAGACCCCTGTGGATAAGTCAGCGTGGTGTCAGCGTGTGAACTTCGACTTATCCACAAGGGTCTGACCCCAGAGTCGCGGCAAAGGAGGCAAGCAATGGCAACCGGAATCAAGGACAAGGTGGTGATCCTCGGCATGGGGTGCTCGAAGTTCGGCGAGCACTGGGACAAGAACGCCGAGCACCTGATGGTCGATGCTTTCGAGGAAGCGCTGACGGACGCCGGTATCGAGCGTAACCAGATCGAGGCGGCGTGGTTCGGCACGGCCATCGAGGAGCAGCACGTCGGCAAGTCCGGCGTGCCGCTGGCGATGACGCTGCGCCTGCCTTACATCCCGGTGACGCGCGTCGAGAACTACTGCGCCACCGGCACGGAGGCTTTCCGTGGCGCGGTGTATGCGGTGGCCTCGGGCGCGGTGGACATCGCGCTCGCGCTCGGTGTCGAGAAGCTGAAGGACACCGGCTACGGTGGCCTGCCGCAGCGCGGCCGCGGCGCGCTGCAGAGCATGACCTGGGCCAACATCTCTGCGCCGGGCTCGTTCGCCCAGCTTGCCGCCGCCTATCGCGCAAAGCACGGCGTCAGCAAGGAAGATCTGAAGCGCGCCATGGCGCACATCTCCGTGAAGAGCCATGACAACGGCGCGAAGAACCCGAAGGCCCACCTCAGGAACCGCATCACCGAGGCCGACGTCCTCAAGGCGCCGATGATCGCCGATCCGCTTGGACTGTACGACTGCTGCGGTGTGTCGGACGGCTCGGCGGCGGCGATCGTGACGACGCCCGACATCGCGCGCGGCCTGGGCAAGAAGAATCTGGTCGGCGTGAAAGCCCTGCAGCTGGCGGTCTCCAACGGCCAGGAGGTGCAGTTCGACCAGTGGGACGGCTCGTACTTCGCCACCACGCGGGCGGCCGCGGCGCGCGCCTACAAGGAAGCCGGCATCGGCGATCCGCGCAAGCAGGTGTCGATGTTCGAGGTGCACGACTGCTTCTCGGTAACCGAGCTGGTCACGATGGAAGACCTCGGCATCTCGCCGGAGGGCCGGGCGATCAACGATGTGCTGGACGGCTTCTACGATGCCGCCGGCAAGGTGCCCTGCCAGATCGACGGCGGGCTGAAGTGCTTCGGCCACCCGATCGGCGCCTCGGGCCTGCGCATGCTCTACGAGATGTACCTGCAACTCAACGGCCGGGCCGGCGAGCGGCAGCGGCCGAGCCCGGTGTTCGGCATGACCCACAACCTGGGCGGCTTTCCCAGCCAGAACGTCTCGTCGGTCACCATCGTCGGCGCCTACGGCGCCTAGTGCGTTTGTCCCCGGGGCGGCGCGCGCGCCGCTGCGCTCGCCGGTGGTGAACGAACCGCCGCTCGGGCCGGTCCAACCGTTTTTGGACGGCTGGCCTCATAATCGCGCGATGCGAAAAACCCTGCTTGCGGCTGCGCTTGCCCTGCTGGTGGCCGGCTGTGGCAACGAGTCGAGCGGCACGCCGGCGAAACGTCAGCGCCCGCCGCACCTCGTCGAGCTGTTCGAAATCAAGACCGGGCGCCTCGCCTATACCGCGCAGCGCGCCGGCAGCCTGCGCGCGCTGCACGAGGTGAAGATCGTCAACGAGGAGGAAGGGCGGCTGACCGAAGTGACGGTGCGCGAGGGCGATCGCGTCGCCAAAGGCGACGTCCTCGTGCGCTACGACGACCGCATCCTGCGCGCGCAGCTCGACAAGGCGGCCGCGACGCGCAAGCAGGCGGAGGCCGACCACAGGCGCAACCTGCAGATGAAAGCCAAGGGCTTCGTCAGCGACGACGCGGTCTCGCGCGCGACGACGGTGTACGAAGTGGCGCGCGCCGAGGAGCGTCTGCTCGCCGCGCGCGTCGAGAACATGACGCTCACGGCGCCGTTCGCCGGCGTGGTGTCCAAGCGGCTGGTCGAGCCGGGCAACGCGACGCCGCGCCACACGCACCTGCTTACGGTCATCGATCCCTCACAGCTGGTCACCGACGTCACGGTGTCCGAGCTGATCCTGCCGCAGCTCAAGCTCGGCGATCCGGCGCAGGTGCGCATCGACGCGCTCGGCGGCACCCTGCACGAGGGCCGCATCGTACGCATCCATCCGGCGATCGACGCCGCTTCGCGCACCGGGCGCGTCGAGGTGGCGCTCGATCCGGTGCCCGCGGGCGCCCGTGCCGGGCAGTTCTGTCGCGTCGTGCTCGCCACCGGCGTCACCGAGCAGCTGATCGCGCCGCTGTCGGCGCTGCAGCGCGATCCGCGGGGCGAATACGTCATGGTCTATCGCAAGGACGGCAGCGTGGCGCGGCGCGGCGTGACGAGCGGGCTGCGGCTGGGCGACCGCGTCGAGATCCGCGCCGGACTCAAGGCCGGCGAGCGCATCGTGGCAAAAGGCTTCATCGGGCTCAAGCCGGGCCAGAAGGTGAAGCCGGTCGGCGGCAAGCCGAGCGCGGCGGATGCGTCGCGCAAGGCGGCCAGCAAGGGCGGCTGAACGCCATGCGGCGCGGCGGCATCGCGGTATGGTGCATCCACCATCCGGTGAGCACGCTGATGCTCACGCTGACGGCGATCGTGCTCGGCTTTTTCGCCCTCGGCCGGCTGTCGATCGACCTCCTGCCGCAGCTCATCTACCCCCAGATCGGCGTGCGCATCGTCGAGCCCGCGGTGCCGACCAACATCCTGGAGGACCAGGTGACGCGCCAGATCGAGGAGCAGCTGGCGATCACGGAGGACTCGAGCGGCGTCGAATCGACCACCTTGGAAGGTTCCGTGGAGCTCGAGCTGTATTTCGAGTACGGCAAGGACATCGACATCGCGCTGCGCGACGCCAGCACGCGCCTCGACCGCGCCAAGCGCTTCCTGCCGACGACCATCGATCCGCCCATCATCTTCAAGCGCGATCCGGCGCAGATTCCGGTGATGGAGTTCGTGGTGAGCTCGCCGCTGCGCAGCATGATCGATCTGCGCACCTGGACCGACGACGTCTTCGCCAAGTACTTCCTTAATCTGCCCGGCGTGGCGTCGGTGGAAGTGGGCGGCGGCCTGGTGCGCGAGGTGCACGTGCTGCCCGATCAGCGCCGCCTGGCAGGACATGGGCTGTCGATCGAGGATCTCATCACGGCGATCCAGCGCGGCAACGTCGATGCGCCGGCCGGGCGCCTGCACATGGCCGGCCAGCAGTACACCAGCCGCACCTCGGGCCGGGTGCAAAGCGTCGCCGAGCTCGGCGCGCTGCCGGTGCGGCTGCCCGACGGCACCGCGGTGCCGCTTGCCGAACTCGCCGAGGTGATCGACCGGCACGAGGACGAGCGCATTCGCGTGCGCTACAACGGCACGCCGGGCGTGCGCATCACAATGCAGAAGCAGCCGACCGCCAATACGGTGGACGTCGCCAACGTCGTCAACACGCGGCTCGCCGAACTTTTCGAGCGCCAGCTGGTACCGGAGGACGTGCGCGTCGACAAGGTCTCCGACCAGTCGACCTACGTGCGCCAGTCGCTCGACAACGCGGCGACCGCGGCGCTCGCAGGCGCCATTCTGGCCATGGTGGTGGTCTACGCCTTCCTCGGCAGCGTGCGCGGCACGCTGATCATCGGCTCGGCCATTCCGATCTCGATCATGATCACCTTCGTCATCATGGCGCTCGGCGGGCTGTCGCTGAACCTCATGACGCTGGGCGGGCTGGCGCTCGGCGTCGGCATGCTGGTCGACAACACCATCGTCATGCTGGAGAACATCGAGCGCCACCAGCGCGAAGGCGAGTACGGACTGGATGCCGCGGCCAACGCGGCCGCGGAGGTGAACAGCCCGATCATCGCGGCGACCTCGACCAACCTCGCCGCGGTGGTGCCGTTCCTGTTCATCAGCGGCCTGGTCGGACTGCTGTTCCGCGAGCTGATCTTCACCATTTCCGCGGCCATCGTCGGCTCGCTGGTCGTCGCCGTGACCCTGGTGCCGGCGCTTGCCGCACGCGGCCGGCCGACGCGTCCCACGCTGGTGACGCGGTTCGTGCAGCGCATGGTTGCTGCCGCGCAGGCGGCCTACGTGCCCGTCGTTGCGGCCACGGCACGCGTGCCCTGGCTCGTCGTCATCGTTGCGCTGGTACTGCTGGGCGGCTTCGGCACGCTGTTCCTGCACCTGACCGGCAAGCAGGCCTTCCTGCCGACCATGGACGACGGCCGCGTGCAGGTGAGGCTGTTCGCCGATCCGGGCGGATCGCTCGAGGAGATGGACCGCACGGTGCGCCGCCTCGAGGACCTCGCGATCGCCCAGGGCGACGTCGAGGGCATTTCGGTGATCGCCGGCGGCTTCATCTTCGGGCGCACGCAGCGCGAGCGTCCGAACCGCAGCTCGATTTCGATCCAGCTGGTGCCGCTCGATGCGCGGTCCCGCAACGTCGAGGCCTGGGTGTCCGATTACATGCGCGCCGTGGCGCGTGCGCAGATTGCCGGCGTCAAGGTCCTCGCGCGGCCCGCCGGTGTGCGCGGCCTGCGCACCTCGCGCTCCGACGAGGAGATCAGCGTGCGCGTGCAGGGCCCGGATCTCGCCGTGCTGACGGAAATCGGTGATCGCCTCGCCGAGCGCTTGCGCGGTCGCCCCGGGCTGCGCAACGTAAAGCACAGCGCCGAGGAGATCCGGCAGGAGTTTTCCGTCCGCGTCGACCGCGGCCGCGCCGCCGAGCTTGGTATCGACGTGATGCAGGTGGGCCGCGCCATGAAGATCGCGCTCGACGGTGTCATCGTCAGCGACTTCATCGAGGACGACCGCGCCTACGACGTGCGTGTGCGCCTGCCACAGCGCACCATCGACAGCCCGGCGGCCCTCGAGGCCGTGCTGCTGTTCAGTGCACGGGGCGAGCGCCGCCCCGTCTACCTCGGCGACGTCGCGCGGGTCGAGCTGGTGACGGCACCGGCCGAGATTCGCCGCGAGAACCAGCGTCGCATCGTCGAGGTGGAGGCGGCGCTGACCGGGGCGCTGCCGCTCGGCGAGGTGGTGCGCACGCTGCGCGAGGATCTCAAGGACTTCGAGCTGCCGGCGGGCTATTCGCTGTATTTCAGCGGCGTCTACGAGAGCCTGAAGAAGGGCAACGTGCTGGTGCTGACGCTCGCGGGGCTGGCGCTGTTCCTGGTGTTCGTCGTGATGGCGGTGCAGTACGAGTCGCTGCGCAACCCGATTGTCATCCTGCTCGGCGTACCTTTCGCGCTGATCGGCGTCGTGATCGGCTTGCTGCTGACCGACCTGCCGCTGTCGATGCCGGTCTGGCTTGGCGTCATCATGCTGATCGGCATCGTCGTCAACAACGCGATCGTGCTGGTTGAGTACATCGAGCTGCTGCGCCAGCGCGGCACCGCGCTGATGGAGGCCGTGGTTGGCGCAGCGCGGCTGCGCCTGCGCCCGATCCTGATGACCACGCTGACCACCGTGGTCGGCATGTCGCCGCTCGCGCTTGGCCTCGGCGCGGGCTCGGAGATGCTGCAGCCGCTCGCCGTGTGCATGGTTTTCGGGCTGCTGTTCTCGATGTTCGTCAGCTTGCTGCTGGTGCCGTCGATCTACCTGCTGCTGCAGCCGCGCCGGGCGCGTGCCGCGCGCATGCCCGCCGAGTCGGGCGCGCCGGTGGCGCCGGCTCAGGGACGGTAAACGGGCCGCTCGCCCTTGATGGTGACGCGCAGGCCGCGGCGCCGCTGCGGGTAGTAGTCCCACAGTGCGTGGTGCTGGACGCAGCGGTTGTCCCAGAACGCCACCGAGCCCGGCTGCCAGCGGAAGCGGCACTGCAGTTCCGGCGTCTCGACGAGCCGGAACAGCATCTCCAGCACCGCATCGCTCTCGTGTTTCTCGAGCTGCAGGATGCGGCGCGTGAAGATGCGGTTGACGAACAGCGCCTTGCGCCCGCTGACCGGATGCGTGCGGATCACCGGGTGCTCTGCCGAGGGGTACGCGGCCGCCGCCTTCATGCCTTCGTAGCGACCGCGGTAGGTTGTCTCGCCGTCGTGCAGCGCGGTCATGCCTTCGAGCATGCGCTTCATCGGTACCGAGAGCGCTTCGTAGGCGGCGTACATGCTGGCGAACAACGTGTCGCCGCCTTCGGGCGGCACCTCGAGCATGTAGAGGAGGGTGCCGAGCGGCGGCTCGGGATCGCAGGACACGTCCGAGTGCCAGTCCTCGCCGGCGATGCGCTTGGTGTCCGCGTCGGCGTAGATCTCCATGATCTCGGGATGGCCCTCGAGCAGCCGCGGCCAGGCCGGGTGCAGATGCAGCTCGCCGAAGCGGCGGGCGAAGGCCTTCTGCTGCTCGGGCGTCATATGCTGATCGCGAAAGAACAGCACGCCGTGCTCGGCGAGCGCCTCGCGCAGCGCATCGATCTGCGCGTCGTCCGGCGCCTGCGACAGGTCGACGCCGAGCACTTCGGCGCCGCACTTGGGCGTTACCTTGCGCAGCTCGATTCGGGCAGCGGCCATGCCGGATCTCCTCAGAGTACGGCGGACGCGCCGCCGTCTAGATTGATGCTGGTGCCGGTGACATAGCTCGCCGCGGCCGAGGCGAGGAAGGCGACCACGTTCGCCACCTCCTCGGCCTGGCCGACGCGGCCGAGCGGAATGTCCTTCGCCATTTCCGCGTACAGCGCGTCGACGTCGACGCCGCGTTGCGCCGCGCGGCGCTCGTGCTGGCCGGCGCGCACCAGGCCGATGCAGACGGTGTTGACCAGGATGCCGTGCGGTGCGTACTCCTTCGACAGCGCCTTGGTCAGCGCCAGCCCGGCGGCGCGCGTCACCGTCGTCGGCATCGAGCGCGCGCGGGGCTGCTTGGCACCGATGTTGGTGATGTTGATGATGCGCCCGCCGCCCGCGCGCTTCATGTGCGGGATCGCGAGCCGCGCGAGGCGCACCGCGGCGAACAGCTTGAGATCGAAATCGGCCTGCCAGGCGGCGTCGTCGACGGCCTCGAATTCACCGGTGGCCGAGGTGCCGGCGTTGTTGACCAGGATGTCGACGCCGCCGAAGCCGCGCAGGGTCTCGGCGATCACGCGCGCGCAGCCCTCCGGCCGGCTGACGTCGGCGCGCACCGGCAGCGCGCTGCCGCCGGCGGCGGTGATCTCCCGGGCCAGCTGCGCGAGCCGCTCTTCGCCGCGCGCGACGATCGCGACCCGGGCACCTTCGGCCGCCAGCCGTAGCGCGCTCGCCCGGCCGATGCCCTGACTGCCGCCCGTCACGAGCGCTACCTTGCCGCCGAGTCCAAGATCCATGCGCCGACCTCCGTCGGCGCGATTCTACGCAGACGGCCGCGCGCCGGCGCTGCGTTTCGCAGCCGCGGCGGCCTGTGAGGGCCCGATGCGGGACAATTGCACAAGCATTGCGGAGCACCGGCGGCATAATCGGCCCGTTAAGGGGGATCCATGTCGCAGACCGAATTCGCCATGGCAGAACAGAGCGCGCTGAGCGGCAGCTACGATCCGGCGATCGCGCTGGAATTCTTCAAGGCCGTCGGCGCCCCGGAGGACGTCGTGCCGGGGACCACCTTTTTCGTCGAGAACGAGAAGGGCTCGCGGCTCCTGTTCAAGCGCGACAGGATGTACCTGCTGCTGGAGGGCGAGGTCAGCCTGGTCGCCGGCAAGCGGCCGATCGGGCGGGTGGGCAAGGGCGAGATCTTCGGCGAGATGGCGTCGCTCACGCACTCGCCGCGCAGCGCCACTGCGCTCGCCAAGACCCGCTGCCGGGTGATCGCGCTCGACGAGCGGCAGTTCGAAACCGCGCTGACGCGCAACCCCGGGTTCGCGCTGATGCTGCTCACGGTCCTCATCGGGCGGCTGCGCGAGGCGAACAACCATCTGCTGGACAGCGGCGCACTGGCCCAGGACAAGACCTGGCAGGACGCCTATGTCTTCGACCGCAAGCTGGTCGCCGAGCTGGTGAAGGCATTCGAGCACGACCCGCCGAAGTTCTACGACGCGAAAAAGCCGATCATGCAGGAGGGGCAGGCGGGCCTTTACATGTACGTCGTGCTCAAGGGCAGCGTGGTGATCTTCCTCGCCGGCACGCCGGTGGAGAAAGTCGGGCCGGGTGGCGTATTCGGCGAGCTCGCGCTGATCGACCAGCAGCCGCGCGCCGCGAGCGCCGTTGCGTTGTCCGACTGCGAGCTGCTTGCCATCAGCCGCAAGGCGCTGCTCGAGCTGATCAGGACCAAACCGGCCTTCGGCAAGTCGCTGCTCGCGGCAGTCGCCGATCGCGGGCGCTTCATGGTTTCCCGCTTGCGCTGAACGGCCGCGCGGCGCCCGCGGCGCGCGCCTGAAACCGTGTTGCCGCGTACCTAACGCCTGTGCAAGACTCGCCTTCCTACGCGGCGAGGGGGGCGGCCATGGGCGGAGCAGACGAGACGCAGCAGGCTGCCGACTGGCTTGCGCGCTTCGGCGAAGCGCTCGCCCGCCGCGACCTCGACGCGGCGCTAACGTTGTTCGGGGCGGAGTGCTACTGGCGCGACCTTGCTGCCTTCACCTGGAATCTGAAGACCTGCGAAGGCCGCGAAGCGATCCGCGCCATGCTCGAGGCCACGCTTGTCGCGGCCGCGCCTGCCGCCTGGACCGTCGACGCCCCGGCGCGCGCAGCCGACGGCCAGCTGGAGGCCTGGTTCACGTTCGAGACCGCCGTCGGGCGCGGCAAGGGGCATCTGCGGCTGCGCGAGGGACGTTGCTGGACGCTGCTCACGACGCTGCAGGCGCTGAAGGGCTTCGAGGAGCGCAGCGGCCTCACGCGGGAGCCGGGCGTGGTGCACGGCGCGGTGCGCGACCGCCAGAGCTGGCTCGAGCGGCGCGAGCGGGAAGCGGCCGAGCTGGGCATCACGCGCCAGCCCTACTGCGTGATCATCGGCGGGGGCCAGGGCGGCATCGGCCTTGCGGCGCGGCTGCGCCGCCTCGACGTGCCGACGATCGTCATCGAAAAGAACGCGCGCGCAGGCGACTCTTGGCGCAAGCGCTACCGCTCGCTCTGCCTGCACGACCCGGTGTGGTACGACCACCTGCCGTACCTGCCGTTTCCCGACCACTGGCCGGTGTTTTCGCCCAAGGACAAGATGGGCGACTGGCTGGAGATGTACGCCAAGATCATGGAGCTCGATTACTGGAGCTCGAGCGAGTGCACCGGGGCGCGCTACGACGAGGCCGCGGCCGAATGGGAGGTCACGGTCGAGCGCGAGGGGCACACGCTGCGTCTGCGGCCGAAGCAGCTGGTGCTCGCCACCGGCATGTCGGGGATGCCGAACCTGCCCGAGATTCCCGGCGCGGCGTCCTTCGAGGGCACGCTGTGCCACTCCAGCCGGCACCCGGGGGGCGAGGCCTGGGCCGGCAAGCGCTGCGTCGTGCTCGGCGCAAACAACTCCGCGCACGACATCTGCGCCGACCTGTGGGAGCACGGCGCCGCCGAGGTCACCATGCTGCAGCGCTCGCCCACCATCGTGGTGCGCTCGGAGTCCCTGATGGAATTCGCCTGGGGGCGCCTGTACTCGGAACAGGCGGTGCGCGCGGGCATCAGCACCGAGATCGCCGATCTCACGACGGCCTCGGTGCCGTTCGGGGTCTTGCCCGCCCTGCAGCGCCCGCTGTACCAGAAGATTCGGCAGCGCGACGCCGACCTCTACGCCGGGCTCGAGCGCGCGGGATTCCTGTTCGATTTCGGCGAGGACGAGGCGGGCATTCATTCCGCCTACCTGCGGCGCGGTGGCGGCTACTACATCGAGGTGGGCGCCTCGCAGCTCATCATCGACGGCGCGATCAGGCTGAAGAGCCGGGTCACGCTGGCGCGCATCAACCGGCGCTCGGTGAGCCTGTCCGATGGCAGCGAGCTGCCCGCCGACCTGGTCGTCCTCGCCACCGGTTACGGACCGATGAACGACTGGGCGGCGAAGCTGATCTCGCCCGACGTCGCCGACCGTGTCGGCAAGTGCTGGGGGCTGGGTTCGGGGACGAAGAACGACCCCGGACCCTGGGAGGGCGAGCTGCGCAACATGTGGAAGCCGACGCAGCAGCCGGGGCTCTGGTTTCACGGCGGCAACCTGATGCAGTCGCGGCACTATTCACGCACCCTTGCGCTGCAGCTCAAGGCGCGCATGGAAGACCTGCCGACGCCGGTGTACGGCCTGGCGCCGGTACACCACCTGCGCTAGCGGTGCCGTGATGCTAACGCCCGGCCCGTTCGAGCGCCTCGACCACGATCTCGCGCGCGCGCGCCGCGTCCCCCCACTCGACGATCTTCACCCATTTGCCGGGCTCGAGGTCCTTGTAGTGCTGGAAGAAATGCTCGATCTGGCTGCGCGTGATCTGCGGCAGATCGGTCACCGTCTTCACGCCGTCGTAGCGCCGCGTCAGCTTGCTGCTCGGCACGGCGATGATCTTCTCGTCCATGCCGGATTCGTCTTCCATGACGAGCACGCCCACCGGCCGGCAGTTGATGACCGAGCCGGGCACCAGCGCACGCGTGTTGGCGACCAGCACGTCGAGCGGATCGCCGTCGCCGCACAGGCTGTGGGGTACGAAGCCGTAGTTCCCAGGGTAGCGCATCGGCGTGTAGAGGAAACGATCGACGAACAGGGCGCCCGATTCCTTTTCGATCTCGTACTTGATCGGCTCGCCGCCGACCGGGACCTCGACGATGACGTTGATGTCGTCGGGGGGATTGTTGCCGGCGCGGATCGCGTCCAGGCGCATGCGGGTTTCTCCGGGTGGCGCGGCGCAGGCCGCGCCACCCGGCAAGTTTAGCGGCACCGCAAGACATTCGCTCCGGGAGAACGACGATGGAAACGCTGACCGCCCTCGGCCGCACGGTCGCTGCGCTGCTCGTGGAACGCAAGCAGACCCTGGCGGTCGCCGAATCCTCCGCCGGCGGCCTGATCAACGCGGCGCTCGTCGCAGTGCCCGGCGCGTCCGCCTACTACCTCGGCGGTTGCGTGATCTACACCGCGACCGGACGCGAGGCGCTGCTCGGCATCGGCGCCATGGACATGCAGGGCCTGCGCTCGGCAAGCGAGCCCTTCGCCCAACTGCTCGCAAGGCGGGTGCGGGAGAAGCTCGGCACCACCTGGAGCCTTGCCGAGACCGGCGCCAGCGGGCCGCGCGGCAACCGCTACGGCGATCCTGCGGGGCATGCCTGCATCGCGGTCAGCGGACCCGTCGAGGCGGTGATCACGCTTGAAACCGGCAGCGACGCGCGCGAAGAGAACATGTGGACCTTCGCGCGCCGCGCCGTCGAACTGCTCGAATCCTGCATGCGAGAGGCCACTGTATGAGCGAACCCGCCGAAGAGCGATTTCTCACCCTGCAGGAAATCGTTGCCGCGGCGCGGCAGAACCTCGCGCCCGGGCCCTGGGGCTACCTGGTGGGCGGCACCGAGACCGAGACCACGGTGCGGCGCAACCGCCATGCGCTCGACTGCCTCGCGTTCCGCCCGCGCGTGCTGCGCGATGTGCGCCACATCGACGTCGGCGGCACGTTTTTCGGCGCGCGCACGCGGCTGCCGCTGCTGCTCGCACCGGTCGGTGGCATGGAAACCTTCGTCGAGGGCGGCGCGGCCGCGGCGGCGCGCGCATCGGCCGCCTTCGGCGTACCGCAGATGCTGTCCTCGGTCTGCATGCCGGGGCTCGAGGCCACGGCCGCAGCGGCCGACAATCTGCGCATCTACCAGCTCTACGTGCGCGGCGATGCCGCCTGGATCGACGACTGCGTGCGCCGCGCCCAGGACCACGGCTACCGCGCCTTCTGCCTGACGGTGGACGTCGCCATGTACAGCCGGCGCGAGCGCGACCTGGTGGGGCGCTTCATCAAGCCCTGGCGCGCCGATGCGGCGAAGGGCATGGCGTACCAGTCGGCGCTATGCTGGGACGAGGTGAAGCGCTACAAGGACCGCCACGACCTGCCGCTCATCCTCAAGGGCATCGCCACGGCGGAGGATGCGGAGATCGCCGTCGAGCACGGCGTCGAGGTGGTGTACGTGTCGAACCACGGTGGGCGCCAGCTCGATCACGGCCTCGGCAGCGCCGCGGTGCTGCCCGAGGTGGTCGCGGCAGTCGCCGGCCGAGCGCAAGTCTGGGTCGACGGCGGCTTCATGCGTGGCTCGGACGTGGTGAAGGGCATCGCGCTCGGGGCGCGCGCCATCGGCCTCGGCCGGCTTGCCTGCCTCGGCCTTGCGGCCGACGGCGTCGCGGGCCTGGTGCGCACACTCGAGATTCTCGAGGAAGAAGTGCGCATCTGCCTGGGCCTGCTCGGCGTCACCTCGTTCGCCGAGCTGACGCCGGCGCACGTCGCCGCGGCGCCCGCGGTGAGCGAGCCTTCGGTGCTCAGCGCGTTTCCGTTGCTCGGCGCGGGCGCCGAGCACGCGCCGCGGCCCGACTAGCCATCAGTCATTCGTACCGTAGCCGGCGCCGGCCTTGCGGTACTCGTCGCGCGGCGGGCTGAAAATGTCGAGCACTACCGCGCCCTTGGCGCCGACGCGGATGCCGTGCGGCACGCCCCCCGGCGTGTGCCAGAACTCGCCCGCCGTCACGGCGACCTCCTCGTCGCCCTGGATGCGCGTCGCCGAACCCTCGAGCAGCACGCCCCACTGCTCGTTCGGGTGGCTGTGCACCTGACCGACGGCGTTGGGCGCCATGCGCACCACTGACAGCATGACGTTGTCGCCGACGAAGATGCGCGTTTCGACGCCCTCGGCCAGGGTGCGCGCGATGCCGCGCGCGTCGTTCGCGAGGCTGTAGACCCAGTCTGCTTTCGGCATCTCGTCCTCCGTCTCAAATCAGGCCGCGCGCGCGCCGCTCCATCGGCAGCAGCGCATGGTAGGTGAAGGTATGGACCGGCGTGTCGACGCCGGTTTCCTCGCCGAAGCGCACGATGGCGCCATTCCAGGCATCGAGCTCGGAAGGCTTGCCGGCCATGATGTCGCGCTGCATCGAGGCGGTGGCGTCGGCCGGGATCGAGTCGTACAGCGCCCACAGATCGGCCTTGTCCTTGTCCGACAGGGCGTGGCCGCGGCGCAGCCCGACAGCGACGCCCTCGTCCATGGCGCGGTCGATCAGCGCGCGCGTCTCGGGCTGCGAGCGCAGCACGCCCATCGGGCTGCGCGACAGCGCGCCGAGCCCCGCCCATGAGCTCACCGTGAGCAGCTTTTTCCACAGCTCGGTGCGAATGTCGGCGCTCGCCTTGGCCTGCGCGCCCGCGCCTTCGAAGGCGGCGCGCAGTGCTTCGACGCGCGGCGAGGGGCCGCCGCCGAGCTCGCCGATCTCGATGTAGGCGCCGGGATTGAAGTGGCGGATGACGCCGGGTGCCTCGATCAGGCTGAAGATTTTCGACAGGCCGCCGATGACGTGCTCGGCGCCAAGGATGGCGGCGAGCTCGTCCGGCGCCTCGACGCCGTTGAGGAACGGCACCACGATCGTGTCGGCCTTGACCATTGGCCGCATCGCCTGCGCCGATTCCGCCACCTGCCAGGTCTTCACCGCGACGACGATGACGTCGACCGGGCCGATCTCGCGCGGGTCATTGGTCGCCACGACGTTCTTCAGGTGGGCGTCGCCCAGCGGGCTGAGCACCTTGAGGCCGTTGTTGCGGATCGCCTCGCGGTGCGCGCCGCGCGCGACGAACGCCACGTCGTGACCCGCCTGCAGCAGCCGCGCGCCGTAATAGCCGCCGAGCCCGCCGGCGCCGAAAATCGCAAACCGCATCGTCCGAACCCTCCTGAAGGGGCGTCAGTGTAACGTTTCGATGACCTGCGTGCGCGAGCGCACCCGCGGCGCGAACTGGTACCAGCCGCGCATCGCTTGAAACTCTGCGGTCTCCACTGCCCGAGGGCTTTCGAGCTCGTACACGGTGGTGTAGACGCGGTGCGCGTCGCGTCGCCGCTCGCCGCGATCGTTCTCGACGGTCAGTCCGGCGGAGACATAGCGCCGCCCACGCCGCACGCCGGGGCAGGCGAGCGCTGCGGGCAGGTGTACCTCGTCGTACCAGCGGTTCCAGTCGGCTTCGATTTCCGGGTCAACTTCTGCGGTGACGATCAGCAGGCACTTGGGCAGTGCTTCCATCGTGAGCACCTCCGATTGGGTTCTGCAAATCCTACCCGAGCGACGCCGACCGGCGACAGTCGCCTTCGGGTCCAGGTCAGTGCGCAAGACGGGATGTAGACTCGTGGGCAGTATCACCTTGCAAGAGTGATCTGCTGCCCGGTATACACAACCGCATGTCCACTGGGACGGTGTATTGCGAATGCCTCGGAAATTGCCGAATCTGATGTCAGCGTCGACTTTCGCGTGGATGCGGCGCGCGCGAATCCTGCCGCTCGCATTGCTGGCGGTTCTCGCCAGCGGCTGCGCGGCCGTTGCGCTGACGGGGCTCGGTGTCGGCGCCGCGGTCGGGGTCAACCATACCCTCAATGGCATCGTCTACCGGACCTTCGCCGAGCCGCTGCCCAAAGTGCGGCGTGCCACGCTCACGGCGTTGAAGCAAATGGCGATCCCGGTCTCGGCGGTCAATAAGACCGAGCAGGGCGAGCTGATCAAGGCGTCGGCCAACAATCGCGCCATCGAGGTCGAGTTCGAGTCGCTTACGCCGAAGACGACGCGCATGCGCGTGATCGCCGACTCCGACGGCTTTATCAAGGATTCGGCGACAGCGACCGAAATCATCCTGCAGACCGAACGCGTGCTTCCCGCAACGTGATTTAGGAGGTACTCATGAACATCCGTCAAACGGCAATTGCGCTGCTTGCTGCCACCGCGCTCTCGGGCGTTGCGCTGGCCGACAGCGGCGATGGGGCGGCCACGCTCAGCGGCGAAATTCAGGCCATGGACGGTAGCGCGACGACAAAGGGGTCAGGGGTCGTGACCGACAAGATTGCAGCGGATTTCGAAATGTTTGCGGGCTCGCAGGAAAATTCGACTGCGCTGGTGACAGGACTGCGTGGTGGATCGGAGATCACCCTGACACAGGAAGGTCAGCCGTCTGCGACGTTCACGCCGGCGACCAAGCCGATGGGCTATGGCAACGTCTCCACGTCGCTCGCGCTGGCCAAGTACCAGCTCGCGCAGCAGGGCATCATCGAGCCGACACCGGAACAGCTGCAGAGCGCATTGAATGGCGGCACGCTGACGATCAACGGCGAGACGATCGAGCTGCAGGGCGTGCTGCAGATGCGCGCCGATGGCATGGGTTGGGGACAGATCGCGCAGCAACTCGGCACCAAACTCGGCCCCGTGGTGAGCGGCATCAAGGCGCAAAACGCGCACATCGCGACTCTGCCGGCTTCGCAACCCGCGAACGCGACGACAACCAGTGGCATCACGACTGCGAACGGTGTGCGCGCCGGCGGGGCAGGGGTGCGCGAGTCCAAGACGTCTTCCGGCGGACAGGGCGTCGTTACGGCGGGCGGCGGCAAAGCGCCCGCGGCACGCGGCCGAGGCGTGGTGACCGCGGGCGGCGGACAGGCGGCGGGCGTCGCCCACGGTCGCGGCGCGAAGCACGTGACGACCGCAGGCGGTGCGGCGTCCGCGCCGCGCGGTCAGGGCATCGTCACGGCCGCGGGCGGCGCGGGCTCTCCCGTCGCGCACGGCGTTGCGCGCGGCCACGGCAGCGGTATTGTCAGCGCGTCGGGCGCAGCCGCAGGCGCGTCCGCGGGCGGCAGGCCGGGCAACGGCAAGGCGCTTGGCCACGCCAAGTAGCGCTGGGGGTTGGTGGCGGCGGCGGCCGGCATTAGTTGCGTCCGGACGGGGCCTGTTCTTTGCCCCGGCTGCTGTGCTGGGGCGGGGATCGCGACTTCCGGGGCAGCGGCGCGGCGTCGAGTGAGCTTAGCGGAGCAGTTCCGCCGGATTCCATTCTGCGCAAACTCATCGCGCGCGCAATTCGAACAGCAGGGACGCCCAATAGCTTTCCCAATCCGCCTTGGGGTGATTCTCGAGGCGCACCATGTGCACGGCCTTGATCAGCCAGATACCCGACGCGGAGAGCCTTAACGCCGCGCCGCCCCGTGCGTCGGATCGCACCTGCACTTTGTCTTCCGGCGCCGCCTTCCGGAACGCGATCACCAGTGCACCGGCCAGCGGTTTCCCGCGGTAGAGCAGGCGAAGGTCGAGGCGGTCGCCGGGCGCAAGCGCGTGCAGGTTGTCCGGCGGCATCAGTTCGAGCGTGAAACCGAGGGGCGCCCGCAGCGTAGTGTTCAGGGCATCGCCATTCGTCGTCAGATAGGTCTTGGCGCAGCGAACAAAGTTCTCGCGCGCTTCCTTGCCGGACTCGCCGAGCTGCCTGCGTTGCACCAGGACGTGTTCGAGGCCCTCCTGGCGCAGGTAGCTCTCGAACTTCGCGGGCGCCAAAGCGACGAACCTGGGTGTGCTCCAGTAGCCCAGCAGGGTGGTGCCGGCGGAACGGATCTCGATGACGGCGGGGTTGTCGCCAAGCTCCGCGGTGACCGGCTCTCGTCCCCGGGCGTCGCTACGACTGTACTCGCGGAACCAGTCGGTCACGTAGGGCAGGGAATTGCCGACAAGGTTCTCGCCCTCGCGCAGATACAGCGACACCGATTCCCGGGGCGTGACGACGAACTGCGAGGGCTCGATCCAGAAGTCGTGTGCCTGCGCGTGGTCGACGACGCAGGTTAGCAGGATGGCAAGAGCGGCGGTGCTGCGCAGCATGGGGACTGCAAGGGTAGCAAGCCCTGCAGGGTTGCTAGACTGCCGTGGTGAAAAGCGCGCGTTTCTACAGCCGCCTTGGGTTGCCGCTCGCATGGCTGGTCTGCGGGTTTTGGTTCCTGCCCGGCGCAGGCCTCGCGCATACCCTGCGCCCGGCCGTGGTCACCGTGACGTTCGCCGAGGATGCGAGCTTCCGACTCGAGATCCGGACCAACGTCGAGGCGCTCGTCGCGCGGGTGGGCCCGAACCACGCGGACACGGACGATTCGGCGAACGCCGTCGAATACAACCGGTTGCGCCAGCTTCCGCCGGCGGCGCTGGAGGAAGCCTTTCGGGCGTTCTCCAGGGAATTCATCGACAGCATCGCGGTGCGCTTCGATACCCGGCGGGCGTCCCTGCAGCTCGAGCGCGTCGCGATCGGGCCGGTCGGTGACGTCCGCCTCGCGCGCGAGTCGCAGATCGTGCTGCGGGGCGCGATTCCCGCCGGCGCGGCGACGTTCGTCTGGCGCTACCCGGAGGCATTCGGCAGCAGCGTGCTCCGGCTGCGTTATGCGTCGGGCGAGACGGCAAAGTCTTACTGGCTGAAAGAGGGCACCCGGAGCCCCCCGTTCGTGCTCGCCGAGCGCGTCGTGCCTCGCTCGCGCAGGGAAGTGTTCATCGACTATGCGGTGCTCGGCTTCGTGCACATTCTGCCGGAGGGGCTCGACCATATCCTGTTCGTGCTGGGAATCTTCCTGCTGTCCTTGAAACTGGGTCCGATCCTCTGGCAGGTGACGGCGTTCACCGTCGCCCACACGCTCACCCTGGGCCTGTCGATGTACGGCATCGTCTCGCTGCCGCCGGCCGTGGTCGAGCCGCTGATTGCCGCCTCGATCGTCTACGTCGGCGTGGAGAACGTCCTGACGACAAGACTGCGGCCATGGCGCGTTGTCGCCGTGTTCCTTTTCGGCCTCCTGCACGGTATGGGATTCGCCGGTGTGCTCACCGAGGTGGGCCTGCCGCGCTCGGAATACGTCACGGCGCTGATCGCATTCAATCTGGGCGTGGAATTCGGACAGCTCGGGGTGATTCTCGTGGCGCTCACCCTGGTCGGCTGGTTCAGGCGCCGCCCCTGGTACCGCCCACGCCTGGCGGTGCCGGCATCGCTGCTCATCGCGCTGGTCGGAATGGCGTGGACGATCCAGCGGATCGTCTGAGGCAGTGAATGGTGGAGGCGGCGACAATCACATTGCCTTATGAATCAATAGCTTATTTTGCTAAACGGCAGAAATACCCCCGTAGATACCCCCAGATCGTTTCCGCTCATTCTATGGCTGGATCCAGGGTGATTTCATGGCACCTCCGGCACTCGCCATGCGTTGCATCGCTCCAGCGCAACGGTGCTGCCGATCAGGGCGCACGCCCGTCGTAGTCGAGTTATTGTGCGCTCCCGTTGCTCGTCAGGTAAATCCTGCGCTCGAAGTTCGGCATCGACAATCCGTGCGGGGCAGGGAGTCCGCACGTCGTGATACGAAACCTCGGAAATGAAGGACTGTAGTACGAGGATCTGTATCAGGATCCCGAAAGGTTTTCGGGCCGCCATTAGAAATCAAGTCAGATACCGAGCACCGCCCGCAGGCGTTCCACCGCTTTTCGGTGGCTGCGAGTACTCATCCGTCCAATGTTCTGCAGCTTCCATTGAATCGCCGGCCATTGGTCCAGACCTTCGAACGGTAACAGCGCCCAATCCGGTTCGCCTTGCTTGATGGACAGGAGAAACCGGCGCTCGTTTTCGGTGAGGGCGCTCGCGGCCCACTCGAACAGTTGCGTCCTGGCGGCCTCGAGGTCTGCGAGCTCGACGGGCTCCTCGGTCATTCCGGCGAAGTGGTTGGCGAACAGCTCCTCGAGTAGCTTGGGGTTCGGCTGCAGAAGCTCTGCGATCGGGCGCCGGTGACCGGCGAGGTAAGCGACAAGCGCTTGCCGTATGGAATCGGGGATTGGGCCTGCTGCTTGAAGATGCATGACGTCGAAGAGGTCCCGCGGATGCTGTCGGTCCAGCGCCGCACAGAGTTTGCCTGCATAGAGATCCGCTGAGTCGAGCCGCTGGACCTCGACGAACACCTCATAGGCTTCCTGCGCTGTCGGGCAGAGTTGACTCAAGACCGGCGGCAGCAGGCTGCCGCGGATGACGACGCTCGGCTCCACCTTGATGCGTGCACCGGACTTATCCACGAGCAGCTTGGGCGCGTCGCCTTCCACGAGTTGGACGTGTACGCCCGGCACAGTCCGTTTGAGCACTTCAGCGATCGCGGCAAGCTGGGTGCGAATATCGGTCAACGCCGTGTGGCGAGCGGACACTGGGAGATAGGTGAGGTCGATGTCGACCGACATCCGCGGCATGTCCCGAAGAAATAGGTTGATGGCTGTGCCGCCCTTGATCGCGAAGTCGGGCGCACTGGCGACCGCCGGCAGGCAGCGAATCAGAAGTTCGATCTGAGCTCTGTAACCATCGTGTGCCGCCATCGTTGGTCCTAGCCTTGCACCGGGTCGGCAACGACCAGGTCGTACTTCTTGTCGAGGCGCCCTCCAGCATGAATGGTGCGCCGGCCTGACCCGAAATCGACCGTCGACAAGTCGAGGCGCTTCAGCCACGGGTGGTTTGCTCGCTCGGCGGCATGCATGAAC
>JBFFEY010000027.1:0-37379 GCA_041558415.1 Burkholderiales bacterium | reverse complement strand
GGCAAGCACGCGAAAACACGAGACAAAAGGGCCTTCGACCAGCGATATCGTTGACTGGAAGCCGCGTTTTCTCCGGTTTTTGCGGCGGTCGGAAAAGCACCGACCGTCGCAAAAACCCGAGATCGATGACCGATGATGAGCGCCCTCGCAGAATGGTTATCCACAGGGGTCTGACCCCGCCGCGCCTCGTTTGAAACGCTGCCGCCGCGGCTGCCCCCGTCGGTATAATCGCAGGCTTCGTTTTCCATCTCTGCGGGCAGTCAGCGCATGAAAATCCTGGTCAGCGTCAAGCGCGTGGTCGACTACAACGTCAAGGTGCGCGTCAAGTCCGACGGCACCGGCGTCGAGACCGCAAACGTCAAGATGTCGATGAATCCGTTCGACGAGATCGCGGTGGAGGAGGCGATGCGCCTCAAGGAGTCCGGCGCGGCAAAGGAAGTGGTGGCCGTGTCCTGCGGCGCCGCCGCCTGCCAGGAGACGCTGCGCACCGCGCTCGCCATCGGCGCGGACCGCGCCATCCTGGTCGAATCGAACGAGGCGCTCGAGCCGCTCGCGGTCGCCAAGCTGCTCAAGGCGGTGTGCGAGAAGGAAAAGCCCGAGATCGTCATCATGGGCAAGCAGGCGATCGACGACGACTCGAACCAGACCGGGCAGATGCTCGCCGCGCTGATGGGCTGGCCGCAGGCGACGTTCGCCTCGAAGGTCAAGGTCGCCGACGGCAAGGCCGAGGTGACGCGCGAGGTCGACGGCGGCCTGGAGACGGTGTCGATCAAGCTGCCCGCGGTGATCACCACCGACCTGCGTCTCAACGAGCCGCGCTACGTGACGCTGCCGAACATCATGAAGGCGAAGAAGAAGCCGCTCGAGAATCTCAAGCCCGACGCGCTCGGCGTCGACGTGGCGCCGCGCCTGAGGACGCTCAAGGTCACCGAGCCCTCCAAGCGCAAGGCGGGCATCAAGGTGCCGGATGCGGCCGCGCTGGTCGACAAGCTGCGCAACGAAGCCAAGGTGATCTAAAGAACAACGATACCGTGCACGGCGGCGACAAGTCGCTGCAGTGCAGGGTGAAACTTTCAGAAAAGACCTCATGACCATTCTCGTAATCGCAGAGCACGACCACGGAACGCTCAAGAAGGCGACGCTCAACACGATCGCCGCGGCGCAGAAGATCGGCGGCGAGATACATGTCCTGGTGGCCGGCGCGAACGCCGGCGAGGCAGCGAAGGCGGCAGCCAGTGCGGCCGGCGTGGCGAAGGTGCTGCACGCCGACGGCGCGCCGCTCGGCGAGTTTCTGGCGGAAAACGTTGCCGCGCTGATCGTCGGGCTGGCCAAGAACTATTCGCACATCCTCGCTCCCGCAACCTCGAACGGCAAGGACGTGATGCCGCGCGTGGCGGCACTGCTTGACGTGCAGCAGGTCTCCGACATCGTCGCGGTCGAGGCGCCCGACACCTTCGTGCGTCCGATTTATGCGGGCAACGCGCTCGCCACGGTACAGTCGCAGGACCGGATCAAGGTCATCACGGTGCGCACCACCGGCTTCGACGCGGTCGCTGAGACCGGCGGCAGCGGCGCGGTCGAGTCGGTCGAGGCGCCGGCCGACAGCGGCCTGTCGGCCTTCGTCGGACGCGAGGTATCGAAGTCGGAGCGCCCCGAGCTCGTTTCGGCCAAGATCATCGTCTCGGGCGGCCGCGGCATGGCCAACGGCGAGAACTTCAAGACCGTGCTCGAGCCGTTGGCCGACGCGCTCGGTGCCGGCATGGGCGCTTCGCGCGCCGCGGTCGACGCCGGTTTCGTGCCGAACGACTGGCAGGTGGGGCAGACCGGCAAGATCGTTGCGCCGGATCTCTACATCGCGGTCGGCATCTCGGGCGCGATCCAGCACCTCGCGGGCATGAAGGACAGCCGCGTCATCGTCGCCATCAACAAGGACGAGGAGGCGCCGATCTTTTCGGTCGCCGACTACGGCATCGTCGGCGACCTGTTCCAGGTGGTGCCGCAGGTGGTGGAGGCGCTGAAGAAGTAAGGCGCGAGGGGGCAGCGCCTTGTTGAGCGGCGTCAATAGTTTCAGACATTTCAAACGCTCGCTGCCCGGTGCAATCGCTTGGGTCGCGAGTCCATTTGGTTTTTAATGGTCTCCTCACTTTGTGCATTCTGGCGAAGATTCACCGCCAGAATGCACAAAGTGAGGAGATGGATATCCATTTAATGAATCGACGAGCTACGCTGGAGCCCGCGGTTCACGAGTGAAGGTCATTCGAGGAGTCTTCCCATGAGCACCTACGTCGCACCGCTCAAGGACATGCGGTTCGTTTTGAACGAGCTCGCCGGGCTTGCCGAGATCGCCAAGCTGCCGGGCTACGAGGATGCGAGCGCCGACACGGTCGATGCGATACTCGAGGAGGCCGGCAAGTTCTCCGCCGGGGTGCTGGATCCGCTCAACCGCACGGGCGACACGCAGGGTGCGGTGCTGAAGGACGGCGCCGTGACGATGCCGCAGGGATTCAAGGAAGCCTACCGGCAGTTCGTCGAGGGCGGCTGGGCCGCGCTGCCGCTCGAGCCGGAATGGGGTGGGCAGGGATTGCCGAAGCTGGTGTCGACGCCGGTGAGCGAGATGGTGACCTCGGCCAACATGTCGTTTTCGCTCTGCCCGATGCTGACGCAGGGCGCGATCGAGGCGCTGCTCACCGCGGGATCGGACGCGCTCAAGCAGCAGTTTCTGCCGAAGATGTCGGAAGGCACCTGGACCGGGACCATGAACCTGACCGAGCCCCAGGCGGGTTCGGACCTCGCGCTGGTGCGCACCAAGGCCGAACGCAACGGCGACCACTACCTGATCACCGGGCAGAAGATCTTCATCACCTTCGGCGAGCACGACATGACCGAGAACATCGTCCATCTGGTGCTCGCGCGCACGCCCGACGCGCCCGAGGGCGTGAAGGGGATCTCGCTGTTCATCGTGCCGAAGTTCCTGGTCAAGCCGGACGGCAGCCTGGGCGCGCGCAACGGCGCGCAGTGCGCGTCGATCGAGCACAAGCTCGGCATCCACGCCAGCCCGACCGCGGTGATGGTGTTCGACAAGGCGGTCGGCTACCTCGTCGGCGAGGAGAACAAGGGTCTCGCCTACATGTTCATCATGATGAACGCCGCCCGCTTTGCCGTCGGGCTGGAGGGCGTTTCGATCGGCGAGCGCGCCTTCCAGCGTGCGCTGGCCTACGCCAGGGACCGCCTGCAGGGGCGCGACGTGGCGGGCGGCGGCGGCACGGTGCCGATCATCCGCCATCCCGACGTGCGGCGCATGCTGATGCTGATGAAGTCGCAGACCGAGGCGATGCGCGCATTGGCTTACGTGGTCGCGGCGGCGATGGACGTCGCCACGCGGCATCCGGACAAGGCGATGCGTCAGCGCAACCAGGCCTTCGTCGACCTGATGATCCCGGTGGTCAAGGGCTGGTGCACCGAGACCGGCATCGAGGTCGCCTCGCTCGGCGTGCAGGTGCACGGCGGCATGGGCTTCATCGAGGAGACGGGCGCGGCGCAGCACCTGCGCGACGCGCGCATCACCACGATCTACGAGGGCACCACCGGCATCCAGGCGAACGATCTCATCGGGCGCAAGATCGCGCGCGAGGGCGGCGCCACGGCGAAAGGCTGGCTCGAGCATCTGCGGGCCTTCGACGCCGAACTCGCCAAGTCGAAGCACGCCGACCTGCAGGCGATCCGGGCGCGGCTGGCCGACGGCGTGAAGGCGGTCGCCGAGGCGGTCGAGTGGCTGCTGGCGCATTTCGGCCAGGACGTGCGCGCCGCCTCGGCCGCGGCGGTGCCGTTCCTGCACCTCATGGGCGTCGTCGCCGGCGGCTGGCAGATGGCGCGCGCCGCGTTGATCGCCGAGCAGCGCCTCGCCGGCGGCGAGGTCGACAAGCCGTTCTACGAGGCGAAGATCGCCACCGCGCGCTTCTACGCCGACCAGATTCTGGTGCAGGCGCCCGGTCTCGCGGCCACCGTCACCAGCGGCGCGGCGGGCGTGATGGCGCTCGACGAGGAGCAGTTTCTCGCGGCGTAAGAGGCGTCAGGCAGCTTCTATCCCGACGGATCCTCGGCGCGCGGCGTGGTGCGCGGGCGAAAGACCAGCATGGCACGTCAGACGCGTCATGTCCTTTTCGGCGTCGCCCTGCCCTGAACGGCCGGTAACGACCCGTAGCGGTCGGTCGAAACGGCGCCGATTGGCGGTTCGGAAGCGTCGAAGGCTGATCCGCGTCAATACTGAATCTTTCCAAACCGCTAGCGTCTTTTGATCTTCGACTGAGGCTCAGCCCGAAGGAGGGACACGTGAGCCTGATCGAACGTCGCCGCTTCCTGGGTGCCGCGGCCGTGGTACTTGCGATGGTCGCAGCCGGCCATCCACACGCCGTCTTCGGGCAGCAGCCGCCACGCGGGTTGCACCGAATCGGCTTCCTCTCGGGTGGCGGCGATTTTGCAAAGCGCGAGTACCCTTCGCCCTACCATCAGGCGTTTCTGCGCGGCCTCGCCGAGCAAGGTTTCGTGGTCGGCGAGAACCTGACCATCGAGTACCGGTTCGCAGATCGAGATTTCGAGCGATTGCCCGGCCTCGCGCGCGAGTTGGTCGCGCAAAAACCCGAAGTGATCTTCGGATGCTGCCATGCGGGTGGCGCGGCAGCCAAGGCAACGAAGAGCTTGCCCGTGGTCTTCGCCGGAATCACCGATCCGGTGGCCAGCGGAATGGTTCAAAGCCTTGCTCGCCCCGGTGGAAACGTCACAGGGGTGTCCAATCAGGGTCTCGAGATCAACACGAAGCGGCTCGAACTATTGAAAGCCGCGGTTCCTACTGTGCGGCGCGTCGCCGTACTTATGTATGGTAGCCATGGTCTGGTTGAGCAAATGCAGCATGATCTGCAAGCCGCAGCGCAGTCCCTTGGGATACGGGTCGACTTCTTCGAAGTGGAGGCCCCAAATCAGATCGAGGGCGCCTTCGCTGCAATGAAAGCCGCGGATGCGGATTCGCTGCTGGTGCAGGAAGCTCGCGTGTTCAACTTTCACGCCAAGCAGATCGCGCGACTTGCTCTCGACGGTCGTTTGCCCTCGATGTGCTTCTTAGCACTTTCGGTGCAAGAGGGGTGCTTGATGAGCTATGAGCAGGATTTCGTGGATATGTCCCGGCGTGCCGGCGGTTACGTCGCGAAGATCCTGAAGGGGGCCAGCCCCGCCGATCTACCCGTCGAGCAGCCGACGAAATTCACCCTCTTCGTCAACCTCAAGACTGCCAAGGCGCTCGGCCTCACGATGCCGCCCTCGATCCTATTGCGCGCCGACCGGGTGATCGAATGAGACGGAGGTGCATCCCGAAATACTGAGGAGATCGCACATGAAGCGCGTGACTGTATGGCTCGTAACATTTATCGCCTTGAGCGTTGTGCTCGCGGCAGTTACCGCCCGAGACAGCGAAGCGCAGAGCTCTGGGAAGGTATATCGACTGGGCTTGCTGTACTACGGCAAACCGCGGCCACAAAACGCTCCGCCTCTCGACTACAAGACAATAAAGGGGCCGCTGCATGCATTTGTCCAGCGCATGGCCGAGCTTGGCTACGTGGGCGGGAAGAATCTCGTTGTCGAGCCGCGCAGCGGAGCATACACAGAGCTGAAGCCATTCGCCCTCGAGCTAGTGCGCGGGAAGGTCGATGTGATTTTCACAGTTGGTGCACTGCCAAGCCGGATTGTCCAGGACGCGGTCAAAACAACACCCCTTGTGTTCTTCTCCTGCGATCCATCCGAGCACGTGACTCAGCTCGCGCACCCGGGAGGCAACGTAACAGGTTCGACCTGCATGTCCAGCGAACTGATCGCTAAGCGGCTCGAGCTGCTCAAAGAACTTATTCCACGTGCGTCGCGGGTCGCCTATTTGTCTAATCCCCAGGAAACTCCGACTGATTGGATGCGGGCGCGTGACGCCGCTTCTCAGCTCGGAGTTACGCTGAGGCCCTTCAGCTACGAAGGCAGTGAGCAGGTATCAAATGCCCTAAAGGCGGTCGGGATATGGCAACCGGACGCAATTTTCGTGAACCCGGATGCGGCCTTGGTCGCAGGGCGAGGGCAGCTTGCCGATTTCGCGCTGAAGCAGCGCCTACCAGCGATATACACGTTTCCCGTTTTCGCCGAAGTAGGCGGTCTCATTTCCTACGGTTCGAGAATATCCGAGGGATTTGTCAGCGTCGCCGATCAAGTAGCAGCGATCCTCGGCGGCGCGCGTCCTGGCGACGTTCCCGTCAGGCGCGCGACGATTTTCCATCTCGTCATCAATTTGAAGACCGCTAAGGCGCTCGGTATTACTGTCCCGCCGGCGCTGCTTTTGCGCGCAGATAAAGTGATCGAATAGCGAAGCTGGGGATGACCGGTCTTGGCCGGTTGCGGACGGTCGCTTAGCCGGGAACAAGTGAATGTGCCGAAGCATCAATGGCAGGCAATAAATCGCCAATGCCGCGGTTCCGATGCGAGATTGAGCGACGCGCGGCGCGTTTTCACGTACAATTCCGCCAGCTAACCGGCGCCCGTCATGCGGTGGGGCGCCGAGCCGTCGCGGTCGATCTTCCAAGACCTTCCCGATTCTCATCAACGCGCGGGTGACTGCCTGAACCGCTTCTGCGGCCTCTTTGCCGCGGCTGGCAGCGCCACAGCGACGGCCCAAGCCGTTCGTTTGCATAAGTCCGACGCGTTTTGTGCGCGCCGGTGCAGAGGAGTTTTTTTGTCACAAGCCTTCGAAAGCCTCGGCCTCATCGCCGAACTCGTTCGAGCGGTGTCCGAGGAGGGGTACACACAACCCACCCCGGTGCAGTCCGAATCCATTCCTGTCATCCTCGCCGGACGCGATGTGCTGGCCGGCGCCCAGACCGGCACCGGCAAGACCGCCGGCTTCACGCTGCCGATGCTGCAGCTTCTTTCGGCGCGCGCGCCGCAGAGCGGTCGCCGGCCGGTGCGCGCGCTGGTGCTGACGCCGACGCGCGAGCTGGCGGCGCAGGTCGAGGAAAGCGTGCGCATCTACGGCCGCCATCTCGCGCTGCGCTCGACGATGATCTTCGGCGGCGTCGGCATGCAGCCGCAGGTCGACGCCCTGCGCCGCGGCGTCGACATCGTGGTCGCCACGCCCGGCCGCCTGCTCGATCACCTCGGGCAGAAGACGATCGACCTGTCGCGCATCGAGATCCTGGTGCTCGACGAGGCCGACCGCATGCTCGACATGGGCTTCATCCACGATATCCGCAAGGTGCTCGCGGCGCTGCCTCGCAAACGGCAGAACCTGCTGTTTTCGGCGACTTTCTCCGACGAGATCCGCGCGCTCGCTGCGGGCCTGCTCGATCATCCGGCGCAGGTGCAGGTCGCGCCGCGCAATGCCGAATCCGCGCTCGTCGCGCAGCGCATCCACCCGGTCGAAAGCGGGCGCAAGCGCGCGCTGCTCGCACACCTGGTCTCGAGCGGCGACTGGCGCCAGGTGCTCGTCTTCACGCGCACCAAGCACGGTGCCAACCGGCTCGCCGAGCAGCTGTGCAAGGACGGCATCGAGGCGGCTGCGATCCACGGCAACAAGAGCCAGGGCGCACGCACGCGCGCGCTTGCCAGCTTCAAGTCGGGCGAGCTGCGCGTGCTGGTCGCCACCGACCTCGCGGCGCGCGGCCTCGATATCGAGCAGCTGCCGCATGTGGTGAATTTCGAGTTGCCCAACGTGCCCGAGCAGTACGTGCACCGCATCGGCCGCACCGGCCGTGCCGGCGTCTCGGGCGAGGCGATCTCGTTGGTGGCCGCAGACGAGATGGCGTTTCTCGCCGACATCGAAAAGCTGATGCGGCGTTCGCTGCCGCGCGAGGTGGTGCCGGGCTTCGAGCCGAACGCCTCAGCGGCACGGGCGGAAACGTCGCGTCCGGCGCAGGCGCCGCGCAGAAATCAGCCGCAGCATGCGCGCCGCAATGGCGGCGGCGAGCGGCGCAGGGCGCGAGGTGGCGATAACCGGCGACAGGCGGTGCATCCGAAGGCGACCGAGCCGGCACGCGACCGACAGCCGCAGTCGAATGCCAACGCCCAGTTCCCTTCTTCGGGCGCGCTCGATCGCAAGTACGCCAAGCCCAACCGGCCGCGACGCGGCGGCGGGCGCAGCGTGCCCGCGCTGCTGGGCGGGACGCCGCGGCGCTAGTTTGGGGTCTGACCCCGAAGTCGTGCGTTAGAAGCGATTGAATGCCGCGCGGTAACTCGCGGGCATGCTCGAACAGCTCGACGCGGTGACCATGCCTCTCGTGCGGTCTACCTGGTACTCCTGCATGACTCGACTGGGGCTGCCCGTCAAACAGGCTTCAATGAACGCATGGGCACATTGACCGTTGCGGTAGCCGAATTCCCGGGCGACGACGATGCACTCTTGTACCGCGCCACGCAGCTCGGCCGGCTGCAAGGCCGCCGCCCACTGGGGAGAAAGCGAATCGGCGCCCAGTTGCGCTGATGCTGCGACATGCGCGGCAGCGCTCGGTTGCGACGACTGGTTGCCTGGTGAGCTGCCGGGCAGTGCGATCGCCAGACAGGCCAGCAGCCAGGCACAGGAGGTTATCCCGAGTTTCCGGCGATAACCCCTTCCGTTCCGCACTACCCGGTGAACCGTTTCCATGGTGGACCCGCGCATTGGCTGATTTGTCCCGCTGCGTATCGTTATCGAGGCGGGACGAATCGCCTGCGAGATACTTCCTGCTCGCGGGCGAGGGTCGTAAAAGGTCGTTAGCCGCGGCCGAGAACCGCGTCAGGAATCGTTAGCTGAGTGCGACGCTTTCGTCGCCTATCCGACAAAGGCCTTGTACAGCGCCCGCACCGCGGTCGGATAGTCGTCGGGCGCGACGCCGACGATGATGTTGAGCTCGGACGAGCCCTGGTTGATGAGGCGCACGTTGACGCCGGCCGTGGCCAGCGCGCCGAACACCTTGGCGGCGATGCCGACGGTGTGCGCCATGCCTTCGCCGACGATCGCGATCAGCGCGATCTTCGGCACGAAGTCGATGTCGTCGGGCTCCAGCGTGCGGCGGATCTCCTCGATCACCAGCTCGGTCTTGCCCTCGAGCTCCTCGGCTTCCATCACCACGCTCACGGTGTCGATGCTCGAGGGGCAGTGCTCGAAGGAGATGCCGTGATGCTCGAGCACGCCGAGCAGGCGGAAGACGAAGCCCACCTCGCGGTTCATGAGGTTCTTCTCGATGGTGATCATCGAGAAGTTGGTCTTGCCGGCGATGCCGGCGATCTGGGTGTTCTTTTCCACCTCGGGCGAGAGTTTGCTGACGATGCGCGTGCCGGGGTGATCCGGCGCGTTGGTGTTGCGGATGCACACCGGAATGCCCGCCTCGCGCACCGGCGCCATCGCCTCGTCGTGCAGCACGGACGCGCCCATGTAGGAGAGCTCGCGGATCTCGGCGTAGGTGACTTCGGCCATCGGCCGCGGATGCTCGACGATGCGCGGATCGGCCATCAGCAGGCCGGAGACGTCGGTCCAGTTCTCGTAGAGCTCGGCAGCGGCAGCGCGCGCGGCGATCGCGCCGCTCACGTCGGAGCCGCCGCGCGAGAACGTCCGCACCTGGCCTTCGGCGTCGCGGCCGTAGAAGCCCGGCACGACGTAGCGGCGCTGCGGATCGGCGAGGCGCTCGCCGAGCAGGCGGTAGCTCTGCGCGTCGACGACGCCGTTGGCGCCGATGATGATGCACTCGGCGGGCTCGACGAACTCCGCATCGAGATACTGCGCCAGCAGGCGCGCGCAGAAATGCTCGCCGCGCGAGGCGGCGTAAGCCGGCGTCACGCCGCGCGCGAGCGCTTCATGCAGCGCTTCGAGCTGCGCCGCAATCGCGGGCTTGAGGCCGAGCGATCTTTCGATCTCGACGTAGCGCTCGACGATCTGGCCGAAGGGGCCGGAAAGATCGGTGCCGACGCTGGCGCCGTGCTGGCAGAGGTAGAGCAGGTCGGTGATCTTGGTGTCGCTCGCGTCGCGCTTGCCCGGCGCGGACGGCACGATGATCCGGCGGCGTGCATCCGCCTCGACGATTGCGCGAACCTTCTTGAACTGCGCGGCGTCGGCGAGGCTCGAGCCGCCGAACTTGCAGACGATGCGGGACATTCGGGGAAATTCGGGGTCAGACCCCTGTGGATAACTTCGATTTAAAGTGCGAATTCTAAAGTGGTGCGCGTTACAAAGTTATCCACAGGGGTCTGACCCCTAAAGAGACCCCTAGCGATCGAACGGCAGCGATCGCAGCCGTTTACCGGTGAGCGCGAACAGGGCGTTGGCCACCGCGGGCGCGATCGGCGGCACCCCGGGCTCGCCGACACCGCTCGGCGCGGCGCGGCTCGGCACGACGTGCGTCTCGATCTCGGGCGTCGCGGCAAGGCCAAGCAGGGGATAGTCGGGGTAGTTGCGCTGCTGCACGCGGCCGGCGCGGATGTCGATGCGGCCGTGCAGCGCGGCGGTCAGGCCGAACACGATGCCGCCTTCCATCTGCTGCGCGACGATGCCCGGATTGACCGCGACGCCGCAGTCGATCGCGCACACGACGCGATGCACGCGCGGCTTGCCGTGGTCGTCGAGCGAGACCTCGGCGACCTGCGCGACCACCGAGCCGAAGGAACCGACCAGCGCGACGCCGCGGGCGCGCCCGGCGGCGAGCGGCGTGCCCCAGGCGGCGCGCTCGGCGGCGTGCTTCAGCACCGCGGCATAACGCGGTGCGGCGCCGAGTTGCGCGAGGCGGAAGGCGACCGGATCCTGGCCGAGGGCATGCGCGATCTCGTCGATGAAGCACTCGGCAAAGAAGGCGTTGTGCGAATACCCGACGCTGCGCCAGTTGCCGACCGGCACGCCCATGTCGGTGGCGACGTGCTGCATGCGCTGGTGGGCGATGCCGTAGGGCAGGGTGTAGAGACCGTCGGCCGCGGTGCGGTCGGGCAGGTCGAGCGACAGCAGCGGGTAGACGCGCGCGCCCCAGCGCGGCGCGATGCGATCGCCCGCCACGCGCGCCCGCAGGCCGCTGAGCCGTCCTGCGCGGTCGATCGCCGCCTCGAGACGCGCGACGTGCGCCGGGCGGTAGAAATCGTGCGTCATGTCCTCCTCGCGCGACCAGACGAGCTTCACCGGACGGCCGCCGCTGCGCTGCGCGACGTGCACCGCCTGCACGATGACGTCGGTTTCCAGCCTGCGGCCGAAGCCGCCGCCGAGCTGGGTGACGTGCAGCCTGACGCGGTCCTCCGCCACGCCGGCCGCCTGCGCCGCGGCGCTGCGCGCGAAGCTCGGCACCTGCGTCGGCGCCCAGACCTCCACGCCTTCGGCGGACACGCGGGCGGTGCAGTTCATGGGCTCCATCGGCGCGTGCGCGAGGTAGGGCGCCTGGTACCAGGCTTCCAGCCGGCGCGACGCCGCGGCGAAGGCCGCCTCGACGTCGCCGCGCCGGTGGAAGGTGAAACCGCCTTCCTGCTCCACCGCGGCGCGCAGCTGCGCCATGACGCGGCGGTCGTCGAGCGCCGCGTTCGGCCCCGGCGTCCAGCGCGCCTCGACCGCAGCCGCCGCGCGTTCCGCCTGCCACCAGCTGTCGGCGAGCACGGCGAAACCGGCGCTGGCGCCGGCCGCAGCGGGCAGTTCGACCACGTCGCGCACGCCGGGCAGGGTGCGCGCGGCGTGCGTTTCGAGCGCGCCGAGCCCGCCGCCCAGCTCGGGGCACATGCGCACGGCGGCGTGCAGCATCTGCGGCAGCCGGAGGTCGATGCCGAATACTGCGCTGCCGTTCACTTTGCCGGGAACGTCGAGGCGCGGCGCCGGCGTGCCGATCAGGCGCCAGTCGGCGGGCCGCTTGAGGACGATGCGTTGTGGCGCGAGCTCGGCGGCCTCGCGCGCGAGCTCACCGTAATGCGCCGACTGCGTCGCGCCGTGGAGTACGCGTCCCTCGAGCGTACGGCAGGCCTCGGCCGGCACGTTCCAGCGGCGCGCGGCGGCGCCGACCAGCGCGGCACGCGCGCTCGCGCCTGCCAGGCGCAGCGCGTCCCAGGCGTCGGCGACGCTGGTCGAGCTGCCGGTGAGGATGATCCCCAGCTCGCGCCCGACCTTGGCGCCGAGCCACTCGGCGCCCCGCGCCAGTGCGCCGTCCCGTTCCAGCGGATGCAGCGGCAGCAGCGCCACCACGCCGGCGACGTTGCCGTAGATCGCGTCGAACGGCGCCGGCGCGATGCGCAGGCGCGCGAGCGGCAGGTCGAGTTCCTCGGCCACCAGCATCGGCAGCGCGGTGTGCACGCCCTGGCCCATCTCCGCGCGCGGCATGGCGAGGCTCGCGCCGCCATCGGCATCGATCTTCAGCCAGCCGTTCAGCGCAACCTGACCCTCGATGGCCGGCAGCCGCGCCGCATCGCCGAGCCGGCTGCGCGGTGGCAGCAGGCCCCAACCGACGACCAGCGCGCCGGCGGCGCCGAGCGCGGAGAGCAGGAACGTTCGCCGTCGCATTGCCTCAGGCGCGCTCGCCCTGCAGCATGCGCGCGGCGCGCTGGATCGCGGCGCGCACCCGCGGGTAGGTGCCGCAGCGGCACAGGTTGGTCATGAACCGCCTGATTTGCACTTCGGTCGGCGCGGGGTGGCGGGCGAGCAGGCCGGCGGCGGTCATCAGCATGCCCGAGTGGCAGTAGCCGCACTGCGGCACCTGCTCATCGATCCAGGCCTGCTGCAGCGCGCGCAGCACGCGGTCCGGCTCGCCCTCGATGGTGCGCACGCGCCTGCCCGCCGCGCTCGACAGGGGAAAGACGCAGCTGCGCACCGGCTGCCCGTCGATCAGCACCGCGCAGGCGCCGCAGGCGCCGATGCCGCAGGCGTACTTGCTGCCGGTCAGGCCGAGCAGGTCGCGCAGCACCCAGAGCAGCGGCATCTGCGGGTCGGCGTCGACCCGCACGCGCCGGTCGTTGACTTCGAGCGCGGTCATGGATCCCCGGGCGCGCGCAGGCCGAGCCGCACGCGCGTCAGCGTCGCGTCGTCGGGATGGCGCTTCACCGCGAAGCCCAGCGCGCGCGCGAGCTCGAGCATCGGCCGGTTGGTCGACAGCACGTCGCCGTAAATGGAATCGAGGCCGCGCGCGCGGGCCACCGCCACCAGCTTCTCGAGCATGCGGCGGCCGATGCCGCGTCCCTGCCAGGCGTCGGCGATGGCCAGCGCGAATTCGCAGTCGCGCGCGCCGGCGTCCACCACGTAGCGCGCCACGCCAATGATCAGCTCGGCGTCGTCGAGCATGGTGATCGCGGCGAGCGCAACGTCGCGCGTCTGGTCGACCTCGATCAGGCTGCGGATGTAGTCGTCGGTGATCTTGCGCGCGCCGCCCAGCAGGCGGTTGTAGCGCGTGCGCTCCGACAGTCCGGTGACGAAGCGGCGCTCGATTTCCAGGTCGCTCGGCTGCAGCGGCCGGAGGGTCACCGACTGCCCGATGACCGGCTGGAACGATTCGACGAGGTCTTCGGGGCTCAGAAGCGGATCCGGCCGCGCAGGATTTCCGACCACATCACCCAGTCGCCCATGAAGCTCCACAGCGGATAGGTGAAGGTGGCCGGGCGGTTCTTTTCGAAGACGAAG
Organism: Burkholderiales bacterium; assembly: GCA_041558415.1. Lineage (GTDB taxonomy): Bacteria > Pseudomonadota > Gammaproteobacteria > Burkholderiales > SG8-39 > SG8-39. The sequence goes on along the minus strand of JBFFEY010000027.1, from coordinate 23,758 downwards.
TGTCCCACCCAGGCGAAGGCGTAGCCGACGATCAGGCCGGCAAGCAGCCACCCGCCATTGCGGGTGACGAGCGCGGTGACCAGGCAGGCGAGGCCGAGCGTGGTGCCGACGAAATGCAGCCGCCGGCAGGTCCGGTCGGCGTGCTCGGACAGATAGAAGGGGTAGAACTCGGCGAAGCTCGCGTAACGCCGGGTGTCGCTGTCGGGCTGTGCCATTGCCGCCTCCCTGCAAGCCTACATGTTCGGGTAGTTCGGCCCGCCGCCGCCCTCGGGCACCACCCAGACGATGTTCTGCGTCGGGTCCTTGATGTCGCAGGTCTTGCAGTGTACGCAGTTCTGCGCATTGATCTGCAGCCGCGGGTTCGAACCGTCGTCGTCGCGCACGATCTCGTACACGCCTGCCGGACAGTAGCGCTGCTCGGGCGCGTCGTAGCGCGCGAGGTTCACGTCGATCGGCACCGACGCGTCCTTCAGCGTGAGGTGAACCGGCTGGTCCTCGCCGTGGTTGGTGTTGGAAAACGACACCGAGGTGAGGCGATCGAAGCTCAGCACGCCGTCGGGCTTGGGATACTGAATCGGCTGAGCGGCCGACTTCTCCAGCAGCGTTTCGTGATCGGCGTGCGCATGACGCAGCGTCCACGGTGCTCTTCCGCGCAGCAGCAGCTGATCGATGCCGAACATGAGCGAGCCGAGGTACAGGCCCTTGGCCATCCAGGGCTTGAAGTTGCGCGCACGGTGCAGCTCGTCGTAGAGCCAGCTCGCGCGGAAGGCCTGCGGGTAGGCCTCCAGCCGGTCGTGCGCGCGTCCGGCGGCGAGCGCGTCGAACGCAGCCTCCGCGGCCAGCATGCCGGTCTTGATCGCGGCATGGCTGCCCTTGATGCGCGAGGCATTGAGAAAGCCCGCGTCATCGCCGATCAGGCCGCCGCCGGGAAAGACGAACTCGGGCAGCGACTGCAGCCCGCCCGCCGCGATCGCGCGCGCGCCGTAGGCGATGCGCTTGCCGCCTTCGAAGAAGCCGCGGATCGCCGGGTGCGTCTTGTAGCGCTGGAATTCCTCGTAGGGGCTGAGATAGGGATTGCTGTAGGCCAGGCCGACGACGAAACCGACCGCGACCAGGTTGTCCTCGAGGTGATAGAGGAACGATCCGCCGTAGGTTTTCGCGTCGAGCGGCCAGCCAGCGGTGTGCACCACCAGCCCGGGCTGGTGCTTGTCGGGCTTGATCTCCCACAGCTCCTTCAGGCCGATGCCGTAGACCTGCGGGTCGGCGTCCTTGCGCAGGTCGAACTTCGCCTCCAGCTGCTTGCCGAGGTGGCCGCGGCAGCCTTCGGCGAAGAACGTGTACCTGGCGTGCAGCTCCATGCCGGGCTGGTAGGCGTCGGTCTTTTCGCCCTGCCGGTTGACGCCCATGTCGCCGGTGGCGACACCCTTCACGCTGCCGTCGGCGTTGGTGAGCACTTCGGCCGCGGCGAAGCCCGGGAAGATCTCCACGCCGAGCGCTTCGGCCTGCTCGCCGAGCCAGCGGCATACCGCACCCAGGCTGATCACATAGTTGCCGTGGTTCCTGAAGCAGGCCGGCAGCATCCAGTTCGGCGTCTGGCGCGCGCCGCTTTCGCTCAGCAGCAAAAAACGGTCCTCACTGACTTCGACCTTGAGCGGCGCGCCCTGGTCCTTCCAGTCGGGGAGCAGTTCGTTCAGCGCACGCGGGTCCATGACCGCGCCGGAGAGGATGTGCGCGCCGATCTCGGAGCCCTTCTCGAGAACGCAGACCGAGACCGCCTGCGACTTTTCCGCTGCCAGCTGCTTGAGGCGGATCGCTGCCGCGAGTCCCGCCGGACCGCCGCCGACGACAACGACGTCGTACTGCATCGATTCGCGTTCCATGCGTCGAATTATAGAATGTCGCCTCCGCGCAAGACCCCGAGACCATGAGCGACAAGCCCCTGTGGACCCCTTCTGCCGAGCGCGTCGAGCGCAGCCTGCTGGCGCGTTTCATGCGCGAGACGGGTCATCGTGATTACGCTGCACTGCACCGCTGGTCGATCGAGGACCGCGAGGTGTTCTGGAACACGCTGTGGGATTTCTGCGCGGTGCGCGGCGAAAAAGGCAGCAAGACGCTGGTCGACGGCGAGCGCATGCCCGGCGCGACCTGGTTCCCCGAGGGGCGGCTCAACTTCGCCGACAATCTGCTGCGCGCGCGCGATGACGCGGATGCGCTGGTGTTCTGGGGCGAGGACAAGGTGCGCCGGCGGCTGTCGCGCGGCGCGCTTTACGACCTGGTGTCGCGCCTGGCGCAGGCGCTTGCCGCCGCCGGGGTCGGGCGCGGCGACCGCGTCGCGGGCTACCTGCCCAATCTGCCCGAGTCGATCGCCGCGACGCTGGCCACCGCGAGCCTGGGTGCGATCTGGTCTTCCTGCTCGCCCGATTTCGGCTTGCAGGGCGTACTCGACCGCTTCGGTCAGATCGAGCCCAAGCTGCTGTTCTGCGCGGACCGCTACCTGTACGGCGGCAAGGCGTTCACGATGCTCGACAAGGTCGGCGAGATCCTCGCCCGGCTGCCGAGCGTGGAGCGCTGCGTGGTCATGCCCTACGACGCCGCGGCGCCGGACCGGGCGGGGGCGGCGATGCTTGCCAACGGCGTGACGCTCGAAGACTTCATTGCGCCGCATGCCCCCGGCGAGATCGCCTTCGCGCCGGTGGCCTTCAACGACCCGCTGTACATCCTGTACTCGTCGGGCACCACCGGCGTGCCGAAGTGCATCGTGCACGGCAGCGGCGGCACCCTGTTGCAGCACCTCAAGGAACACCAGCTGCAGTCCGACGTGCAGCCGGGCGACCGGCTGTTCTATTTCACGACGCTGGGCTGGATGATGTGGAACTGGCTGGTGTCGGGGCTCGCCTCCGGCGCGACGCTGCTGCTCTACGACGGCTCGCCGTTCGTTTCGCGCGGGCGCGTGCTGTTCGATTTCGCCGACGCCGAGAAGATGACCCATTTCGGCACCTCGGCGAAGTACATCGACGCCGTCGCCAAGGTCGGGCTCGAGCCGCGCCGCACGCACCAGCTCGGCGCGCTGCGCGCGGTGCTCTCGACCGGCTCGCCGCTGATGCCGGAGGGCTTCGACTACGTCTACCAGAAGATCAAGTCCGACGTCTGCCTGTCGTCGATCTCCGGCGGCACCGACATCGTCTCCTGCTTCGTGCTCGGCAATCCGACCGGGCCGGTGTGGCGCGGCGAGATCCAGGCGCCCGGCCTCGGCATGGCGGTCGAGGTGTTCGACGAGAACGGCAAATCGGTGGTCGGCGAGAAGGGCGAGCTGGTCTGCACCAAGGCGTTTCCGTCCATGCCGGTGGGCTTCTGGAACGATCCCGGCGGCGCCAAGTACCGCGCCGCCTATTTCGAGAAATACCCCAACGTCTGGCGCCACGGCGACTGGTGCGAGCTGACCCGTCACGGCGGCGTGATCATCTACGGCCGCTCGGACGCGGTGCTCAATCCGGGCGGGGTGCGCATCGGCACCGCCGAGATCTATCGCCAGGTCGAGGCCTGCGACGAGGTGGTCGAGTCGATCGTCGTCGGCCAGGACTGGGAAGGCGACGTGCGCGTGGTGCTGTTCGTCAAGCTGCGCGAGGGTCTCGCGCTCGACGACGCCCTGGCGTCCAAGATCAAGAAGCGTATCCGCGACAACACCACGCCGCGCCACGTGCCGGCGAAGGTGCTGCAGGTGGCCGACATCCCGCGCACCAAGAGCGGCAAGATCGTCGAGCTGGCGGTGCGCGACGTCATCCACGGCCGCGTGGTGAAGAACGTCGAGGCCCTGGCCAACCCCGAGGCACTCGAGCACTTCAAGGGTCGCGCCGAGCTGGCGAGCGCCTGAGTCCGCGATGCAGCCGCTCGCCTTCGAGGAGATCGCCACCGGGCTGCAGTTCCCCGAGGGCCCGATTGCCATGCCGGACGGCTCGGTGCTGCTGGTCGAGATCGCCCGGGGCACGCTGTCGCGCGTCACGCCGGACGGCCGCGTGCACGTCGTCGCCGAGCTGGGCGGCGGGCCGAACAGCGCCGCGCCCGGCCCGGGCGGCAAGATCTATGTCACCAACAACGGCGGCTTCAACTGGGTGCGGCTCAAGGACGGCCGCCTGTTCCCCTCGACGCAGCCCGCGGACTACAGCGGCGGGCGCATCCAGGTGGTGGATCCGGAGAGCGGCCGCTTCGAGACGCTGTACGACGCCTGCGACGGGCGCGGCCTGCGCGGACCGAACGACCTGGTGTTCGACGACGCGGGCGGTTTCTGGTTCACCGACCTGGGCAAGACGCGCGAGCGGGAGCAGGACCGCGGCGCGGTGTACTACGCGCGCGCCGACGGCTCCAGGATCGAGGAGAAGATCTTCCCGCTCGAGCGGCCCAACGGCATCGGGCTGTCGCCGGACGGACACAGGCTGTACGTCGCCGAGACCACCACCGCGCGGCTGTGGGCGTTCGAGCTGTCGGCGCCCGGCGAGATCCGCTCGGCGAACGGCCCCTATCGCGGCGAAAAGGGCCGCGTACTGGCCGGCCTGGGCGGCTACCAGTTCTTCGACTCGCTCGCCGTGGACGCCGAAGGGCACATCGTCGTCGCGACGCTGGTCACCGGCTGCCTGACCGACATCGCGCCCGACGGCGCCGCGATCGCGCAGCACGCGCTGCCCGACCCGATGGTGACCAACGTCTGCTTCGGCGGCGACGGCCTGCGCACGGCCTACGCGACGCTGTCGATGGGCGGGCGTCTGGTGCGCGCGGCATGGCCGCGCCCCGGCCTCGCCCTCGCGTACAGCGCGTCCGCCTGACGCCGCCGCGCGAAGATTCTCTTTCGCGCGCGAGTGTGACCGATTGCGGTGTCCGGTGGATGCCGGTTTGGTGTAGACTTCGGCAACCGCGCCCCGCTGGGTGAAATGACCAAGTACGTGTTCGTCACCGGTGGCGTTGTGTCCAGCCTCGGCAAGGGCATAGCCGCCGCTTCCCTGGCCGCGATCCTCGAATCGCGCGGTATCCGAGTCACCAACATCAAGCTGGATCCCTACATCAACGTGGATCCCGGCACGATGTCGCCGTTCCAGCACGGCGAGGTGTTCGTCACCGACGACGGCGCCGAGACCGACCTCGACCTCGGCTACTACGAGCGCTTCCAGAGCTCGAAGATGCGTCGCGCGAACAACTTCACCACCGGCCAGATCTACGAGTCGGTGATCAAGAAGGAGCGCCGTGGCGAGTACCTCGGCGGCACGGTGCAGGTCATTCCGCACATCACCGACGAGATCAAGCAGTTCATCAAGCGCGGCGCGGGCGAGGCCGAGGTGGCGATCGTCGAGATCGGCGGCACGGTGGGCGACATCGAGTCGCTGCCGTTCCTCGAGGCGATCCGGCAGATGGGGCTCGAGCTCGGGCGCAACAACGTCTGCTACATCCACCTGACGCTCGTGCCCTACATCGCCTCCTCGGGCGAGATCAAGACCAAGCCGACGCAGCACTCGGTCAAGGAGCTGCGCGAGATCGGCGTTTCGGCCGACGTCGTGCCGTGCCGCACCGACCGGCCGCTGCCGGAGGAGGAGAAGCGAAAAATCGCGCTGTTCTGCAACGTGCAGAAGGAAGCGGTGATCTCGGCCTGGGACGTGGATTCGATCTACAAGATCCCGATGATGCTGCACGAGCAGATGCTCGACGAGATCGTCTGTCACAAGCTCGGCATCCTGGCGCGCGCCGCCAACCTCTCGGCCTGGCGCGGCCTGGTCGAGGCGCTCGAGCATCCCGAGCACGAGGTCGACATCGCCTTCGTCGGCAAGTACGTCGACCTGCAGGATTCCTACAAGTCGCTGAACGAGGCGCTGGTGCATGCCGGCATCCACACGCGCAGCAAGGTCAACATCCATTACGTCGACTCGGAAGACATCGAGCGCCAGGGCACCGGCATCCTCGACAAGGTCGACGCGATCCTGGTGCCGGGCGGCTTCGGCAAGCGCGGCACCGAGGGCAAGATCGCCGCGGTGCGCTACGCGCGCGAGAACGGCGTGCCCTATCTCGGCATCTGCCTCGGCATGCAGCTCGCGATCATCGAGTTCGCGCGCCATGTCGCCGGCCTGGAAGGCGCGCACTCGACCGAGTTCGACCTCGACACGCCGCACCCGGTGGTCGGCCTGATCACCGAGTTCGTCGACCGCGAGGGCCGCATCCAGCAGCGCGACGCGGGCTCGGACCTCGGCGGCACGATGCGCCTCGGCGGGCAGGCCTGTGCGCTGGAAAAGGGCAGCAAGGTGCGCGAGATCTACGCCGCCGATTCGGTGATCGAGCGCCACCGCCACCGCTACGAAGTGAACAACGCCTACGTGCCGCGCCTGTCGGCCGCGGGCATGCGCTTTTCCGGCCGCTCGCCCGACCATGACCTGGTCGAGATGGTCGAGCTGCCGAGGCACCCCTGGTTCGTCGGCTGCCAGTTCCACCCCGAGTTCACCTCGACGCCGCGCGGCGGGCATGCGCTGTTCAAGTCCTTCGTCAGCGCGGCACTCGGCAACCGCGGGCGCGGCAAGCGTTCGGCGCCGGGCGGCTCGCTTTCCGTGGTCGCGGCCTGAGGCGGGGCGCCCGGCGATGAAGCTCTGCGGATTCGAGGCGGGTCCGGATCGGCCGCTGTTCCTGATCGCCGGACCCTGCGTCGTCGAGTCGCTCGAGCTGCAGCTCGAGACCGCGACGCGCCTGAAGGCGATCTGTGCCGCGCTCGGCGTGCCGTTCATCTTCAAGTCGTCCTTCGACAAGGCGAACCGCAGCTCGGGCAAATCGTTCCGCGGCCTGGGGATGGACAAAGGCCTCGAGATCCTCGCCGAGGTCAAGCGCCGCCTCGGCGTGCCGCTGCTCACCGACGTGCACACGGTCGACGAGGTGGCGCCGGCCGCGGCGGTGGTCGACGTGCTGCAGACGCCGGCCTTTCTCTGCCGGCAGACCGACTTCATCCGTGCCGCGGCCTCGGCCGGGCGCCCGGTGAACATCAAGAAAGGCCAGTTTCTCTCGCCGCAGGAGATGAAGAACGTGGTCGACAAGGCGCGCGAGGCGAGCGGCACGGACAACGTGCTGGTCTGCGAGCGCGGCTTCTCGTTCGGCTACGGCAACCTGGTCTCCGACATGCGCTCGCTTTCCATCCTGCGCGAGACCGACTGCCCGGTGGTGTTCGACGCGACGCACTCGGTGCAGCTGCCCGGCGGGCAGGGCATCGCTTCCGGCGGACAGCGCGAGTTCATCCCGGTGCTGGCGCGCGCCGCGGTGGCGAGCGGCGTCGCCGGGCTGTTCATGGAAACGCATCCGAACCCGGAAAAGGCGCTCTCGGACGGGCCGAACGCCTGGCCGCTCGAACTCATGCAGCCGCTGCTCGAGACGCTGGTGGCGATCGACCGGGTGGTGAAGACGGGCGGCTACATCGAAGATCGCGTCAAGGGCGGGGCGACAACGGGCGCACGCCCGACCGCCACGCGCAAAAAACAACCAGAAAATGCCTGAGGACCTGAGACATGAGCTCCATCGTTGACGTCGTCGCGCGCGAGATTCTCGACTCGCGCGGCAATCCCACGATCGAAGCGGACGTGCTGCTGGAGTCGGGCGTCATGGGGCGCGCCGCGGTGCCCTCGGGCGCCTCGACCGGCACGCGCGAGGCGATCGAGCTGCGCGACCACGACGCGCAGCGTTTTGGCGGCAAGGGCGTGCTGAAAGCCGTCGAGCACGTCAACACCGAGATCTCCGAGGCGATCGTCGGGCTCGACGCCTCCGAGCAAACCTTCATCGACCGGACGCTCATCGACCTCGACGGCAGCGACAACAAGTCGCGCCTGGGCGCGAACGCGCTGCTCGCGGTGTCGATGGCGGTGGCCAAGGCCGCGGCCGAGGAGTCGGGCCTGCCGCTGTACCGCTACTTCGGCGGCTCGGGCGCGATGCGCATGCCGGTGCCGATGATGAACGTGGTGAACGGCGGCGCCCATGCCAACAACGGTCTCGACATCCAGGAATTCATGATCGTGCCGGTCGGCGCGCAGAGCTTCCGCGAGGCGCTGCGCTGCGGCGCCGAGGTGTTCCAGGCGCTCAAGAAACTGATCGACGGCAAGCGCATGTCGACCGCGGTGGGCGACGAAGGCGGCTTCGCGCCGAGCCTGTCGTCGCACGCGGTCGCGATTGAGCTGATTCTCGAGTCGATCGAGAAGGCCGGCTATACGCCCGGGCAGGACGTGCTGCTTGCGCTCGACTGCGCCAGCTCCGAGTTCTACGTCGACGGCGTCTACGATCTCGGCTCGGAGGGCCGCAAGCTCTCCTCGGAGGCGTTTGCCGATTACCTCTCCGCGCTGGTCGAGCGTTTTCCCATCGTCTCGATCGAGGACGGCATGGCGGAAGCCGACTGGGCGGGCTGGAAGCTGCTCAGCGAGCGGCTCGGGCGCAGCGTGCAGCTGGTCGGCGACGACCTGTTCGTCACCAACACGCGCATCCTGCAGGAGGGTATCCAGCAGGGCGTGGCGAATGCCATCCTCATCAAGGTGAACCAGATCGGCACGCTCACGGAGACCTTCGCCGCGATCGAGCTCGCCAAGCGTTCCGGCTACGCCTCGGTCATCTCGCACCGCTCGGGCGAGACCGAGGACACCACCATCGCCGACATCGCGGTGGGCACCAATGCGCTGCAGATCAAGACCGGTTCGCTGTCGCGCACCGACCGCGTGGCGAAGTACAACCAGCTGCTGAGGATCGAGGAAGATCTCGGCGACTCGGTGGACTATCCCGGCCGGGACGCGTTCCGCCAGCTGCGCTAGCGAGGAATGAAGGTCCTCGCCGCCATCCTCGGCGCGCTGATCGTCGCGATCCAGTATCCGCTGTGGCTCGGCAAGGGCGGCTGGCTGCGGGTCTGGGCGGTCGAGCGCCAGCTCGCCGAGGACCGGCGCCATAACCAGCGGCTGCAGCTGCGCAACGCCGCGCTCGCCGCGGAGGTGGGCGACCTGAAGGAAGGTCTCGAGGCGATCGAGGAGCGCGCGCGCTACGAGCAGGGCATGCTGAAGAAGGACGAGATCTTCTTCCAGATCATCGAGACGCCGCAGGCGCCGGCGCGCTGACGCGCGCTACCGGCGGCCGAGCGCGGCCCGCATGAACGCAGCGGCGCGGCGCAGAGAATCCTGCGTCGCCAGGTCGTCGGCGAAGGTCCTCACTTCGGGCGGGCGGAAATCGAAGCCGCGGCCGACGCCGGGATAGACGATCACCCGCGCATCGCGCTTTTTCTGCTGCAGCGATTCGATGCCGGCGAGGATCGGGCGATAGCGCTGGTACTGTTCCTGCTCGCCGAAAAACACCAGCACCGGCACCGTCAACGCGTCGACCTCGGGCGCGTACTGGTAGACCTGCATCGGCTCGGGCGCGTTCGGGTCCTGCCAGTGCGGATACCAGGAAACGTAGCAGGCCACCTTGGCCTGGCGCCCGTGCGTCGTCAGTGCCTTGAGCGCGTAGTACCCGCCGCGCGTGTGCGAGGTGACGCACAGCTTGGCCTGGCCCTTCGCTTCCGGCAGCGACAGCGCGTAGTCGATCGCCGCCGCCGCATCGCCCTCGGTCGCCGGGTCGTGGCGCACCGGGAACTTGTCGATGAAGCGCGCGCTGTAGAAGTCGGGCGCCACCACGGTGAAGCCGCGCGCCGCGATGCGCAGCGGGATGAGGCGCGTCAGCTCGTCGATGCCGCGCCGTCCGTGCATGAAGACGATCACCGGAAAGACCCGGTTACCCTGCGGGCGGTGGATGCGCACCGGAACCTCGGCGTCGCCGCTCGTGTAGGTGGCCTCGCGCACGTCGACCGCATGGTTCTCGGTCTGCGGCATGCGGCCCTGCGCCCACCACTCCGCGTCCCACCACCACTTGTCCTTGTCCTGCGGGAACTCGGTGCGCGTCCAGGGCGCGAGATCGGCCGCGGCCGACGCGGCGACGAATGCGAGACAGAGTGCGAACCAGCGCATGGGGCCTCCTCAGGACCTCTTCCTTCCGGGATAATAGGCGCCCCGGAGGAGGACCGCCATGCAGCTCACCGATCAGCAGCTCGAACAGTTCGATCGCGAAGGGTATCTCTTCTTTCCCAGCCTGTTCTCGGCCGACGAGATGAAGGTGCTCACCGACGCCGTGCCCGCGCTCTACGCGCAGCGCCGCCCCGAAAACGTGCGCGAGAAGGACGGCGAGACGGTGCGCATCAACTTCGCGGCGCACCTGTACAGCGCGCCGTTCGCGCGTCTCGCGCGCCACCCGCGCATGGTCGAGCCGGTCGAACAGGTCTTCGGCGAGAAGCTCTACATGCACCAGTTCAAGATCAACGGCAAGATGGCCTTCGACGGCGACGTCTGGCAGTGGCACCAGGACTACGGCACCTGGAAAAACGACGACGCCATGCCCGAGGCGCGCGCCATGAACGTGGCGATCTTCCTCGACGAGGTGAACGAGTTCAACGGCCCGCTGATGTTCATCCCGGGCAGCCACAAGCTGGGCGTGCTGGAGGCAGGTCACGACACCACCACCACCAGCTATCCGCTGTGGACCATCGATCAAGCGACCATCTCGAAGCTGGTCGCGCGCGGCGGCATCGTCGCCCCGAAGGGCCCGGCCGGCTCGATGATCCTGTTCCACGGCTGCCTGGTGCACGCCTCGACCTCGAATCTCTCGCCCTGGAACCGCGTGAGCGTCTACCTGTCGCTGTGCGCGGTGTCGAACCACATTCGCCGCTTCAAGCGCCCGGGCTACATCGCGCATCGCGACTTCACGCCGATCGAGTGCCTGCCCGACGACTGCCTGCTCAAGGCCTACGACGTGCCGCTGCCCTGGAAGGACGGCACGCCGGCCGAGGAGCTGCATGGCCTGAAAGAGGCCGCCTGACGTGAACCTCTACGCCAAGCTGCAGCAGCGCGCCGCCGAAGGCCGCCCCTTGCGCGTCGGCGTGATCGGCGCCGGCAAGTTCGCCGCGATGTACATCGCGCAGGTACCCGGCACGCCGGGCGTGCACCTCGCCGGCATCGCCGACCTCGCGCCGGACAACGCGCGCGCGAACCTGGCCCGCGTCGGCTGGAAGCCGGAAGCCTGTGCGGCGCAGAGCCTCGACGCGGCGCTGAACAACGGCACGACGCACGTGTCGGACGACTGGCGCGCGCTGGTGGCGCACCCGGCGATCGACATCGTCGTCGAAGCGACCGGGAACCCGATCGCCGCGGTCGATCACGTGCTGGAGGCGTTCCGCAACGGCAAGCATGTCGTGATGGTGACGGTCGAGGCGGACGCCTACTGCGGGCCGCTGCTCGCGCAGAAGGCGGCCGCGGCGGGCGTGGTCTACAGCCTCGCCTACGGCGACCAGCCGGCGATGATCTGCGACCTGGTCGACTGGGCGCGCGCCGCGGGCTTTCCGGTGGTCGCCGCCGGGCGCGGCCACAAGTGGCTGCCGCAGTTCGCGCAGTCGACGCCGGAGACGGTGTGGGGGCATTACGGGCTCACGCCGGAACAAGCCAGGGCGGGCGGCCTCAACCCCAAGATGTTTAATTCCTTCCTCGACGGCTCGAAGCCGTCGATCGAGAGCAGCGCGGTGTGCAACGCCACCGGCCTGACGCCGGCGCCCGAGGGCCTGGCCTATCCGCCGGCCTCGGTCGACGACATTCCCTTCGTCATGCGACCGCGCGCCGAGGGCGGTCAGCTGCATCACAAGGGACAGGTCGAGGTGATTTCCTCGCTCGAGGCTGACGGCCGCGCGATTCCCTACGACATCCGCTTCGGCGTGTGGGTGGTGTTCGAGGGCGAAAGCGAATACGTGCGGCGCTGCTTCGAGGAGTACAAGGTGCGCACCGATCCCTCGGGGCGCTACGCCTGCCTGTACAAGCGCTGGCACCTGATCGGGCTCGAGGTCGGCATCTCGGTGGCCTCGATCGGCGTGCGCGGCGAGCCGACCGGCTGCGCCACCGGCTGGCGCGCCGACGCGGTGGCGGTGGCGAAGCGCGACCTCAAGCCGGGCGAGCTGCTCGACGGCGAGGGCGGCTACACCGTCGCCGGGCAGTTGCGTCCGGCGGAGATCTCCGGCGCGCAGGGCCTGCTGCCGCTCGGCCTGGCGCACGGCTGGAAGGTTTTGAAGCCGATCGCGCAGGGCACGCCGCTGCGCTGGAGCGACGTCGCGATCGACGAGAACCAGAGCGCGGTGCGGCTGCGGCGCGAGATGGAGCAGGCCTTCGCGCCGCAGGCGACGCGGCGCGACGCCGCCTAGGGCGGGGTCGGTCCGCCGGAGCGCTGGATCGCGCTGTTCACCAGCCCGGCGCGGCTCGGCGGCTGGGGAAAGTTGCCCAGCAAGCGCCCGGGCGTCGGCTCGTATTCCTCGGCGTGCAGGCCGACGTCGTCGCGCAGCGCGAGCAGGCGCATCTACTCGAGCGAGCCGTTCTTGTCGACCCGCGCCGACTGAGGTGCATCGGCCGCAATGGCCGAACGGCGGCTTTGAGGCGAGGGCGGGGGCCGCTGACGACCCGACGCGGACGTCTATGCGAGCGCGCGAGGCGGGGTCTTCATCGCGCCCGGCTCGGCTCAAACCTCCATCGCGAGCTCGGGAATCTCCTCGAGCGCCAGCGCGACCTCGTTCAACAGGCGCTCCGGGCGCTGGTCGAGCTGCTCCGGCGTCCAGTCGCGTTCCGGGCGCGACTTCGCCTCAATGTACGACCCGAGGCGCCGCGCGCGCGCAACGCAGCGGCGTCCGTATTCGGTCCGCAGGCGGTCGTAGCGCGCGAGCGCATCTTCGAGCGTCGCGCCGTTGAGCGAGTTGGAAAGGCAAAGCGCATCGAGAGCGGCCTTCGTCACGCCGGCGCCGATATGCGGCCTGGCGACGAACGCCGCATCGCCGAGCAGCGCGACGCGTCCGGCAGTGAGTCGCGGCGACTCGATGTCGAACACCGCCTGGAAAAAAGGCTGCGAGATGTCGACCAGCGTCGCCAGCTGCGGGGCAAGCAGCCTCTTGGCCTCGCGCTTTATCTCTGCGATGAAAACCGGGCGCAGAAGCGGCGGCGGAATTCCACCGCCGGGATGGGTCCTGCCGTCGGCATCGGTGCACAGCGCGCGCAGCTCGGCGTCGCTGACCGGGTGATACCAGACGTAGTTCCAGGCGAGGCCGCCCTTCGCCGGCACCTGGTAGCAGAGGAACATCTCGTTCGGCGGCAGCACGAACCAGTAGCCGCCGTGCAGCCACTGGCGGGCGTCGGCCGGCAGCGCGCGCTCGTCGACGATGCTGCGCCAGGCGACGTAGCCCGCGTACTGCGGCTCGACGCCGGGAAACAGCTTGCCGCGCACGGCCGAGCGCAGGCCGTCGGCGCCGACGAGGAGATCACCCGAGGCCGAGGTGCCGTCTTCAAAAAAGGCGGTCACGCCACGGCGATCGTGCTCGAAGGATGCGAGGGCTTTTGAAAAGTGGTAACGGTCCTGCGGGAAGCGGTCCTTGAGCGGCCGGTAGACGTTCGCCCAGGCGCTCATCACGTGATTCCAGTGGGTGCGGTAGAGGATGCGGCCTTCGCGGTCCACGCAGATGCGGTCGCCCGACTCGTAGCCGAGCTCGGCGTCCATGGGGATCCCGAGCCTTGCCAGGGTCTGCACCAGCGCGGTGTGCGTGCCGATGCCGGCGCCGCGCGAGGCAAGGTCGTCGCCGACCCGCTCGAAGACATGGACGTCCCAGCCCTGGTCGGCGAGCAGGTTGGCGGCGAACAGCCCGCCGAGCGAGCCGCCGATGACGAGCGCGCGTCCGCTCACGAGACGGGGTGCTCTTTCTTCCCCTGTCCGGGGGCGGTTCCGGCCGTCTGCGCGCGCTGCGCCGCTCGGCCGCAACGCCTAGGTTTGCACCGGTTGCGCGGGCACGCCGCGGCGCGCGGCCACCACGCTCGCGAGAAAGATCGCGAGCACGCCGAGCGCCAACAGGCTGGCCACACGAACCAAGGCGGTCCACAGCGGTGCCTGCGCTTCGGCGATGGGCAGCTCGACGAACACCGTCCAGCCGAGCGGCTCGATGCGGGCCGAGGCCGTCTGCACCGCGTTGCCTGCCGGATCGCGCGGCTCGCCGAGCGGCGCCAGCTTGCTCGCCGCAGCGCCCTCGCGCGGGAGCGCGGCCTTGACCTGCGGCAGCGACGACAGATCCGTCTTCTGCAGAACCAGGGCGATGTCCGGATGCGCGATCAGGCGCCCCTCGCGGTCGACCACGTAGGCGAAGCCGGTCTCGCCGACCCGGATGCGCTGGATCACCTCCCACATGAACTTCAGGTTTACGTCGACCGCGGTCACGCTGCCTCTGGGGCGGCCCGCAGGCACTGCCATCGCCATGTAGGGCTCGGTGTTCTTGCGGAAGTACACTGGGCCGAAATAGGTCTGTCCCTGGCTGGCGACCTGGAAGCGTGGATCCGCGGAGAGGTCCGTGCCGCTGGCCAGCTGGTCCATGCGCAGGCGCGAGACGGTGACCTGCGCGCGGCCCTCCGCGTCGATGTAGGTCGCCTCGGTGATTTCCTTCGCCTGCCTGAGCAGCTTCACGTAGTCGAAGCGCCGCGCCTCCAGCGGGTTGATGCTCGCCCCGACCTGGGGCAGCGAGGTCCAGGTGACCTGCCGCTGCACCGAGGCCACGAACTGATCGATTCGCGCAGCCGCGGCTGCCGCCTTCTCGCGCTGCAGATCGACGAGCAGCGTTTCGGTCTCGCGCCAGGTGTTCCAGGCGTTGACCGCGCCGTTGATGAGGAAGGCGCTACCCACGAGCAGCAACGCAGGCAGCACCAGCTTGCGGGCACTGGTGTGCAGCATGGTCATGGTTTTCTCCTTGGCATCGAGGGCGATGGTCTGCTTGGCGCTTGCCACCGCCACCTGCGGGACCGGATCGGCCGCGCGGGCGAACAGCATGACGTTGGCGGCAGAGAACAGGTAGCGCACATCGGCCGCCAGGTGCGAGAACATCAGCGCCAGGCGCGTGTTGCCGAGATACGCCCTCACGCGTTCGTGCGTGCGCACGTATTGCTCGGAGAGATCGCCGAGCCGGCTGTCCTCCGCTTTCTCTTTCAGGCAGCCCGTTGCAAGACGTTCCAGGCCCTGCGGCGCGCGGCCGGGTGCGGCCTGCGGATTCGAGCGGGCATTGGCATCGTCATCGGGACTTGGCTTTGTCATGTCAGGCTCCCTGCGGCAAATAGGCGCCGGAGCGGAGGCGGTCGAGGACGCGCAGGGCGCTGCGCAACTCCCGCACGCCGGCGCCGGTCAGCGCGTAGTAGCGCTTCGGCCGGTCACCCCGTTCCGGGGAAGGATCGCCATCGCGGTGCCGGATCAGGCCGCGGCGTTCCAGGCGGCCGAGCACGGTGTAGAGCACGCCCAGCGTCAGCCCATGGCCGTGCGCCTTGATCTCGTCCTGGATCGACAGCGCGTACGCCTGTCGTCCGCCTCGGGCGATGGCGAGCATCACGTACTGCTCATTCGTTGTCAGCACGGGTTGTTCTGTGGTCGGCGACTTTGATTCTAAAAGTTAGAATCTAACTTATAGAATGAAATGACGAATGTCAAGAGCGCCGCTTGTCGCAGGTCAACGTGTGCGCGATCGAAGGGTCGCGGCCGGCGCGGAGCGGGGTCGCTGGAAGCTTGGGCAGACGAAAGACGCAGCGCTAAACGGGCGTTCGGCGGCTCCGAATTCTGATCAGCGTCAATACGCAATCCTGCCAATCAGGTAAGAGAGGCGAATCTACGCGCAGGGCTCAACCCAAAGGAGGGTTCAATGAGCCTGATCGAACGCCGTCGCTTCCTGACCGCTGTGGGCGCTCTTCTCGCAGCGCCGCGTTTTTCCCGCGCAAGCACATCGACAAAATTGCCGGTGCTCGGGTGCCTATTCCCGGGTCCCGAGGTTCCGCCGAAGTCTCTCCAAAAATGGCGGTTCTTTACACGGCTGCAGGAGCTGGGCTGGATAGAGGGAAAAACACTTCGTGTCGAGTACGCGTTCGCCAACTCCAAGATGAACCGGCTACCCGAACTCGCCACGATGCTTGTGGAGAAAAAGGTGGACGTGATCTGGACAGCGAGTCCATGGGGCGCGATTGCCGCGGTTAAAGCAACCACCACCATTCCCATCGTGTTTTGGCGTGTCGGGTTTCCAGAAAGGCTGGGTATTGTGGGCTCGCTTGCTAAGCCGGGAGGCAATGTGACCGGCCTAGCGTGGGTCTCGGATGGCAGTGTCTACGTAAAGCGGTACCAGCTTCTCAGAGAGCTTGCGCCGCATGCCGCCCGCGTGGCTACGCTCACGGCAGCCACGACGTTCCGAGACATTTCAGACAATGTGGTGGATATGAAATGGCTGGGTAAGAGGATGGCCGATGCCATTCGTGACCTGCAGTTTGAGGCTAAAACATTTCATGTGCGAAAGCGTGCGGATTTCGAATCGGCGTTCGCCGCCATGGAGCATTGGTCTCCCGATTCGATGGTCGTTCACGACGTCCCGCTGATAATCGGCGCTAGAAAGCAGATCGTCGAATTCGCCCGGCGACAGCGATTGGTCGATGTGTACATGACGCAAGAGTGGGCAAAGGCAGGTGGGCTCATGTCATACGGAATCGTATTGGAACCAACGCTGGTTCGAACGGCGGAGATGGTCGACCAGGTGTTGCGAGGCACGAAACCGGCGGAAATGCCGGTCGAACTGCCGAGCGAATATGAAATCGTTGTGAATCTTGCCACTGCGAAGGCGCAGGATTTTGTGATGCCACCGTCTTTCGCTTTACGTGTCGATCGGGTGATCGAATGACCGCTCTTGGTTGGTGGAGGCTGGCCCAGATCGGGCCCTGCCGAACCAAAGCGGTCGGTCCAGTTTCCAGATGACGGCCGTTCCAAAATTCACGAAATCATGACTGGAATCAATACCGGCTTTTGGTAACCCGTTACGGTTTCGCGATATTTCAGTGAGGCTCAGCCCGGCGGGAGGGCGCCATGGGCAAGACCGGACGCCGGCGGTTCCTGATCGCCACAGGCGCGTTGCTCGCCGCGCCGATGGCGCGCGCGCAGCAAGAAAAAAGGGTCTACCGGATCGCATTGCCAGCGCTTACCTCGTATCGCGGGCTGGAAAGTCTTATTGCAGCGCTGGAACAGGGGCTGCGTGATCTGGGGTATCTGCCCGGGAACGATATCGTTCTGGAATTTCACTCCGCCGAAGGCAAGCCGGAGCGCCTTCCCGAAGTGATGAAAGCGCTCATTCGCAGCAAGCCGGACGTGATTATCACCGGGCCCAATGCCGTGACCACGGCGGCGCAGGCGGCTACGCAGAGCATCCCGATTGTCATGACAGCCGGAACCGAAGTCATCGATGCGGGATACGCAAGCAGCTTCGCAAAGCCGGGCGGCAACATTACTGGCATCACCTGGGAGTTCAAGAGAGGCGCCACCGGGGTCAAGCGCCTTGAGGTGTTGAAGGAGATTGCGCCGAGCATTTCTCTTGTCGCCGTCTTGTGGGATGCACCGTACGACGTTTTCAAGGCTGTCTTTGATGCCGCGGCTCCCGCTCGTGGGATGCGCACGTACTGGCACGAGTTCTCGGGAGAGCCAGAGCAGGATTTTGCCGAGATGACACGCCGCGGCGCGGACGCCGTGCTTGCTATCGGTGGTGGCCCGCAGATTGCTCTACGCGCAGAAATTGCCAGGCTCGCGATAAAACATCGTCTGCCGATCTCATATCCGGCAGACCTCTTCGTTGACGCGGGCGCGCTGATGTCCTACGGCCCGAGTAGCCCGGGCCTGTTTCGCGCGGCCGCAAGGCACGTCGGCAAGATCCTGAAGGGAATGAAGCCAGGCGACATACCGATCGAACAGCCGACGGTATTCGATTTGGTCCTCAATCTTAAGACTGCAAAGGCGCTCGGCCTCACGATCCCGCCCTCGGTCATGCTACGGGCCAGCCGCGTGATCGAATGACCGCTTCTGGCCGAAAGCAGACCTTGTAGGCGCGCGCCGGGCTAGCCCGCCGCCGCGTCCTCGCGGATCATGTCGGCGGCCTTCTCCGCCACCATCATCACCGCGGCATTGATGTTGCCCGACGGCATGGTGGGCATGACCGAGGCGTCGACCACGCGCAGGCCCTCGAGGCCGCGCACCGCGAGCCGCTCGTCGACCACCGCCAGCGGGTCCTGCGCCGGCCCCATCGCGCAGGTGCCCATGACGTGGTAAGTGGTGCTGCCGGTGCGCCGTGCGTAGTCGATCAGTTCGTCGTCACTCTGGCACTGCGCGCCGGGCTTGATCTCGGCGCCGCGATAGGGCGCGAGCGCGGCGGCCTCGCCGATGCGGCGCGCGACGCGCATGCCGCCGAGGAGCACTTCGCAGTCGAGTGCCTCGCCGAGGAAGTTCGGCCGGATCTTGGGCGGCGCGAACGGATCGCGCGAGCCGATGTGGATGCTGCCGCGGCTCTCGGGACGGCACTGGTAGACGCCGATCGTCATGCCGGGTGCGCGCTCGAACTTGCGCGTGTCGGCATCGAAGCTGCCGTGCGCGAAAAACAGCTGGCAGTCCGGCGTCTCGAGCTCCGGACGGCTGCGCACGAAGCCGTGGCCGATGCCGGCGGTCCAGGTGAGCGCGCCGCGGCGCAACAGAAAATACTTCAGCAGCTCGCGCGCCAGGCGCCAGCCGCGCGTGTCCTCGTTCAGGGTGATCGGGCGCGTCACGCGCCAGGCGATGCGCGCGGCATAGTGGTCGCGGTAGTTCTCGCCGACGCCGGGCAGCGCGTGGCGCAGCGCGATGCCCTGCGCGCGCAACAGCTCCGGGGCGCCGACGCCCGAGAGCTCGAGGAGCTGGGGCGACTTCACCGCGCCCGCGCTGAGGATCACTGCGCGCGCCGCGTGCACGGTCTCGGTTTTTCCCTCGCGATCGAACTCGACGCCGACGGCGCGGCGGCCTTCGAAGAGCACGCGCCGCACCTGCGCGCCGGTATGCAGCGCGAGGTTCGCGCGCCCGCGCGCCGGGTCGAGGTAGGCCTGCGCGGCGCTCACGCGCCGGCCGTTCTTCTGCGTGACCTGGTAGTAGCCGACGCCGTCCTGGCGCGCGCCGTTGTAGTCCGGGTTGCGCGGGTAGCCGCATTCAACGCCCGCGGCGATGAAGGCGTCGACCAGTTCGTGGCGCTCGCGCATGTCGGCGATGTTGAGCAGGCCCGTGCTGCCGCGCAGCGCGTCGCCGCCGCGCTCGAAGTGCTCGACCCTGCGGAAATAGGGCAGCACCTCGTCCCAGGACCAGCCGCGATTGCCCCTGCGCTGCCACGTGTCGTAGTCGAGCGGCTGGCCGCGCACCTGCAGCATGCCGTTGATCGCGCTCGAGCCGCCGACCACGCGGCCGCGCGGAATGGGGATGCGCCGGCCGCGCGTGCCGTCCTCCGGCTCGGTCGCGAAGCGCCAGTTGTAGACCGGGTGATCGATCAGCTTCTGGAAGCCCGCCGGGATCGCGATCCAGGGGCTCTTCGCCTCGCCGCCCGCTTCCAGCAGCAGCACGCGCGTGGCGGGGTCGGCGCTGAGGCGGTTGGCGAGCACGCAGCCCGCGGAGCCGGCGCCGACGATGACGTAGTCCCAGGTCACGTGCTAGATCCTGCGGCTTGCTTATACGGGTTCGTCAGTCCGGCATGCCCACGCCGCGCGTCGCAGGCAATCAGCCAGGTGATCGACCGGCGATCCTGCGGCGCGGGCGGAACGGGCCGAGCAGCCGCGGCGCGATGTAGGCGCGCAGGTAGCGCGGCGTGCGCACGAACACGTGGCCATGGCCCGGTTCGTTGCGTTGGTCGGTCCCGCGCGCGAGCTGCATCAGGGTCTCCTTCTCGCGCTCGCGCGCCTGCGCATCGCGCACCGACTGCTGCACCATCTCCTCGAGCAGCCGCTGCCGATCCTCGAGCGCGAACTGCTGGTGGCGCAGCTTGAGCAGGTTGCGGCAGCGCGCCACGCATTCGCGCACGTCCACGGGCTTGGACAGCAGGTCGGTGATGCCGGCATCGAGCGCGGCGTAGCGCACCTCGCGCGCGTCGTGCGCCGTCACCATCAAGATCGGCACGGTCTCGTAGCCGGGTATCACGCGCAGGCGCTTGACGAGCTCGATGCCGTCCATGTCGGGCATCGCGTAGCCCAGCAGCACGAGATCGGCGACGTGCCGCGTCGCCCACACCAGCGCGTCGACCGAGCGCGGGAAGGCGCTCACCTGGATGCGCTTGTCCAGGCTGCGCACGACCTGCTCGAGAATGGTGCGGCTGGTGGACTGATCGTCGACGACCATCACGGTGTCGCTGGTCTTGCGCGGCAGCACCGTGACCTGCGCCTCGAACATTCCCGGTTTCGTCGTGGAGTCGGTGACGGGCGCAGAGCCTACAGGGGTGGATGTGCAGTGTCCAGCCGCGGGCGCGCGCCCTCGCCGCTCGTTTCAGGCCTCCGCAAGCGGTATTGCCGCAGGTCCTTGACCCAAATTTGCACCGCCCGGTGATGGCGTCGATTAGATTACATTTCGACCATGCAACCCTTCCTCTCGATCGCGGGTCTCGTCGCGCTCATCAAGCGCCGCAAGCTGGCGGTGGCGGTGCTGCGCGAGGGGCGGGTGGACTGGGCGAGCCCCGCCTTGCTCGCCCTGTTCCGGCTCGAACCCGGCGCCGCCAAAGGCAAGCATTTTCTCGAGCTGGTGGTGGCCGAAGACCGCGAGACGACGGCCGGCGTGCTCGACGAAACGCCCGGCGCCGAGTCGGCACTCACCGCCTTTCGCGGGCTGCGCGCCGACGGCAGCCAGTTCGACGGCGAACTCGCCAGCTCGGGATTCGCGCTGCCGGGGGGTGCTGGCGCAGTAATCACGGTGAGCGACGTCACGGAGCCGCGCCGCGCGCTCGGCCGACTCTCCTCACTCGCGTTTCGCGACCCGCTCACCGAGTTGCCCAACCGGGCACTGTTCTTCGACCGCCTGCGCCAGGTGCTGCTCGATGCGCGCCGCCACGGCGGCGGCTTCGCCGTGCTGGTCGCCGACCTCGACGGCTTCAAGCAGGTCAACGAACGCTTCGGCCCGGAGACGGGCGACGCGCTGCTGCAGGTCGCGGCCAAGCGCCTGCGCGCCGCCGCGCGCGAGGGCGACACCGTGGCGCGCATCGGCGGCGACGAGTTTGCCGTCATCCTGGCGCGCACGCGAAGCGTTGAGGATGCGGAGAGCGTCGCCAAGCGCATGGTGCAGGCCTTCACGGCACCGGTGATCGTCGAGACGCGCGCCTGCGAGGTCGGCATCAGCGTCGGTATCGCGCGCTATCCCGACAACGGCCGGGACGTGGACGTGCTGGTGGCGGATGCCGACAGCGCGATGCACGCCGCCAAGCGTGCCGGCGGCCACGGCTTCACGCTGGCCGGCCCGCGCGAAGCCGTGCCGGCCGAGGACGAGGCGCCGGAGATCCGCGCAGCGGAGAGTTCGGAGCGGCGTACGACGCCATAGTGCTAGACTGCAGCGGTCCCGCGAGAGGCAACAGGAGGATGCCGTGGGATCGAAACGCGCGGTCGGCAAGTCCAAGGTGAGCAAGCGCCCGCGGGGCGCCCGTGCGGGCCGTCCGGCGAAGAAGGCCCCGGCCCCGGGCACCCGCGGCCGCACGCGCGCGCAGCAGGCGGCAGTCGCCGAGATCCTGCACGTGATCGCCGCCTCGCCGGCGCAGGTGCAGCCGGTCCTCGAGGCGATCGCCGAGAGCGTGATGCGGCTGCTCGACTGCTGGGGGGTAATCGTGACCCGCTTCGACGGCGAGCAGCTGCACTTCGGCGCCGCGCGCGGCGCACGGCCCGACACCGAGCATTACGTGCGGCAGCGCTACCCCGTGCGCCTGAGCTCCGAGACCATGTCGGGTCGCTGCATCCTAGAGCGTGCCCCGGTCAACGTCGCCGACATGCGCGCCGCAGCCGACCCGCGCTGGCGCGAGCAGGCGCGCCAGCGCGGCTACCGTGCGGCCATGATCGTTCCGATGCTGAGCGCGGCTCGGCCAGTCGGCGCGATCGGCGTGTCGCGCCGCGAGGCCGGCGCGTTCGCCGATGGCGAGGTCGCGCTGCTCCAGACCTTTGCCGACCAGGCCGCGATCGCGATACAGAACGCGCAGCAGTTTGCGCAGACGGCCGAGGCACTCGAGCGGCAGACCGCGATGGCGGCGATCCTGCAGGTGATCAGCAGCTCGCCGAGCGACGTGCAGCCGGTGTTCGATGCGATCGTGCGCCACGCCACGCGGCTGTGCCGATCCGAGTACTCGAACGTTTACCGCTACGACGGGGAGAACCTGCATCTCGCGGCGTCGGCCGGCGCGACCGATCAGGCGTTGGCGGCGGTCAAGAAGGCATATCCGCGGCCCCCGACCATGGAGCGCGTCAATGGTCGCGTCGTCCTGACCGGGCGCATTGTGCGAGTCGAGGATACGTTGCAGGACACCGGCGTGAGCCAGGGTATCGGCGCGTCGCAGGGATTCCGGCGCATCCTCGGGGTGCCGCTGCTCCGGCGAGACAAGGCGATCGGCGTGATCATCATCGCCTGGGCGGACCCTGGCCCGATCCTGCCGCGGTACGAGGAACTGCTGAAGACATTCGCCGACCAGGCGGCGATCGCGATCGAGAACGTGCGCCTGTTCAACGAGACCAAGGAGGCACTCGAGCGGCAGACCGCGACCGCGGAGATCCTGAAAGTCATCAGCGAGTCGCCGACGGCGACGCAACCGGTGTTCGATGCAATCGTGTCAGGCGCGATGCGGCTGTTCGGCGGCGTTTCGGCAGCGGCGGCGATGGTGCGCGGTGATCGGATCGAACTGGCGGCGATCGCCGCGACGCCGGAGGGCGATCGCGTCCGGCGGCTGTTTCCGATTCCGCTCGACCGCGAAAGCAACACCGGGCGCACCATCCTTGAGCGGCGACCGACGGTCGTTCCCGATTATTCACGGGCGCCCGAGCTTCCCGCCTACGCGCACGAACTGGGGCGCCGCGGGGGTATCGGCGCCTACCTTGCAGCGCCGATGCTGCGCGAGGGCACGTCGATCGGCGCAATCGTTCTGTTCATGGCCAAGCCGAAAGCGTTCGACGCCAACGAGGTGGCCCAGCTGCAGACGTTCGCGGACCAGGCGGTGATCGCGATCGAGAACGTGCGCCTGTTCACCGAGACCAAGGAGGCGCTCGAGCGGCAGACGGCGACCGCCGAGATCCTCAAGGTGATCAGCGAGTCGCCGACGGACGTGCAGCCGGTCTTTGATGCCATCGTCCGCGCCTCGGTCAGCTTGTGCGATGGCCGTCTGAGCACCGTGCTGCGCTACGACGGCGAATTTCTCGACATCGTCGCGCACCACAATCTCGGCGCCGAGGGCCTCGCGATGTACCATCGTGTTTATCCCGCGCGTGTAAGCCGCGACGTCGTCGCCGGCCGCGCGATTCTGGATCGAGCGGTAATCAACCTGCCCGATTCCCAGGCGGACGGCGTGCCAGCCAAGTCGCGCGCCCTGGCCATTGCGGCCGGCTTCAGAAGCGTTCTGGTGGTGCCCATCCTGCGCGAAGGCGAACCGATCGGGATCGTGAACGTAGCCCGTGCGGAGGCAGGACCGTTCTCGCAGGCGCACGTCGATCTCCTCCAGACCTTCGCCGACCAGGCGGTGATCGCGATCGAGAACGTGCGCCTGTTCAAGGAGCTGCAGAGCCGCACCGAGGCGCTCACCCAGTCGGTCGGCCAGCTCACCGCGCTCGGCGAAGTCGGCCAGGCGATCAGCTCGACGCTCGACCTGGACAAG
>JBFFEY010000026.1:0-38003 GCA_041558415.1 Burkholderiales bacterium | reverse complement strand
CGACACGCTGGTGGTGGTGAACTGCGCCGGGCGCACGCGCAGCATCATCGGCTGCCAGTCGCTGCGCAATGCGGGCATTCCCAACCAGGTGGTCGCGCTCAAGGACGGCACCATGGGCTGGGAACTCGCCGGCCTCGAGTGTGAGCACGGCTCAACGACGGTCGCGCCGCCGCCTTCGGCGCAGGGGCTCGCCGCGGCGCGCGAGGCGGCCGCCAGGGTCGCGGCGCGCTTCCAGGTGAAGTTCGCACGCTATGCGACCGTGCAGAGCTGGCAGCAGGATGCGGGACGCACCCTCTACCTGCTCGATGTGCGCACGCGCGAGGAGTTCGAGAAGCGGCGCATCGCCGGCTCTCGCCATGCGCCGGGCGGCCAGCTGGTGCAGGCGACCGACGAGTTCGTCGGCGTGCGCAACGCGCGCATCGTGTTGATCGATCCCTCGCGCGTGCGCTCGGTGATGACCGCGTCCTGGCTCAACCAGATGGGCTGGGACGACGTGCACGTGCTCGAGCCGGAGGGCGCGGATGGCTTCGCGGGCTGGCCGCTCGAACAGGGGCCGCGCCGGCGCGACATCGCGCTGCCGCCGGCGGCAACGCTCTCGGCGACGGAACTGGCGCCGCTCGTGGCAAAGGACGCGGTGTGCGTGATCGACCTCGCCACCAGCCTGCGCTACCGCGCGCGCCACGTGCCCGGCGCCTGGTGGGCGGTGCGCGCGCGCCTGGCGGAGGCGAAAGCGAAGATCCCCGCGCCGGCGCGCCTGGTGCTCAGCTCGGAGGATGGCGTGCTGGCGACCCTCGCCGCGCCGGAGGCGGCAGCGCTGTGGCCGGAGGCGGAAATCCTCGTGCTCGACGGCGGCAGCGCCGCCTGGTTCGCCGCCGGCCTGCCGACCGAATCCGGCGTGACGCGCGCGACGACGACGCTCGACGACGTCTGGTACAAGCCCTACGACCACGAGCACGAAAGCGACTACGAGAAGCACGCGCGCGCCTACCTCAGCTGGGAGGTGGCGCTGGTCGAGCAGATCAAGCGCGACCCGACGATCCGCTTCCGCGCCTACGACTGAGGGTCGCGGATTCGCCGACCAGGTGTCGGTGCCGCGCGGGTCGCAGCCGGCCTCGAGCAGGCCGCTCGCCTCGTCGATCTGCGCCGCGGCGTCGATCGCGTTGCCGCCGGCCTTGAGGACGTCGACGCCGGCGTTCGCCGCCACCGCGCCGTAAAATAGCCGAATGCTGGTGTTCGACCGCGTCGCGGAACAGAAGATTGCGGAGGCGCTCGCGCGCGGCGAGCTCGACGACCTGCCGGGCGCCGGCCGCCCGCTCGCGCTCGACGACGACGCGCTGGTGCCGGAAGAGCTGCGCCTCGCCTACCGCATCCTCAAGAACGCCGGCTTCGTGCCGCCGGAGGTCGAGGCGCGGCGCGAGATCGCCGCGCTCGAGCGCCTGTTATACGAGGGCGAGTCCCTTGACGCGACCGCGCGGGCGCGCGCGGCGAAAAAGCTCGCCCTGCTGCGCACGCGCGTCGAGCCGGCCTACGCGGAGCGCGTGCTCGGCCGGCTCGCGCGCTGAACCTTAGAGCAGCTTCTCCGGGATCTTCATCCCGATCTCGCGGTAATACTGCACCGCGCCCGGGTGCAGCTTCGCGTTCACCTGCTCGAACACGTCGTCGCGGCTGAGCGCACGCAGCCACGGCGTGCCCTTCGACTCGGCGCCGATGTTCTGCCAGAAGGTTTTCACCATCGTGTACGCAACGTCCGTCTTGACGTGCTCGCCCGCGCCGATGCCGACCACCGACTTGATGACGATGACGTCGGTGTCGTTCACCTGGTTTCTGCCGTAGATGCCCTTGGGCAGAACGCCGAGCGCGCCGCCGGGACGGTCGTAGAGCGCCTTCACCTTCGGATCCTGCAGCTTTTCGCGCGGGATGCCGAGGAAGCGGATCTTGCGCGTCAGCGCCACCTGCTGGAACACGGGACTCGGCGCGTTGGTCGGGTTCATGTAGACGTCGAGCTGGCCGTCCTGGAACGCCTGCGCCGCCGCGCCCCAGCCGAGCTTGACCGCCTCGTAGTCCTGGCCGGCCTTGTAGCCGGCGACCGCTGCGACCAGCCCGCCCATGACGCGCGTCGCCGCGCCGGACGGCGGTCCGAGGAACACCTTCTTGCCCTTGAGGTCCTGCAGCGAGGTGATGCCCGAGTCGGCATAGGCGGCCATGTGATACACGCCGATCGGGAAGGCGAACAGCACGCGCAGCTTCTGCGAAAGCGCCGGTGCATCGGCGACCTTCGCGTACATCGCCTTCTTCTGGCTCATGAAGCTATGCACCAGCGGCGAGAACATGAACAGGTCGATTTTGCCCTGCGCCGCCTCGATCGCGTGCTTGGTCGCCGCGCCGGTGGCGTTGACCTGAACCTCGATCGCGCCGCCGGTCTTCTGGTTGACGGTCGTGGCGAAGGTGGTCATCACCAGGTTGGGCGACGAGCCGGGACCCAGCGTCGACATCTTGACGTAGTCGGTCGCTGCTGCCGGTGATGCGGCAAATGCCGCCGCGACCGCCGACACCGCGAGCGCCCTTGAAAGGCGTGCAAACGTTTTCGTTTTCATTTCCCCCTCCTCTGCTTACGCAGGTTTGCGTCCCGCAAGCGCACGCGCAGCCCGCGCGCCCTCGCGCCTCAACACCACGGCCGCCAGCAGCAGCGCCGCGATCGAACTCGTCGCCTCGGGAATCAGCAGCCCGACGCCCGCGACGCTGCGCATGAGCCGCTCGAGCCGGCCCAGCCGCTCGAATGCCCAGCCCTCGAATCCCGTGGTCAGCAGCCACAGGCCGAGGCTCAGCCGGAACGCCGCCCAGGCGAATCCCGCCGCGTCCACGCCGTCGATGATCAGCAGCGACGGCTCGTAGACGAAGACGTAGGGGATGATAAACCCGACCGCCGCGATCTTGCAGGATTCCAGCGCCACCTTGAACGGCGGCGCCCCGCAGATCGGCGCCGCGGCGAAGGCAGCGAGCGCCACCGGCGGCGTGATCACCGAGAGCACGGCGTAGTACACCGCGAACAGGTGCGCCGCAACGATCGAGATCCCCATCTTGGAAAGCGCGGGCCCCATGACGAGCACGATGATCAGATAGGCCGGCACCGTCGGCATGCCCATGCCAAGGACGAGGCAGGCGGCCATCGTCAGCAGCAGTGCGAGAGACAGGTTCTCGCCGGAGACCGACAGCACGGCGTTCGCGAACTTCAGACCGATCCCGGTCATGTTCATCACGCCGATGATCACGCCGACCGCGCCGACGGCAACCAGCAGCACCGCGCTCGCCCGACCCGCGTTTACCGCCGCGCGCAGCAGGCGGCGCGGCTCGCGGCGAAAGGGCGGCGAGACCGCGAAGCCGATGACCAGCGCGGCGAGCGTCGCGTAGAAACCACCGATCGCCGGGCTGCGGCCGGCGACCAGCACGCCGACGACGACCGCGAGCGGGATGACGAAGCCGGTCATCAGCCACCAGTCCTGCGCCGAGATGCGCACCCGCGGCGCTTGCGCGGCGTGCTGAATGCCTTCGCGCCCGGCCTTCACCGCGACGTAGACGAACAGGCTGGCGTAATAAAAGAGCGACGGCACGAGCGCCGCGAGCGCGACCTGGACGTAGGGGATCCCGGTCACGTCGGCCATGATGAAGGCCACCGCCCCCATCACCGGCGGCATGATCTGGCCGCCGCTCGACGCAGCCGCCTCCACCGCCCCCGCGAAGCGCGCCGAGAAGCCGTGCCGCTTGATCATCGGCATGGTGAACACGCCGGTGCCGACGACGTTGGCCACGGTCGAGCCGGAGAGCGTGCCGAACAGACCGGACGCGGCTATCGCGGCGTGCGCCGGGCCGCCGCGCGTCCTCGCCGTCGCGCGCTGCGCGACCCGCAGCAGTGCGTCGCCGGTGCCGATCGCCTCGAGCAGCGCGCCGAACAGCACGAAGATGAGGATGAAGGCGGTGACTACGGCGACCGGCGCGCCGAATACGCCGTTGAACGAGTACCACACCACCTCGACCGTCGATTCGAGCTGGAAGCCCGCGTGGCGGACCGCGCTCGGCAGGTGCTCGCCGCCGAGCGCGTAACCGAGCGCGAGCACGCTGACGATGAACAGCGGCGGCCCGATCGCGCGGCGCGACAGCTCGAGCACGGCCGCGAGGCCCAGGCAGCCGACCACGACATCGGTCTGCGTGAAGCTGTAAAGCCCGCCCCAAAGCTCCTCGGCGATGCGGTAGTACCAGACCGCGGCGGCGAGGATTGCGCCGAGCAGGACGGCGTCGACGCAAAGCCCGAGCCAGCGCAGGCGCGGGCGCTCGCCGAACAGCGGCATCGCGAGCAGCACGACGAGCGAGGCGATCACCACCGCGCCGACGCGCTGCTGGAAATCGTCGAACACACCGAAGCCGGCGATGCGGATGGCGCCGATCGTCAGCACGATCGCAAACGCGGCAGCGAGGAGTGCGCGCGCAGTCTGCAGCGCGCGCCAGGCGCGCGGGGCATCGTGCGCGGCGCTCATGCGAGGTCCTGCACAAGGCCGCCCCGCCTCACGGCGTCGGCGTGGCCATGTTGCCCTTGTTGGTGTTGAGGGAAACCTTCGCGTCCTCGGGCACGGCGGGGACGGTCTTCTCCCATTCGGCGAAGCGCGTGCGCATCGCGGAGAGCCGTTCGGGCTCGCGCCTGGCGCGATTGGCGCGCTCGCGTGCGTCCACCTCTAGATCGTAGAGAAACTCCCCGTCCTCGCTCGAGAAGTACTTCCAGCGCCCGGCGCGCAGCGCGCGCTGCTTGCGGTGATTCATGCGCCAGTAGAGCTCGCGCTCGAAGGTTGCCTCGGGCTGCGCAAGCACTTTCAGCAGGCTGACGCCGTCGAGCGGGTATTCCGGGTGCGGCGCCACGCCGGCGGCCTCGAGGAAGGTCGGCATCCAGTCCATGGTGATCGCCAGCTGCCGCGTCACGCCGCCCGCCGCGACGCGCACCGGCCAGCGCACCACGTAGGGCACGCGGATGCCGCCCTCGAGCAGATCCATCTTCCTGCCGGTGAGCGGCCAGACATCCGAAAAGCGCTCGCCGCCGTTGTCGCTCGTGAACACGACGAGCGTGTTTTCTGCGGCGCCGATCGACTCGAGCGCATCGCGGATGCGGCCGACACCGTCGTCCATGTGCTGGATCATCTTCAGGTAGGTTTCGACCGAGCCGCCCGAGATGTGAGCGATGTGCTCGCGCGTGCGCGCCAGGTGCTGCGCTTCGGCCTCGTCGGCGCGCGTCTCCCAAGGCCAGTGCGGCGCGGTGTAGTGCACGGAAAGCAGAAACGGTCTCGTCGAATTGCGCTGGCGCGCAAGATAGTCGACCGCGCGCTCCGAGATCAGGTCGGTGAGGTAACCGATGCGATGCACCTCGGTCTCGCCCTCCCACAGGTCGTGCACCCCGGAGGTGTCGCAGTGCGTGAAGTAGTCGAGCCCACCGCTCATCGCGCCGAAGAACTCCTGGTAGCCGCTTTTCAGCGGGCCGAAGCGCGGCGCGTAACCGAGGTGCCACTTGCCGACGAGCGCGGTGGCGTAGCCGGCGTCGCGCAGCAGCGAGGCAAGCGTGGGATGCTCGGGCGGCAGGCCGATTCTCGGGCTGCCGGTCGGGTCGAGACGCACCGCGCCCGAGATCGGCTCGTCCCAGCCGCCGCGCAGGCGATACTGGTAGCGGCCCGTGGCGAGCGCAAAGCGCGTCGGCGAGCACACCGGCGAGTTGGAATAGCCGTCGCTGAAGCACAAGCCCTCGGTGGCGAGCCGGTCGATGTGCGGCGAGCAGGACCCGCCCAGCGACTGCGCCGAGCGCCCGCCGTAGCAGCCGAGATCCGCGTAGCCGAGATCGTCGGCGAGGATGAAGACGAAGTTCGGCCGTTGCGACGATCTTGCCTGCATGACTCAGCCCTGTTTCTGTACGCGCAGGAGCTCGAGCAGGCCCTGCAGCGCGAGGCGATAGCCGTAGATGCCGAACCCCGTCACGACGCTGCGGCACACGCGCCCGATGTCCGAGATGCGGCCGCGCAGCGCGGGGTTGGACAGGTGCACCTCGATCACCGGGAACTGCAGCCGCGTGATCGCGGCGCACAGCGCGGGATGGTCGGTGGTGTAGTCGGCCGGGTTGATCAGCGCGCCGTCGAGCTTGCGCTCGAAGGCCTCATAGAACTTGTTGATCACCTCGCCCTCGACGTTCGAATGAAAAATCTCCACCTCGCACTGCAATTCGGCGGCATGGCGCCGGATGTGTTCGTCGTATTGCGCCAGCGTGAGCGGGCCGAATATTTCGACCTGCGCCTTGCCGCGCATGTTCATGCCGGCGCCATGGACTACGAGAAACTTGGGCATTGTCTCCTCCTCAACCTGCGCTAGGCCGGCAGCGTCGCTTGCGCCAGACCGAAAAATTTCGCTGCATTGCCGCCGAGGATCGCCTGCTTTGCTTGCGGCGAAAGCCCGGCATGTCCGCGCACCAGCGCGCCGACCTGCTGCTCGCCGAGCGGGAATGGCGCGTCCGAGCCGAGCATGACGCGCTCGGCGCCCATCACCTTGACGAGCAGCGCGAGCGCCTCCGCATCGAACACCGCCGAATCGACGCTGAAGCGGTCGACGTAGGACGAGGGCGGCTGCGGGCAGTCCTGGCGCACGATGTCGCGGTTTGCCCAGGCGTTGTCCACCCGCCCGAGCAGCCAGGCGAAGCTGCCGCCGCCGTGCGCGAAGCACAGCTTCAGCGTGCGCGGCAGGCGCTCGAAGGCGCCGGAGAGGACGAGCGACAGGATGCCGAGCTGCGTCTCCGCCGGCATCGACACCAGCCAGGGCAGCATCCAGCGCTTCATGCGCCCGGCGCCCATCATGTCCCAGGGATGCACCAGCACCGGGATGTCCTCGCGCGCGCAGTGCGCGAGAAAGCCGACCAGCGCTTCGTCGTCGAGGTTCTTCTCGCCGAGGTGGTTGCCGATCTGCACGCCGAGGTGGCCGGCCGCTTTCGCGCGGCTCGCTTCCCGGCAGGCGGCTTCCGGATCCTGCAGCGGCACCTGCGCCAGGGCCTTGAGGCGCTGCGGCGCCTGCGCGGCGAATTCCAGCGCGCGGTCGTTCATGCGCATGCACCAGTCGCGCGCGCGCGCAGCCGGGTAGGCGTAGCCGAACAGGACCGGCGTCGCGCAGAAGATCTGCAGGTCGATGCCGTCGCGCTCCATCGCTTCCAGCCGACGCGCGACGTCCCACAGCATCGCCTGCACCGGGCGGAACGGCTTGTCGCCGGTCATGATCTGGCCGCGGCCGTCCGCCTCCACCCGCAGCCAGGGCGCGCGCTCGGGATCGAGCTTGGCCGCTTCTTCCCGCGTGATGCGCGGGAAGAAGTGGGTGTGCATGTCGATGACCGTCATCGCGTCCGCCTCAGGCGCCCGCCGCCTCGCGCAGGCGCGCACGCAGCGCCTGCGTCGCCTCCGCATCGAGCGCGCCGCTGGCTTCGTCGACCACCACCGCGTGATGCGCGCGCGCGTAGGCCGCCGTGATCTTGCCGTTCCAGACGTCGGCCGCGACGCGCGCGGGATCGCGTGCGAGCGGCTCGCCGAAGCCGCCGGCGCCCGGCTGGACGTGGACCACCAGGTCGTCGTGCGCCAGCCAGCGCGTGACCTTCGAGGGCAGCGCGGTTTCGGCACCACCGCTCACCAGGGCGTTGACTGCGGGACGCCCGGGCGCGCCGCCCGCCAGGCCGTAGGGCGCGAACTTCATGCGGTCGGCGCGCAGCTGCATGAACGCCTCGTCGGCCAGCACGCGGTAGCTGCGCCGCAGCGCGAGCCCGCCGCGCCATTTGCCGGCGCCGCAGCTGTCGGGCACGAACTCGTAGGCCTCGACCCGCACCGGGTGCTGCGACTCGAGGGTTTCGACGGGCGTGTTGGACAGGTTCTGCGAGGCGTTGGTCACCGCCTCGATGCCGTCGGCATCCGGCCGGCCGCCCCAGGCGCCGCAGATCATGTCGACGATGATGAACGGCGACCCGTCCGTGCGCCGGCCCGAGAGGCAGAGCACGGTGTTGCCGCCCTCGCCCGCCGCCGGAATGCGGTCCGGCACGATCTGCGCGAGACAGCCGAGCATGGCGTCGAACACGCGGTAGCCGGTCAGCGCGCGCGCGGCGACCGCGCCGGGCATGCGCGGATTGAGCACCGAGCCTTCGGGCGCGTGCACCTCGATGCAGCGGAACACGCCGGCGTTGTTGGGAATGTCGCCCTTCAGCGCGCAGCGTACCGACAGGTAGGTGCAGGACTTGGTGTACGACAGCGTCGAGTTGATCGCGGCGCGCACCTGCGGCGCGGAGCCGCTGTAGTCCACGCGCACGCGGTCCTCGTGCACCGTGACCGTGGCCCTGATCGGGATCGGCTCGGGGGAGATGCCGTCGTCGTCGATCGTGTCGGCGAAGGTGAAGCGGCCCTTCGGCCAGCGCCGGATCTCCTCGCGCGTCAGGCGCTCGGCGTAGTCGAGCAGCTCGGCGAGATAGGCGCGCGCGGTCGGCGCGCCGTAGCGCTCGAACAGCCGGCCGAGCTCCCGCACGCCAACCTGCGCCGCGGCGTACTGCGCGCGCAGGTCGCCGAGCACACGCTCGGGCACGCGCACGTTGATCGCCAGCAGCCGCTCGAGCGTGTCGTTCATGGCCCCCGCGTCGTAGAGCTTCAGCGGCGGCAGGCGCAGCCCCTCCTGGTAGATCTCGGTCGAATCGCTCGCGTTCGAGCCGGGCACGCGCCCGCCGACGTCGGTGTGATGGCAGATCACCACGCACCAGCCCTCGAGCGATGCCTCGTGAAAGAACGGCACGAACATGAAGATGTCCGGCAGGTGCATGCCGCCCTCGTAGGGGTCGTTTAGGATCACCGCGTCGCCCGGCCGCAGCTGCGCGCCGTAGCGCGCCTGCACCGCCGCCATGGCCTCCGGAATCGCGCCCAGGTGCAGCGCGATGGTCTTGGCCTGCGCCACCATCTGCCCCTGCCGGTCGCAGAGCGCCGCCGAGTAGTCCATCACGTCCTTGACGATCTCGGAGCGCGCGGTGCGCAGCACCGTGTAGGCGACCTCGTCGACGATCGCGTCCATGGCGTTCTTGATGACGGCAAAGGTGATCGGGTCGAATTTCATGGCGGGAACTCCCGATCAGGGGTCCAGCTCGAGCAACAGGTTGCCGGCCGCATCGGCGCGCACCCGTGCCGCCGGCGGCACGACCACCGTGGTGTCGTACGACTCGATGATAAGCGGCCCCGCGCGTTCGGTCGCGTCGAGGTCGGCGCGCGCGATGACCGGCGTCGCGACCGGCGCGGCGCCGCGCGCAAAGCTCGCCGGGCGCTCGCCCCGCGTGCCGGCGAGCGCGGCGCGATCGACCCGCAGGCCGTCGAAGGCCAGCCGGTCGTCGCGATGGCCGCGCGCCGACAGCCGCAGGTTCACCAGCTCGACCGGCTCGTCGGCGGCGTAGCCGAAGGTCTCGCGATAGGCGGCGAGGAACGCGGCGCGCAGCGCATCGAGCGCCGCGCGATTGACCGGCCCGTCGCGCAGCGCGAGCGTGAGCTCGGAAGACTGGCCGACGAAGCGCAGGTCGGCCTTGAGCACCATCGACACCGCGTCCGCGCCGTAGCCCTCGAGCGCGAGCGCCTCGCCGCCCTGCGCGCGCAGGGCTGCCGCCGCCGCTTCCAGGCGCGCCGCGTCCGCGCTTTCCAGGCGGCAGGTCACCGCGCGCAGGAAATCGTGCTCCGCGTCCGCGGCCAGCATGCCGCCCGCGCTGAACACGCCGGCCATCACCGGCACGATGACGCGGCGCGTGCCGAGCAGGCGCGCGACGTCGACCGCATGCGTCGGGCCCGAGCCGCCGAAGGCGACCAGCGCCATGTCGCGCGGGTCGCGCCCGCGCTCGACGGTGACCGCGCGAATCGCACGCGCCATGTTGACGTTGGCGATGTGGCGAATGCCGTGCGCCGCGTCGAGCGTCGACAGGCCGAGCGGCGCGCCTACGTGCTGCGCCACTGCCGCCTGCGCGGCCGCCGGATCCACCGCCAGCGAGCCGCCCGCGAGCGCCACCGGGTTCAGGTAGCCGAGCACCAGGTTGGCGTCGGTGACCGTGGGCCGGTCGTTGCCGAGGCGGTAGCAGGCCGGCCCGGGATCGGCGCCGGCCGACTGCGGCCCGACGCCGAGCAGCCCGCCGGCGTCCACCGCGGCGATCGAGCCGCCGCCGGCGCCGACCTCGGCGATGTCGATCGCCGGCACCTTGAGCACGTAGCCGCCGCCCTTGAGGAAGCGGCTCGGCGTGCTGATGCCGTCGCGGAACTCGTACTCGTTGGTGAGCGACGGCGCGCCGCCTTCGATGATCGAGGCCTTGGCAGTGGTGCCGCCCATGTCGAAGACGATGAGGTCCTGCGCGCGCGTGCCGGCACCGAGCCGCGCCGCGCCGGTCACGCCGCCGGCCGGGCCCGAGGCCACCGCGAACACCGGCCGCTCGCTCGCCGCGGCGATGCCGATCATGCCGCCGTTGGAGGCCATGACGTGCAGCGGCGCGCGGATGCCGATCGCCGCCAGGTCGCGCTGCAGGCGCGCGAGGTAGCTGCGCATCGCCGGCAGGATGTAGGCGTTGACGACCGTCGTGCTGGTGCGCTCGTACTCCTTCATCTCCGGCAGCACGTCGCAGGAGGCGGTCACCAGCAGGCGCGGACACTCGGCCTCGAGGATGCGCTTCGCGGCGATCTCGTGCGCCGGGTTGGCGTAGCTGTTGATGAAGCACACGGCGACCGCCTCGACGCCCTCGGCCTCGAAGCGGCGCGCGGCAGCGCGCACTTCGTCCGCATCGAGCGGCCGCACCACGCTGCCGTCGGCGGCGATGCGCTCATCCACCTCCAGCCGGTAGCGGCGCGGCGCGAGCGGCTCGGGCTTCTGCCAGGCCAGGTCGAACATCGTCGGCGTGCGGATGCGGCCGATCTCGAGCACGTCGCGAAATCCGCGCGTCGCGAGCACGCCGGTGCGCGCGCCGGTCTTCTGCAGGATGGTGTTCGAGGCGACCGTAGTGCCGTGCACCACCTCGCCCACCGTCTCCGGCGCGAGGCCGGACTGCGCGAGCAGCGCGCGGATGCCGGCGACCACCGCCCGCCCGGGCTGCTGCGGCGTGGTCGAGGTCTTGTTGACGAACAGCCGCCCGTCGGGGTGCTGCAGGATGACGTCGGTGAAGGTGCCGCCGATGTCGCAGCCGATGCGGGCGGCGCGCGCGGATTGCGGCAACGGCGAGGCGAGGGAGGCGGCCATGGGCGGGGCCGCCCAGTTTGCGCAAGATCGTGCGGGCCGGCAACTCGCCGGCGTTGCGGCACTCCGCCGCAGCGCCGGCTACACCAGCGCCACCCACAGAACGCCGTCCTGCACCAGGCATGGCAACGGCGCGATTGGGGAACGATTCTTCGAGATGTCGCCGATGAATTCCCAGCCCCTCGAGGTGCCGTCGGTCTGCAAGGTCGGCGTCCACTCGCGCACCGCACCGGTCTGAACGTCGAAACAGCTCTCGTGCCAGCGGCACACGAGTCCGAGATCCTCGGTCAGCCAGCTGTCACGCGGCACCACGCGCCCCGAACCCGGCGATCGGAGCACCCCGGTCTCCTCCTGCGGCCGTTTCTCGAAGAACGGCAGGTTCAGGTGCGGGCAGGCATTGTTGCAGGCGAAGTAGCGCTCGCCCCGGCGAATGACGACGAGATCGAACTGGTCGAACTCGAAGACGCGCCGCTCGCCGTCGCCGATCTCGTCCGCCGCGCAGAGCCGCGTCCACTGCCGGCCCGCGAAATACAGCGTCTCGCGACTGTCCTGGGCCTTCAGCCGCGCTTCGGCTTCGGGCGTCAGGCGGGCAATCTCGTGCAGCGACATGCGCTCGTCCGTGCCGCGCAGCCGCACGCGGATGAAGTCCGACACCTCGACGTCGTTTTCCACCTGCCGGTAGAGCGCTTCGGAAATCAGCAGTCGCGTGCCCGCTTCCTTGTTCGCGCTCTCGATGC
Source organism: Burkholderiales bacterium (assembly GCA_041558415.1). GTDB lineage: Bacteria > Pseudomonadota > Gammaproteobacteria > Burkholderiales > SG8-39 > SG8-39. The sequence goes on along the minus strand of JBFFEY010000026.1, from coordinate 25,983 downwards.
GGCTGGCCACGTTCACCGTCTCGCCGATCGCCGCGAGCTTTGTCTCGCGCCCCCCGCTGATCGTGCCGATGATGGCCTCGCCGTAGTGCACGCCGATGCCGATGTCGAAGGCCTCCTCGTACATCGACTTCATGTACGCCTTCATGCGATCTGCCGCGGAGAGCATGTCGATCGCCGCCTTGATCGCGCGCAGCGGGACGTCCCGCATGTCGTCCACGCCGAAGGTCGCCATGATCGCGTCGCCGATGAATTTTTCGACGTGGCCGCCGTTGCGCTCGATGACATCCGCCATGTTGAAGAAGTAGCGGTTCAATACGAACATCAGGTCGTACGGGGAAAGTCGCTGCGACAACGCGGTGAATCCGCGGATGTCGCAGAACAACACCGCGATCGTCCGGTTCTCGCCGATGCGCCCGAGGCTCGGCTTCGCGAGCTGGCTGGTGATCGCCAGGTCGGTTTCGTCCAGCACCAGGCGGCGCAGCTTGAGATCGCCCGATACCCGGGTCTGGCAGGCAAGGCGCAGCTCCGGGCCGAAATGCAGCGGGCCGGCGATCGCGCGTTCGGCCTCGGTCGGCGCGCTGCAGTGCTCGAGTCCCTCGACGATCCAGACCCGGCAGGTCGAGCAGCGCGCCAGGCCGCCGCAGGCGTGGGCGTGCGGCACGCCGGCGCGCAGCGACGCCGCGAGGATGCTTTCCCCGGTCTCGATCGGGAATTGCTTAGTATCCGGCAGGCAGATGATTTTGGGCATTCGTCGAATTTCCTTAAGCCGGTTTATACACCGGCAGCGCGGTACCATTCCTGCGCAGCGTAACGCGGGGAGGGCCTGCGGCTCGAGCACAGGAGACGGACCATGGCGGACATTCTCGGCCTCGGCCTTTCCCACTACCCCCCGCTCTGCCTGCCGGACGCGCAGATGGCGAGCCTGCTCGGCTGGACGCTGCAGGACAGCTCGATCCCGGAGAAGGAACGCGACCCGAAGAACTGGCCGGCGCCGATGCGCGCCGAATGGGCTGACGACCGCGGCGCGAAGGCCGCCGCCCAGCACCGTAAAGAACTGATCGCCGGCTTCGACCGGGTGCGCGCCGCGCTCGACGCCTTCAAGCCCGATGCCGTGGTCATCTGGGGCGACGACCAGTACGAGAACTTCAGGGAAGACCTGATCCCGCCGTTCGCGGTGCTCGCCTACGACGACCTCGACCTGTATCCCTGGGCGCAGGCGCAGACCTCGTCGATGATGAAGGGCAAGGCCAATGCCTGGGGCGAGGACGAATCAAAGCACTACCGCCTGCGCGGGCGGCCGGACATCGCCAAGCATCTCGTCGCCGGCCTGCTCGAAAACGACATCGACGTCGCCTACGCCTACAAGCCGCTGCACCACGCCAGCCTGGCGCACGCCTTCACCAACGCGATTCTCTACCTCGACTACCACCGCAGCGGCTACGAGCACCCGACGATCTGCTTCCCGCTAAACTGCTACGGGCGCAAGGTCGTCTCGGCCAAGGGTTTCGTCACGCGCATGGACGCGCAGCTCGAGCTCGACCCGCCTTCGCCTTCCCCCAAACGCTTCATGCAGGTCGGCGCGGCCACCGCGCGCGTGCTGAAGGCAAGCCCCTGGCGCGTGGCGCTGCTCGCCTCATCGAGCTGGTCGCATGCCTTCCTCTGCGATCCGACCTATCGGCTGCGTCCGGACACGCCCGCCGACCGGCGGCTGTACGACGCGCTGCGTGATTCCGACTGGGACAGCTGGCGCACGACCTCGCTCAAGGCGGTCGAGGACGCCGGGCAGCAGGAAGTGCTCAACTGGTTCGCGCTCGCCGGCGCGATGGAAGAACTCGGCGCGCGCCTCGAGTGGTCCACCTTCGTCGAGACGCACATCTTCAACTCGAACAAGGTGTTCGCCGTCTACGCCACCGCCTGAGGTGCGTTAAGCCGCGGCGCGGGTCCTCTGCGGCTGTGCTAGACCCTCCACCCCATCCCAGGCCTGCGCCGGCACATGCGCGTGCCCGTCGAACAGCAGGCGCGCGGTGCGCAGCAGCGCCGCGCGCGTGATCTTCGGCGGCATGCCCTCGCCTTCGGTCTCGATGCGCACGGTGAATTCGCCCGTCGGGTGCTCGATGGGCAGCGTCTTCGCGGCGCCCGCCGCCACCACGGCGATGCCCTCGGCCACGCCGCCGGGCAGCACGCAGGCGGTGGCCACCGTCACCGCGCCGAGCACGCCGATCGACGAGTGGCAGTCGTGCGGGATGAAGGTGCGGGTGCAGACCGCGCCGCCGGCGCGCGGCGGCGCGATGAGCGACATCTTCGGCACGTTCTTCTTGGTGACGTCGCCGAGCTTCATCATCTGGCCGGCCTGCAGGCGGATCGCCTGAATGCGCGCCTTCAGCTCGGTGTCCGCATCCAGATCCTTCTTCGATTCGTAGCCGCTGCACCCAAGCGCCGCTGCCGGCATGACGACCACCGGCATGCCGTTGTCGATCAGGGTGCAGGGCACGCCGTCGATCACATCGATCGCGTTGCCGGTGGGCAGCAGCGCGCCGCAGGTCGAGCCGGCGACGTCGAGGAAATCGATCAGCACCGGCGCATGCCTGCCCGGCACGCCGTCGATGCGCGCCGCGCCCTCGTAGGCGACGCGCCGCCCCGGCGTCTGCACCGTCGCCACCGCGAGGCTCTGGCTGTTGACCATGTGGATGCGCACGCGCGTCTCGCCGTCCTCGGCCTTCACGAGGCCGCGCTCGATGGCAAACGGCCCGACGCCGGCCAGGATGTTGCCGCAGTTCTGGTTGTAGTCGGCGCGCGGCTCGTTCACCACCACCTGCACGAACAGGTAATCGACGTCTGCATCCGGATGGGTCGAGGGGCCGACGATCGCCACCTTGCTGGTGAGCGGATTGGCGCCGCCGATGCCGTCGATCTGGCGCTCGTCGGGCGAGCCCATCACCGCGAGCAGGATGCGCTCCTGAATCGCGCGGTCCGCGGGCAGGTCGGCGGCGAGAAAGTAGGCGCCCTTCGAGGTACCGCCGCGCATGATCGAGCAGGGTATCCGCGTCTGCATTGTGTCTCCTGCGCTATTTCGCCGGCGGCTCGAAGCTGCCGTAGTCCAGCGGGCCTTCGATGACGCGCAGGCCCTTGGCGGCGAGCGGCTTGCGCATGCCGTACATGTCCAGACCCAGCTTGCCGGCGATGAGCTGCTTGCGGTTCGCGGCTTCCTTTTCCTCGCGCGCCACGCCCGCCTTGGCCACGTCCGCCGCCCTGTTACGCGGCACGACGACGACGCCGTCGTCGTCCGCCACCACCACGTCGCCCGGCACGACGTGCACGCCGGCACAGACCACCGGCACGTTCACCGAGCCGACCGTCTCTTTCACCGTGCCTTTCGCCGAGATCGCGCGCGACCAGACCGGAAACTTCATTTCGGTGAGCTCGTTGGCGTCGCGGCAGCCGACGTCGAGCACCACGCCGAGCACGCCGTGCACCTTGAGCGAGGTCGCGAGCAGCTCGCCGAAGGCGCCGTCGCGATTCTCGCTCGAGCAGGCCACCACCAGCAGGTCGCCCGGCTTCACCACTTCGACCGCGACGTGGATCATCCAGTTATCGCCCGGGTGCGCGAACACCGTCACCGCGCTGCCCGCGATGCGCGCGCCGCGCCACACCGGGCGCATCTCCGGATGCATCAGCCCGAGACGGCCCTGCGCCTCGTGCACGGTGGCAACGCCGAGGCGCGCCAGGGTTTCGATCGATCGCGCGTCGGCGCGCTGGATGTTCTTGATGCAAAGTCCGTTCATGTGCGCAACTCCTACTCGAAGCCGTACAGGCGGGCCGGATTGTCGACCAGGATCTTCTTCTGGATCGCCGGATCCGGCGCCATCAGCGGGATCAGGTCGACCAGGTCGCCGTCGTTCGGCATGTGCCTGACGTTCGGGTGCGGCCAGTCGGTGCCCCACAGGATGCGATCCGGCGCGACGGCGATGAGCGCCCTGGCGAAGGGCACCGCGTCGGTGAACGGCGGCCCCTTGGCGGAGACGCGCTCGGCGCCGCAGACCTTGACCCAGACGTTTTCGCTCTTCATGAAGTCGAGCAGCACCTTGAAGGGTTTCTGCTCGAGGCCGTCGGCCGCGCTCACGCGTGCCATGTGGTCGATGACGATCGGCACCGGGAGCTTGCGGAACATGTCCTCGAACTCGACGATGTCGCGCGAATCGAGATGCAGGATCAGGTGCCAGCCAAGCGCCTTGACGCGGTCCACGCTGCGATGAAAGAAGCCGAAGTCGGGCCGCCCGCCGAGGTGCTGCACGAAGTTGAAGCGCACCGCGCGGATGCCGCCTTCGTGCATGCGCTCGAAGTCCTTGTCGCTGACGCTCTCGTCGATGATCGCCGTGCCGCGCAAGCGCCCGCCGGCGCGCGCGATGCCGTCGAGCGTGGCGCGCATGTCGGCGCCGTGGCAGCTGGCGTGCACGATCACCGCGCGCTCCAGGCCGAGGATGGCGTGCAGCCTGACCAGGTCCTCGAACGGCGAATCGGGCGGGTGGTAGGCCGCCTTCGGGTCATAGGGAAACTTGGCCGCCGGGCCGAAGATGTGGCAGTGCGCGTCGCAGGCGCCGGGCGGCGGCGTGAACTTCGGCTTGCGCGTGTTGGGGTCCGGTGCGGGGATCGATTTCGGCGGCATGCGCGGTGTCCGGTTTACTTTGCCTTTTCTTCGTCCAGGCGCGCGAGCAGCGCCCGCGCGATGGCGCGCGCGTCCTTCGGCACCTCGCCGGGGAAGGCGTTGCGCACGCCGAGGTCGGTCACCCATTGCTGGTGCGTCGCGGTCGCCCGCGCCATGAGCGGCGGCAGGCCGATGTGCTCGAGCGTCGCCGCGACTTCGCGCATCTCCGCCGCGCGGCGCTTGCCGTGCACGGCGATGCGCTCGGTGACGTGGTTTGCCAGGTTGTCGATGTCGCCGTGCCGGAACAGCGTCTTGCCGACCGACGGCAGCACGCGCGCGTCGATGCCGAGCTTGACCGCCGCGACGACGCATTCCATGGTCACGCTCTCGAAGCCCTTGATCGCCACGGAGCGGATCATCTTCAGGGTCGAGGCGTCGCCGACGCGTTCCGAGACGATCTCGAACTGCAGCCCGAGCGCCTCGAACTGCGGCACCGCGCGCGCCACGTTGACGCCGGAGAGCAGCAGCGGCGTGCGGTGCAGTTTAGGCAGCACCGGGTCCATCACCGCCATGTCGACGTACTGCGCACCGCGCGCCTCGATCTGCATCGCAGCCTCGACCTTGCGGAACGGCGCCACCGAGTTGATGTCACAGTAGCGTTGCCCCGCACCGAGCGCGGCGAGCGCGCTGCGCGCCGCCGCGAGCTGCTGCTCCGCGGTCACCGCGCTGAACACCAGCTCGGCGCCGGCGACCGCGTCACCCGCGTCCGCTGCCGTGCGCACCTCGAGCGCCGCGCACTCGGCGCGTTTGCGTCGGGCGGCATCGGCGTCCGCGTCGTCGAACAGGATGTCGTAGGCGGCGATCGCCAGCGGCGCGCCGAGTCCCGCCTCGCGCCAGCCGCGCGTAAAGGCCTGCGCCGCTTCGCCGAAGCCGATGAATGCGATCTTCATGGGCCCGCCATGATGCCAGCGCGCGCGGCGTCAGGGGTTTCGATCCGCCGTACCAGCTCATTGAATCTTGCTATAGTCCGGTCCGGTGCGCGGCATTCCGCGCGAACATCTTCACTCTGTAGTTCGCTGCAGCCCCCCTATTCCAAATCCGAGCGGAGCAGCTCATGAAACTCGTCATGGTCGGCAACGGCGCGTTCGCCAAGAAGCATCTCGACGGCCTCAAGCGCATTCCCGGCGCGGAGGTCGTCAGCATCGTCGGGCGCACGGCCGAGTCGACCGCAGCCGTCGCCAAGCAGTACGGCATCCCGCACCACACGACCAAGCTGGAGGAGGCGCTGGCGCAACCCGGCGTCGACGCCGCGATCCTCACCTCGCCCACGCAGGTGCATGCCGCGCAGGGCATCCAGGTGATGGAAGCCGGCAAGCACGTGCAGATCGAGATCCCGATTGCCGATTCGCTGGCCGACGCCGAGCGGCTGGTCGCGACGCAGAAGAAGACCGGCAAGCTGGCGATGGGCGGCCACACGCGCCGCTTCAACCCGAGCCACCAGTGGATCCATCACCGCATCCAGGCGGGCGAACTGAAGCTGCAGCACCTGGTGGTGCAGACCTATTTCTTCCGCCGCAGCAACATGAACGCCGAGGGCAAGCCGCGCAGCTGGACCGATCACCTGCTGTGGCATCACGCCTGCCACACGGTGGACCTGTTCCAGTACCAGACCGGCGAGACCGCCTCGGCGGTCCAGGCGCTGCAGGGCCCGATGCACCCCGAGCTCGGCATCGCGATGGACATGTCGATCGGCATGAAGACGCCCTCCGGCGCGGTGTGCACGCTCGCCCTGTCGTTCAACAACAACGGTCCGCTCGGCACCTTCTTCCGCTACATCTGCGACAACGGCACCTACATCGCGCGCTACGACGACCTGCTCGACGGCAACGAGAAGGCGATCGACGTCTCCAAGGTCGCCGTGTCGAAGGACGGCATCGAACTGCAGGACCGGGAGTTCATTGCCGCGATCCAGGAGGGCCGCGAGCCGAACGCCAGCGTCGCGCAGGTGCTGCCGGCGATGCAGACGCTCGACCGGCTGGAAAAATCGCTGCGCTAGACGGCATGCGAGAAGGCGCGGGCCGAACCGAGGCGAGCACGCCCGTGCTTCCCGACTTTCCCAACATCCGCCACCTGCGCGCGTTCAGCGCCGCGGCGCGCCTGAAGAGCGTGAACCGCGCCGCGCGCGAAGTGCACCTGTCGCAGCCCGCGCTGACCCAGGCGATCGCCAAGCTGGAGTCCGAAGTCGGTGCGCCGCTCTTCCTGCGGCGCAGCACCGGCGTCTACCCGACCCGCATCGGCGAGATCCTGCAGCGGCGCGTTGACCGCGCGCTCGAGCAGCTCGTGCGTGCCGCCGCCGCGATGCGCCGCGGGCCGCAGGACGAAAAATGGGCGCCGCCGGTCGAGCGCAACCTCACCGCGACGCAGGTGCGCGCGCTGATCGCAGTAGCGGACGCCGGCAGCTACACCCTCGCCGCGCGCACGCTCGGCGTCGCGCAGCCCTCGCTGCACCGCGCGGCGCGCGATCTCGAACGCCTGGTCGGCCGGCCCTTGTTCGAGCGCGCCGGTCACGGCGTGGTGGCCACGCGCGACGGCGCCGAGCTGGCGCGCATGTTCAAGCTGGCGGCGCACGAGATCGACCAGGCGCGCGAGGAAATCCGCGACGAGCAGGGCACCGTGGCGGCGCGCATCGCGGTCGGCTCGATGCCGCTGGCGCGCACCTACATCGTTCCGCGGGCGGTGGCGACCCTGCTCGAGCGCTACCCGGACTCGCGCGTGCGCATCGCCGACGCGAGCTACGAACCCCTGCTCGCCCAGCTGCGCAGCGGCACGATCGACGTCATGGTCGGCGCGCTGCGCCAGCCGCCGCCGGTCGAGGACGTGGTCGAAGCCGCGTTGTTTTCCGAGCCGCTGTCGGTCGTGGTGCGCAAGGGCCATGCGCTGGCGGCTGCACGCAAGCCCTCTTTCGAGATGCTGGCGCGCCAGCGCTGGGTGCTGCCGGCTGCCGGCACGCCGACCCGCCAGCACTTCGAGCGCATCTTCGCCGAAAAGGGCCTCAAGGCGCCCGAGCCCGCGGTCGAGGCGAGCTCGCTGATCGCGGTGCGCGGGCTGCTGCTGGAAAACGACATGGCGACGCTGATCTCGCGTCACCAGGTGCGCTACGAGGAATCGGCCGGGCTGCTCGAGGCCGTGAAGCTCGAGCTGGGCGACACCGCGCGACCGATCGGCATCAGCACGCGCGCCAACTGGGCGCCCACCCGATTGCAGGGCGAGTTCATCGCCATCCTGCGCGAGGTCTGCCGGGCGCGGGACTGACGCGATCGCCGCGGGCGCCAAGCTCTGGCATGCTTCGATCGAGGAAAGGGAAGGATCAGGCCATGATCATCGACTGCCACGGACACTACACCACCGCGCCGACCGCGCTCGAAACCTGGCGCACGCTGCAGATCGAAGCCCTCGACGATCCGTCGAGGGCGCCGTCGAAGGCCTCGCTCAAGATCACGGACGACCAGCTGCGTCAGAGCGTCGAGGGCGCGCAGCTGAAATTCCAGCGCGAGCGCGGCACCGACCTCACCATCTTTTCGCCGCGCGCGAGCTTCATGGCGCATCACGTCGGCAACTTCGAGACGAGCCGCGCCTGGTCGGAGATCTGCAACGAGCTGGTGCATCGCGTCTGCGCGCTGTACCCGGACAACTTCGTCGGCGTCTGCCAGCTGCCGCAGTCGCCCGGCGTGCGCCCGGAGACCTGCATCCCCGAGCTCGAGCGCTGCGTCAAGGAATTCGGCTTCGTCGGCTGCAACCTCAACCCCGACCCCTCCGGCGGGCACTGGAAGGAGCCGCCGCTCACCGACAGGTGGTGGTACCCGCTCTACGAGAAGATGGTCGAGCTCGACGTGCCAGCGATGGTGCACGTCAGCACCTCCTGCAACGCCTGCTTCCACACCACCGGCGCGCACTACCTGAACGCCGACACCACCGCCTTCATGCAGTTCCTCACCTCGGACCTGTTCAAGGACTTCCCGACGCTTAAATTCGTCATCCCGCACGGCGGCGGCGCCGCGCCCTACCACTGGGGGCGCTTCCGCGGCCTGGCGCAGGACATGAAGCGCCCGCCGCTCAAGGAGCTGCTGCTGAACAACGTGTACTTCGACACCTGCGTCTACCACCGCCCCGGCATCGAGCTGCTGCTCAAGGTGGTGCCGGTCGACAACGTGCTGTTCGCCTCCGAGATGGTCGGCGCGGTGCGCGGCATCGACCCCGAGACCGGGCATCACTATGACGACACCAAGCGCTACGTCGACGCGATCGAGTGGCTGACCGCCGCCGACCGCAAGAAGATCTATGAAGACAACGCGCGCAAGGTGTATCCGCGGCTGAAGAAGTGACCATGCTGCGACGCTGGCTGACCGGCTGCCTGCTCGTGGCGGCGACGGCGCTCGCGCCGCCGGCCTTCCCGCAGGAAGTGCAGTCGCGCGACGCTGCGGTGGCCGCGCTGCACGACGCCGATCCGCAGCAGCGCCTGCTCGGCATGGTGTGGATCGCCGAAAACGGCCGCTTTGCCGACGCCGATCTGCTGCACGAGCGCCTGCGCGACGAGGAACCGGTGCTGCGCCGGATCGCCGAGCAGGGCCTGTGGGCGCTGTGGACGCGCTCGGGCGACGCCGAAGTCGACCGCATGCTGGCCAACGGCACCGTCATCATGCAGAGCGGCGCCTACGGCGAGGCCGCCGACGTCTTCAGCCAGGTCATCGAGCGCAAGCCGGAGTTCGCCGAAGGCTGGAACAAGCGTGCCACCGCCTACTTCCTCGCCGGCGAGTACCGCAAGTCGATCGCCGACTGCGAGGAGGTGTTCAAGCGCAATCCGAAGCATTTCGGCGCGCTCTCGGGCGTCGGCCAGAACTGGCTCGCGCTCGGCGAGCTCGACACGGCGCGCGATTACCTCAAGCGCGCGCTCGAGGTGAATCCGAATCTCGAAGGCGTCGCGGCGATGATTCGCGAGATCGACGCCTTCGAGCAGCAGCGCAAGGGGCGGGCGATCTAGACGGGGTCAGACCCCGATCTACCCTCCCGCCGGCTGCGCCTCGATGTCGATCGTCTCCCCCGCCAGCGGCCCGCTGATCTCGTCGCAGCCGGCGGCGCGCAGTGCGTCGCGCTGCGCCTCGCTCGCCACCTGCACGGCGACGACGCGCAGGCCGAGCGCATGCCCGAGCGCGACCGCGGCTGCGGCGACCGCGGCCTGCTCGGTGCTCGCCGCGACCTGCGCGACGACGTTCGCGTCGAGGCTAAGCCGGCGCACCGGATAGCGCTTCAGCATCGGCAAGCTCGACGCCCCGGCGCCGAAGCCGCCGATGGAGACGGCCGCGCCGAGCGCCTCGAGCTTGCGCAGGGTGACGAGCACGGCCTCGGGATCCGGCATGAGGGACGTTTCGCTCAGCTCGAGCTCAAGCCGGTCGGACGGCAGCCCGCTCTCGGCCAGCGCGCCCTTGACGCTCTCGAGCAGCGCCGGCTGCTTGAACTGGCGCGCCGAGAGATGGACCGTAATCGGCAGCGCATCGTCGCTGCGTGCCGCGGCCCAGCGGCAGGCCTCGAGCAGGATCCACTCGCCGACGCGCGGCGCGAGCGCCGTGTCGTCGGCGAGCTGGGCGAACTCGCCCGCCTGCAGCAGCCCGCGGCTCGGATGCTGCCAGCGCGGCTCGACGCGGTGGCCGACAGGGTTACCGGTGGCGAGCTCGATCACGGGCTGCGCCTGCAACTGCAGCCCGCCGCCCTCGAAGGCCTGGCGCAGCTCGTTTTCCAGTGCCAGACGGCCCGCCGCCAGTTTGTTCATCTGGTCGGTGAAGAACTGGTAGCTGGCGCGCCCGGTCTCCTTGACGTGGTACATGGCCGCATCGGCATTGCGGATCAGCGCCTCGGCGTCGCGTCCGTCGTCCGGGTAGACCGCGATGCCGATCGACGGCGTGACGCTCAGCGCGTGCCCGTCGACGTGGATCGGCGCCGACAGGTTCTCGATCATCTTGCGCGCGACATGCGCCGCATCCGCGGGGCGCTTGATTTCCGGCAGCACGACCAGGAACTCGTCGCCGCCGACCCGGCACACGGTATCGCCGACACGCAACTGGCCGACCAGCCGTTCGGCCACCTGCCTGAGGACGACGTCGCCAACCGCGTGCCCGAGGGTGTCGTTGATCGTCTTGAAACGGTCGAGATCGACGAACATGGTCGCGGTCAGCTTGCGGTTACGCTTGCTGAGCGCGAGCGCCTGCGTCAGGCGGTCCTCGAGCAGGCGCCGGTTGGGCAGCCCGGTGAGCGAATCGTGGTCGGCGATGTGCAGCGCACGCGCCTCGGCCTGGCGGCGCTCGGCGATCTCCGCCTCGAGACGTTCGTTCGCCGACTTCAGCTCTGCCGTACGCTCGGCCACCGCGCGCTCGAGCGCCTCGCGCTCGGCGCGTTCGACGGTGACGTCCTCGAAGATCGAGATCGCGCCCTCGATCGGCTTGTCGGGGTCGATCGCGCGCACCGTGAGCCGGCACCAGAAGCGGCTGCCGTCCTTGCGCTGCAGCTCGCGCTGATCGACGAAGGTCCGCCCGGCGCTGAGCGCCTCGAGCGCCGCCTCGTTGACCTCTGCGAAGGCTTCGTCGTCCGCCGCAAGAATGCGCGTGCCCTGGCCGACCATCTCGCCCGGGGCGTAAGCGAACATCTCCTCGAGGCGCGGGTTGCAGCGCTGGAACACGTTGTCGCGCACGAAGCAAATGCCGACCGTCGCATTGTCGAGGATCAGCGCCTGTTCGGCGAGCGCGCGGCGCACCTGCTCCTCGGCCGCGCGCCGCGCGGAGATGTCTTCGAACAGCCAGACGTAGCCCTTGTCCGGGTTGCCGGGTTCGACCGCACGCCCCCACAGCCGGCACCAGAAGCCGGAGCCGTCGGCGCGGCGCAGGAATTGCTCGCGCGAGGTGGTCTCGCCGCGGTTGAGGTCGGCGTAGGGCTTCGCCGCCTCGGCGAACTCCGCCTCGGTGAAGAACATGAAGCGTGTGTCGAGGTTGAGCACGCCGCCCGGCGGATGGCCGAACATCTCCTCGTAGCGCCGGTTGCAGCGCTGGATGCGGCGGTCGCGGATGAAGGCGATGCCCATCACGACGTTGTTGAGCAGCGCCTGCTGTTCGGCAAGCACCTGCTGCAGCACGTCCTCGGTGCGCCGCCGCTCGGTGACGTCCTCGGCGATCCACACCGTGCCGCGCCCCGGATCGAGCGGATCCGCCGCGTTGCCGGCGATGCGCACGATGAAGGTGCTGCCGTCCTTGCGCCGCGCGCGGCCTTCGCTGGTAAACGTGCGGCCCGAGGCCAGCTGCGCATAACCCGCGCGCACCTGCTCGTAGAACGCCTCGTCGGCGTAGAGCACGCGCATCGGCTGGCCGTCGAGCTCGCCGTGCACATAGCCGAACAGGCGCTCGAAGCTCGCGTTGCAGCGCGCAACGACGCGATCGCGCACGAACACGATGCCGATCGCGACGTTGTCGAGAATCTGGCGCTGCTCGGTGAGGCGCCGCTCGACCTCGTCGCCGAGCCGCTTGCGCTCGGTGACGTCCTCGGCAATCCAGATGGTGCCGGCCTGCGTGTTCTGCGGATCGATGGCGTTGGCGATGATGCGGCACAGGAAGGTCGCGCCGTCCTTGCGCCGCATTTCCCATTCGATGTCCAGCTGGCGCCCCGTCGCGAGGATCGGGATCGCGATGTCGCCCAGCGCCTGGTAGCTGTCGTGCGAGGTGTAGACCACCTCGCCGGGCTGGCCGATCAGCTCGTCGGCCGCCCAGCCGAACATCTGCGCGAATTTCGGGTTGCAGAGGAAGAACTTTCGCTCGCGCGTGAAGGCGATGCCGATCGAGGCGTTGGCGAGCACCGCCTCGTATTCGAGGTGCGTGTAGCGCGTGCGGCCCGCGTAGGGGGTGGGTTCGTTCATCGCCCGAGTTCGCCCCCGCCCGGGGCCTGCGCCAGCTGCTGGAAATCCTGCGCGAAGCGGCGGAAGCGCGCGACCGTCGCAGCGCGCTGCTCGCCGCTCAGCGTGCGCTCGAGCGCCAGCAGCATGTCGAAATAGGCCTCGAGGCTGGCGCGCGCGGCCCGCGCGTAGGCGGGCGTGCGGCCCTGGTCCCAGCCGGCCGCCCAGTCGGCCAGGCGGCGCTGCGCCGTGCGCGTGCGCAGAATATCGAGCAGCTCGGCCTGGCGCCGGCGCCGATCCTGCGCGCGCAGTGCGCCGATGAGCGGCGCGGTTTCGCTGTAGCGCTGCACTGCCGCGCGCTGCTGCGTGCTAAGCGTGCCCATCCATTCCTCGAGCCGCGTCACGTTGCGCTCCATGCGGCGCTTGCGGCGGGTGACCTCGTCTCCATCGAGCTGCTCTTGCGCGAACTTTTCGTTGTCTTCCTCGATGCGCTGCCCTAGATGGGCGATCTGCGCGGGCGTCAGGGTATCCAGCATCGGCGCGACCTCGCGCGCCGCCGCCCGCAGCCCCTCGCCCAGCTGCGCGCGCAGCGCATGGTACCCCCACTCGAGGTCGGCCCGCGTCAGGCCGCGCTCGATGCGACGCGCGCAGGCCTCGGCCAGCGCGGCGTACTGCGGCAGCGCCGTCGTCCGGTGCCAGGCGAGGAAGCGCTCGATACGCCGATCGAGCTCCTGCGCCTGCGCGCCATGTACGTCGAGATAGCTGGTCGCACGCCAGCGCAGCAGCGTCGCGCCGTTGTCGTACACCATCTGCGTCGCGCTGCAGGCGGCGAGCGCGAGCAGCAGAAACACAGGGGGCGCGGCACGCAGCCTGCCATGCGTGCGCGTCACCAGAAAGTCTCCGCGGTGATCTGGCCGGGGCTGCGGCGCCGGTGCTTGCGCATGCCGAGCGCCTTGAGCGCCTCGGTGGCGTCGCGAATCATGTCCGGGTTGCCGCACAGCATCACCTGCGACGCGTCGACCGACAGCGGCCGACCGGCAGCCGCGGCCAGGCGCCCGTCGCCGATGGCCGCGGGAATCCGCCCGGCGAGGGCCTCCGGCACCGCCTCGCGGCTCACCATGCTGACCACCCGCAGGCGCTCGCCCCAGCGCGCGCGCAGCGCCTCGAGCCGCGCGCGGTAGGTCAGTTCCTCGGCGCGCCGCACGGCGTGCACCAGCACCACGCTCGCGTAGCGCTGCCACAGCGTGTCGCCCGCCAGGATCGAGAGGAACGGCGCGACGCCGGTGCCGGTCGACATCAGCCACAGCGTCTCGGCATCCGGCACCTCGGAGAGCACGAGAAAGCCGGAAGGGTTGGGCGCGATGTACAGCGTGTCGCCCACGCCGAGGCGCGCCAGCCGCGGCGAAAGCGGCCCCTCGGGCACGACGACGCCGTAGAACTCGAGCACCGCCTCCTCGGGCGCGTTGACGAAGGAAAACGGCCGCGCCACGCGCTCGCCGTCGACGTCGAGGGCGATCCTGACGAACTGTCCCGCCTCGAAAGGCAGGCGCGGCGCCTCGACGCGCAGCGAGAAGAGCGCTGCCGTCCAGTGCCGGTTCTCCAGCACGCGCCCCTCGAGCCAGCGCCCGCCCGCGGGCCTCGTCGCGGCGTTGCTCGACGCGCTCATTGCAGCGGATAGGGCTCGAGCTGCAGGTCGGCGAGTACGCCGCCGAGCATCACGATCGCCCCGCGGCGGCGATTGTTGCCGGTGTCGGAAAATTCGAAGTCATAGGTGCGGCGCAGCCTGAGGCGGCCGTCAGCGTCGCGCGCCAGGCGCAGCTTCGCGAACGCGACGGTGTCGTCGAGCAGCTGCACGCCGTAACGCCTGCAGGCCGCACGCCCGGCCGCCACCGCGCGCTCCCGCGCGCGCAGGGTATCGACCCAGAACAGCACGCCAGCGGCGACCGCGAAGAGGGCAGCGACATCCCACATGGTGCCGCGCCATTATAGCGACAGCGCTGCGCGCGGCCTCAGAGCCAGAAGCTGCCGTTCCAGGCGCCGTCGCGGAAGTCGAGCCGCACGCGTTTCGGCGCCATGCGACGCGTCGCGGGCGTGTCGATCTCGACTTCCGGCTGGCGGCCGAGGCGCTCCGCGGTCTGCGGCGCGCAGCTCGTCGAGGTGACCGGCCGGAAATAAAGCGCCAGCCGCTCGTCGACCCAGGCGAGCGCATGCCCGCCCGCATCCTCCCGCAGGTGCACGAATTTCTTCACCAGGCAGGAGAAGTACAGCTCGAGCTCGACGATCAGCGGACGCGTGCGCGCGCGCAAGGCTGCCTCGGCGCGCGCGGTCCACTCGACGCGCACCCGCCTGCCATTGATGACGACCTCGCCGGCATGGCCGGCCACCTCCGGCCGCTGCCGCACAGCGGGGAAATCGAGCGGCTTCACCCCATCTCCTGCGAATCGCGGTAACGGTAGTACAGGATACCGAAACCTCTGAAGTGCTTGGCGAGCGCGTGCCCGGGCGCCGGCGCGAGCGGCGTAACCGGCAGCGGCAGCTCGGCGAGCGGCGTGCCGAGGCAGGCGCGCGCGAATTGCGCACCGATGGCGCCAGCGAGGCCGACACCACGGCCGTTGCAGCCGAGCCAGGCGAGCACGCCGGGTCCCAGCTCATGCACGTGCGGCTTGCGATCGAGCGTGATGCCCACGTGGCCGTACCAGAGGTAGTCGAACACCGGCACGCCGATTCTCGGAAACACCGCCGACACGCGCCGCCCGATGCGCTCGCGCTGCCGTGCTTCCCAGTCCCAGCCGACGGCGAGCGCGCCGCCGGTGACAAGGCGCCCGTTGGCGTCCCAGCGAAAAAAATGCAGGTCGCCCTGCGTGTCCGAGCAGGCGTGATCGAAGGGCAGCACCGTCTCGCGCTGCTCTGGCGGGATTGGCGCGGTCGCCATCTGGTAGCTGCGCACCGGGAAAACGCTCTGCGCCAGACCCGGCCACAGGCCGCGCGGCGTCGTGGCATGCGTCGCGACGACCACCCGCTCCGCGGTCACGCTGCCGTTTTCGCACAGCACGCGCCAGCGCAGCCCGGCGCGCTCGATGTGCGCGGCACGGCTCTGCGTGTGCACCACGACGCCGGCGGCGATGGCGCAGCGCGCCAGCTCGCGGCAGTAGGCGAGCGGATTGAGCTTGCCGCCGGTCTTGTTCACCCAGCCGCCGTGCCAGAAGCGCGATCCGGTGACGCGCTCGATGCCATCGCGGTCGAGCATCTCGACCGGGGCGCCAAGCAGCCCCCATTCGCGCGCGCGCCGCTCGGTGAAGCGCAGACGCCCGGGCGTGTGCGCCGGCTGCACCCAGCCGTTCTGCACCGCCTCGCACTGCATGCCGCGACTACGGATCAGATCGAAGGTGAACGACGCCGAATCGCACACCAGCTTGGCGAAGCCTTCGTCGAGCTCGCCCGGCTCGGCACGCGACAGCGTGGGGATTACTTGGCCGTTGTTGCGGCCCGAGGCGCCCTCGCCGATCTCGCCCGCCTCGAGGACCACCACCTGCGTACCGGCCTCGGCCAGATGCAGCGCGCAGGACAGCCCCGTGTAGCCCGCGCCGATCACCACCACGTCGGCCTTCAGCGCGCCGGCGAGCGGCGCCGTCTCGGGCGCCGGCGGCGCCGTTGCGTACCACAGCGAGCGCTGAAAGATGTCGTCGGGCATGGGCGCGCAGTGTTGCCTAGGGCGCGGGCGCTGTAAAGCTCAGGCCGCCGCTCTGGCCGTCGCGTCCGTCTTCGCTGTGCGCCGCTTCTCGAGTGCCTCGAGGATCGCGCCGAGAATGCCTTTGGGCATGAAGATGATGAACAGCACCAGCATCAGGCCGTAGATCGTCGTATCGAGGCCGTGCACGTCATGGCCAATCGCGAGGCGCAGCACTTCGGCGAGCAGCAGCGTGATCGCCGCGCCCACCGTCGGGCCGAGCCGCACGAACATGCCGCCGACGATCGCGCCGAACACGATCTGCAGACTGATGCCGATGCCGGACACCGTCTCCGGGTTCACGTATAGCTGGTATTGCGCGTAGAGCACGCCGCCGAAGCAGGTCATCAGGGCGGAAATGAGCGTGACGCCGAGCTTGAGCCGGGTGACGTTCATGCCCACCGATGCGGCGGCGTCCTCCTCCTGACTGATCGCCTCGAGCGCGAGCCGGGTCATCGAGCGGTCGACGCGTCCCCAGATCCAGAGCCCGGCCAGCCAGGCGACGAGAATGATGTAGAACCAGACGAGCTTGGAGGAGAACTGCAGCGCGCCGATCGACCAGGCGCTTTCGGTAAGCGCCGTCTTCGGCGTCGCGCCGAGCGAGCCGCCGGTCTGATCGCGCAAGGCCACGATCACCAGGCGCGCGACCTCGGTCAGCGCCAGCGTCACCAGTGCGAAGTAGTGGCCGACGATCTTGAAGCGGAAGCAGGGGTAGCCGATCAGCACCGCCACCACGGCCGCCAGAAGCAGCGCGACCGGGATGCCCAGCCAGGGCGTGAGACCGACGTGGTTCCACAGCATCACCACCACGTAGGCGCCGATGCCGAGAAAGGCGCCGTGGCCGAGGCTCACCATGCCGAGGCGCCCCATGATCGCCCAACTGGTGTAGACGAAGCCCCACAGCAGGCAGGTGATCAGCAGGTGCAGCGGATAGTTGCCCATCCCCACGAGCGGGGCGGCTGCGAGAACCGCGAGCGCGATCCACTTCATGGCGCCACCCGTCACTTTCCGCCGAGGATGCCCTGGGGACGCCAGAACATCATGCCGATGAAGAACATGAAGGCGATCACGTAGCCCCACTCGATGTGCAGGAAGAAACCGCCCACCGAGATGAACTGCGCGAAGACGAAAGCGGCAATGAAGCCGCCGATCATGTTACCCAGCCCGCCCATGACGCAGATCATGAAGGTGATCGGCCCGAACGACAGGCCGATGGCGGGATGGATGTCGTACTGCAGCACCAGCAGGCAGGCGGCGAGCCCGGCGAGCGCACCGCCGAGCGCCGAGGTGATGATGAAGATGCGGTTGGGGCTCACCCCCATGAGCGGCATGATCGCGCGGTCCTGCGAAATCGCGCGGATCGCCGTGCCGAGGTAGCTGCGGGTGAGGAACAGGTACATGCCGATCATGCCGGCCAGCGCGACGAGAAAGGCGATCAGCCGCGCCAGGCTGAGGTACATATCGCCCACGGCGAGCTGTGGCAGGCGGATGCCGACGTTCCTGAACTCGACGCCGAAGACGAGCGTCGCCACCGCCTGCAGAAAGAAGAGCACGCCGCCGGTCACCAGCAGCTGGTTGATCGGCTCGGCGGCGAGGACCGGACGCAGGACGAAGTGGTGCAGCGCCGCGCCCATCACCGCCACCACGGCGACAGCGACGACGAAAGCCAGCCACAGCGGCCAGCCATAGACATTGTGCAGGTAGTAGATGGCGTACATGCCGATCATGATCATCTCGGCATAACAGATCCAGACTACGTCGATGACGCCAAAGATGAGATTCAAACCGAGCGCGAGCAGGGCGAGGATGCCGCCGAGCAGGATTCCGTTGAGAATCGCCTCGAGCAGGAAGATGTCGAAAATTTCCATGATCAGAGCCCCAGGTAGGCCTTCTTGATCGCTTCGTTCTCGCGCAGCTCGGCCGCGCGGCCCTCGAGCTTGATGCGACCGGTCTCGAGCAGGTAGGCGCGGTCCGCGACCTTGAGCACCTGCTGCACGTTCTGTTCGACGATCAGCACGGTGTAGCCCTCGGCGGACATCCGGCGCACGACGTCGAAGATCGCCTGCACCACCACGGGCGCAAGGCCCGCCGAAGGCTCATCGAGCAATAGCAGCTTCGGGCCGGACATCAGCGCGCGGCCGATCGCGCACATTTGCTGCTCGCCGCCTGACAGCGTGCCGGCGAGCTGCTTGCGCCGCTCGCGCATGCGCGGGAACAGCGCGTACACCTGCTCGAGGCGCTCCGCGAACTTGGCGCGCGCGGCAGGGACGTAGGAACCCATGCGCAGGTTCTCCTCCACCGAGAGGCGCGGGAACAGGCGCCGGTTCTCGGGCACGTGCGCAATGCCGTAGCCGATGACTGCGTGCGAGGGCACGTCGTTCAGCCGATGCGTCTCCATCGCCAGTTCGCCGGCGGTGGCGTCGATCAGCTTGGAGATCACGCGCAAGAGCGTCGTCTTGCCGGCGCCGTTGGGACCGATGACTGCCACCGTCTCGCCGGCATTCACCTCCAGGCTGACGTCGAACAGCGCCTGAAAGCCGCCGTAGCCCGCGCTGATACCGGAGAGCTTGAGCATCGCGCTACGCCGTGCGGTCCGCGACGGTCTTCTGCACGTCGGCCGCGTCGGTGCCGAGGTAGACCTCGATCACCTTGGGGTCGTGCGCGACCTCCTGCGGTCGGCCCTCGGCGATCACCTCGCCGTAGTCGAGCACGATGCAGCGATCGACCACGCGCATCAGCACGCCCATGATGTGCTCGACCCAGATGATGGTGATGCCGCGCTCGGCGCGAATCGCGGCGAGCATGTCGGCAGCCTGATCCATCTCGGCTTCATCCAGCCCGCCGAGCGACTCGTCGGCCAAGAGCAGCTTCGGCCCCGTCGCCAGCGCGCGCGCCAGCTCGAGCTTCTTCAGCCCCGCCGCACCGAGGCCGTCGACGCGCGCCGCGGAATCGGACGACAGCTTGACCAGATCGAGCGCCTCCTTCGCCGTGGCATAGGCCCTGTCACGCGGCGGATGCTCGGCATGCCCGTAGAACGCCGCCAGCGCGACGTTATCGAGGATCGACAGGCGCCGGAAGGGGCGCGGAATCTGGAAGGTACGCGCGATGCCGCGGTGCGCGATGCGGCTCGCCGGCAAGCCGCCGATCTCCTCGCCGAGGAAGCGGATCGATCCGCTGGTCGGCGCCAGCGCGCCGGAAATGAGGTTGAAGGTGGTGCTCTTGCCCGAGCCGTTCGGTCCGATGAGGCCGAGGATCTCGCCTTGCTTCAGCTCGAAGGCGACGTTGCTCACGGCAGTGAAGCCGCCGAAGACCTTGGTCAGGCCAGAAACACTGAGCATGGGACGCGGACGCAAGGGGCCGCCCCTTCCTCCGTGCGTGCCGGAGGAAGGCGGCGGACCGCCTTGATGTCACTGGTTGGAGTAAGCCGAGCTCTTCGGGATCGGCAGAATCGGATCGGCCGTCTTGAGCGCGGTCGGCCACACGATCTTCGTCTGTCCGCCCTGGTACTGCATCAACACGGGCGAGCTGCGCTCGTTCTGGCCCGCCATTTCGTGCCCCGGCCCGAAGAACTTCACGCCGTAGCCCTGGATCGTGCCACCGGTCGGAATGTCGGTCTCGAGCGCCGCCTTGCGCAGCGCCTCCGGATCGTAGCCACCGTACTTCTTGATCGCGCGCGGCAGCACGTCGGTGAAGAAGATCCAGCTCTGGTTGAAGCCCATCGAGGTATGCGGCGGCACCTCTTGCGCCTTCGCCTCGGCCTTGTAGCGCTTCACCATCTCCTGCGTCAGTTCGCCGAGACCGGGCTTGAGCGTCTTCGGGTCGAGCAGCTGCGCGGCGACCGGGTCGACGTTGAAGATGTACTCGGCTTCCTTGCCAACCGCGGACTTCAGCTTGTCGAGCTGGCCGTAGCCCGCGCCGTGACCGATCAGCGCGGCCCACTTCAGGCCCTGCTCGCGGGCCTGGCGCCAGAACAGCGTGATGTCCGGGTTGTAGCCGGTGTGCAGGATGACGTCGGCGCGCGCGCGGCGCAGCTTGGTCACCAGCGATGACAGATCCGGCGCCGTCGCGGAGTAGCCTTCCTTGAGAACGATCTGCATGCCGTATTTCTTGCAGACCGCCTCGTTACCCGAAGCCGTGCCCGCGCCGTAGGGGCCGTCCTCGTAGATGATCGCGACCTTGAGGTCCTTGGGATCTTTCTTCAGCCTCGCCTTGGCTTGTTCGTTCAGGAACGAGCACGACGCCGCGCCAGACTGGTCGGAGTGGACCTGGGCACGGAACACGTGGGTGAGGTTCTTGCCCTTGAACACTGCGGAAGAAACGCAGACGTTCGCCCACATGAACTTCTTCGCCGCGTTCACCTTCTGCGCCATCGGCACGCAGTGCGCGCTCGAGTACACGCCCATGATGAGGTCGACCTTCTCCTGGTCGAGCAGGCGCGTCGCCTCGTTGATCGCGACCTCCGCCTTGGACTGCGCGTCGGCATAGATCGGCTTGATCTTGTAGCCCTCGACGCCGCCTTTCTCGTTGATCATGTCGATCGCGATCTTGGTACCAATCGCCGCGGCCTGCGAGCCGCCTGCCGCGAACGGACCGGTGTAATCGAAGATCACGCCGATCTTGATCTCTTTCTGCGCGTGCGCCATCGACGCCATGCCGGCGAATGCGAGCGCGGCGATGCCGATGCGTGCGCAATTTCTCAGTTTGATCTGCATGGGGTTTCCTCCTCCCGTTGTGGATCCGAGCGACCGTCCGGCCGACCGAGCGTTGCAGTCTTTCAAACCCCCTGACGCCCTGTCAAGCATGGCTGCGAGACACGCCTGCGGCCTTCGGTCAGGGTCTCAGGCGGCGTCGGCGAGCACCAGGTCTGCAGCCTTCTCCGCAACCGCAATCACGGCGGCGTTGATGTTGCCCGACGGCACGGCCGGCATGACGGCGGCGTCGATGACCCGCAGGCCCGACAGTCCGCGAACGCGCAGGCGCGGATCGACTACCGCGCGCGCGTCGGTTCCCATGCGGCAGGTCGAGGTCGGGTGGTACACCGTGTCGCCCGCTTCGCGGCAGAAGGCGAGCCACTCCTCGTCGCTCTGCACGCGCGGGCCCGGATACTCCTCGCGCACGGCGTAGGCCGACAGCGGCGCGGTATTGACGATGCCCCGCGCGAACTTGAGCCCTGCGACCATCGTGCGCCGGTCGCTTTCCGCGGCAAGGTAGTTGTAGAGGATGGCCGGCGGCGCGGCCGGATCGGCGCTGCGCAGGCGCACCCAGCCGCGCGATTCGACCTGCAGCTGCGACACCGAGCAGGTGAAGCCGGAAAACGGGTGCAGCTTGCCGCCGCGCTTCGCGGTCGAAAAGTTGATGAAGTAGAGCTGCGCGTCGGGGCGCGCGAGCTCGGCTCGGGTGCGCACGAAGGCCGCGGCGTAGCCGGCGCTCACGGTGAGCGGGCCGCGCTTGAAGAGCAGGTACTGCAGGCCGATCTTGGCCTGCCGCCACAGGCTCATCAGGTCGTCGTTCAGCGTGATCGGCTTGCTGCAGCGGTAGAAGGTGCGGGCGTAGAAATGATCCTGCAGGTTCTCGCCCACCTCGGGCGCGTCGAGCACGAGCGGCACACCGTGCTGCTCGAGCAGCGCACGCGGCCCGACGCCGGAGAGCTGCAGCAGCTGCGGCGAATTGAAGGTGCCGCCGGCGAGCAGCACTTCGCGCGCGGCGCGCGCCGTGCGCGTGGCACCGCGCTGGCGATATTCGATGCCGGCCGCGCGCGTGCCTTCGAACAGGATGCGCGTGGCCAGCGCCTCGACCTCGACGCGCAGGTTGGATCGCTTTTCCGCCGGCCGCAGATAGCCCACCGCGGTGCTGCAGCGCCGGCCGTTGCGCGCCGTGGCCTGGTAGTAGCCGGTGCCCTCCTGGGTCGCGCCGTTGAAGTCGTCGTTCAGTGGCACGCCGAGCGCCCGGGCGGAGGCGATGAAGGCCTCGCACAACTCGTGCTTGTCCGGCAGGTCGGACACCGCGAGTGGCCCGCCGACGCCGTGCCAGGCATCCGCGCCGCGACTCTGGTCTTCCGATTTCTTGAAGTACGGCAGCAGGTCGTCGAAGCCCCAGCCGGGCACGCCCCAGGCGTCGAAGTCCTCGCGCTGGCCGCGGATGTAGACCAGGCCATTGATCGACGAGGAGCCGCCCAGCACCTTGCCGCGCGGCGTGAAGATGCGCCGCCCGTTGAGCGTCGGCTCGGGCTCGCCCTCGTAGGCCCAGTTGACGTCGGTGCGCGTAAACAGCTTGCCGTAGCCGAGCGGCACGTGGATCCAGAAATTGCTGTCGCGCGGGCCGGCCTCGAGCAGCAGCACCCGGTGCCGGCCGTTGGCGGTGAGCCGGTCGGCGAGCACACAGCCGGCCGAGCCGGCGCCGACGACGATGTAGTCGTAGGTGGCGGTGTCCGTCATGCGCGTCGGATGGAAAGAAAGCAGCAGCCCGCGGCGCCCGGCGTCCAGGTTCGGTTGTCGATCGCGAAGCCTGCGGCCTCGAACATGCCCTTGTCGACCCGACCGGCAATGCGGCAGAGCGTTTCACGCTTGTCGGGCGCGAGCCCGGCCTCCTCCCAGGCCTCCTTGAGCGGGCAGGCATGGAACTGGATCTCGAGCCCCTGCGCGTCGCAGCGTCGGATCTCGGGCGAAAACAGCGCCCCCTCGCCCGGCACGCCCTGTATGAACGCCTTGCACAAGCCGTCGAAATCTGCCGGCGCGTACGGCACCAGCGCACGCCCCGCGCCGCGCCCGCGGCGCTCGATCGCGGTGGCGAGCAGCTGCTCGGCACGCTCGGCGCCGAGCGCATCGCTGAGCACGTCGTACACCTCGAGGTAGATCAGCGCGCGGTTCTTCAGCTGCGCGATGAGGTCCCTGCGATCGTCCGGCATGTCGGGCTCCCTACCTCGTTGGCGCGGCCGTTTCGGCGCGGTGCGCCTGGGCGAGGTCCGCCAGGCTGACGTAACGCGCATCGGGCTGCACCGCCTCTTTCGGCGCCAGCGTGGCGCCGCCGGTTCTGCCGCTGCGCCGGTCGATCCACGCCGTCCGCAGACCGGCTCGCTTTGCCGGCACGTGGTCGTGATACAGGCTCTGCGCGACATGCAGCAGCTCGCCTTTCGCGTGGCCCAGCTCGGCGACTTTGGCGACGAGGGCAGCAAAATTGCGCGGGTCCGGTTTGTACGAACCGATGTCCTGCGCCGTGAGGATGGCGTCGAATTCGACACCGAGCCGCGCGTTCGACCCGCGAAAGCTGTCGCGGTCGACGTTCGACAGGATGATCAGCTTGAAATGCCGCTTCAGGTAAGCGAGTGCCGCCGGCGAATCCGGGAACGCGGGCCACTGGCCGATCGAGGCGCCGAAGGCGGCGTTCTCCGCTGCGCTCGCCGTGACGCCGAGTGCGGCGGCCATGCGCGCGTGCACGCGCGCGACGAGCTCGCGGTAAACGAGGTCCGGCGTCTCGGCCTCCTGCGCCGACTCGAGGCGCGCGTACAGCGCGAGCAGTTCCTCCGCTGTCGGCGCCGGCGCGCACTTGGCGACCAGCGGCGCGAGCGCGGCCAGCATGCCGCTTTCCCAGTCGATCAGCGTGCCGTAGCAGTCGAAGCTCAGCACCCCGAAGTCGGACAAGCGCAGCACGCTCACACCTTGCGCGGCGAGGCGACGTGCATGCCGCCGTCGACGTACAGGATCTGCCCGGTGACCTGCACGGCGCCCTCGATCAGCCAGGCGACCGCCTCGGCCTGGTGCTGCGGCTGCGATACCTCTTTGAGCGGCGCGATCTGCGCGTACGTTTCGCGCACCCGTGCGTAGCGCTCCTCGCCGTAGCCGGCGGTCATCCAAGGCGTGTCGACGAAGCCCGGCGCCAGCACGTTGACGCGCACCTCCGGCGCCAGCGTGCGCGCGAGCGACATCGACAGCGTGTTGAGCGCCGCCTTGGAGGCGGCGTAGGCGATCGACGACCCGGTCGCCACGCGCGAGGCAAGCGAGGAGACGTTGACCACCGCGCCGCGGCGACTGCGCAACGCGGGCGCCGCTGCGCGGCACATCTGGAACGGCCCGATGACGTTGATCGCATAGATGCGCTGGAAGTCCTCGGCCGACAGCCCATCGAGGTCGGCGTGCACGACGAACTTGGTCGTGCCGGCGTTGTTGACCAGCGCGTCGAGCCGGCCCCACTTGTCGAGCGCCGCCTGCACCAGCGCCCGGCAGTCGGCATCCTCGGCCACGTTGGCGCGCACCGCGATCGCTTCGCCGCCCGCCGCGGCGCAGGCCGTGGCCACCTTTTCCGCCTGCGCCGCGCTCTTCGAGTAATTGACCACCACGCGCCAGCCGCGGCGCCCCATCTCCAGCGCAACCGCCTCGCCGATGCCCGACGAGCCGCCCGTCACGATCACCACGCGTTCCGTCATGCGTCCCTCACACCGTTGCGATCGGCGTCGCCGGCGAGCCCACCGCGCCGGGCAGGCGCAGCGGCGGCGCCGTCAGAAGAAAACGATTGCGCGCGTGCGCACGCAGCCAGGCGGCGAGCTCGCTCAGGTACCACATCTCGCCGAGGTGGATGCCGTTCTTGAACAGGCAGTGCTCGTGCAGCGGCATCGTCGCGTGCGGCGCGGGCTTGGTGAGGCTGGTGGGAATCAGTTCGACGGCGTAGTTGTCGGCGAGCAGGCAGGCGAGGCCCGAGTCGGTGATCCATTGCAGCAGCTTGTCGTCGCGCCCGTCGAGCCCGCTGCAGGTGTTGTGCAGGAGCTGCGGGTCCGGCTTCTTCTGCAGCTCGAGGATGACGTCGGCAAAACCGGTGTAAAGACACACCATGTCGCCGCGCTCGACCTCGACCTTGTCGGCCTCGAGCACGCGCATCAGTTCCTCGTAGCCCACCGCCTTGCGCGCGCGGCCGACATGCGCGTGCAGGTCGATCATCACCCCGCGGCCCTGCGCGCCGTGCTCGGCCAGGTTCTGGATGCCGAGCGCGTCGGCGCGCGCGCCCTCGAACCTGGCCCAGGGCTCGGCGCCCTTCTGCTCGGCCGGCGCCGGCCGGATGTCGGCGCCGCCGCGAAAGCCGTTGTAGAACACGATCTCGCGCTGGCCGTCGCCGTCCGCGTCGAAGCGGCTGCCGTAATGCGCGAACGAGTCCCATTGCGTCGAATACTGCAGCGTGAGCAGCACCAGATCGTCGCTCACCACGTCGGTGTGGTCGGGATTCTCGTTGGAGAACGCCCAGCAGTAGTTCTGCGCCCCTGCGCTCTTGCCGTCGCGCAGCGTCGACGCGAGGCGCGGGGGACCGCGGCGCGGGTTGAGCACGCTGCCGCCGGGATAGTCGAGCGGCAGCGAGAGGCAGAAGCTGATGCCCTCGTTCACCTCGGCGACGCCCTGCAGCACCTTCTCGCGCGTCACCCAGTTCATGCGCCCGCGCTGATCTTCAGGCCCGAAGTCGCCCCAATTCGATCCCTCGGGGCGTTGTTTCCAGCGTTGCATCGTCGATTCCTCAAAAGACGCGACCCTTGGGGTCGCGAAAGCGCTCGTCAGCGGATATCAGTCTCGTGTTTGGGTGCTTTTCGGTGCCTTATCGAAAAGCACCCAAAAAAAGAGAAAAAGCTGCCTCCGACGAGCGATAGCGCTGGACAACGGCCCTCCTGTCTCGCGTTATCGAACACTTGCCGAACAAGCACCGGCAAGTGTT
>JBFFEY010000025.1:0-38144 GCA_041558415.1 Burkholderiales bacterium | reverse complement strand
TGGCGACCATGTTGCCGGACTCGAGATCCGGCACCAGCAGGATGTCGGCCCGTCCGGCGACCGGGGAGACGATCTTCTTCGTTTTCGCGGCCTCCTCGCTGATCGCGTTGTCGAAGGCGAGCGGCCCGTCGAGCAGGCCGCCGCTGATCTGACCGCGGTCGGCCATCTTGCACAGCGCCGCGGCATCGAGCGTCGCCGGCATGCGCGGATTGACCGTTTCGACCGCGGCGAGAATCGCCACCTTCGGCTGTTCGATGCCGAGCGTGCACGCGAGATCGATCGCGTTCTGCGCGATGTCGATCTTGTCCTCGAGCGTCGGCGCGATATTGATCGCGGCGTCGGTGACCATCAGCGGACGCGGGTAGGCCGGCACGTCGAGCAGGAACACGTGGCTGATGCGCCGCGCGGTGCGCAGCCCGGAACTCGAGCGCACCACCGCGCCGAGCAGCTCGTCGGTGTGCAGGCTGCCCTTCATGAGTGCTTCGACCTTGCCGTCGCGCGCCATTTCGGCCGCCAGCGCCGCGGCCGCATGGCTGTGCTCGGCATGCACGCACTCGACCGCGCTCAGGTCGACCTTCTCCGCCTGCGCCACGGCGCGAATCTTCGCCTGCGGGCCGACCAGCACCGGGACGATGAGGCCGTGCTTCGCGGCTTCCAGCGGACCGAGCAGCGACGCCCGATCGCAGGGGTGCACGACCGCGCAGCGCACCGGCTCGAGGTTCTGGCACTGCTTGAGCAGACGGGCGAAGGCGTCATTGCGACGCAGGATGAGTTCCGGCGTCGCGACGTTGGAGTAGCGGATGCGTTCGCTGGGCGCGGCAACGGTGACCGTGCCGGCGATCAGCTTGTCGCCGCCGCGCTCGACGAGGCACTCGAATACGATCTGCTTGCCCGCGGCACGCTTCTCGCGCGCGGTCACGCTGCCGGTCAGCTCGTCGCCGGCGCGTACCGAGCCCTCGAAACGCAGGTCCTGCGCGACGATGGTGGTGCCCGGTCCCGGCATGCGGCGGCTGAGCAGGCCGGAGAGCAGCGCCTCGGCGCCGATGGCCTTGGCCTGTATGCCGTTGCCGGCGCCCGGCGTTTGCGCTTTTTCCAAGTGAAAGGCGTCGACGTCGCCGGACACGAGTGCCAGCGCCTCGACCTCCGTACTCGTGACGACGCGCGTGACCTGCTCGCGGTCGCCGACCTTGATCTCGTCGAAGGTGCGATTGGTGAAGTTCTGCATGACGTCGGGCTCCTCCCTGCGGGGGCGCTCAGGCCCCGCCCGCCGCGCTGCGGCGCGATGCGGCGACCGGGCGCCCGGCGACCACGCTGCGGATGCGCGCCAACATCGCCTCCTGTTCGGGCGTGTGCGACAAGCCTTGGATGCGGGGGTCGTCGACCAGCCGCCCGAGCAGCTCGAGCAGGCGCTTGCGGTCGTCTTCCCGGGCGAGCAGCGTCGGCAGGGTGGCGAGCGCCTGCTCCGGCTCGTAGCGCACGATGATTTCCTGCTCGCCTCGAATGCGGCGTGCCTCGTCCCAGCTCACGTCCGGCAGCAGGTCCTGGTATTCCTCGGCCAGCGCGTGCTTGAGCTGCACGCGCGCCAGCGGCACGGGCTCGCCGCGTCGCGCGAGCAAGGCGGCCACGCGTGCGACCGCCGCGGCATAGCCGCCCTTCTCGATCGAGGCGAGCGCCTCCGCGACGAACGGCAGCGTGCGTGGATCGCCTGCCTGCGCCTGCGCCCGGACTTTGCCGGGCTCGCGATCCGCGAGGTAGAGCGAGAACAGGTTGCCGTAGGTCAGGAAGAAGGCCGCCTCGCTCAGCGCATCGCGCAGGTCACGGTAATAGTCGAGCGATGCGCTGATCAGCGCCGAGCCCGTGCGCTCGCTGCGCCGCCAGAGCTGCTCCGGCCTCGCGCTCTGGCGCTGGCTGCGCACCGCCTCGGCCAGGGGGCCGAGCCACCACAGCCAGGGGTTCGCATCCGACACGGAATAGCGCTGTGCGCGCAACGGATGCAGCTCGCGGCTCAGCTTGGCGCCGTACTCGCTGGCGCTCGCCTGCACCAGCGGCTGTGCGAACAGCTCATAGGCGCGCTGGTTGAACTCGGAGACGCCGGCGACGGCCTCGAAGGCCTTCTCGTCGACGCGCTCGAAGCGGTTCAGCCGCTTCATCACGTCCTCCAGCCGGTGCTCGACGAACGCGACGTCGTAGGCCGGCTTGCCGTCGGGACCCTTCGACTCGAGGATCTGCATGCCGTACAGGCCCGGCGGCAGCGCCTCGACCGATTTCATCACCGAGACGATCTGCGCGTGCTCCTTTTTCGCCACCTTGCCCGAGACGAAGATGCCGAGGTGACCGACATCCTCGTGCATCAGCCCGACGATCACCTGGCCGCGCGCCTTGATCTCGTCGGTCGATCCGTAGACGTCGGCAACCCAGTTGAATGCCTGCTGCGGCGGCGTGATGTTGTCGCCCAGCGAGGCGAACAGGATGATCGGCGCCTTGATCGCACGCAGATCGAACACGGCCTGCGGCCCGGACGGCACGCTGCCCGACCACAGCTTGTTGCCGACGAAGAGATTCTGCGTAATCCACTCGATCTCTTCGCGGTTCATGAGATAAAAGCCGCCCCACCAGCGCTCGAACTCGAGAAAGCGCGGCGCTTCGCCGTCGACGTTGGCGAACAGGTGGTAGTACTTGTCCCAGAAGGTGTTGGCGGGATTGAGGTTCTCGAAGTTCTGCACCAGGTGCGCGCCGTCGAATACGCCGTTGCCGATGTCGGCGGCAAGCGAAGACAGCCAGGTGCCGCCGAGCAGGCCGCCGGCATAGCGCATCGGGTTGTCGCCGTCGCCTTCGCTCCAGGCGCCACCCCAGTAGGACATCGGCGCGCCGTTGATCACGATCGGACCGGTTTCCTCCGGGTTGGCGGCAGCGAGCATCATCGCCGCCCAGCCGCCCTGGCAGTTGCCGACCAGGACCGGCTTGGGGCTCTCCGGGTGGCGGGCGCGCACCTCGTGCACGAAGCGCGCTTCTGCGGCGCAGACATCGAGCAGGGTCTGGCCCGGCTCCGGGTCGCGGTGGAAGACGACGAAATACACCGGGTGGCCGTCGCGCAGCGCGACGCCGACCTGCGAATCGTCCTTGAAGCCGCCGATACCCGGGCCGTGGCCGGCGCGCGGGTCGATGATGATGTAGGGTCGGCGCTGGTCGTCGACGACCACGCCCTCGGGCGGCAGGATGCGCAGCAGCGCGTAGTTCACCGGCCGCTCGAAGCTCCGCCCGTCGAGAATGGTCTCGTACTCGAAATGCAGCACCGGCGGCAGCCCGGCACGCTCATGCGCCAGGTAGTTGTTGCCGCGCTGGCGCAGCGTGTCCCAGAACAGGATGGAGCGCTGCGCGAAATCGACGGCATAGCCTTGCCAGTCGCGCCACAGGTCCCATGGCATCACCGGGCTGGCCGAGGCCTGTGCCATCTGCTTCTCGGCGGCGTTCTGGACGCGCTCGGCGAAGCGCTCCTGGGCGGTCTTGGCGCGGCGCGTCAGAAGTTGCGCGACCTTGGCGGAAAGTTCGTGACTGTGCACGAGCTTCGAGGTCTGATCTTTCATGTCTGTTTTCCGTTTCGGGGAATGCAGTTAGACAGGTTTACGGGACGCCCGAGCAGGGGTCGGGAAGGCCTGCCATAGGGAACGATGCTGCAATGCAGCAAAGACTACCACAAACCGATGCCCGCCACTTGACGCGACACAAACGGCGGCGCGTTCGAGCCGGCCCGCAGCCGGCAGCGGCTAACGACGTTGCTGGAGTCGGCGCGCGTCGGCGCGCAGGTTCACTTGCCGAGTGCGGGGCTGCTGGCGTACACCGCCATCTCGGTCTTGTCCGTCCAGTTCTTTTCCTCGAGCAGTGCGTTGGGCAGGAGGTAGCGCTTGTCCGGCTCGACCGAGATTTCGTCCAGCAACGTGAGGACGTCGGCATAAGCGACCTTGCGCAGCAGCCCGTCCCCGCTGGTCGCGCGCGCGACCATGAACGCGTCGTACAGGCGGTAGACGTACAGGTTGGCCGGCTCCGCCTTGCCGTCGGCGCGGCGCAGGGTCAGGGTATAACGGGTGTCGGTCTTGAAGGCGGTCTTGTCCATGGCGCGAATTGTCGTCTGCTCGGGCGCGGCATCCTGGAATTATGCATAACTTTATGAATCATAAGGACTTATGACATTATCAGGACAATCAGCTTTGCTTTCAGGTTTGCCATAAGGAGAATGCTTTAGGGCTACTTATGACCACGCCAAGAAGCGAGATCAAGACCACCACCTGCTACATGTGCGCCTGCCGCTGCGGCATCCGCGTGCATCTGCGGGACGGCCAGCTGCGCTACATCGACGGCAACCCGGAGCACCCCATCAACCGCGGGGTGATCTGCGCCAAGGGCTCGTCCGGCATCATGAAGCAGTACTCGCCCGCGCGCCTCACCCGGCCGCTCAAGCGGCGCGAGGGTGCCGAGCGCGGCGCCGGCGAGTTCGTCGAGATCGACTGGCCTGAGGCCTTCGACATCCTGGAGAAGCGCCTCTCCCACATCCGCGCCACCGACCCGCGCAAGTTCGCGCTGTTCACGGGGCGCGACCAGATGCAGGCGCTCACCGGGCTTTTCGCGCGCCAGTTCGGCACGCCGAACTACGCGGCGCACGGCGGCTTCTGCTCGGTGAACATGGCGGCCGGCATGATCTACACCATCGGCGGCTCGTTCTGGGAGTTCGGCGGCCCGGATCTCGAGCGCGCCCGGCTGTTCGTCATGATCGGCACCGCCGAGGATCACCACTCCAACCCGCTGAAGATCGCGATTTCGAAGTTCAAGCGCCGCGGCGGGC
This sequence comes from Burkholderiales bacterium, assembly GCA_041558415.1. GTDB lineage: Bacteria > Pseudomonadota > Gammaproteobacteria > Burkholderiales > SG8-39 > SG8-39. Next base: position 33,307 of record JBFFEY010000025.1, on the reverse strand, counting down.
GCTTCGTGTCGATCAACCCGGTGCGGTCCGGCTATTCGGCGATCGCCGACGAGTGGGTGCCGATCCGGCCGGGCACCGACGGCGCGCTGCTGCTCGCGATCGTGCACGAGATCATCGCGCTGGGGCTGTTCGACCGCGACTTCCTGGTGCGCTACACCAACGCGGGACAGCTGGTGAACTGCGACGAGGCCTCGGACGACCATGGCCTGCTGGTGCGCGGCGAGGCTGCGCCGGACGAGAACCCGGAGTACGCGCACAACCAGCTGTGGTGGGACCGGCACTCGGGTGCCGCAGTGCGCACGCATGCCGAGGGCGCCGATCCGCACCTGCTCGGCCGCTTTCGGATGCCCGACGGCCGCATCGTTAAGCCGGCGTTCCAGCTGCTCGAAGAGCGCGTCAAGGCCTACACGCCCGAGTGGGCGGAGGCCATCACCGGCGTGCCGGCGGCGACCATCCGCCGCCTGGCGCAGGAGATGGGCATTGTCGCGCGCGACGAGAAGATCGAGCTGCCGATCGCGTGGACCGATTGCTGGGGCAAGGAGCACCGGAGCGTGACCGGCAATCCGGTGGCGTTTCACGCCATGCGCGGCCTGGCGGCACACTCGAACGGCTTCCAGACCATCCGCGCGCTCGCCATCCTCATGACCCTGCTCGGCACGATCGACCGGCCGGGCGGATTCCGCCACAAAGCGCCGTTCCCGCGCGCCATCCCGCCGGCGGCGAAGCCGCCGCGCGGCCCGGAGGCGGTCAAGCCCGACACGCCGCTCGGCGGCCTCGCGCTCGGCTGGCCCGCCTCGCCCGAGGACCTGTTCATCGATGCCGCGGGCGAGCCGCTGCGCATCGACAAGGGATTTTCCTGGGAATACCCGCTTTCGGTGCACGGCCTGATGCACAGCGTCATCACCAACGCGGTGAACGAGGACCCCTATCGCCTCGATACGCTGATGATCTTCATGGCGAACATGGCGTGGAACTCGACCATGAACACGGTCGAGGTGCGCAAGATGCTGAACGCGCGTGCCGACGACGGTGAGTACAAGATCCCGTTCCTCGTCGTCTGCGACACCTTCCAGTCGGAGATGACGGCGTTCGCCGACCTGGTGCTGCCGGACACCACCTATCTCGAACGCCATGACGTGATGTCGATGCTCGATCGTCCGATTTCGGAGTTCGATGGCCCGGTCGACTCGGTGCGTGTGCCGGTGGTGCCGCCGCCGGCCGGCTGCAAGCCGTTCCAGGACGTACTGATCGAGCTCGCCGGCCGGCTCAAGCTGCCGGCCTTCACGGACGGCGACGGCACGCGGCGTTACCGCGACTACCCGGATTTCATCCTGCGCTACGAGACCGAACCCGGCTCGGGCATCGGCTTTCTCGCCGGCTGGCGCGGCAGCGGCGGCGAAAAGTTCATGCACGGCGAGCCCAACCCGCGCCAGTGGGAGATGTACGCGCAGAACAACTGCGTCTTCCACCATCGCCTGCCGCCGTCCTACCAGTACATGCGCAACTGGAACAGGGGTTACATGGAATGGGCGCAGCGCGTGCGCATCCGGCGCTTCGGCGATCCGGTCATCCTGCAGCTCTACTCCGAAGTGCTGCAGAAATTCCGTCTCGCGGCCGACGGCAAGTGGGGCAGGCGCCGCCCGCCCGAGCGCCTGCGCACGCGCATCAAGACCTACTTCGATCCGCTGCCGTTCTACTACGAGCCGCTCGAGCGCCAGGCCACCGACGGCACGCGCTACCCGCTTGCCGCGGTGACGCAGCGGCCGATGGCGATGTACCACTCCTGGGATTCGCAGAACGCCTGGCTGCGCCAGATCCACGCGCACAACCACCTCTACGTGAATCCGCGCACCGCTGCCGCGCAGGGCATCGGCGACGGCGACTGGATCTGGGTCGAGTCGCCCTGGGGCCGCGTGCGCTGCCTGGCGAAGCTCTCCGAGGCGGTCGAGCCCGGCACGGTGTGGACCTGGAACGCCATCGGCAAGCAGCCCGGCGCCTGGCAGCTCGCGCCCGGCGCGAACGAGGCGCGCAAGGGCTTTTTGCTGAACCATCTGATCAGCGACAGGTTGCGCTCGCCCGAGGGACTGGAGATGTCGAACTCGGACCCCATCACGGGACAGGCCGGCTGGTACGACGTGCGCGTGCGCATCTACAAGGCGGGCGCCGAGGAGCCGCAGCAGACCTGGCCGGCGTTCGAGGCGATGACGCGCTATCCCGGCATGGCGGAGGCGGTGCCGGACGCGATCGCCTATGACGCGGGTGGGGGTAGCAAGTGAGCTTCGTCTCAGGCTCGAAAAACCAACGCCTGACGCCAGGCGCGGTGCGCGTTTTGGCTTTTCATCGGTCTCCCGACTTTGTTGCATCTGGCCGTGCACCACTTTGCACGGCGCGTCGAATGACCGGCCAGATGCAACAAAGTCGGGAGATGTATTGGCCTTGTTTTGCGGCCGAGCTTCGTCGTCGCGCGGAGGCGCGCCTGTCATGACCCAGCTCGCCCTGGTCATCGACCTGAACGTCTGCGTCGGCTGCCACGCCTGCGTGACGAGCTGCAAGGAATGGAACACCTCGGGCCCCGCGGGCCCGATGGGCGACGAGCGTCCCTACGGCGAGGATCCGAGCGGCACCTTCTTCAACCGTGTGCAGACCTTCGAGGTCGGCAGCTTCCCCAACACGCAGACCGTGCACTTCCCGAAGTCCTGCCTGCACTGCGAGGACCCGCCCTGCGTGCCGGTGTGCCCGACCGGCGCGAGCTACAAGCGCGCCGAGGACGGCATCGTGCTGGTCGACTACGACAAGTGCATCGGCTGCAAGTACTGCGCCTGGGCCTGTCCCTATGGCGTGCGCGAATTGGACGAGCAGCAGAAGGTGATGAAGAAGTGCACGCTGTGCGTCGACCGCGTCACCGATGCGACGCTGCCGGCGGCCGAGCGCAAGCCCGCCTGCGTGCTGGCCTGCCCGACGAATGCGCGCCTGTTCGGCGACGTGCACGATCCGGACTCGGAGGTATCGGTGGCGATCCGCGAGCATGGCGGCTACGCGCTGATGCCGGAGTGGGGCACGCAGCCCGCGAATCACTACCTGCCGCGCCGGCGCACCGAAATCACGGTGCACCCGGAGGAGCTGATGCGCGTCGACAATCCGCTCAAGGTCGACGGCAAGCTGCCCCGCCCGGCGCCCGGCACGCCGGCGCTCGACGACGTGACGACCTGGTAACCGCATGCACCCCGCGTTTTCGGTCATTTTCCTCACGACGCTGATCGGCGCCGGGCAGGGACTCTTTCTCGCGCTGCTGGCGCAGGCGCTGGGTGCGCGCTTCGCTGTCTGGGGCGCGCTGCCGGATCCTTTCGTCGCGCGGGCCGCGGCGCTGGCGCTGGCACTGCTGGTCGCGGGGCTCGCCGCGTCGTTCTTCCACCTCGGCCGGCCGCTGCGCGCCTGGCGCAGCGCCGCGCAATGGCGCAGCTCGTGGCTGTCGCGCGAGGTGATCGTACTGCCCGTGCTGATGGCGCTGGTGGCGCTCTACGGCTTTGCGCATCTCGAGGCGGGCGGCGTGCTGCGTGCGCAGCTCGCGTGGATCGGGTTGCTCGGCGCGCTCGCCTGCGTGGCGCTCTATGTGTGCACCGGGATGATCTACGCCTGCCTGCGTTTCCTGCAGGAGTGGGCGACACCGCTCACGGTCGTCAATTTCACCGTGCTTGGCGCGGCATCGGGCTTTTCGCTCGCCGCAGCTTTGGCGCGGATCGACGGGCTCGCGGCGGCCACGGGTTTCGCGCTCGCTGCGCTTGCGCTCACCGCGCTCGGCCTGTTCGGCCGCGGTACCGCGCTGCTGCGCAACGCGCGCCTGCGGCACAAGTCGACGCTCGCCACCGCCATCGGCGTCAAGCATCCGAAGATCGAGCAGCGCGCCGCGGGGTTCCTGGGCGGCTCGTTCAACACGCGCGAGTTCTTCCACGGCCGGTCGGCGGCGTTCCTGCGTGCCGTGAAATGGGCCTTTCTGGGCGCCGCGTTCGGCCTGCCGCTCGCGCTGCTCGCCGCCGGCCTGGCGCAGGGCGCGCTCGTATGGTTCGTGGCGGCGCCGCTGGTGCAGTGGGCAGGGCTGCTCGCCGAGCGCTGGTATTTTTTCGCCGAGGCCAACCACCCGCAGAACCTTTACTACCGGGCGCTTGCGTAGTCCGAACGGCAGGGGACGCGCGTGTTGCGGTGCAGCGGGCGTCGGCGATGCCCCGCCCGAGTGGCTTTTGGTATATTAGAGAACACTTATCAAAGCAGCTGACGCGAGCAGGGTTTCCGCGTCGTCGCAGCGAATCGGAACCGATGGTTGTAACGGCTGTCTCGGTGTCTTATAAAAGGCGTCCCTATTCACGGAGATGACCATGCAGTTCGACAAGGAACTCGACGCACGCGGCCTGAACTGCCCGCTGCCCATCCTCCGGGCGAAGAAGTCGCTCACCGACATGCAGTCCGGCCAGGTGCTGAAAATCATCGCGACCGATCCGGGCTCGGTGAAGGATTTCGAGGCCTTCGCCAAGCAGACGGGCAACGAACTCCTGTCCTCGAGCGAGGCGAACAAGGAGTTCACCTTCTTGCTCAAGCGCAAGTAGGACTGCGAGCGCCGGCATCGATCCGGCGCTCATCGTGGCCAGCGAGCGGCGTCGGCGCGGCCGTTTGGCAAATATCGCGGTCGTGGCGGGCTGAGGCCATGCGGCGCGCAGTCGACGTGCTCGTCGTCGGCCTGGGTCCGGCCGGATCCAGCGCGGCGGCGGCCGCGGCGCGCGCGGCGTGCGACGAGACGCACCGCGCCGGCTGGATCGCCTTCGACGAGTACTACGCGGCAGAGCCGCAAATCAACGAACCAGGGAGGCTCGAGAGATGAAAACCAGACTGATGGTCGCCGTCGCCAGCGCGTTGCTGGCGGGCGCGGCGCAGGGTGAAGCCACACACCAGATCAAACTGATGACGCCGGAAACGGCCCTCAAGGCGGCGCAGGCGGCACTGAAGAGCTGCCGCGACGCGGGCTACCAGGTTGCGATCGCGGTGGTCGATCGCATGGGCGTGGTGCAGGTGCTGCTGCGCGACCGCTACGCCGGCGCGCACACGCCGCGCATGGCGCGCTCCAAGGCCTGGAGCGCGGTGAGCTTCCGCGCCAACACCAGCGAGCTCGCCGAGCTGACCCAGGCGGGCAAGCCGCAAAGCGGCGTGCGCCATCTGCCCGGGGTGGCCGCGGTCGGCGGCGGCATGCAGATCGAGGCGAGTGGCTCGCTGCTCGGCGCGATCGGCGTGTCGGGCGCGCCGGGCGGCGAGGCCGACGACAAATGCGCCGCGGCGGGCATCGCGGCGATCCGTACCGACATCGAGTTCTAGTCGGGGCGCCCGTGGACGCCGCTGCGCAGAGCGCCGGGGACGTTCAGCCGCTGAACTTCTACTCGGCCGAACCCGCATGTGCGCACGCCGGACATGCGCTCGCCGGAGTACGTGCAGATGAGCACCGCGGCGGCGATCACGCTCGGCCTGTTCGCCGGCAGGATGCACCGCACGTCCTGCACAACATCCTTCGCCAGATGGAAGGCGACGACGTCAAGGCCGGGCGCTAGGCGGGCTGCGCCGCAGGGGCTCGCGTCAGCCGGCGAGCACCTTGCCGAGGTGGTCCTCGATCGCGCGCACGCCGGGCACGCCTTCGACGGCGACCAGGATGGCCTTGCGCTGCTCGTCCGAGTCCACCACACCCCAGAGATACGCGGTGCCGTCGGTGACCTGAACGTTGATGATCGCGCTCGCCGCCCAGGGCTGGTCGTCGATCGTCTTCAGGATGTGCGTGCGGATGCCGGCGTCGTTCTGCGGCACGGCTTCGGTCGGCAGCGCCTCGCGCGCGTGCAGAGCGCGCAGCAGGTCGGTGCGCGTGACCACGCCCGCCAGCTTGTGCTGCTCGAGCACCATGACGCGCTTGATGTGGCGCGCGGTCATGAGATTGACGACGTCGGTGAGCGAGGCCTCGGGCGACACGCTGACCACCGGCCGCGACATGACGTCGCGGGCGTGCAGGCCGTGAGTCTTGATGTAGTCGTGCGCGCGTTCCTCGTCGGACATGAAAAAGCGCAGCCAGCGCGAGCGCGGCCTGTCGGTGCCGAGCTCGGGGCGCCGGATGAGATCCCCTTCGCTGATGACGCCCACCACGTGTTCCCTGTCGTCGACCACGGGGACGGCGCTGATGCGCCGCTCGAGCATGAGCTTGGCGATTTCGGGCACCGTCATGTCGGCGCGAACCGATACGACATTGGGGGTCATCACGTCGCGTACTTTCATGGCGCCCTCAGCATAAAGGCCGCCATCTTACCGGGATTGAGCGGGATCAAGCCGGCATCGGCCTTGCGGCCCTCGGTTCGTAGGGGCCGGCGCCACACTGATCCGGAGATAAAAAGGCTTTGCCGCGATCCCCTAGGCAAAGGCGGGCTATTTCAGTAAATTCTGATACTTAAATGCACCGCCCCCTGGCAGGGGGCCGACCGTCGGAGGAGACAGCATGGACGCCGCACCGAACACCGCACTGATCGACGACCTGATCAAGCAGCGTCTGGACGAGCTGCTGCCGCAGAAACTCGAAGCCGCGCTCGAGAAGCGCAAAGCCGAGAGCACGCCGTCGATGACCATCATCGCCACCAAGGGCACGCTCGACTGGGCCTATCCGCCGTTCATCCTTTCGTCGACCGCGGCCGCGCTCGGCTGGAACGTGTCGATGTTCTTCACGTTCTACGGCCTGACGCTGCTCAGGAAGGACATCTCCGACCTGCACGTCAGCCCGCTCGGCAACCCGGCGATGCCGATGAAGATGCCTTTCGGCCCGGACTGGTTTCAGGGCATCAGCTGGAATATTCCGAGCGCGGTGCAGGCGGTGCCGGGCTTCGAAGCGATGGCGACGACGCTCATGCGCCAGACCATCAAGAACAAGGGCGTGGCCGACATCAGCGAACTGCGCGGTCTGTGCATCGAGGCCGGTGTCAATCTGATCGGCTGCCAGATGACGGTGGACCTGTTCGGCTTCAAGCACGAGGACTTCCTGCCGGAGGTGAAGGAGTACGTCGGCGCCGCGACCTTCCTGCCGATGGCGCGCGACGCGGATGTGAGTCTGTTCATTTGATAAGAAAGGCGCGCGCAAGGCGCCATCAGGGGAGAGGAAAATGAAAAGAGGCGTGATTGCCGCGGCTCTCGCGGCGGCAGGTGTTTTCGGCTCGCAGGCGGCGCTGGCGACCGACGGCTATTTTCAGCATGGCTACGGCATGAAGGCGAAGGGCCGCGGTGGCGCGTCGACCGCGATGACCACCGACGCCTACGGCGGCGCAGTCAACCCGGCGACGATGGCCTTCGTCGGCAACCGCGTCGAGGTTGGTCTCGACTGGTTCCGGCCCGATCGCTCGTCGAAGCGCGAGGGCAGCACGGGCGGCTTCGGCCTGCTCGACGGCTCGGCGGACGGCAACGAGAGCGAAAACTTCTTCATCCCCGAGTTCGCCTTCAACTACATGCTGCGGCCGGACCTGTCGCTCGGCGTAACGGTGTACGCAAACGGCGGCATGAACACCGACTACAAGCCGGGGCAGATCGATCCGGGCAACTGCATTCCGCCGGCCTTCGGCGGCCCGATGCCCACCGGCGTGAAATCGGCAAACCTGCTCTGCGGTCCGGGGCAGCTCGGGGTCAACCTCGAGCAGCTCATCATCGCGCCGACCATCGCCTACAAGGTCGCGCCGAAGCATTCGATCGGCGTGTCTCCGCTCATCGCCTACCAGAAGTTCAAGGCCTACGGCATCCAGCCGTTCGCGCAGATCTCCTCGTCGCCGAGCAACTTGTCGAACAACGGCCACGACACGAGCTGGGGTTACGGCGTGCGCATCGGCTACTACGGCGAGATCACGCCGCAGTTCTCGATCGGCGTGGCCTACTCGAGCAAGATCCACATGGACGAGTTCGACAAGTACAAGGGCCTGTTCGCCGAGCAGGGCGGCTTCGACATTCCGGAGAACTACAACCTCGGCGTCGCCTTCAAGCCGACGGACCAGTGGACCATCGCCTTCGACTATCAGCGCATCAACTACAACAAGATCGCTTCGGTCGGCAATCCGAGCAATCAGCCGGGCTGCGCGCCGAACCCGCCTTTCGGGCCCGGTGCGGGAGCCGCCTGCCTTGGGGCGAGCGGCTCGAGCATCGGCTTCGGCTGGCAGAACGTGAACGCCTACAAGCTCGGCATCGAGTATCAGTGGAACCAGCGCCTCACGCTGCGCGCCGGCTACAACCACAGCGACAACCCGATCGAGGCGCGCGACGTCACCTTCAACATCCTCGCACCGGGCGTCATCGAGGATCACATCACGCTCGGCTTCACCTATGGCCTCGAGGGCAACTCCGAGATCACCATGGCCTACATGCACGGCTTCAAGAACTCGGTGTCCGGACCGGCGACGAACCCCTACTTCAACGTCGGCGGCACCGAGACGATCGAGATGTCGCAGAATTCGCTCGGCATCGCCTGGGCCAAGCGCTACTGAGCACGCGCCGCAACGCCCGAAAAAAAGCCCCGCGACCGCGGGGCTTTTTGTTTGCGCCATTGCCGCGGAGTGGCAATAATCGGCCGCATGGCGAAGACCGTCCCCGTCACCGACGTCGGCGCGCTGAAGAACGCGCTGCGCAAGTACATGCACGGCAAAAAGCTCGAGATCGCGCAGTTCAACCAGGTCGCGCGCCTCGCCTGGATCGGCAAGATCGTGCTTTCGCCGCTCGATCCGGAAGACCCGGAGCGCCGCGCCTGGCTGCTGCACCTCGAGCGGCCGGAAGGCATCGCGGCAGAGCTGCTGCCGGTCGACGAGGCGCTCTACGGCCGCATCCACGTGCTCGACGCGGAACAGGGGCAGTACCTGGCCGAAATCCTGCGCGAAGGCTTCGACGCGCGCGCCGGTGAGCTGCAGGCGCTGGCGCAGCGTGATTTCTACCTGACGAAATTCTTCGCTTCGCAGGGGAAGACCTGATGGCGGGACGCGCCGCGCGCTGGATACGGCTCGGCCTGGTCGAGCCGCTCGAGCTGCACGCGAGCTACGCCGGGCTCGCCGCGGCGCAAGGCGCCGATGCGGCGCCGATCCTGCTCTGGGGCCGCGCCCGGACCCACCTCTGCCTTGGCCAGAGCCAGGGGCTCGCCGAGCTCGAGCCGAACTGCACGATCCCGGGGGTGCGCCGGCCGCTGGGCGGCGGGCTGGTCTGGGTCGACGAGAACCAGTATGTCTTCGTGCTGATCGCGCCGCGCCGCGACGCGCCCGGGCGGCCGGCGCGCTGGTTCTCCTGGGCGCTCGCGCCGGTCGTCGCGACCTACCGCCAGTTCGGACTGCCGGCCTACCTGAACGGCAACGACGTCTGGCTGAACGGTCGCAAGATCGCGGGTTCGGGCGCCGCCTCGATCGGCGAGTGCGCCGTGGTCGCCTCGAGTTTCCTGCTGCGGTTCCCGATCGCCGAGTTTGCCGAGCATGTGGCGAGCCCGTCGCCGGAGTTCCGCGCCTGGCTGCGCGAAGGCCTGTCGCTTGCCATGACCGAGTGGGCGGCGCACGGCGCGCTGCCCGCGGAGCGGGTGCTGGAGGACGCATTTCGCGCACGCCTTGAGGCGCAGTACGGCTGGCACTTCGAGCACGCCTGGCCGAGCGCTGCGGAGGCGGCGGCGATCGAAGAAGCGCGCGTCGAGCTGGCCGAGCCGATCGACGATGACCTGCCGCGCAGCGTGCGCGGCGGCATCCGGCTGAACCGCGAATCGACGCTCGTCGAGCGTGAGCGCGACGGCCGCAGCGAGCGCGTGCTGACGATCGGCGCGGCGGTGCGCGTCGAAGCGGACGATTGAGGTGGCCGCGCCGGCCATCGCGACGCGCCTGCAACGCCGCGGCATGCTGCTGTGCGCGGATGCGGGCATGCGCGCGCGCCTCGAGGCCGCGCTGCCAGAGGGCTGGACGCTGACCGTGCCCGCCGCCGGAGACGCCCTCGAGGACTACGCCGAGGTCCTGCAGCATCGCTTCGTACTGCTCGACCTTGACGAGGTCGAGAGCTTCGATCCGATCGCGCTGATCGAAAAGCTGCGCAGCGAATTGATGCTAAACGTGCCGATTTTCTGTTTTGGTGGCGACGCCCCGCGACGCGATGCGGCGCGCCTGGCGCGCGCCGACCGCTTCCTCGAGCGCGAAGACGTGGCGGACAGGGTGCCGCGTTTCTGCGAGCAGTTCGCATGGTAGCTGCGGCATGATCACGCGTCGCCGCTGGATCGGGCTGTCGCTCGGCGCCGGGCTGGGCGCGCGGCTCGGCCTGCTGCGCGAGGCGCTCGCCGCCGGCAAGCTCGAGAAGGGCGTCTACCGCGTGCGCGGCGAGGCGCGCGTAAATGACGTACCGGCGCGCGAGGGCATGGACGTGAAGGCGGGCGACGTCATCACCACCAGCGGCGACGGCGAGCTGGTATTCGTCATCGGCAAGGACGCGATGCTGGTGCGCGCCAATGCGCGCGTCGAGGTGTCGGGCCGCGCCGGCGCGCTGCTGGCCGACGGCCTGCGCATCGTCACGGGCGCCGTGCTGTCGGTGTTTTCGCCCGGCGGACAGCGCACGATCCGCGTGCGCACCGCGACCATCGGCGTGCGCGGCACCGCGGTGTATGCCGAAGACATGCTCGATCGCGCCTATGTCTGCACCTGCTACGGCGTCGCGGACATCCGTGCACAGGACGATCCTGCGGTGCGCGAGACGGTGAAGACCGAGCACCACGATCAGCCGCGCTATGTCTATCCGGCGGGCGTGGCGCAGCGCATCGTGGACGCGCCGGTGATCAATCACAGCGACGCCGAGCTGATCCTGCTCGAATCGCTGGTGGGTCGCGAGCCGCCGTTCCTTGCGCGCGAAGACTACGCGCCAGGCAGCTACTGAGCGTCGCGCTCGGCGCCGATGCCGAGTTCGCGATACACGGGACGGATGTCGCGCCGGATGGCCGGCAGGGCACGCGCGTAGAACCCGGCCGCCGTCACCGCGAGCAGTCCGCCGATGACGAGCGTGTACGGCGGGCCGATCCGCTCGGCGACCCAGCCGCCGACAAAAGCGCCGAGTGGCGCCACCCCGAGGAAGGACATCACGTAGAGCGAGGCGACGCGCGCACGCAGCTCATCGGGCACGATGCTCTGCAGCACGGTGTTGGTCGAGGCGGCGACGAACATCTGCCCGGCGCCAACGAGATACACCAGGAACAGCCCGACCCAGAAGATCTGGCACAGGCCGAACGCGGCCAGTGCCAGACCGGCGATCGCGGCTGCGGCCGCAATCATGCGCAGCAGCCCGCGGATCGTGGGGCGCGAGGCGAGGAACAGCAACGCGCTCACCGCTCCCAGTCCACCGGTGCCGATGATCACGCCGAGCGTCTGTGAGCCGCCGCCATAGACTTCATCGGTGAACCACGGCAACAGCGACTGGTACGGCCAGATGCAAAAGCCGACCGCGGAGAGCAGCAGGATCGCGCTGCGCGTCGGGAGAAATCCGTAGACGAAGCGCAGCCCCGCAGCGAGGCGCTGCCAGAGCGAACCCTGGTCCACGGCATGCTGCGGTGGGGCGACGCGCAGCGACGCCAGCACGAGGAGCATGACGAGGTAGGACAGGCTGTTGAGCGCGAAACCCCAACGCTCGCCGAGCACGGCGATGACCGTTCCGCCGATCAGCGGGCCGACGAAGCGGGCGCCGTTCATCATGCTGGAATTGAGCGCGATCGCGCTCGGCAGATCGCCGCGTCCGCCGACCAGGCGCACCAGCAGCGCCTGGCGTGAAGGTGCGTCGAAGGCGTTGGAGATTCCGAGCATCAGATTTCCGACGATCAGCTGCCAGGCCTCGATGCGCCCACTCGCCACCAGGGCGAAGAGGATCGTCGCCTGGCAGGCGGCGATGCTGTTGGTGATCAGCAGCACGCGACGTGGCTCGAGCCGATCGACGATCACGCCGGCAAACGGCGTCAGGAGGAGAAACGGCAACTGCAGTGCGAAGGCGGCGAGGCCGAGCATGAACGGTGAATCGGTCAGCCGATGCACCAGCCAGCTCACGGCGATGAGCTGCAGCCAGGTGCCGATCTGCGACGTCCCCTGGCCGAGGAAAAAGCGGCGGAAGGTCGGATGCCGGAAGGCGCGGAAGGCGTGGCGCATCGGCGCCGTCGCAGCCTCAGCTGCGCGAGGTCAGGCGCTCGAGCTGCTCGTTCAGCTGCCGGAGCGTGCTCTCGAACCCCGCGAGCCGCGCGCGCTCCTGCTCGACGACCTTGGTCGGCGCGCGCTCGACGAACGATGCGTTGCCGAGCTTGGCGCGGCATTTCGTGCTTTCGCCGTCGAGGCGCGCAATCTCCTTTTCCAGGCGCGCGGTCTCCGCTGCGACGTCGACCTCGACGCGGATCATCAGGCGGTGCGGCCCGACCACCGCGACCGGCGCGTTCGAGTCGGACAGCGCTGCGACGCGATCGACCGACGCCGGACGCGCCAGCGCTTCGAGCGCGCTGAGCGCGGCCGCGCCGGGTTCGGCGGTGATTTCGAACGGTACCTTCGCCGACGGCGCGATGCCCATCTCGCTGCGCAGGTTGCGCGCGGCGTTGACCAGGTCCTTGGCGAGCGCCACCTGGCGTTCCGCGGTCTCGTCGATCTTGGCGGGCTCGCTCTGCGGGTATGGCGCGAGCATGATGGAGGCGCCGTGCCGGCCCGCGAGCGGCGCCACGCTCTGCCAGAGTTCTTCGGTGATGAACGGGATGACCGGATGCGCCAAGCGCAGCGCGGCCTCCAGCACGCGCACCAGCGTGCGCCGCGTGCCGCGCTGCGCGGCCGCATCGTCCTGCGCCAGCTGACGTTTCGCGACTTCCACGTACCAATCGCAGTATTCGTCCCAGACGAACCGGTAGACGGCGTTGGCGACGTTGTCGAGGCGGTATTCGGCGAAGCCGCGTTCCACCTCGGCTTCGGCGCGCTGCAGCGTGCTGACGATCCAGCGATCCCAGTCCGAGAGCGCGACCGGCGCGCTCGGATCCGTGCCGCAGTCCCGGCCTTCGGTGTTCATCAGCACGAAGCGGGTCGCGTTCCACAGCTTGTTGCAGAAGTTGCGGTAGCCCTCGCAGCGTTTGAGGTCGAAGTTGATATTGCGGCCGAGCGTCGCATAGGCCGCCATGGTGAAGCGCAGGGCGTCGGCGCCGAAGGCGGGAATGCCCTGCGGGAACTCGCGCCGCGTCTTCGCCGCGATGCGCGGCGCGTCCTCGGGCTTGCGCAGGCCCGTGGTGCGCTTTTCGAGCAGCGGCTCGAGGCCAATGCCGTCGATCAGGTCGACGGGATCGAGCGTGTTGCCTTCCGACTTCGACATTTTCTTGCCGTCGTGGTCGCGCACGATGCCGTGGATGTAGACGTCGCGGAACGGCACCCGCCCGGTGAACCAGGTCGTCATCATGATCATGCGCGCGACCCAGAAGAAGATGATGTCGAAGCCGGTGACCAGCACGGAGGAGGGCAGGTACAGCGCGTAGGCCGTCGTGTCCTCGTCCTGCGGCGCAGGCCAGCCGAGCGTGGAGTGGCAGACCAGCGCCGAGGAGAACCAGGTATCGAGCACGTCGGGGTCGCGCTTCAGCTCGGCGCCGCCCGCCTGCGCGCGCGCCTCGACCTCGCTGCGCGCCACGTAGACCCGGCCCTCGGCGTCGTACCAGGCGGGAATCTGGTGGCCCCACCAGAGCTGGCGCGAGATGCACCAGTCCTGGATGTTGGTGAGCCACTGGTTGTAGACGTTCACCCAGTTGTCGGGGAAAAAGCGCACCTCGCCGCGCGCCACCACCTGCAGCGCGAGCGCGGCGATCGAGACCCCCGGATGCGGCGCGTCGGGCCCGCCCGGCTGCGACATGGCGACGAACCACTGGTCGGTCAGCATCGGTTCGACCACGGCGCCGGTGCGTCCGCAGCGCGGCACCACCATGCGGTGCGGCTTGACGGAATCCAGCAGCCCGGCCGCCTTGAGATCGTGCACGATGCGGTCGCGCGCCTCGTAGCGGTCGAGTCCGCGGTAGGCGGCAGGGCCGTTGTCGTTGATGCGCGCATCGAGGGTCAGCACGCTGATGCTCTCGAGGCCGTGGCGCTGACCGACCTGCCAGTCGTTGAAGTCGTGCGCTGGCGTGACCTTGACGCAGCCGGTGCCGAATTCACGCTCGACGTACGCGTCCGCGATCACCGGAATGCTGCGCCCGGTGAGCGGCAGTACGACTTGCTTGCCGATCAGCGCGCGGTAGCGGTCGTCCTCCGGATGCACCATCACGGCCGTGTCGCCGAGCATGGTTTCGGGACGCGTCGTCGCGACCGTCAGCTGGCCCGAGCCGTCGGCGAGCGGATAGCGGATGTGCCACAGGTGGCCGTCCTCCTCTTCGCTTTCGACCTCCAGGTCAGACACCGCGGTAAGCAACACGGGGTCCCAGTTCACCAGGCGCTTGCCGCGGTAGATGAGGCCCTGCTCGTACAGCCGGACGAAGGTCTCGATGACGACCGGTGAGAGCTTGTCGTCCATCGTGAAGTATTCGCGATCCCAGTCGCAGGAATCGCCCAGCCGGCGCATCTGCTGCGTGATCGTCGAGCCCGACTGGGTCTTCCATTCCCAGACTTTCTCGATGAAGCGCTCCCGGCCGCGCGCCTCGCGCGAGGCGCCCGCCTGCTCGAGCTGCCGTTCGACGACGATCTGCGTGGCGATGCCCGCGTGGTCGGTGCCCGGCAGCCACAGCGCGTTGTCACCGCGCATGCGGTGATAGCGGGTCAGCGCGTCCATGATCGTCTGATTGAACGCGTGGCCCATGTGCAGCAGGCCGGTGACGTTCGGTGGCGGCAGCTGGACGCAGAACGCCGGTCGCGCCGGATCGCGTCCCGCAGCGAAATAACCCGCGCGTTCCCAGTGCGCGTACCAACGCGCCTCGATAGCGGCGGGGTCGAAGCTCTTCGGCAGCGTCATGGCTCGAGAAAGACAATGGCGCGCGGATCCGGCCGGTCGCGCCCGGATCCGTCGCGCCAGAGCGAAATTATACTGAGCGGCCCGCGCGAGCCACTCAGCCTTTCGGTGCCGCGTCCTGCTGCGCGGGCGCCGGCGCGCTTTCGCCCGGCGCAGCCTCGCTGCCGAAGGTATTCGCGATGGCGCTCGCCACCGCCTCGCGCGCCATCTGGTCGAGGCCCGCGATGAGCGCGTCGCGCAGTTCGGCGACTGACTGCTCGAGTCGCGCGCTGAGCGCGCGCGCCAGGCGTTCCTCGACCAGCCGGGTGAACTCCGGGCCGAAATGGTCGAGCACGGCGCGCTCGAGCTGGCGCGCGAGCGCCTCGAGCAGGACCGGATCGAGCAGCGCGGCGCGCGATGCGGCGGCATCGACCACCTCGGTGAGCACCGGCACTTCGTGCTCCGCGTCCTGGTTGCGCAGCAGCGTGTCGACCTGCCGGATCAGCGGATTGGGTGGCTTGCGGACGCTGTCATTCGCCACGCGTTTTCTCCCGTGCCGTGAGATCGTGATTGCGGATCGGATAGCCGCGGTCCCGATAATAGCGGTAGCGCTCGCGTCCCTGGCGGCGCGCGTCGTCGTTCTGGCCCACCACCTCGAGCAGGCGTTCGAAGCGCTCGAAATGCGGCGGACAGCCGTCGTCCAGATTGAGCAGCAGTTCGCCCGCCTCCGGCGCGACCGCGTCGCTCGCGATGAGCACCGCTGTCTCCCCGGCCAGCGCGTCATGCATGAAGCAGTGCGGCACGAAGCCGGTCGCCGGCCAGGTCCACAGCAGCCGGTCGATGCGTTGCGCGGTCTCCGCCTGCGGCGCGTAGATCAGGAGGCGCTTGCGCTGCGCATGCGCCTTGCCGGCCAGCCGGCAGGCGATCTGCAGCCGGTCGGGGGCGTTGAAATAGAAGTCGATCGTCGTCACGCCGTCACCGCTCCGCGCACGGCGCCGGTCACGCGGCGCGTCCGCCCGCGTGTCGCAGCACGAAGCGCACCAGCAGCGGCACCGGGCGACCCGTCGAACCTTTCTCGCGACCGCCCTTGTAGGCGGTGCCGGCGATATCCAGGTGCGCCCAGCGCTGCTTGCCCGTGAAGCGCGCCAGGAAGCAGGCCGCCGTCACGCTGCCCGCCGGGCGCCCACCGATGTTGGCCATATCGGCGAAGTTCGAGCGCAGCTGTTCCTGGTAGTCCTCGTACAGCGGCATGTGCCAGACGCGGTCCCAGGCGTCGTCGCCGGCCGCGCACAGGGCGTCGGCAAGCTTGGCATCGTTCGCGTACAGGCCGCTGACCACGTGCCCGAGCGCGATCACGCAGGCGCCGGTGAGCGTCGCCACGTCGATGACGAGATCGGGCGCGTAGCGCTCCGCGTAGGTCAGCGCGTCGCACAGGATGAGGCGTCCTTCGGCGTCGGTGTTGAGGATCTCGACGGTCTGTCCGGAGAGCGTGGTGACCACGTCGCCGGGCTTGGACGCGCCGCCGCCCGGCATGTTCTCGACGGCCGGCACCACCGCAATGACGTTAACCGGCGCCTTCATGCCCGCCAGCGCGCGCAGCGCGCCCAGCACGCTCGCGGCGCCGGACATGTCGAACTTCATCTCGTCCATTTCGGCGCCCGGCTTGAGCGAAATGCCACCCGTGTCGAAGGTCACGCCCTTGCCCACGAGCACCACCGGTTTTTTCGACTTCGGCCCGCCGTGGTAGTGCAGCACGATCAGCTTGGGCGGCTGGTGCGAACCCTTGGTGACCGAAACCAGCGCGCCCATGCCGAGGCGTTCCATGTCGCGCCGCTCGAGTACTTCGAGGCGCAGCTTGAACTGCCGCGCCAGCTTTTTCGCCTCGTTCGCGAGGTAGCTTGGCGTGCAGATGTTGGAAGGCAGATTGCCGAGCGTCTTGGCAAGCGCGAGGCCGTCGGCGGTTGCGACGGCCTCGCGCAGCGCGCGGCTCGCGGGGGCCGGCAGGCTGCCGCCGGGCAGCGCGAGGATGACTGCCTCGAGGGCCGGCGGCGGACCCTTCTTCTGCGTCTTGAGCTGGTCGAAGACGTACACGGCCTCGCGCAGCCCGAGCGCCGCCTGCCGCACGTTCCAGGCAAGGTCGCGCGCGGGCAGCTTGTCGCCGACGAGATAGAGCGTCGCCTCGCGCACGCCGAGGTCCTTCAGCGCGTTCGCCACGCTGCGCACGACGTCGCGATAGCTGTTCTCGTTGAATTCGTCCTTCGCGCCGAGGCCGACAAGCAGCACGCGCTCGGCGGCGAGGCCCGCCGGCCGGCGCAGCAGCGTTGTCGAGCCGGCCCGGCCGGACAGATCGCCCTGCGCGAGCACCGCGCGCAGCGCGCCCCGCGCTGCGCGATCGGCGCGCCGCGCCGCCGCCGTCAGCTCGCCCTGCGCCGGCGTCTTTCCCTTGAAGACGCCGAGCACCAGGCAGGCGGTTTTCGCGCGCTCGGGTGCGAGCGCCCTTATGCTAAATTCCACGACACTCTCCCGTCTTGGGGCGGCGTGGCGAAGCCGAACGGGCGTCGCGCACCGCGCGCCGGTTTTTTGCGGACGGGCCGAATGATCGCATGATTTGCGATCGTCCTGCAGGGCGGGGAGAGCCTCGATCACGACATGATCTTTCAGCGCGCGCTGGTCCGGGAATTCGCGAACGGTTCGGTCGCGGTGTTTCTCGCGCTGCTCGCCATCACGCTCACGGTTCAGCTCGTGCGGCTGCTCGGCCGCGCAGCGGGCGGTGCGATTCCTTCCGATGCGGTCGTCGCCTTCCTCGGCTTTTTCACGCTGTACGCCCTACCGCTGCTGCTTTCGGTCACCCTGTTCGTCGCCGTGCTGATGACGCTGGTGCGCAGTTACCGCGATTCGGAGATGGTGATCTGGCTCGGTTCGGGGCAGTCGCTGACCGCCTGGCTGAAGCCGGTCTTCGCCTACGCGCTGCCGGTCGTCGCGCTGATCGCGGTTCTCGCGCTCGTCGTCTCGCCCTGGGCGGCCGACAAGGGCCTGCAGTACGCGGCGCAGATCGAGGAGCGCGACGACGTTTCGCGCGTGACGCCGGGCGTGTTCGGCGAGTCGAAGAGCCGCGAGCGGGTGTTTTTCGTCGAGGCCGTCGAGGACGACGCAAACCGCGTGCGCAACGTGTTCATCAGCTCGGTGCAGCAGGGCCGCCAGGGCCTGATGCTCAGCCGCAGCGGGCGGCTGATGACCGCCGCCAACGGTGACCGCTTCATCGTGCTGGAGGACGGCCGCCGCTACGAGGGCGAGCCGGGCGCCGCGGGCTACCGCGTGACCGAGTTCGAGCGCTACGCGCTGCGCGTGCAGCGCAAGGCGCGCGAGACGCCCGAGTTGACGGCGCGCAACGCGTCCACCCTGGCGCTGGTCGGGGTGTTCTCCGACGCCTTCCGCGGCGAGCTGATGTGGCGCATCGCGATTCCCGTTTCGGCGCTGCTGCTGGCGCTGATGGCGATCCCGCTCAGCTTCGTGAACCCGCGGGCGCCGCGCCTCGTCAATCTGGTCTTCGCGTTGCTCATCTGGATCAGCTACTGGAACCTGATGGTCCTCGTGAGAGGTCGGATTGCGCAGGACCGACTCGACTTCTGGATCGGCGTGTGGATCGTGCACGGGGTCATGCTGCTGCTGCTGCTCGCGATGTACGTTTACCGCACGAACCCCTTTCTGCTGCGCTGGCGCCGTTCGCGCGAATGACCGGGTCCACGCTCGACCGCTACGTCGCCCGCCAGATCTACGCGAGCGTCGGCTTCGTCCTGCTCGGCTTTCTGGCGCTGTTCGCGTTCTTCGACGTCGTCGCGGAGCTGCGCGACCTCGGGCGGGGCGCTTACCAGCTTCCCCAGCTGGCGGCGTTCGTGCTGCTGTCGATGCCGACGCACGCCTACGAGCTGCTGCCGATCGCCGTGCTGATCGGCGCGTTGTACGCGCTTGCGCACCTCGCCGGCAACTCGGAGTTCACGGTGATGCGGGCCGCCGGTCTGTCGCCGGCGCAGGGCGGGCGCATGCTGCTCAAGGTCGGCATCGTGTTCGCCGTGCTGACGCTGGCGATCGGCGAGTGGATCGCGCCGGCGGCGGAGACCGCGGCGGAGAAGCTGCGCATGCGCGCGATCAGCGAGCTCATTGCGCAGGGGCTCGGCTCGGGCATCTGGCTCAAGGACGAGAACGCCTTCGTCAACATCCGGGTCGCGCGCCAGTCGAACAAGGTGAACGACGTTTACATTTACGAACTCGACGCCATGTACCGCGTGCGCGCCATCAGCGTGGCGCGCGAGGCCGAGTACCGCGGCGACGGACGCTGGGCGCTGAGCGACGTCTCGCGGACCGATTTCACGCCCGACGGGCCGCGCGTCGAGCGGCTGGCGAAGGGCGAGTGGCGCTCGGCGGTCGACCCCGGGCTGCTCGACCTGCTGATCGTGCGGCCCGAGCGCATGTCGGCATGGCGTCTGTACCGCTACATCGAGCACCTCGAGGAGAACCGGCAGAAAACCGAGCGTTACGAGATCGCGATGTGGAAAAAGCTGCTCTATCCCATCGCCGCGCTGGTCATGCTGGCGCTCGCCCTGCCGTTCGCCTACATGCACACGCGCGCCGGCATGGTCGGCGTCAAGGTGTTCCTCGGCATCATGCTCGGCGTGTTCTTCCACATGCTAAACAACCTGTTTGCCCACATCGGACTGCTGCAGAACTGGCTGCCGGTCGCGGCCGCCGCGGCGCCGAGCCTGATGTTCTTCGGCGCGGCCATGGCGATGATGTGGTGGGTCGAACGAAGATAAGAACCACAATGCGTTGAGGTCAGAGCGACGATGCGCTGCGCTGCCGCACTGCGCGCCGCGCCGCAGCGCCAAACGTTCAGAAAAACCGTTTATTCGACTTGGATGAGGCGGGTGCCCGCGAGGCGGTCGTGCAGGAACTGCCGGTCGCGATCGACCAGCGCCCAGCCGATGCCGATGCCGGACAGCGCCAGCGAGGCGAAGGCGAGCAGCACGTTGCGGTGCTCGAATGCGGCCGCGACACTGGCAAAGAACGCCCCCATGAACAGCGCCGCGTAGACGAAACGCAGCAGCGCGACGCGCGGCGGAACCCGCGCCTGGCCGGGCGCCACGAGGCGAATGCGCCAGGCCTTCATCGGCAGGGTCTGGCCGCCGCGCAGCCAGCACCACAGGAAGTAGGCGGCAAACACCGCGAGCAGGTAGAGCTGCAGCGCGAAGCGCAACAGGCCGCTCGCCGGCTGGCCGTGGCTGGCGAACAGAAACAGGCCGCCGGCAAAGAAGGCGATCGCGGCGAGCACCACGACCTCGTAGAGCATGCTCGCCAGCCGGCGCAGGATGCTGGGGGTGGGCGGCGTGGCCGGCGCCGCCGCGCTCATTGCGAGAAGGCGTCCGGCGCCGGCGCCGTCCTCGGGCGCTTGCGTTTACCCTCGGATTTTCGCGTGCGCTCCCCGGCCGCGAGGGCTTCGCGTTCCTTTGCCGGCAGCGCCTGATAGCGCTGCCATTCGCGCTTCAGATCCGTACCGCCGCGCTTGCGTTTCATGCGCTTGTACTTGGCGCGGGCCTCCTCGCGCTGCTGCGGGGTGAGCGCCGCCCATTTCTTCATGCGCGTCTGCACCCGTTTCTGTCCGATCGGCGTCATGCCGGGGTAGCGCTTGGCGACGCCCAGCCAGCGCTTGCGACTGGCGGGATCCAGGCTGTCCCATTCGCCCGCCAGGGGCGCAAGGATCCGCTGCTGCGCGGGCGCCAGCGCTTCCCAGCGCGGATCCTGCGCGCTGCGCTCGGCGAGTGCCGGCTGCAGGGCGAGGGCGGCCGCAAGCGCGAGCAGGGCGCGAAGCAGCGCGCGCCAGCCGCTGCCTAGCGCGCGCGGCGCTTTCGGAGCCATGCCTCGAAGCCCTTGTCGAGGTACGCGTCGATCGGCAGCTCGTCGGCAAGCAGCTGCGTATCGACCTCGACGGTCTCGGCCGCGCGCCGGTTCTGCTGCGCCGTGTGCAGGAAAACGAGCCCCAGCACGAGCAGCAGCAGTGGCCAGAGCAGGATGCGTGACAGTCGCGGCGAGCCATCGCCGCGACCGACGACGTTGTCGGCGAGCGTCGGCACCGGCACCGCCACCGGCGGGTGGCGCTCGAGCGCGGCCAGGCGTGCCGCGCGCAGCCGTGCCACGGTGCGGGACTCGAGCGGGCTGCCCTCGTTGAGCGCCTGCCGTATCTGATTGCCGAATTGAAGCTCGTTCATGGGCGCTGCGGAATGCGGATGGGCCTCATAGCGTAACGCCGCGCGCACGCAATGCAGCCGCGAGCGCATGCGCGGCCCGGGAACAATGCGTTTTTACGCTGCCCTCCGAACAGCCCATGACCCTCGCGGTCTCGGCCACATCCAGTTCTTCCCAATAACGCAGCAGGAAGGCCTCGCGTTGACGCGCGGGCAGCCGGCTGATCTCTCTTTCAATGATTTCAATAACTTGCGCTCTTTCCAGTTGTTCGGCGGGCGGCATCTCTTCGCCCCTGCGGCCTGCCGGCGGCAGCGTCTCGAGCGGGTCGCTCTCCGCCTCGCCGCCGCGCCCCGGGTTGAGCGCGGACAGCAGCGTGACCCAGGTCGAGCGCACCCGGTTGCGGCGGAAATGGTCGCGAATCGCGTTCTGCAGAATACGCTGCATCAGCAGCGGCAGTTCGGCCGCGGGGCGGCCGCCGTAGCGCTCGGCAAGGCGCAACATCGCGTCCTGGACGATGTCCAGTGCGGCGTCCTCGTCCCGTACCGCGAACAGGGCCTGTTTGTAGGCGCGGCGCTCGACGCTTTCCAGAAACGCCGCAAGCTCGCTGCGCGATGCCAGGGGGACCTCGTTGTTGCCTGGGAGTGGATTTTGACCGCGGCCGCAGTGTATCAAATCACCCTCGCCAAGCCCCCGGCTTTTCCTTGACCGCAGCGCAACAAGACATTACTGTTCAATACCTTCCCTCACTTTCTGAGCTTCTCCGATGGACCGCATCAAGGGCGTGGAATTGAGCGGTGCCGAGATCGTCGTGCGCTGCCTGCAGGACGAGGCCGTCGAGTACGTTTTCGGCTACCCGGGCGGCGCGGTGCTCTACATCTACGACGAACTGTTCAAGCAGGACAAGGTTCGCCACGTACTGGTGCGCCATGAGCAGGGCGCGGTGCACGCCGCCGACGGCTATTCGCGCTCGTCGCAAAAGGTCGGCGTGTGCCTGGTGACCTCGGGTCCCGGCGTGACCAACGCCGTGACGGGCATCGCCACCGCGTACATGGACTCGATTCCGATGGTGATCATCAGCGGCCAGGTGCCGACGCATGCCATCGGCCAGGACGCGTTCCAGGAGTGCGACACGGTCGGCATCACGCGCCCCTGCGTCAAGCACAACTTCCTCGTGAAGGACGTCAAGGACCTCGCCACGACGATCAAGAAGGCGTTCTACCTGGCGCAGTCCGGGCGACCCGGTCCCGTGCTGGTCGACGTGCCGAAGGACGTCACCGCGATGGTCACCGAGTACCAGTACCCGGAAGCGGTGTCGATGCGCTCCTACAATCCAGTGCGCAAGGGGCACTCCGGGCAGATCAAGAAGGCGGCCAAGCTGATCGCCGGTGCGAAGCGGCCGATGGTCTACACGGGGGGCGGCGTGATCCTGTCCAACGCCGCCGCGCAGCTCACCGAGCTCGTGCGCCTGCTCGGCTTTCCCTGCACCAATACGCTGATGGGGCTGGGCGGCTACCCGGCCACCGACCGGCAGTTCCTCGGCATGCTCGGCATGCACGGCACCTACGAGGCGAACATGGCCATGCAGCACTGCGACGTGCTGCTCGCCATCGGCGCGCGCTTTGACGACCGTGTCATCGGCGACCCGGCGCACTTCGCGCAGAACCCGCGCAAGATCATCCACATCGACATCGATCCGTCTTCGATCTCGAAGCGTGTGCGGGTCGACGTGCCGATCGTTGGCAACATCCCGGACGTGCTCGACGATCTGCTGGTGCTGCTCAAGAACGTGGCAGGCTCGCGCGACACGGCGGCGCTCGACGCCTGGTGGCAGCAGATCGAGACCTGGCGCGGGCGCAATTGCCTGAAGTACGACCGCGCCTCCAAGATCATCAAGCCGCAGTTCGTCATCGAGAAGCTCTACGAGGTCACCGGCGGGGACGCCTTCGTCACCTCGGACGTCGGCCAGCATCAGATGTGGGCCGCGCAGTTCTACAAGTTCGACAGGCCGCGCCGCTGGATCAATTCCGGAGGGCTCGGCACGATGGGCTTCGGCCTGCCCGCGGCGATGGGCGTGCAGCTTGCGAACCCGGGTGCGACGGTCGCCTGCGTCACCGGCGAGTCGTCGATCCAGATGTGCATCCAGGAGCTCTCGACCTGCAAGCAGTACCGACTGCCGATCAAGATCGTCAACCTGAACAACCGCTACATGGGCATGGTGCGCCAGTGGCAGCAGTTCTTCCACGGCAACCGCTACTCCGAGTCGTACATGGATGCCCTGCCGGATTTCGTGAAGCTGGCCGAGGGCTATGGCCACCGCGGGGTGCAGATCGACCAGCCGGCCGACGTCGAGCCGGCGCTGCGCGAGGCATTTGCGCGCAAGGACGAGCTGGTATTCCTCGACGTCATGACGGACCAGTCGGAAAACGTCTATCCGATGGTGCCCGGCGGCAAGGGCATCACCGAGATGATCCTTTCCGAAGAACTTTAATGCGTCGCGTCATTTCGATCCTGGTCGAGAACGAGGCCGGGGCGCTGTCGCGCATCTCGAACATGTTTTCCGCGCGCGGCTACAACATCGAGTCGCTGACCGTCGCGCCGACGGAGGATGCGTCGCTGTCGCGCATGACGATCGTCACCTCGGGCTCGGAGGACGTGATCGAGCAGATCACCAAGCAGCTCAACAAGCTGGTCGAGGTGGTCAAGGTGGTCGACCTGTCGGAAGCCGAGCACATCGAGCGCGAGCTGATGCTGATCAAGGTCCGCGCCGGAGCCAAGGAGCGCGAGGACATGAAGCGCATGGCCGATATCTTCCGCGGGCGCGTGATCGACGTCTCGGACAACACCTACACCATCGAGCTGACGGGTGACGGCCGCAAGCTCGACGCGTTCATACAGGCGCTCGACCCGGGTGCCATCATCGAGACGGTGCGCACCGGCGCGAGCGGAATCGGGCGCGGCAACAGGATTCTCAGGGTTTAGTATTTTTTATGCACGGGGCCGGATGCGCGGTGCCCGGCGTGCGGGCGATCACGCCCGTGGCGCATGGGGCGAGCCGGCGCAAGGCCCGCACGACAGGGGAGAACCATGAAGGTCTACTACGACAAGGACGCTGATCTATCGCTGGTCAAGGGCAAGAAGGTGACCATCCTGGGCTACGGCTCGCAGGGGCATGCGCACGCGCTCAACCTGCACGAGTCGGGGGTCAAGGTCACGGTGGGGCTGCGCAAGGGTGGTGCGTCCTGGGACAAGGCGAAAAAGGCCGGGCTCAAGGTGGCGGCGATCGGCGAGGCGGTGAAGGGCGCCGACATCGTGATGATGCTGATGCCCGACGAGCACATCGCCACCGTCTATCAGCAGGACGTCGAGCCGAATATCAAGAAGGGCGGGGCGCTGGCGTTCGCGCACGGCTTCAACGTGCATTACGGCCAGGTGCAGCCGCGCGCCGACCTCGATGTGTGGATGGTGGCACCCAAGGCGCCCGGGCACACGGTGCGCTCGACCTACGCGGGCGGCGGCGGCGTGCCGATGCTGATCGCCATTCACCGCGACGCGTCCAAGAAGGCGCGCGACATGGCGCTTTCCTACGCTGCGGCGATCGGCGGTGGCAAGGCCGGCGTGATCGAGACCACCTTCAAGGAAGAGACCGAGACCGACCTGTTCGGCGAGCAGACCGTGCTCTGCGGCGGCTGCGTCGAGCTGGTCAAGGCCTCGTTCGAGACGCTGGTCGAGGCGGGCTACGCGCCGGAGATGGCCTACTTCGAGTGCCTGCACGAGCTCAAGCTCATCGTCGACCTGATGTACGAGGGCGGCATCGGCACGATGAACTACTCGATCTCGAACAACGCCGAGTACGGCGAGTACGTCACCGGTCCGAAGATCATCAACGACAGCGTGCGGCAGGCGATGCGCGAAGCGCTGAAACGCATCCAGACGGGCGAGTATGCCAAGGATTTCGTGCTGGAGAACCGCGCGGGCGCGCCGACGCTGCTGAGCCGGCGGCGCATCACGGCCGAGCATCCGATCGAAGTGGTCGGCGCCCGGCTGCGCGAGATGATGCCCTGGATCCGCAAGAACCGCCTCGTCGACACGAGCAAGAACTGAGGCCCCCGGACGAGGACTCGGCGATGCGGCCCGCGTACCCGCATCCGCTCATCGCGCGCGAGGGCTGGCCGTTCGTCGCCGGCAGCGTGCTGCTCGCGCTGGGGGTGGCGGCCGCGGCCGGCTGGGGCTGGTCGCTGCCGTTCTGGCTCGCCGCTGCGTTCGTGCTGCAGTTCTTTCGCGATCCGCCGCGCGAGGTGCCGGACGATCCGCAGGCCGTCGTGGCACCGGCCGATGGCCGCATCGTCGCAGTGGAAAAGGCGCGTGATCCCTGGCTCGAGCGCGAGGCGCTCAAAGTGTCGGTGTTCATGAACGTGTTCAATGTGCATTCGAACCGCTCGCCGGTCGACGGCGAAGTGCTGCGGCGCTGGTATCACCCCGGGGCCTTCCTAAACGCCAAGCTCGACAAGGCCTCGGAAGCGAACGAGCGCAACGCCCTGTGGCTGCGCACGCGCAGCGGCGAGGACGTCACCTGCGTGCAGATCGCGGGACTGGTCGCGCGCCGCATCCTGTGCGACGTCAACGCGGGCGATGGGCTCGCGCGCGGGCAGCGCTTCGGCTTCATTCGCTTCGGTTCGCGCGTCGACGTCTATTTGCCGCTTGACGTCGAGCTCGAGTGCGCGCTCGGCGAGAAGGTGTACGCTGCGCAAAGCGTACTCGCGAGGCTGGCCGAACATGGCTGACGGACCGCAAGCGAACGAGGTGCCGCCCCCGCCGCGTCTGCCGTTGCGCCGGCGCGGCATCTACCTGCTGCCGAACTTGTTCACTACCGGGGTGCTGTTCGGTGGCTTCTTCGCCATCGTCCAGGCGATGAACGGGCGCTACGAGATCGCGGCGGTCGCGATCTACGTGGCGATGGTGCTCGACGGTCTCGACGGACGCGTGGCGCGCTGGACGCACACGCAGAGCGAATTCGGCGCCGAGTACGACAGCCTGGCGGACATGGTGGCCTTCGGTGCGGCGCCGGCGCTGGTGGCCTACGAGTGGGGGCTACGCGACCTCGGCAAGCTGGGCTGGATTGCGGCCTTCGTCTACTGCGCAGGCACCGCGCTGCGCCTGGCGCGCTTCAACACCAACATCGACGTGGTCGACAAGCGCTACTTCCAGGGGCTGCCCTGCCCGGCAGCGGCGGCCGTCGTCGCGGGGCTGGTCTGGGTGGCGAGCGACTTCGGCTGGTCCGCCGGCCCGTGGCTGTCGGCGCTGACCTGGGGCATCACCGTGTTCGCCGGGGGGACGATGGTGTCGAACGTGCCCTTCTACAGCTTCAAGGACATCAACTTCAAGAAGCGCGTGCCGTTCTGGGTGATCCTCGCGCTGGTCGCCGGCCTGTCGGTCGTCTCCTGGCATCCGTCGGCCGTGCTGTTCACGGCGGCGCTCGCTTTTGCGGTGTCCGGCTACGTGCTCTGGTCGATGGGGCACCGCGTCAAGCGCGTCGAGCACTGAGCCGCGCGCGACGCGTGTTTGACGTGGGTTAAGGGGGGCATCGCTGCGGCTGGCTAGGCTGTGCCGATGATGCAGATCTCGGAGCCGACGCCGCCGCAACCGGGCGGCGGCTTTGCGCTGTTCGCCCTCGGTTTCCGTCCCTTCTACCTGCTGGCGGCGCTGTTCTCGGCGCTCGCGGTGCTGGCCTGGCTCGCCGTGCTGCGCGGCGGGCCGTGGCAGGGGTATCTTTCGCCGCTCGCCTGGCACCAGCACGAGATGACCTTCGGTTTCGCGCTGGCCGTGGTTGCCGGTTTCCTGCTCACGGCCGGGCGCGTCTGGACCGGGCTGCATACCCCGGAAGGAATCGCACTGGCGCTGCTGGCCGCGCACTGGCTCGCGGCACGCGTCCTCATGTTCACCGGCCCGGCGCTCGCCGCCGGCCTCGTCGATGGCAGCTTTCCGTTCGTCATCGCTGCGGTCATGGCGCGCGTCATCCTCGCCTCGCGCAACTGGCGCAACCTGTTCGTCGTCGCCCTGCTGTTGCTGCTCGGTGCCGCCAACGCCGGCTTTCATCTCGAGCACGCGCGCGTGCTCGATGTACCGGCGGACCTGCCGCTGCGTGCCGCGCTGTACCTGGTGCTGTTTCTCGTCGTGGTGATGGCGGGGCGCGTCATTCCGGCGTTCACCGCGAACGCGTTGCCGAAGGCCGGGGTACGGCGCCGGCCGCGCCTCGACCAGGCCGCGCTTGCGCTGACCGCGCTCGCCTTCGCGGGCGCCACCTTTGGCGGCGCCGCGTGGTGGGTGGCGAGCGCGGCGCTGCTCGCGGCCATGCTGCATGTCCTGCGGCAGTGGGGCTGGCGGCCGCTGGCCACGCGTGCGCGGCCGATCCTCTGGATCCTGCATCTGTCGCATGCCTGGATCCCGGCGGGCTGCGTCCTGCTCGCGCTCAACGCGCTCGGCTGGATCGCGCAGCCGGTCGCGCTGCACGCGCTCGGCGTCGGCGCGCTCGGCGGCATGGTGATCGGCATGATCACGCGCACCGCACTCGGCCATACCGGGCGCAGGCTCGTGGTCGGTCGGCTGGAGATCACCGCCTACCTGATGGTGCATGGCGCGGCGCTGGCGCGCGTACTGGCCGGGCTGGTGCCCGAGCTGAACTACGCAGGGCTGGTGGCCGCCGCGGCCTGGCTCTGGGCCGGCGCCTTTGCGCTGTACTTCTTGGTCTACCTGCCGCGCTTGCTGCGGCCGCGGGTCGACGGCCGACCCGGCTGAGTGACGGGCGCTTGCCGCGCGCGAAGCGGCGCGCTATAGTCGCGGGCATGTCTGCCGCAATGCCTCTCCGTTGCGCACTCCTCTCCGGCCTCGAGCGGCTGCTCGGCGGCCTGCTGCTGCTGCGCCTCGCGCGCTAGCAGACCTCCCACACCCACAATTCGAGTTTTACCCACGCTGCCGCGGCCCACGAGGCCCGAGGCAGAGGACCCTACGCAATCCTTGACCAGGAGCGGACCATGAGCAGAGAGCGATTGATCATTTTCGACACCACCATGCGCGACGGCGAGCAGAGCCCGGGCGCGTCGATGACGAAGGACGAGAAGCTGCGCATCGCGCGGGCGCTGGAGCGCATGCGGGTCGACGTCATCGAGGCGGGCTTCCCGGCCTCGTCGAACGGCGACTTCGAGGCGGTGCAGGCGATCGCCAACACGATCAAGGATTCCGTGGTCTGCGGGCTGTGCCGCGCCAACGACCGCGATATCCAGCGCGGCATCGATGCGCTGAAGGGCGCCAAGGCCTGGCGCGTGCACACCTTCATCGCCACCAGCCCGCTGCACATGAAGGTGAAGCTGCGCATGTCGCCCGAGCAGGTGCTCGAGCAGACCCGCCTGTCGGTGCGCTACGCCAAGAACGCCTGTCCGGACGTCGAGTTCTCGCCCGAGGACGGCAGCCGCTCGGAGATCGATTTCCTCTGCCGCGTGCTGGAGGCGGCCATCGCCGAGGGCGCCACGACGATCAACATTCCGGACACCGTGGGCTACGCCGTGCCCGAGCAGTTCGGGACCTTCATCAAGACGCTGCGCGAGAAGATCCCCAACTCGGACAAGGCGCTGTGGAGCGTACATTGCCACAACGATCTCGGCATGGCGGTGGCGAACTCGCTCGCTGCGGTGACGATCGGCGGCGCGCGCCAGATCGAGTGCACCATCAACGGACTGGGCGAGCGTGCCGGCAACACCTCGCTCGAGGAGATCGTGATGGCGGTGCGCACGCGGGGCGACTTCTTCGACCTCGAAACCGGCATCGACACCACCCAGATCGTGCCGACCTCGCGCCTGGTGAGCCAGATCACCGGTTTCGTGGTGCAGCCGAACAAGGCGGTGGTGGGGGCGAACGCCTTCGCGCATGCCTCGGGCATCCACCAGGACGGGGTGCTGAAGGCGCGCCAGACCTACGAGATCATGACCGCCGAGGACGTCGGCTGGACGACCAACCGCATCGTGCTCGGCAAGCTGTCGGGGCGCAACGCCTTCAAGCAGCGCCTCAAGGAGATCGGCATCGAGCTCGAGAGCGAGGACGCCTACAACCAAGCCTTCCAGCGCTTCAAGGACCTCGCCGACAAGAAGGCCGACATCTTCGACGAGGATCTGCAGGCGCTGGTGGCGCAGCAGGCCGGTGCCTCGTCGGACGAGCACTGGCGGCTGGTGACCATGAACCAGGCGAGCGGCATGGGCGAGCGCCCGCATGCGAGCGTGGTGCTGGCCGAAAACGGCAGCGAGCATCGCGCCGACTCCCAGGGAGACGGCCCCGTGGATGCGACCTTCAAGGCGATCGAGACGCTCGCTAAGAGCGGCGCCGAGCTGCTGCTGTATTCCGTCAACGCCGTCACCCAGGGCACCGAGTCGCAGGGCGAGGTCACCGTACGGCTGTCGCGCGGCGGGCGCGTGGTGAACGGCGTCGGCGCGGATACGGATGTCATCGTCGCTTCGGCGAAAGCCTACGTGAACGCGCTCAACAAGCTGGAAAGCAAGATGGAGCGCGTCAATCCGCAGCACCAGCTTTGACCGGGATCACGGCGGTAGAATCGTTTTGGAGCGAGCATGGCTCGTGGCATTCGCCCACCGATCGGTTGGAGGTGAACATGACCAAGCGTGAAGAGTACGTCGAGAAGATGAAATCGCAGTTGGACCAGTGGAACGCCGAGGCCAAGCGCTGGGAAGAGAAGATGAAGCATGCCGAGGCCGACATGAAGGCCGAGTACGGGCGTCAGCTCGAGGCGGTGCGTTCGCGCCGCGACGAGGCGATGTACAACCTGCACCAGCTGCAGTCGGCGTCGACCGAGGCCTGGATGGACATGATGCGCGGCGTCGAGGACGCCTGGCAGCGCATGGGTGAAGCCGTGCACCAGGCGCGCTCGCACTTCGAGAAGAAGTAGACCGCGCGGCGGCGCGCGAGGGGGAGGGCGCTTGGCGCAGTCACTGCCGCTCATCGGCCACGGGTTCTATTTCGAGGACCTGGCGGTCGGCGCGCGCTTTCGCACGCACCGCCGCACGCTGCGCGAGGCGGACCTGGTCGCCTTCGTCAACCTGACCTGGCTCACCGAGGAGCTGTTCACGGTCGACGATGATTCGCGGCGCGCGCTGAAAGGCAAGGTGGTGCCGGGGGCGCTGGTCTACGCCTGCGCCGAGGGGTTGCTGCTGCCGAGCATGCAGGACACGGGCCTCGCCTTCCTCGGCGCGACGCTCGACGTGAAGCGCTCCACGCTGGTGGGCGACACGATCCATGTCGAAGCGCAGGTGACCGAGCACCGCCTGACCTCGAAGGGCGATCGCGGCCTGGTGCGCTTCGCCAACCGCGTGGTCAACCAGCATGGCGAGGCGGTGCTCGCGTACGACCCGTTGCGCATGCTGAAGCGCCGGCCGTAGGCGCAGCAGACGGCGATGACGCAGGCGCAGCCGACGGCGGGGCCGCTGCAGGGTGTGCGCGTACTCGAGCTCGGCACGCTGATCGCCGGGCCGTTCTGCGGCAAGACGCTCGCCGACTTCGGCGCCGAGGTGATCAAGATCGAGCCGCCCGGCGACGGCGATCCGCTGCGGCGCTGGCGCCGCATGCGAAACGGCGTATCGCTGTGGTGGCAGGTGCAGTCGCGCAACAAGAAGTCGATCACGCTCGACCTGCGCAAGCCCGAGGGCCAGGCCGTGGTGCGCCGCCTGGCGCGCGCGAGCGACATCGTGATCGAGAACTTCCGCCCGGGCGCGCTGGAGCGCTGGAACCTCGGCTGGGAGGTGCTCAAGGCCGAGAACCCGAAGCTCATCCTGGTGCGCATCTCCGGCTACGGCCAGAGCGGCCCGTACCGCGCGCGGCCCGGTTTCGCCGCGATCGCCGAGGCCTTCGGCGGGCTACGCTACGTCACCGGCTTTCCCGACCGGCCGCCGGTGCGTCCCAACCTGTCGATCGGCGACACCCTCGCCTCGCTGCACGGTGTGATCGGCGCGCTGCTGGCGCTGCATCACCTGAAGAATGGCGGGCAGGGGCAGGTGATCGACGTTGCGCTCTACGAGTCGGTGTTCAACGTCATGGAGAGCCTGCTGCCCGAGTACGACGCCCAGGGCGTGGTGCGCGAGCGCTCGGGCAGTGCGCTGCCCGGCATCGCGCCATCGAACCTCTATCCCTGCAGCGACGGCAGCTACGTGCTGATCGCGGGCAACGCCGACAGTCTCTACGACCGGCTCATGACCGCGATCGGGCGCGAGGACCTGCGCGACGACCCGGGGCTTGCGCGCAACGACGGGCGCGCGGCGCGCATGGCCGAAATCGACGACGCGATTGCTGCGTGGACGTCGCAGCGCAGCCAGGAGGATGTGCTTGCGGCGATGGAGCAGGCGGAAGTGCCGGCGGGGCGGATCTACAGTGCCGCCGACATCGCCGTCGACCCGCATTACGCGGCGCGCGGCATGATCGAGCAGATTGTCGCCGGCGACGGCGAGCCGCTCAAGGTGCCGGGCATCGTGCCGAAGCTGTCGGCGACGCCGGGCGCGATCCGCAGCGCGGCGCCGCAGCTCGGAGAGCACACCGACGAGGTGTTGCGCGGCGCGGGCTATTCCGACGGCGAGATTGCCGAACTGCGAAAGAACAAGATCCTATGATCGATCACATCGACCACATCGTGCTCACCACGCGCGACCTCGAGGGCTGCATCCGCTTCTACCGCGACGTGCTCGGCATGACGCTCGAGCGCTTCGCCACGCCCGACGGCGAGCGCCTCGCGCTCAAGTTCGGCAGCCAGAAGATCAACCTGCACGAATGGGGCAGGGAATTCACGCCGCGTGCGCATGTGGCCGTGCCGGGCAGCCTCGACCTGTGCTTCATCGCCGCGGTGCCGCTGGACGAGGTGATCGCCAAGCTCAGAGCGGCCAGCGTACCGATCCTCGAGGGCCCGGTGATGAAGACCGGCGCGGTGTCGAAGATCCGCTCGGTCTACGTGCGCGATCCGGATCTCAACCTTGTCGAGATTTCGGTGCCGGCGGGCGCCTGAGCGCGCCCGACGTTAGCTTTTTGCAGATTCGACCGCCATTTTCTGAGCGTACCCGTCGCGCATGAGCGCGGACATGCGCTCGAACAGGACCTCCGGGGCTTGGCGGCGCATCAGCGCGACGTCGCGTTCCATGCCTTCGGCGAGCAGGAGTTCACGCTGGCCTGCTACCAGCGCCTCGAGAATCCTGTCGGCGGCCCGTTCCGGCGGCATGCCATTATCGATCGCTGCGTCACTCACGCCGCGCCGGGAGCCGTCGGCGTTCAGCGCGTTCCGCGACACGTTCGTACGCACCGACCCGGGTGCGACGACGAGTACTTTGATGCCAAGGTGCTCGTTCTCGGCGCGCAGCGCGTCGTGATAGCCGATCAGGCCGTGCTTCGCCGCGCAGTACGCTGAGCGCAGCGGCACGCCGGCGATGCCGGCGACGCTCGAGATCGCCACGACCTGGCCGCCGCGGGCTTTCACCATGCGCGGCAGCAGTGCCTGGGTCAGTGCGATCGGCGCAAGCAGATCGACCGCGATGATCCTCTGGTAGACCGCAAAGGCGGTATCGATGGCGAGCGAGCGCTGAGTGATACCCGCGTTGTTGACGAGTCCGTTGACGCGGCCCTTCCACGTCCAGGCCCGCTCGACGAAATCGGGGATGTGCTCGAAGTCCGTCGCTTCGAAGGGGAGCACGAGCGCGTCGCTGCAGTCGCGTGCCGCGGCTTCGAGTGCGTCGACGTTTCTTCCTGACAGGATGACGGACGCACCATGTTTAGCGAGCGTACGCGCGAGGGCTTCGCCGATACCCGACGAGGCGCCGGTGATCCACCAGCATTGGCCTGCGAACATGAGTTCTCCCGTGGAGCCGTACCGTGGGGAACCGTACGCCTTCCATTCACTAGAGCAAAAGAGTGATGTAGGGTTTATGGGCGCGCTTGCGTATTTGCGATGGGCTGCAATCGGCCATTTCCGGTCATTCGATCACCCGGTCGGCACGCAGCAGAGCCCAAGATGAGATTGTGACCCCGAGCGCGTTGGCCGTCTTCGCGTTAATGACGAAGTCGAACTTGGTCGGCT
>JBFFEY010000024.1:0-38974 GCA_041558415.1 Burkholderiales bacterium | reverse complement strand
GCGCTCCGCGCGCGCCGCCACGCGCATCGCAAGGAGGCGCCATGGCGATCACCCTATCGGTCATCAAGGCGGACATCGGTTCGATCGGCGGCCATATCCAGCCTTCGCAGGAGCTTTTTCAGACGGTCAAGCGGCATGTCGCCACGCAGGGCAAGAAGCTCCTGGTCGACGCCTATATCTCCTATACCGGGGACGACATCGCCATCCTGATGACCCACACCCACGGGTCCGGTAATGCCGAGGTACACCGTCTCGCATGGGATGCCTTCGTCGCCGGCACCGAGGTCGCCAAGGCGCAGGGCCTCTATGGTGCGGGCCAGGACCTCCTGAAGGACGCGTTCGCCGGCAATGTGCGCGGCATGGGCCCGGCGGTCGCCGAGATGACGATCGACGAGCGTCCCAACGAGCCCTTCGTGTTCTTCGCTGCCGACAAGACCGATCCAGGGGCGTTCAACCTGCCGCTCTACCTGGCGTTTACCGACCCCATGAACACGCCGGGGCTGATCCTTTCGCCGAAGATGGCGAAGGGCTTCCGCTTCGTCATCATGGATGTCAGCCACGCCGAGGCCGATCGCGTCATCGAGCTGAATGCGCCGGAGGAAAGCTACGACATTGCGGCACTGCTGCGCGACGCCGAGCGCTTCGTGGTCGAGTCGGTCTGGTCCCGCGCGAGCGGGGAGCAGGCCGTGGCCGTGGCCACCTCGCGGCTGCACAACATCGCCGGCAAGTACACCGGCAAGGACGACCCGGTGATGCTGGTGCGCACGCAGATGAACTTTCCCGCCACCGGCGAGGTGCTGGCGCCCTACGCGACCGCGCACTTCGTCGCCGGCGGCATGCGCGGCTCGCACAACATGCCGCTCATGCCGGTCGCGCTGAACACGGGCACGAGCTACTTCGACGGCCCGCCGCTGGTGTCCTGCGCGGGGCTGGCGATGCACCAGGGCAGGCTCACCGAAGCGGTCGACTGCTTCGCGCACCCGTTCTGGGACACGGTGCGCGCGCGCGCCGCCGACAAGGGCATGGAGATGCGCCGGCAGGGCTTCTTCGGGGCTGCGATGCTGCCGATGAGCGAGCTGGAGTACACCGGCATCACCGAGAAGCTCGCCGCGCTGGAGCACCGCTTCACGGTGCGCGCCGAGGCGCGCGTGACGCGCGCGGCGGCCTGAGCCCGCGCCGTAAGGCGCTGCTCGCCTGCCATTCGCGCAGGAGCTCGCGCGCCAGCGCGGCGAGGTGGCGGCCGATCGCCGCATAGGCGCGTTCCGGCAGGTTGGCGAGCGACACCCGCACCGACCAGGGCGGGCCGCCGAAGGCGGCACAGGGCATGAGGACGATCGACGAACGCTCGGCAAGGCGCAGCACGAAGTCCACCGGCGCGTGCCGGCGCTGCAGCCACGCGGCAAAGGCCTTGCCGTGATGGCGTTCGGCCCACAGCGCGAGATCGAGTTCGCAGTAGTAACCGGCGCGCAGCGGGTCCGCGGGCAGCGCCACGCCGAGCCCGTCGTACAGCGCGCGCAGGCGCCGCGCGAGCAGCGCGCGCAGCCCGGCGCGCGTGCGCCGTCCCGCGGCGCTCAGGCCGTAGAGCGCGAGCAGCGTCATCTGCACCTGCTGCGGCGCCGACAGCCCGGCGGTGTGGTTGAGCGCGATTGCCCGGCTCTCGGCCACCATGCGGTCGATGAAGGCCATCTTGCGCGGCTCGAGCACGAGCGGCGCGTAGCGTCGCGCCACGGCGCGGCGCTCGCGCGCCGGCTGCGCCGCGATGCGCGCATCGGCGACGTGGCCGTCGTGCAGCGCGACGACGCCGAGGCGCCAGCCGGTGGCGCCGAAATGCTTGGAGAAGGAATAGATGCCGATCGTGTTGCGCGGCAGCGCGGCGAGCAGCGAGCGGTAGCCCGGCACGAAGGTGGCGTAGACGTCGTCCGAGATCAGCAGCAGCTTCGGGTTGCGCGACCGCACCACGCGCGCCAGGCGCGCGACGCTTTTCGGGTGCATCGCCACCGAGGGCGGGTTGCTCGGATTGACCACCACCAGCAGCTTGATCCTGCGGTCGGCGAGCCGGTCGATCTCCGCGTCCGGGTACTGCCAGCGGTGGCTGCCGTCGCGCCGCAGCGCAGAGGCCTGCAGCTCGATCACGTCGAAGCCGCGCAGCACGTCGCGCACCAGCTCGACGTAGGGCGAGAAGATCGGTGCGGCAAGCGCGATGCGATCGCCCCTGCGCAGCAGGCGGTTGGCAATGAGCGCGTCGAAGCTGTAGCGGATGCCCGCGGTGGCGCCCTCGACGGCGAACAGCCGCAGCGCGGCGCGCCGGCGCCGCGCGACACCCTCGGCCTCGAGGTAGGCGCGCAGCGCGCGTTCGGCGTGCGCCAGCATGCGCACCGGCTCCGGATAGTGGTCGCCCAGCACCCCGTCGACCAGCTCGTGCACGAAGGCGTCCGCCGCACAACCCAGCCGGCGCGCCGTGCGCAGCGCTTCGCGGAGCAGCGCCGCGCCCGGCGCCGCCCCGCGCGCGGCGAGGAAGCGGCGCAGACGCCGCGCGATACCGGCCGCGCGCGGCGCGCCCGCCACGCCGTGCAGGCGGGCGAACTCCGCGCCGCGCGCCGCCCGCGCCTCCGCGAGCGCGAAGCGCCCGAGCAGATGAAAGGCGTCGCGCGGCGGGGCGACCAGCCAGTCGGGATTGCCGCGTCCCGCGTTGAGCAGCGTACCGGCGCTGCGCCGCGCCTGCGCCGCGGCGCGCGCGATGAGGCGGTCCTTCAGCTCGAACGGATCGAGCCGGCCGAGTGCCCCCCGCGCTGCAGCTTGCGGCTGGCGTGCCTTCATGCGACGCACTATAGCGTCGCCAGCCGATGCCCCTATGATTGAGCTCAACTTCGTGCGGAGCTGAACCGATGTCCCTGCCGCAACGCGACCCGGGCGCAAGCGCCCTGCTCACCGACCTGTACCAGCTCACCATGCTGAAGGCGTACTGGGAGCGCGGCATGCACGCGCCCGCGGCGTTCGAGTTCTTCGTGCGCAAGCTGCCCGCCTGCCGCAACTTCCTGTTGGCCGCCGGCCTCGAGCCGGTGCTCGGCTTTCTCGAGAAGCTGCGCTTCGAGCCGCCCGAGCTGGAATGGCTGGCGCAGCAGAAAGGCTTTCCGCCGGCGTTCATCGACTGGCTGGCGACGCTGCGCTTCAGCGGCGAGGTCGACGCCATGCCGGAGGGCACGCCGTTCTTCGCCGACGAGCCGATCCTGCGCATCGTCGCGCCGCTGCCGCAGGCGCAGCTCGTCGAGACGCGCGTCGTCGCGCTGCTGCACTTTTGCTCGCTCATCGCCTCGAAGGCGGCGCGCTGCGTGCTCGCCGCGCCGGGCAAGCTGCTGGTCGACTTCGGCCTGCGCCGCGCGCACGGCGCGGAGGCCGGCCTGCTCGCGGCACGATCGTCCTATCTCGCCGGCTTTGCCGGGAGCGCGACGGTGCTCGCCGGGCAGCGCTACGGCCTGCCGATCTTCGGCACCATGGCGCATTCCTTCATCCAGGCGCACGAAAGCGAAACCGCCGCGTTTCTCGACTTCGCGCGCGCGCACCCGGACAACACCGTGCTGCTGGTCGACACCTACGACACCGAGGCCGGTGCCGCCAAGGTGGTCGCGCTGGTGCCGAGGCTGCGCGCCGAGGGCATCCAGGTGCGCGCCGTGCGCCTCGACTCGGGCGACCTCGCCGCGCACGCGCACAAGGTGCGCCGGATTCTCGACGACGGCGGCTGCCCGGACATCCGCATCTTCGCCAGCGGCGGACTCGACGAGTACGAACTGGCCAAGCTCGCGCCGGCGCCAATCGACGGCTTCGGCGTCGGCACGGCGCTGGTGGTCTCGGACGACGCGCCCGGGCTCGACTGCGCCTACAAGCTGCAGGAATACGCCGGCCTCGCGCGCCGCAAGCGCTCCGAGGGCAAGTCGACCTGGCCGGGGCGCAAGCAGGTGTTCCGCGAACTGCGCGACGGGCGGCTGCACCACGACCGGCTCGCGCTCGCGGGCGAGCGGCTCGAGGGCGAGCCGCTCATCGCGCCGGTGATGCGCGACGGCAAGCGGCTGGCGCCGGCGCCGACGCTTGCGCAATTGCGCGAACGCGCCCTCGCCGCCCTCGAGTCGCTGCCCGCGCCGCTGCGCGCCCTCGAGCCGGCGCCGACGCCGTATCGCGCCGAAGTGACGCCGGCGCTGCGCGCGCTCGCCGACGAGGTCGACCGCCGTCAGGCCGCGGTGATCGAAGCCGACCGGCTGCGCTGATTGCCTTTATGGCGAGGTGAAGCGGATCTCGATGCGGCGGTTCTTCTGCCAGGCAGCCGGGTTGTTGGCCGGGTCAATCGGCCGGTACTCGCCGAAGCCGGCGGCGATCAGGCGCTGCGGCGCCACGCCCTCCGCGATCAGCAGTCGCACGATCGACAGCGCGCGCGCGGTGGAAAGCTCCCAGTTCGACGGAAAATTGGACGTGCGGATCGGGCGCCGGTCGGTGTGGCCGTCGATGCGCAGCACCCAGTCGAGGTCGCGCGGAATCTTTTTCGACACCTCGTTCAGCGTGCGCGCCACGCGCCGGATCTGCTCCGCACCGCCCGGCCCCAGCTCGGCCGAACCCGAGTCGAACAGCAGCTCGGACTGGAACACGAAGCGGTCGCCGACGATGCGGATGTCGGGCCGCTCGCCCAGCGCCTCGCGCAGCCGGCCGAAGAACTCCGAGCGGTAGCGGTTCAGCTCCTGCACGCGGCGCGCGAGCGCGAGGTTTAGGCGCCGGCCGAGCTCGGCGATCTCCACCTGCTGCTCCTTCACCTTCGCCTCCTCGAGCGCGAGCGCGCTCGACACCGCGGCAAGCTGTGCGCGCAGCGCCTCGATCTGACGCGTCAGCTCCGCGACCCGGCGTTCCGCCGCCGCGCTCAGCTGCCGTTCCTGCGCAATCGTCGTGTCGCGCTCTGCGACCTCGGCCTCCAGCCGCTCGCGCAGCGCGCGCAGCGCGGCGATGTCCTGCTGCAGGCGCGCGATGTCGGCCAGGCGCGCCTCGATCGTCTCGCGATCGGCCGCGATGCTGCGCTTCGCCTCCTCGAGCTCGGCCTGCGTCAGGTTGAGCTGTCCCTCCGCGGCGGTGAGGCGCCCAAACAGCGCGTCACGCTCGGCGAGGGTGGCGCGCAGGCGCAATTCCACTTCCGACAGCCGCGACTCGAGACCGGCGCTGCGGTCACGCTCGAGCGAGAGCGTGCGCGCCAGCTCGTCGATGCTGCGCTCGAGGCGCGAGATGGTCGCGTCGCGTCCGGCCAGCTCCCAGGTCGCGTAGAACTGCGCCAGCACGAACACCAGCAGCATGAAGATGAAGACGATGAGTACCGAGGCGAGCGCATCGACGAAGCCCGGCCAGATGTCGATGGTGCGCGAGCGGCGCGTGAGCTGGAACATTGCTGCGCGACCTCAGCCGCCGCTGCGTCCTGCGAGCGTGCGGGCCAGCAGGCGCAATTCGGCGCGCAGATCCCCGGTGAACTGCCGGCGTTCGGCGATGCCCTCCTCCACCGCGCGCTTCAGGGCCGCCTCCAGCACCTTCAGCTGGTCGCGCAGCGCTTCGTCGCTGCCGGCGGCGCTTTCCGCCGCCGCCGCCAGCCGCCCGATCACCGGGTGCAGGTCCTGCTGCTGGCGCGCCAAGCCGCGCACCAGCTGCTGCTCGGCGCGCATCTGGTCGGTGAGGTCGGTCAGGCGCTGGGTGAGCTGCAGCAGCTCGGCGCGCATCTGCGTGCGCTCCTCCTCGCCGCGCGTCATGATGCGGCCGAGACCCTCCAGGCTGTCGGCGGTCTTCTCGAGCAGCGCCTCGACGTAGGCCGGGATCGTCCCCTCGCCCTCGGTCACGATCGCGCTTGGCAGATGCGTGAGTTCGGCGAGCCAGTCCTCGAGGTTCTTGAAGAAACGGTTCTCGGCGTGCCCCGCCTGCAGGTCGAGAAAGCCGAGCACCAGGGCGCCGGCGAGCCCGAACAGCGAGGAGCTGAACGCGGTGCCCATGCCGGCAAGCGGCGCCTGCAGGTCGTCGCGCAGGCGGGCGAACGCCGCGCCCACGTCGGCCCCCGCGACCTTGAGGCCGGCGATCACCTTGCCCGCCGACACCACCGTATCGAGCAGTCCCCAGAAGGTGCCCAGCAGGCCGAGGAAAATCAGCAGCCCGACCAGGTAGCGCGCGATGTCGCGGTTCTGGTCCAGGCGCAGGCGCACGCCGTCGAGCAGCGAACGCATGACCACCGCCGAGATGCGCGGTGCGCCTTGGCGCCCCGCCAGGATGCGCGCCAGCGGCGCGAGCATGCGTGGTTCGTCGGCGCCGTGCGGCCGCAGTCCCTCGCGGCGCGCGTCGACCCAGTCGCTTTCGCGCTGCATGCTGAGCACCTGGACGAACGCCACGCCGATGCCCACCAGCAGCACGCCGACGATCATGCCGTTGAAGATCGGATTGGCCATGAACGCCGCGGCGAGCGGCCGGTACAGGGCCGCCGACACGACGACCACCGCGGCGAGAAAGCCGATCATCCAGAGGATCGTTCTGTTCGTCATTTGATGTCCGCCCCCCCTGCGTTTGATGCAGGTTAGCCGCAGCACGGCGCGAAGCAAAGCGGGAAGCAAGGCGCGTGCGCATCGCGCACCCACGCTTCCCGACAAGTCCTTGATCGTGCGCGAAAAGCTCGCGCGGCAGCGTCAGCCGATCACCGTGTCCGCGCGCAGCAGAACCGTTTGCGGAAACGTGATGCCGAGCCTGCGGGCGGTGTCGAGATTGATCGCAGTCTCGAAGCGCGACGGCTGCTCGATCGGCAGCTCGTCCGGGCTGGTGCCCTTGGCGATGCGATCGACGTAGTACGCGGCGCGCCGGAACACCACGCGCGCCACCGGGCCGTAGGACATGAGGCCGCCCGCCTCGACCATCTCGCGCAGGTTGTAGGCCACCGGGATGCGCGAGGCGAGCGCCAGCGCGGTGAACTCGCGCTGGTAGGGAAAGTTCACCGACAGCGTCGCGAAATCGAGGATGCCCTGCACCTTCGCCTCGCGCATGGCGGCGAAGGCCGCCTCGAAATCCTCGCCCGGGACGCGATGGCTCACCAGCTCGATCTGATGGGCGCGCGCCAGCTGCTCGATTTCCGCGAGCTCGACTTTGCTGATCGACTCGTCCGCCGGCATGATCGCGCCGACGCGCCGCAGCCCCGGCACCACCTCGCGCAGCAGTTCGAGGCGCTTGGCACTCACCTCGAATTCGTTGAACGACAGTCCGGTCAGGTTTCTTTCCGGGCGCGCCAGGCTCTTCACCAGACCGTGCGCCACCGGATCGCTGCTCGCCGCCATGACGATCGGGATGCTGTCGGTCACGCCGAGCGCGGCCTTGGCGGAGATCTCGCAGGTGGCGACGATGACGTCGGGCTTTTCCTCGACGATGTCGGCGGCCATCCAGCGATAGGGCTTGATGGTCTCGCCGCGCCAGCGGTAGTCGATGACGACGTCCTGGTTCTCGCGGTAGCCGAGCTCGCGCAGGCCACTGCGGAACGCGTCGATGTAAGACTTGTGGCTCTCCGGCTCGCCGGCGGAAAACCACACCACGCGCAGCGGTTTCTTCGCCTGCGCGCGCACCCCGGCGAGCGGCGCCGCCGCCAGCGCCGATGCTGCGAGGAGGAACTGTCTACGCGGCATCCGCTTCATGTCACCCCCTGTTGCATACGCGTACCCCAGTTAGTCTACTGCGGGTTCGCACGCATGACAGCCGTCTGGGGCATGGCGGGCGCGAGGTGATTCAGGGCCACCTCGAGTACGTCGTAATTGCGCAACCGCGTGCGCCCCGGAATGCCCGCCGTACGGCGGTTGAACACGAGCGGCACCGTCTGCTCGGAGATTCCGCCGTGCGAGCGCAGCGGCGCGTCCAGCCCGGAGAGGTCGTGGCGCGCAGCGCTGGTGCCGAGCACCACGTGCCTGCCGGAGACGAGCACCAGGTCGCCCATGCGGTCGGGCGGCAGCTCGAAGCGCGCGCAGGCCTCGGCATTCGACAACACGCATTCGATGCCTTCGAGCGCCGCAAGGCGCGCACGCACCGCCTCGCGCTCGGCGGCGTCGAGGTAGACCGTGGCGAACGATCCGAGCGCCCCGTGGTGCACCACGTAGGGATCGGTGATCGGCAGGATGACGCGCGCGCGATTGGCGCCGATCCAGCCGTCGAGCAGGTCTTGCAGGTAGATCACGTTGGGCGAGCCATCGGCGCGCGTCTTGGCATTCATGCCGTGGTCCGCCGTGATCGCCAGCACCGCGCCCAGCGCATCGAGCCGCGCGAGGTAGCCGTCCATCATGGCGTAGAAGGCATTCGCGCCGTCGCTGCCCGGCGCAAACTTGTGCTGCACGTAGTCGGTGGTGGACAGGTACATGAGGTCCGGGCGGCGCGTCTCCATCAGCTTCACGCCCGCGGCAAAGACGA
Source organism: Burkholderiales bacterium (assembly GCA_041558415.1). Lineage (GTDB taxonomy): Bacteria > Pseudomonadota > Gammaproteobacteria > Burkholderiales > SG8-39 > SG8-39. The sequence goes on along the minus strand of JBFFEY010000024.1, from coordinate 30,535 downwards.
ACTCCGACAGCGCCGCGCTGTACACCGACGGCACCGGCTGGCCGACCAGGCCGACGACGTCGTCGATGCCGTTCTCCGCCAGCGTCGCGGCGGCCGCCTTCTCCGCCGAGAAGCAGATGCCCTGCAGCCGATGGCCGAGCAGCGTGCGCAGCTTGTCCTTGGCGGTGACCACCGCGACCCGCGCACCGGCGTCGGCAAACGCCGCCAGCACCGTGCCCGCGCGCAGGTAGCGCGGGTCGTTCATCATCACCTCCGCGCCGGCCTCGCGGTCGTAGAAATAGTTGCCGCAGATGCCGTGTACCGCCGGCGGCACGCCGGTGACGATCGACAGGTTGTTCGGATTGGTGAAGGTCGGCACCACGCAGTCGCCCTCGAATGCCGTGCCCTCGCCGAGCAGGCCGGCGAGATAGGGCGTGCGCCCCGCGGCCGCCGCCTGCTCGAGATAGCCGAATTCGCAGCCGTCGATGCAGACCACCACCAGCGGCTCGGTCATCCAGCGGTAACGGCGGCCGTTGATTTCGACGCTTTTCATGCGTGGCTCCCGCGCCCTCGCTGCGAACGGTGTTTAGAATACCGTGCCGCTGCCCCCGGGAGGACGCGCATGAAGCTGCCCCACGAACGTTTCGACTACTCCGCGATCGTCGATCGCGCGCCCTGGCGCCTGCCGAAGGGGGCGCGCATCGCCGTGTGGACCATCGTCAACATCGAGGAATGGGACATCGAGAAGCCGATGGCGCGCCAGTACCTGCCGGCGCCGCAGGGCGTGAGCGTGGTGCCCGACGTGCCCAACTGGGCCTGGCACGACTACGGCATGCGCGTCGGCTTCTGGCGCCTGCGCGAAGCGCTGGTCAAGCGCAAGGTTCCGGTCACCACCTCGCTGAATGCGAACGTCTGCCGCTCCTATCCGCGCGTGGCCGAGGCGATGCGCGACGCCGGCTGGGAATTCATGGGGCACGCCGTCAAGCAGGGCGCGATGCACACGCAGCCGGATCAGCGCGCCGTGATCCGCGAATCGATCGACATCATTCGCGCGTTCACCGGCAAGGCGCCCAAGGGCTGGCTCGGACCGGGCCTCACCGAGACCTGGGAGACGCTCGACCTGCTGGCGGAGGCCGGCATCGAGTACGTCTCGGACTGGGTAAACGACGACCAGCCCTACGAGATCCGCACCGCGCACGGCCCGCTCGTTTCGGTGCCCTACACGCTCGAGCTGAACGACATCCCGATGATGGTGATCCAGCACCACGAGTCGGACGCCTGGCTGCGGCGCTGCCGCGACCAGTTCGACCGGCTCTATGCCGAGGGCACCAAGAACCCGCGCGTCATGGCGATCGCCGTGCACCCCTACATCAGCGGCGTGCCGCACCGCATCAAGTACTTCGAGGCGGTGTACGACTACATGCGCAACAAGAAGGGCGTGTGGCTGACCACCGGCGAGGACATCTACGAGTGGTGGGCGCGCGGCGCGCGCGGCCGCTAGAGGCCCTCAGGCCGCGATATCGAGCGTCGTGACGCGGCGCAGCTCGCGCCGCAGCGTGGCGTCGTCGAACGGCGTGGCGCGGTGCATCGTCGCGCGGTTGTCCCAGATCACCAGGTCGCCCGCGCGCCAGACGTGGCGATGCACGAATGGCGGCTGCGTCGCGTGCTCCATCAGCTCGCGCAGCAGCAGCCGCCCCTCGGGCAGGTTCCAGCCGACGATCTCGGCGGCGTGCGAGGCAAGGTAAAGCGACCTGCGTCCCGCGCGCGGCAGCGTGCGCACCAGCGGATGCTCGGCGCCCGGCAGCCGCTTCGCCTCCTCGGACGTGAACTCGAAGCCGAGCGTCTGGCGCGAATAGGCGATCGAGTGGCGCACGCGCAGGCCCTCGAGGCGCGCCTTGATCGCCGCGCTGAGCGCGTCGTAGGCCGCGCGCATGTCGGCGAACTCGGTGTCGCCGCCCGCCTGCGCCGGCGGCACGACGCGCGCGTGCAGCATCGAGTAGCGCCCCGCCGGATCCTCGAACGAGGCGTCGGTGTGCCACAGCCGGTTGCCGAGCCGGTACAGGCGCTGGCGGTCGTTCGACGCGAGCAGCGCGCCGTCCGCGCCGACGTTGGAGATGTCGGTCAGCGCCTCCTCGTCGCCCAGCCGGCTCTTCGCCACCACCCGCGCGCCGGTCCTGGCGTGCAGCGCGCCGTCGAGGCGGCGCGCGAAATCGAGCTGCTCGGCGTCGGTGAAGGCCTGCTCGTGGAACACGAGCACCGCGTGTTCGTCCATCGCCGCGCGGATCGCGTCGAGCGTCTCGAGGTCGTAGACCTCGCGCAGCGCGACCGGGCTCGCTTCGGCGAAGAAGGTGGGATGCAGGCGTTTGAAGGCGAGCGGCATGGCAGGCGGCGGTTGGCAGTTTAGCAACCCTGGCGCAGGCCGGATCACCGCGCAACGGCCTGCCGAGCGCCGGCGATTGCTGCATCGCACCAGCGAATGTGAATACTTCACAGCGTCCGCGCGGCGTGGTTCGCTGCCGCTCGAGCTGCGCTGGCCTATCGTGGAGCCACGTTTGAAGCAGACAGGAGGCAACCATGGAAACCATCAAAGACATCGAGACCGCCGTGATGATGTCCGCGCCGACCGTGGTCGTCGTTCTCGCCGCCCTCGTGTCCCTCTTCTGAGTCGCCCGGAACCGTCAGAGGCGCCGGCTCACGGCGCGTAGAAAATTCGACGCCCGCGGGCGGGTGATGCGCCCGCCGGGAAATGTCGGGTTTCCGGGAATCGCGGGCGTCTGGAATCGACCCTGAGCAGTCAGTTGCCAGGTCGTGAATAAGCTAATCACCCAGATTTGCTGATCGGTGCCTTGCCACCGTTATCAGGAGCAGAGTCCCCACACGGTCCATCCCGAAGGGAGCCATAGATGCGCCTCCGACCGGTCCGCTCATGCGCAGCGGGCATGGCCGCAGGCTTTTGAAAGCGCGCGCAATGGCGTAGGCTGCCGGGCGTCATCTGCATCCGGAGGAAGAGCATGAGCACGCAGGCGCATACGCGCGTCGAGGAGAACTGCCGCGGGCATGCCGTCGTCATGCAGCCGGGCGACGGCCCGAGCTGGTGGCAGCCAATTCCGGCGAACGGCCACGCCGATCCCAAGCTGTACAACGGCAACACTGGCTTCGAAGGCTTGTCGATGGGCTTTCAGACGGTCGGCGTCGGGGGACGCATCCGGGAGCATTCGCATGGCGACCAGGTGGAGCTGCAGATCTGCTTCCGCGGCCGCGGCCACGTGAACGTCGACGGCGTGCGTCACGAGCTGACGCCGGGCACGTCCTGCTTCCTCGGCTACGATGTGAAGCACGAGATCGTCAACGACGGCGACGAGGAGCTCGTAATGCTTTGGGTCATCACGCCCTGCGGCCTCGAGGACTTCTTCCGGACGATCGGCCGTGAGCGCAAGGAGGGCGATCCCGCGCCGGCGCCGTTCGAGCGGCCGTCCGATGTCATCGCCATCGAACGCGCCATGGGAATGAACGATACCGTCCAAGGATAGGAAACCCCTTCGCCTGGGTGCCGCGAAACGCGCGTGGTTGAGGCGTGTTTCGGCTTGATGAACCGTGCTTGGGGCTATGATCGACGCTGGCTGCGGCTGCAAGCCCGGCGCGCAAGGGGCCTTATCGTAAACAAAAGCGCCGACTCGCGCGCCTGCAGCGCAGCCAGCGCGTCCCGCGCGATCGGTTTCGCCGTGCCCTGCGCTTTACGCCAGTGCCGTCAGCTCGTCGGCCAGCTGCTGCGGCATGTCGACCATCACGTCGTGGCTTGTCGGCAGCTTGGTCAGCTTCCAGCCCGGCTTGCCGTCGACCTGCGCCGCGAAATAGCGGAACGGGCTCGGGTCCCAGCCGTCGGCCAGGATGTAGAGCCGCTTGGGCACCTTGGTGTATTCGCCGGTCAGCAGCAGCGGTGACTCGAAGGTAGCCAGGGCCTGCGGTCGGCAGCGCCGGTCGACCCACGCGCGGTTGGACTGGGCCACGTTGAACGCTTCGGCCGGAATCGGCTGCATCAGCCCGCAGTTCTTGTCCAGCGCAGTGCCGCGGAACGCACCGATGAACTGCGCCGCCACCTCGGGCGCCAGCGCCTTGTGCAGCAGGTCGATCAGCGAGTCGCCGTGCTCGGGAATGAATGCGTCGAGGTAGCACAGCGCGCGGACCTTGCTTTGGATGCGGTCGGCCACGCCGGTGATCACCATGCCGCCGTAGGAATGGCCGCACAGCACCACGTCGTCCAACTCCTCGGCCTCGATGCAGCCGACCACGTCGCGGATGTGGGTCTCGAGCGTGATGTTCTCGGCCGACTGGTGAAAGCGCTCGCCCACGCCGGTGTGCGTGGGGGTGTGCACCGTGTGGCCGGCGGCGCGCAGGATCCGGGCGGTGTCGCGGTAGCACCAGCCGCCGTGCCAGGCGCCGTGGACCAGGACGAAGTTCGCCATGGTTTGTCTCCTTTGGGTGACGGGATCGGGCAGGCAGTCTGAACCCGCGGCGATCTGGCGGCAACCCACAGGCAATCCTGCCGCCCATGTTCCGTACCATGACGCCCGACATCGACCTGCCTGCCAGCCCGGGGCTGGCGTTGCTGTCCGACGTGGCCGGCGGCGGGCACCCGGTGTTTGTGATCCACGGCCTCGGCGGCAGCCACCACGACTGGGACGGCGCCGTCGAGAGCCTTGCGCAGCAGCACAGCATCCAAAGGATCGGTAATTTCTTCGCCTCGATGCCGCGAAACGCGCCCGGTCGCGGGTGTTTAGGCTCGATGAACGGTGCTTGGGGCCATGAGCGGCCCTGTCCGCGGCCGCGCGTCCATCGCGCAAGGCGCCTGATGGAAAATACTACGGCCCTCTGTTGCGCTCACGCGCGTTCGAAACAACCAAGGACTGCGAGCGCCGTTTTGGCAGACTCACGCGATGTTGGGTAACGGCGGCTTCTGGCCGCGACCCGCCGCCCTCACGCCGCCCGGAACGCGCGGAAGGGATCGTCGCCACCGATGACCCGAGCGCTGGACTGCCCACGGACACGGGTCCGTTCGGCGGTTACATCGGGCACGACCAGCGCCGAGAACATTCGGCGCGCACGGCCTGCGCACGCAACCTCGCGATCGGCGCTCGCTAGACAAATATTCTTGCTTTCCGGACAATCGCTGCTGCCGCGTGCAAGGGCAGAGACCCTGCTGCCGTAGGGCTTTCTTAATCGCCGTTTTCCAGTCCGCCGGAGGTTTGCGATGCGTTTAATCCCTGCTTTTCTCTTTACGTTAACAATGGTGACGGTCGGTGGTACCGCTGCATTCGCCGATACGACCGACGTGAAAACGCAGACGATCGTAGAAGTCAAGAAGCAAGGTGCGCACTGCGAGCAGGATCCGAACTGCTTCAACCGGTATCACCCGGCGATCAAGCCGGTCGCGCGGGCCAAGCCCGGCAATTTGATCGTTGTCCACACGCGCGATGCGCTGGACTCCAACCTGAATATCAACTCCGAGCCGAAGGACGTACTGGCGGTCGACCTGAACCTCGTTCACCCGATGACGGGTCCGATCTACATCGAAGGCGCAAAGCGCGGCGACGTGCTGGCGATCAAACTGATCGACATCGATCCGGATGAATACGGCTACACAACGATCGTGCCCGGCTTCGGCTTTCTCTCGGACAAGTACACGAAGCCTTTCATCGCCAATTGGAAGCTGACCCGTGTGGACGCCGTCTCGGCGCAGGTGCCCGGGGTCCGCATTCCGATGAACGGCTTCATGGGTTCGGTCGGGGTGCTGCCGGGCGAGCCGGAAGTCGAAAAGTGGCTGGCGCGCGAAAGCCAGCTTGCGGCGGCCGGCGGCGTTGCGCTGCCGCCGCAACCGACCGGTGCCCGGCCTGCCGATGTCTGCGGACCCAAGGGCAGCCACAAGGACAAGTGCCTGCGCACGATTCCGCCGCGCGAGAACGGCGGCAACATGGACGTCAAGCAAATGGTGGTGGGCACCACGCTGCTGTTGCCCTGTTTCATCGATGGCTGCGGCCTGTTCATCGGTGACGTTCACTATGCGCAGGGCGACGGCGAAGTCGCTGGCACGGCGATCGAAATGGGCGCCGTCGTGACGGTGCAGACCGAAATACGAAAAGGCATGGCGGCGAGCGTGAAGCAGCCGCAATTCGAAGGCGGTTCGCAGCTCAAGCAGCTCGAGCCCGATGCGTTTCATGCGACGGTCGGCTATCCCTTCAAGGGCGCCGGCGAAATTCCGCCGCAGTGGGCTTACCTCGGCTCCGAGAAGCTCAAGCCCCTGACCCAGCTGTCGAACGACCTGACGATGGCCGCGCGCAATTCCTTGCTTGAGATGATCGCCTGGCTGCAGAAGACGAAGGGGCTGACCAGCGAGCAGGCGTATGTCCTGACGAGCGTGGCCTGCGACCTGCGCGTCGGCAACGTGGTTGACGTGCCGAACTACACCGTCTCGACCATTTGCCCATTGGAAATCTTCAAGCAGTGACGTCGCCGCACCGGCACAGGCGTTACGAGAAAAAGCGAGCCCAGTGCTCGCTTTTTTTTCAGCCCGACGCGCGCCGAAGACGACTCTTGCTGGGCGCCGCCGCTGCGCTGGCCGCCACGCTTGTACCCTTGCGCCGGGCGCGGGGGCATACGCCTTACCGGCAGTGGGATGTCTTCCGCAAACGCTACCTCCTCATTCTGACGTCGCGAAGCGACGCGGAAGGCGACGCGATCGGCGACGCATGGGTTGCGCTGCTACGCGAGCGCCTGCCGCTGTCGCGCGCCATGGTGAGTCGCGCGCGGGACATGCTGCGGGTGGCCAGCCTGCTCCGGACCGATCAGGCAAAGCTTGCGGTGTTGTCGCACGCCGATGCACGGGCCATGTCTGCCGGCGAGCCACCACACGAAGAATACGGGCCCATGCCGTTGCAGCTGATGATCGACAACGGCACCCACGTGCTGGTTGTGCGCGGTGATTTTCCGCTGCACCACGGTTACCTGATCACGGTGTCGCTGCTCGAGCGGGCGCAGCAGCTGCATCTGAGCGTGCCGCTTGAAGGCAAGTTCGGCATGGCGGTTCATCCCGGCGCGCGCGCCGCCGCGCTCGGTGAAGAGCTCGACGAGCCGCGATCCTAGGCGCCTCGCGCCGCAAACCGGACATTGCCCGCGAGTGCCCCCGGGTGTAGATTGAATGCGTCGGATTCTTCGCCGACAAGCGGTTTTGCGAGGATCAAGAGGAGGTATTCATCATGAGTCTTTATATGACGCGAGCGCGCTACACGCCTGAAGCCTGTAAAGGCATGCTCTCCAATCCGGGGGACCGCGCAAGCGCAGCCAAAGCGATGTTTGAAGCCGCCGGCATCAAGATGCACCACATCTGGATGACGGCAAACGGCGACGTGGTCACCGTGGTCGAAGGCAACGCGGTGTCGGGGGCCGCGGTAAGCATGGTGGTCATGGCGAGCGGCGCATTCACCGAGGTCGATTCGATCGAGCTGATTACCCCGGAACAGCAGCTCGAGGCGATGAAGTTGGGAGGCAGCGTCGCGTCGAAGTACCGCGCACCCGGAAAGTAGGCGCGACGCCGATCCCATCGGCGATTCCGTTGCGCAGCGACCGCGCCTTTGAACGCCTGAAAGGAGACTGATTATGTCAGCGGAAAGTGACGTTCGCAGGGCGTCCGAGCAGTTCTATGCTGCCTTGAATCGGATGGGTAACGGCGAGAAGGGCGCAATGGCCGACGCCTGGTCCCACGCTCCCGCGGTGACCGCGATGCATCCCATCGGCGGCCGCAGCACGGGCTGGGACGCGGTGCGGGACTCATTCGACGAAGTCGCGGGCATGGCGGCAGACGCCAAGATCGGCCTGAAGGACCAGTTCATACAGGTGCACGGCGATTTGGCCTACGAATTGGGAGTCGAGCACGGTACGTTCAAGATGGCGGGACAGCCTGTCAGCCTCGAGCATCGCGTCACCAACATCTACCGGCGCGAGGCCGGGGGATGGAAGCTGATCCACCACCATACGGACACGTCGCCGGGAATGCTCGAGGTGTTGAGCCGCCTGCAATCTGCCTCGTAGCGGCGAGTTGCCCTAATCCGCGCGGCCGATCTGCCTGATGCCGCGTTCGCGCGCACGGCCGCGGGTGCCAGCGTCGTCGGCCGGGCAACGCTGCGTGATCTCGACCTCGAGCGCGCTCGCGCTCAAGCGCTCGCCCGCACCGACGACGCCGTTTAAGGCCCTCGTGCCTGCGTCAAAAAGCGCCCCCGACCTTCCAGGGCTGCTGAGCGCGCGCGTGATGCGGGCCCGGCCTCGGTGCCAGGGCGAATTGTCACCCTCGCAGTTTCGAACGGCTTCCCGCGAGCCATTGACAGCGAAGGCGAACTGGCGAATCCTGCGCTGCAGGCGGCTGAACAACAACTCATCGGGTCGACAATGCTACACGCGGACAAGAGAAAAGAGGCGCGCACGGCAGCTGCGGTCCCCTTGTATTTTCAGAACGGCAGGGGTGTCACGGACGACCTGTCTGCCACGGGCGTATTCTTCTGGACCGAGAGCGAAGCCAAGTTTGCGGTCGGCGATCAGATCAACTTCACGATCGTGATTGCCGGAGCGGGAACGACCAGGACGTCCGAATGCAGCGGGGAAATCGTCCGCGTCCTGACGCGGCACACGCCGAAAGGCGTCGCGGTGAAGCTGTCTCATTCGGCATTGAGCCGTCTCATCGAGTAACCGCGGCCGGACGGTCACAGCGCCGCACGCGACCCTTCGCGCGCAGCGCCAGGCAAGGCGAAAGCCGCGTGCGCCTCAGACTGCCACGAGTTCCGGCCTGCGCGTCCTGCGCAGCAGCGTGCTGACCACGACGAGGTTGACGACGCCCGCCGCCGCCGCGATGGCGTACGGCGCATCGTAGGCACCGGTGAGGTCGTAGAGCAGCCCGCCCTGGTAGCCGCCGATGGCGTGGCCGAACCAGGCGAACATGCCGATGACGCCCATCGCCGAGGCGCGGCGCTCGGCCGGGGTCAGCGCGCGCACCGAAGTGAGGACGCCGGTCATCACGCCCGCATAGCCGAAGCCGTAGACGACGGCGTAGAGGTAGAACGCGGTGAGGCTTTCCAGCCAGACGAAGCCGAACACCATCGCCGTCATCCACGCCGTCGCCGTCATGTAGGCCGGCACCGCGCCGATCATGTCGGCCAGCCGGCCGAAGGCGACCCGCCCGAGGATCGCCGCGAGCATCATCGAGAAGATGACGCTGCCGGCGTCCGCCGCCGCAATGCCGGTGTCCTGGATCAGCGGCACGAGATGCATGAGCGGAACCGACATGCAGGTGCAGCACAGGATCACCGCCGCGCTCATCCGCATGATCACCACGCGGTAGGGAAGCACCGCCGCATCGGCCTCGATTGCACCGCCCTCCAGACCAGCGTCGCGCGCTGGCGCGCGCCGCATCAGCAGCGCGGCCGGCGTCATCAGCGCCAGCATCACCGCGCCGGTGAAGGCGAACGCACCGTCGATGCCGTAGGACTGGATCAGAAAGGACGAGGCGAAGGGCACGCCGCCCTGCCCCAGCGCCTGCCCCGCCGAGACGATGCCGATCGCCAATCCGGCCCCGGCCGTGAACCAGTTGCCGACCAGCGCCATCACCGGCGGAAAGATCGCGCCGGCGCCGAAGAAACCGGCCACCGCGAACAGGGCGTAGTACTGCCAAAGCGACGTCACCAGGGACGCCGCCAGATAGCACAGGCCGAGCACCACCACGCCGAAGACGAGGACCGGCCGCGCGCCGATGCGATCCGCCACCCGCCCGGCGAGCACGCCGCCGAACGCCATGCCCATGATGCCGGCGAAGTTGATGAGCGCCGCGTCGCCGCGCGCCCAGCCGAAGCGCTCCTGCATCGGCACGATGAAGGCCGACATGCCGTTGACCATCGCCCCCATCGAAAGCGCGAGGATCACCGACGCGGCGAAGACGATCGTCCAGCGGTAGGCAGGCTGTGCGGAAACTTTGCTCATCGGTTGCTTGCTCCTGAGTGCCCGGCGGTCCGGGCTTCAGCCCGGATCCGGCGCCACGCGCACCATGCGCTTGCCGCGATTGTCGCCGGCGAGCAGGCCGATCAGCGCGGCGGGTGCATTTTCCAGCCCGTCGACGATGTCGTCGACCACCTTCAGCCTGCCTTCGGCGACCCAGCGCTGCAGCGCGGCCTCGGCCGTGGCGTCGTCCTTCGCGAAGTCCATGACGATGAAGCCCTCCATGCGCAGGCGCTTCACCACCACCATGCCGGGCAGGTTGCGCGGGCCTGCCGGCGCCGCAGCGTCGTACTGGCTCACGGCGCCGCAGCACACGACCCGTCCCTTCAGGTTCATCTGGAACAGCACCGTTTCGAGAATCTCGCCGCCGACGTTGTCGAAGTAGACGTCGATGCCCTGCGGGCAGGCGGCCTTGAGGTCCTTGAAGAGATTGCCGGCGCGATAGTCGACGCAGGCGTCGAAGCCGAGCGCGTCCTTCACCCAGGCGCACTTGTCGGCGCCGCCGGCGATGCCCACCGCGCGGCAGCCGAGCGCCTTGGCGATCTGGCCGACGGTCATGCCGACCGAGCCCGCGGCCGCCGAGACGACGACGGTTTCGCCCGCCTGCGGCCGCCCGACACCGATCAGGCCGTGATACGCCGTCTTGCCGGCGATGCCGTACACCGACAGCAGATGCGACAGCGGCCGCAGGCGCGGCGCCTTCCGTGCGCGCCGCGCCTTCACCACGACGTAATCGGCCCAGCGCGATTCGGCGAAGACGACGTCGCCCGGCGCGAGCGACGCGTCCTTCGATTCGACCACCTCGCCGATCGCAGCGGTGTGCATGACATCGCCCGCCTTCACCGCCTCGCGGTAGGTGGCACCCTGCATCCAGGCGCGGTTGGCGGCGTCGATCGACATCAGCACGTTGCGCAGCAGCACCTCGCCCTCGTCGGGAACCGGCCGGTCGGCCTCGCGCAGCTCGAAATGCGACTCGGTGAGGGCGCCCTTCGGCAGTTCGCGAACGACGATCTGGCGGTTGCCCGGCATCAACGGCTCCTGTTGGGTGGCGAAAGGGCGCCAGCCTACCGCAAGCAGCGCCGGCGGCCGATTGGCCCGCGCATGTGAGGCGGCACGGCGGCGTACACGGCGCGCGCACGGCCGTCGCGGCATGCCGCGGCTGGACTTGCGGCACCCGCGCGTCGCCTCTATGCGACGTGTAGCCGATCCGTAAGGGCGAGGTAAGCCGGTCTGCGCCAGCCTGATCCCACGGCGCGCGGAACAAGAAGGATACTTCTTCATCAAAGGAACGAGACCATGACCGACGAAAGCAATTCGTTGACGCTCGCGGCGGACGGCGTGGAGCCGCATGCGGCCCCGCAGATCCCGGAAGCCGTCCGCGCCTCGATTCGGGCCGTGGCCTCCGCCGTCGAGCTGACGGCGATCGCGGCGATGTGGCTGCTGCTCCCTGTCTGGCCACTGATTGCGTCGGTCATTTCGCGTGACAGCCGGTACCTCAGGCGCTACTGGGGGACGCTCGCCCGCATGACGCGCCACATCCGCGCGCAGCGCCGCAGCCGGTCCATCGCACGCATGGTTGCGCAGCGGCTGACGCCGCGCGGGCTGCGGCATACGCAGCGCCTCGAAGGCCGCTGCACGCACTGCGGGCGCTGCTGCCTCGATCGCGCCTGCCTGTTCCTGCGCTTCGATGCCGAGGGCCGCTCGCGCTGCCGCATCTACGGCGGCCGCGTCTGGCGGGCGCTTTCCTGCGGCCGGTACCCGGACGATGCCCGGGACATTGCCCTGTACGGCTGCCCGAGCTTCAATGTCGTTCGCGGACCTGCGGCGATTTCGCGCGACCGCGTGCACGCCGTGCCTGCACCGAAGCGGGCGGGCCAGCCCGGATAATCGCCAGGCGTCCAGCGAATCTCTCATGAGAACGCTCGCGCGCGCAGTCGGTCTGGTCATCGCCGCCCCCGGCGTCATAGGCATCGCTGCGCCGGTTCCGACGGGTCTTTTGTCCGCAGCCGCGTTCGTGCTGACGCCGCTGGGACGGTAGGTCGCGGCAGCCCTGCGCGTCGGCCTGAATCCGTGTTCGAGCGGCCTTTTGCCCGCGCGCGGATGACCGCGTCGCCACGCTGCTCCACGGCGGGTCGGCGCGCGCGGAAGCCGGACGTTTTCCGCTGGCCGATCGCGGTTTGCCGCAATTGGGGCCTCGCGCCGACAGCGCCTGCCCGTGCCGGTGCCCGCTTTTAGGCGTTCTCGAGTCGGGTCGGCCGTACGACGGCGATCGGCCCGAAGCAGACCTCGACAAAAAGAAGCCTGATTAGAGCTTACCTCGCCACCGCGTTATCCTATTGACTCTCCAAGCATGGGCCTCCCTACGCGTCGGCATCTCGCGGCTCATCGCTGAGAATGGGCGGGGGAACTGATTAACGGTCGAGCTGCTCGATTGATCTAGGCTCGTAACGGCGAAGGGAATGCTCATGGGCGCAAAGCGGCCAGACAGCAACGCCAGTCCTCGCAAGCGCCCGGCATCGCGTGCCAAAGCACGACGCATGGGCGACGCGGCGCCCGCGAACGCGTCACGCCCCGCTCGGCGGGAGGCCGCCGCCGCGCAGATCGCGGCGCGCGCTCGCGGGCAGCGTAAAGGGGTCGACTTGAACCGCCCATCCGCCGAGGCCTTCGACGCGTTGCAGAAAGAGCTCGAGCGGGCCTGCGCCGGCCGGGAAACGGCCCTGACAGAGGCCCGGGAGGCTCTGGCGCGCCAGGCGGCGACCGCCGAAGTGCTGCGTGCGATCGGCTCCTCGATCGCCGATCCCGCACGGGTGTTCGAAAAGATCCTGGACAGCTGCGAGACGCTGTTCGGAGCGAAGGACGCCTCGGTCACCCTGCTCGAGCCGCAACAGGGCGTGCGCATCGTTGCTACTCGCGGGGAAGCCTGGGCGATTGTCGCGGCTCACTCGCCCACCTGGCGTGAAACCAGCTTTACCGCGCGCGCCGTCGAGGCGGGCAAACCGCTGCACGTGCCCGACGCGTCGGCCCTGCCCAATCCATCGGCTGCGGTTCTCGCGGTGCTCGCGCGCATGGGCAATTTCTCCGCGCTCTTCGCGCCCATGATGCTCGAGGGGCGAGGACTGGGTGCGATCAACATCGCGCGCGTCCCGGCACGGCCCTTCTCAGAGGGAGAAATCGCCCAGCTGGCAACCTTCGCCGACCAGGCGGCAATCGCGATCGAGAATGCGCGGCTGACCGAGGAGAGCCGCCAGGCGCTGGCACGGCAGAGCGCGATGACCGAAGTGCTGGAGCTCATCAACGCGTCGCCCGGCGCCCTCGACCCGGTGTTCCATGCCATCGCCCGCAAGGCGAGCGTGCTGTGCGGCGCGGATTTCGGCGGCCTGTGGCTCGTCGAGGGGGATGTGGCGCTGGGCGGTGGCGGCTACAACGTGCCGGACGCCTTTAGCGAGCACGTGTTGCACCAGCGTGTTCCGGTGGCGTACCTGTTCGGCTCGACGACGCGCCGTCGCGACTTTGTGCAGGTCCCCGACCTGCGGGAGACGGAGGCCTACAAACAGCGCCTGTCCTTCACCGTCGCCGCCGTCGAGCTGGGCGGGATCCGCACTTATCTGTGCGTGCCGCTGCGGGACGGCGAGACGCTGGTCGGCCTGTTCGCCCTTCAACGCACCGAGGTCAGGCCTTTCACCGACCCGCAGGTCGCGCTGTTGCAGGCCTTTGCGGCGCAGGCGCTCGTCGCCATCAAGAGCGCACGCCTGTTCAACGAGACCCAGGAGGCGCTCGAGCGCCAGACCGCCACCGCCGAGATCCTCAAGGTGATCAGCGAGTCGCCGACCGATGTGCAGCCGGTGTTCGACGCGATTGCAGAGAGTGCAAATCGGCTTGTCAACGGGTTTTCCGCTGCGGTCTTTCGTATCGACGGGCGACTCGTCCATCTGGCGGCGCACACGTCGACCAGTTCCTCGGGTGACGAGTCTCTGCGAACGATGTTTCCGCGCGCACTCGACGACACATTTCCGTTCACGGTCCTTAGCATCGGACAGGTTTCCCTCACCGCCGACGTGGAAACCGACCCGAATATCAACGAGGATGTACGGCAGCTGGCGCGTGCGAGGGGATGGCGCAGCCGCGTCATGGTTCCCATGGTGCGCGAGGGTGTTTCGATCGGGATGATCAGCGTCACGCGCAGCCATCCCGGAACTTTCACCGATCATCAAGTCGCATTGCTCAAGACCTTCGCCGATCAGGCGGTGATCGCAATCGAGAACGTGCGGCTGTTCAACGAGACCAAGGAGGCGCTCGAGCGGCAGACGGCGACCGCCGAGATCCTCAAGGTCATCAGCGCGTCGCCGACCACTACGCAACCGGTGTTCGATGCGATCGCCAAGTACGCACAAGTGCTGATGGGCGGGCGAGAGGCCTCCATCGTGCTGACGCGTGACGACAGGATCGAGCTCGCTGCGGTCGTTGCAGCCGCTGGCTCGAGCGAACACCGGGCCGACGCACTGCGCGCGAGTTTCCCTCGCCCGCTCGATCTCGAATCTGCAGTCAACCTGGTCGCCGTGCGCGGACAGACGATTCATTACCCGGACATCGAGGCACCGAAGGTTCCCGCCTACACGCGCGCCACGATGCGAGGGACCGGCAATCGGGCGGTGTTCGGCGTGCCGCTGCTGCGCGAGGGTAAGCCCATCGGCGGCATCTTTATCGCGAAGGGAGCCCCGGGCGCATTTACCGAAAAGCAGGTCGACCTGCTGCGCACCTTCGCCGACCAGGCGGTGATCGCGATCGAGAACGTGCGTCTGTTCAACGAGACCCGGGAAGCGCTCGAGCGCCAGACCGCGACCGCCGAGGTGCTGCAGGCCATCAGCAAATCGGTGGAAGACGCCAAGCCGGTGTTCGAGGCGATCGCCGAAGCCTGCGAGCGGCTCTTCGAGGGTTCCTACGTCGGCATCAACCTGGTCGACGAAAAAGGCGGTCTCATGCTGGCGGCGAGCCGCTACCCGGCGGGCATGGAGGGCACGGTGCGGGCGCTGGTGCGGCACTTCGAGACGTCGCCGACGCGCACCTCGGGGTCGCGACTCAAGCTGCGCGGCGCACTGATCGATTTTCCTGACGTCGAAAGCGGTGCCGACGTGCCCGAGGAAGTGCGCGACGCATGCCGCGCCGGCAACACCCGGGCCATCTCGTTTGCACCGATGGTGACTGCGGGCAGGGGCGTCGGCGCGATCTGGGTGGGGCGGCCCACGGCGACGGCGCTTTCGGCCAAGAACAAGGCGCTGCTGAAGACCTTCGCCGACCAGGCGGTGATCGCTATTCAGAACGCGCGCATGTTCAAGGAGACCCAGGAAGCGCGCGCCGCCGCCGAGGCGGCCAACGAAGCCAAGAGCGCGTTCCTCGCGACGATGAGCCACGAAATCCGCACGCCGATGAACGCGATGATCGGCATGAGCGGGCTGCTCCTGGATACGCCGTTGAACGACGAGCAGCGCGACTACGCCGGCACGATCCGGGATTCGGGCGACGCGCTGCTGACGATCATCAACGACATCCTCGACTTTTCCAAGATCGAAGCCGGGCGCATGGACATCGAGCTGCACCCTTTCGATCTGCGCGATTGCGTGGAATCGGCGCTCGATCTGATCAGCTCGCGCGCCACCGAAAAACACCTCGACACGGCTTACGTGTTCGAGGGCGACATTCCCGTGGCGATCAGCGCAGACCTGACGCGCCTGCGCCAGATTCTGCTCAATCTGCTCGCCAATGCGGTGAAGTTCACCGAAGCGGGCGAGGTGGTGCTGACGGTGACCTCGAAACGCGCAGCCGGCGATCGGGTGCAACTGACCTTCTCGGTGCGCGACACCGGCATCGGATTGACGGCAGAGGGCATGGCCCGCCTGTTCCAGTCGTTTTCGCAGGCCGATTCCTCGACCACGCGCAAATACGGCGGCACGGGCCTGGGCCTGGCGATCAGCAAGCGGCTTGCCGAGCTCATGGGCGGCACGATGTGGGTCGAAAGCGAAGGGCCGGGCAAGGGCTCGACCTTCCGCTTCACGATCGAAGCGCAGACGGCAACCTTGCCGACCCCCAGGGCGCGTGACCTGATCGGCGTGCAGGCGGAACTCGCCGGCAAGCGCCTGCTGGTCGTGGATGACAACGCCACCAACCGGCGCATTCTCGCGCTCCAGGCGGGCAAGTGGGGCATGAATTCGCGCGATACCGAGTTCCCGGCCGAAGCCCTGCGCTGGCTGGGCGGAGGGGAGAAATTCGACCTCGCGATCCTCGACATGCACATGCCGGAGATGGACGGCCTGCATCTGGCACGCGAGGTCGCAAAGCACGACCCGGCCCTGCCCCTGGTGCTGTTCAGCTCGCTCGGCCGGCGCGAGGCGGAGAATGTCGAAGACGTGTTCCGCGCTTACCTGGCCAAGCCGCTGCGCCAGTCGCAGTTGTTCGATACGCTCGTCAGCCTGCTCGCGCGCGAGGTGGTGCACAAGGCACCCGTGGCCGCGCCGGCCAAGCCGCAGATGGACCCCGGCATGGCCGCGCGACATCCGTTACGCATCCTGCTGGCCGAGGACAACGCGGTGAACCAGAAGCTCGCCCTGCGCCTGCTCTCGCGGATGGGCTACCGCGCCGACGTGGCCTCCAACGGACTGGAAGCCGTGAAGTCCGTCGAACGACAGACCTACGACGTGGTACTCATGGACGTGCAGATGCCCGAGCTCGACGGGCTGGGTGCCACGCGGCGCATCTGCGCGCGACACCCGTCCGGCCAGCGCCCGCGCATCGTCGCGATGACCGCCAACGCGATGCAGGGCGACCGCGAGATGTGCATCGCCGCCGGCATGGACGACTACGTCACCAAGCCGATCCGCGTCGAGGCGCTGATCGACGCACTGAACAGTGTGACCGCCCGCGAGGATTGAGATGAGCGAAACCCTGATCGATCTCCCCACCTTCTCCGCGCTGCAGGGCACGGCCGGCGCCGAATTCGTCGTCGAACTGGTCGACACCTTTCTCGAAGAGGCCCCGGGCATGCTGGCCGAGATGCGAAGCGCACAGGCCGCCGGCCGTGCCGACGCGTTCCGCCGCGCCGCGCATTCCCTCAAGTCCAACAGCAACACCTTCGGTGCGACACGGCTCGCAGAAATGGCGCGCAGCCTGGAACAGGGCGGGCTGATCGCCGAGAGCGGCCCGCTGGATGCGCTGGAGGCGGAATTCCAGCGCACCGCCGCGGCGCTGAAGGCCCTGTGCAATGGCTGAGCCAGGCGCGCGGCTGCTGGTGGCCGACGACAACAAGGTCAACCGCCTGCTGCTTACCCGCAACCTGGAGCTGCAGGGCCACCGCGTGGCGAGCGCCGAGAACGGCCGTGTCGCCCTGGAGATGCTGCGTGCCGAGGCCTTCGACCTGATGCTGCTCGACATGGAGATGCCGGAGCTCGACGGCTTCCAGGTGCTGGAGCAGATGGTGGGCGACCCGAAGCTGAAGGGCATTCCCGTCATCGTGACGAGCTCCCTCGAAGGCGAAGCGCACGTGGCGCGTTGCCTGGAGCTGGGCGCCGACGACTACCTGTACAAGCCCGTGAACCCGGTGATCCTCAAGGCGCGAATCAATTCCAGCCTGGAAAAGAAGCGCCTGCGCGACCAGCAGCAGGAGATGGTGAGGCGGTTCGCGACCTCGGAAGTCGCCGAAGACCTGCAGCAGTCCGGATTTGCCCTGGGCGGCCGGCGGGTGCAGGCCACCGTGATGTTTTCCGACATCCGCGGCTTCACTGCGCTGGTCGAATCGCAGCCGCCGGAAGAAACCATCGAATTGCTGAACACCTATTACACCCTGATGTTCGACGCGATCAGCGGCCAGGGCGGCGTGGTCAACCAGATGATCGGCGACGGGCTGATGGCGATCTTCGGTGCGCCGCTGCCGGTTGCGGAGCCGCCGCTCGCCGCGGTGCGCGCGGCGCTCGACATGCAGGAGATGGTGGAGCTCCTCAACCAGGAGCGTGCCGCCGCGGGCAAGGCGCCGATCGCGGTCGGCATCGGCATCGCCTCGGGGGAGGTCGTGGCCGGCTACACCGGCACGCAGCAGCGCGCCACCTACACCTGCATCGGCGACACGGTGAACCTTGCGGCGCGGCTCGAGGCCTACACCAAGGAGGCCGGGCGCCGCATTCTCATCGACGCCGAGTCGCGGGCGGCGCTGGGCGAGCGGGTGCCGACCGCGTCGATCGGCGAGGTGCAGTTCAAGGGCAAGGCCGAGGCGGTGCCGGTGTTCGCGGTCGTTTCGTAGGTAAGATCGCGGTCGGCTGCTATTTTCTGAACTGGGAGCGCACCTTTGTCGGATGTTGACCGCTGGCTCGCCGGGCTCGGACTGGAACGCTACGGACCTGCGTTCGCCGAAGCCGAGATCGAGTTTTCCGACCTGCGGCAACTGAGCGCCGAGGACTTGAAAGAACTCGGTCTGCCCCTCGGGCCGCGTCGCCGCATACAGGAGGCGATCAAGCAGCTCGACGGCGCAGCGCCTTCGCCTGCCGCCGCGCCCGCGACTGCCGCGCCCGTGACTGCCGCGCCCCTGACGCCCGCGCCGCGACAGGCTGCGGCCACGCCCTCCGAGGCGGAGCGGCGTCAACTGACGGTGATGTTCGTCGATCTGGTCGGTTCGACCGAGATGGCGACGAAGGTCGACCCGGAAGACCTCCGGGCAATCGTGCGCGCGTATCAAAAGACGGCGGAAGCCGTGATCCAACGACATGGTGGCCACATCGCGCAGTATCTGGGCGATGGCTTGCTGGTCTACTTTGGCTATCCG
This sequence comes from Burkholderiales bacterium, assembly GCA_041558415.1. GTDB lineage: Bacteria > Pseudomonadota > Gammaproteobacteria > Burkholderiales > SG8-39 > SG8-39. The sequence continues at coordinate 11,721 of JBFFEY010000024.1, read as the reverse complement.
GCCGCCCACGAAGACGATGCCGAGCGGGCGGTGTACACGGGCGTCGGGATTCCCAAGGCGATCGATGCGCTCAACACCCGCTTGGAGACGGATTACGCGGTGCGTCTGTCGGTACGCATCGGCATTCACACCGGGCCGGTGGTGGTGGGCGAGATGGGTGGCGACAATCGGCAGGAGAACCTCGCCATGGGCGAGACGCCGAACCTGGCGGCAAGGCTGGAGGCGCTGGCCGAGCCGGGCGCGGTCGTCATCAGTGAGAATACCCGGCGGATTCTGGGCGAACGGTTCGCGCTGACGCCCCTTGGCGCGCAGCGCCTCAAGGGGATCTCAGAGCCGGTCGAGGCCTATGCGGTGATCGCCGAGACTGCCCGCGAGAGCCGCTTCGATGCGCGTCAGCTGGGCATGCTCACGCCGATCGTCGGCCGCGAGCAGGAACTGGGACTGATGCGCGAGCGCTGGGTCAGGGCGAAGGCGGGTTCGGGCCAGATGATCGTGGTCAGCGGGGAGGCGGGAATCGGCAAGTCGCGCGTCACGCGCGCGCTGGTCGACGCGATCGCGCAGGAGGATCACGGCCGACTGACCTTTCAGTGCTCGCCCAATCATGCGGACAGCGCGTTCTATCCGATCATCCAGCAACTGAGCTATGCGGCCGGCATCCGCGCGGCGGACACGAGCAGCGAACGCCTCGACAAGCTCGAGCGCCTGGCCGGAATCGATGCGGGCAACGCGCCCCTGATGGCCGTCCTGCTCGGGATCGACGCGGGCGGGCGCTATGCGCCGCTCGATCTGACGCCGGCCCAGTTGCGCGCGCGCACGATGCAGGCGCTGGTGCGGCTGATCGTCCGGCAGGCGCGCGAGCGACCGCTGCTCGCCGTATTCGAAGACCTGCATTGGGTGGATCCGACCACGCTCGAGCTGCTGGACCTCGCGCTCGATGCGATTGCCGAGGAGAAGGTGCTGCTCCTCGCGACGGCACGGCCAAGCTTCGAGCATGGCTTTGGCGGGCACCCCATCGTGACCCGCTTTGCGCTCAACCGGCTGGGCAAGGATCAGATCCTCGCGATCGTCGACAAGCTGACCGAGGGCAGGTCGCTGCCGGACGAGGTGTTGCAGGTCATCGCCCGCCGCACGGACGGCGTGCCGCTGTTCGTCGAGGAGCTCACCAAGACGATCCTGGAAAGCGGCGTGCTGAAACCGGACGGCGACCGGCTCGTGCTCGACGGCCCGCTGGATGCGCTCGCGATCCCGAGCACGCTGCATGACAGCCTGATGGCGAGACTCGACCGGCTGCAGCCGATCAAGGAAGTGGCGCAGACGGCGGCCTGCATCGGGCGGGAATTCGATCACCGCCTGCTGGCGAAAGTGGCGCCGCTGCCGGCGGCGGCGCTCGACACGGCGCTCGAGGGGCTGATCAAGGCCGAGCTGATCTACCGGCGCGGACTGCCGCCCGAGGCGACCTACCTGTTCAAGCACGCGCTGGTGCGCGATGCCGCCTATGAAAGCCTGCTGAAAGAGCGCCGCCGCAGCCTACACGGCCGGATCCTGACGGCGCTGGAGAAAGCGCCGGACACCGCTCCGGAAGTGCTCGCCTATCATGCCGAGGCGGCCGGACAGACCGAGCGCGCCATCGACCTGTGGGAAGCGGCGAGCAAGGCCGCCATCGCCCGCCCGGCCTTTGACGAAGGCATCTCGCATCTGGCGCGCGCGATCGCGCTGATCGCGCCGCAGGCCGAGTCCGGCGATCAGGCGGCGATGCAACATGCGCTCAGCCTGCAGGTGCAGCTTGGCGTCGCCTCGATGGCGCGCAAGGGCTGGGGGGCCGATGAGACGAAGGCTGCTTTCGAACAGGCACGCCTCCTGGCCGACCGGATCGGCGAAACACCCCTGCGGTTTTCCATTCTCTACGGCCTCAATACCGGCAGGTACCTCAGGTCGGAAACGGCCGAAGCGGTGCGACACGGTGAAGCACTCTTGCGCTTGGCAGAGCAGGCGCCGCAAACCGCCCCGGCGGTCGTGGCCAACCGGTCGTACGCCATCACGCTGATGCTGGTGGGCCGGTTCCCGGATGCGCAAACGTATTTCGAGCGCGCCCTGGCGCTGTTTGACCCGCAAACGCACAAGGGGCTGGAAAAGCAATACGGGCAGGATCTGGGTGTCGGCAGTCATTGTTTCATAGCGGCGAATCTCGAGTACCTTGGCCAGACCCAGCGGGCGCAGGACATGGCGCGCGAGGGTGAACGCTACGCAATAGCCTCCGGGCACGCGCATTCGATCTGCTACATGCACATGGCCTCGGTGCTGCGCGCGTTGTGGGGAACGTCGCGGGATGAAGCCGAAATGGAGCGACACACGCGCGCACTGGCCGCAATGTCGGGCGAGCACAATCTGGTCTGGTATCGGCTGTTCGCATCGATCGCCCAAACCTTGCTTCTCGCAGGCAAGGGCGAGCCGGCCGGCATCGCGGATTACTTCAAGGCCGACGCTGCGATGGTGGCGACGAATTGCAAGATGGGCATTCCGGCGACGCGCGTCGAGGCGGGCTGGCGCGCGCGCGCCCTCGGCCTAGGGGCACAGGCCCGCGCGCTGGCCGCGATGGCTCGCGAACTGTGCGAGGAGACGGGCGAAGTCATCGGGCTGCCGGACCTGCACCGCCTGGAGGGCGCCTTGGCTCTGGACGCCGGCGACGATCAGGGCGCCGAGGCTTGCCTGAAGGCGGCGATCGACGTCGCCTCCGGGCAGGGCAGCCGCTTGTTCGAGCTGCGCGCCGCGATCGACCTTGCGCGTCACTGGCATTCCATGGGCCGCAGCGTGGAGGCCGCAGCGGTGCTCCGGCCCGTCGTGGCAAGCATTGCCGAGGGCGACTGCGCGGCGGACCGCGCGACGGCGCAGGCCATGCTCGCCGAGTTCGGCAGTTGAGGGCCCGAGGGCGGCCAAACGCGTGACCCTCGGCGCCCTAAACGGGCGCTCGCTTGCTCTCCTGGGCGCGCCCGTCGAGGCGTGAGGCTAGAGAAACTTCTCCGCGCAGACGATGATCTCTTTGTTGGTCGGGTACTTCAGGCACTCCCTGGCATCCAGGCGCGAGCGCTCCGTGAGGCGCTTGGGCATCGGCTTGATGTCCTCGGCCTTCGGTTCCGATTGCTTCGTTTCAGCGGCGGGCGACTTCGGGCTCTCCGTCATTTTCAATGTCTGGCCCCAACCGGGCATCGCAACCAGCGCGGTGAGGGCTGCAAACAAGGCGAATCGTTTCATGGCCCCGCTCCCTTCAGTTAGAGGGTTGAGGCGGCATGGTCACACTGAAACAACCCTTTGAGAAAGGGTAAGAATTCACGGATTTCCGACTCCGATAGGGCAAATGGCGCCGTGACCGAGCAAAAGACCCTCCGCTTTCGCACGCGCGGCCGCGCCCAGCCGGCGGGCATTCGAGCCCTGCCGCGGATCCACAATAGGCTTGCAGGCGTGTGGGCTGTGCGCGTGGATAATGTACGCGGTGCGATTCAGCACCGTTATCCATTAGGGAGAAGGAAGATGATCCGTTTCGTTCGTACGGCGTCCATCGCACAGGGCAAGCTCAGGGACGCGATCTCGGTCGCGAAGGAGATCGCGGAGTATGTGAGCAAAACCCACGGCATCAAGCTGGAAGTCATGATGCCGGTGGGTGGGAATCCCTTCCGCATCGCCTGGCGCGCCGAATACGCGTCGCTCGGCGCCATGGAAGAAGCGATGGCCAAAATCATGACGGACGCCAAATGGCTAGAGCTGCAAGCCAAGGGAAGCGTCAACTTCATCCCCGGATCAGCGAATGACGTGATTTGGAGGTCGGTTTAGTATTTTGCGGACGCGTTGCGTTACGCTCTTCACGCGATCGCGTCTCCGTGCCCCGCTTCGGCGGGGCTTTTCGTTTGCTGGACAGGCGACCGAGCGCTCCTCGCCGCCGGCCGATCGACGCCGACGCGTCGCGCCCCTACCCCTCCCCCGGCGAGCCTGCGCGCGCAAACTCGATCCTGTAACGCCAGCAGGTAGCGAAACCCGAGCCGCGCGCCGCGTCACCTGCGCCTGTGTACACTCCCCGCCACGTCTACCGATTGCCCGATGCCCAGCGACCTGCACGGCCTGCCGATCACCACCGCGTCCGCCGAGGCGGCGGCGGCCTTCGACCGCACGCTGATCGGCTACTTCAAGTACCGCGCCGACACGGCAAAGCAGCTCGCCGCGGCGCTCGAGGCCGACGAGGACTTCGCCCTCGCCCACATCCTGCGCGGTTACTTCATGCTGCTCGCCTTCGACCAGAACCAGGTCGCGGCGGCGGCCGAGGCGGCGCGCGCGGCGCACAAGACGATCGCCGGCGCGACGCCGCGCGAGCAGCAGCACCTCGCTGCGCTCGAGGCCTGGATCGCCGGCGACCTCGAGCGCACGATCGGCATCTGGGAGGAAATCCTCGTCGCGCAGCCGCTCGACGTGCTGGCCTTTCGCCTGGCGCACTTCAACAACTTCTGGCTCGGCCGCCCAGCGGCGATGCGCGCTTCGATCGACCGCATCGAGTCGAAATGGAGTCCGCAGCTGCCGGGCTACGGCACGCTGCTCTCCTGCAAGTGCTTCGCCTGGGAGGAATGCGGCGAGTACGCGGTCGCCGAGCCCGCCGGCCGCAAGGCGGTGGAGATCGACCCCGAGGACCTGTGGGGCACGCACGCGCTGGCCCACGTCATGGAGATGCAGGGCCGCAGCGCCGAGGGCATCGCCTTCCTCGGCGAGATGGAGCGCCACTGGGAAGGCGCCAACAACCTGGCGCATCATCTGTGGTGGCACCGCGCGCTGTTTCACTACGAGCGGCGCGAGTTCGAGGCGGTGCTCGGGCTCTACGACCGGCGCTTTCGCAACCTCGCCTCGCCGCTCACGCAGGCGCAGCCGGACCTGTACATCGACGTGCAGAACGCGGCGGCAATGCTGTTTCGCCTCGAGCGCCAGGGCGTCGACGTCGGCGCGCGCTGGGTCGAGCTCGCCGACAAGGCGGAGGCGCGCATCGGCGACTGCCGCTCGGCGTTCACCCTGCCGCACTGGATGATGGCGCTGGCCGCCTGCGGACGTGACGCGGCCGCGGCGCGCATGCTGCAGGCGATGCGCGCCTTCGGCGACGGCAAGGAGACGCTCGCCCCGATCGTGCGCGACGTCGCGACTCCGATCTGTGAAGCGGTGCTCGCGCATCGCAAGGGCGAGGCGGCGCGCGCGCTCGAGCGCATGCGCCCGGTACTCGAGACCATGCACTGCCTCGGCGGCAGCCACGCGCAGCAGGACGTGCTGCTGCAGCTCTATCTGGACGCGGCGCTGCAGGCGAACCGGGTGGATGACCTGCGCCGGGCGCTGGTGCGCGCGGCACGCGACAAGCCCCTGCCCCTCGCCGAGCGCGTCGGCTACGCCGCCGCCGAGCAGGCGCTCGCCTAGCCGCCGCTCACCCGCGCCGGCGCGCGAAGAACTTCCTCAGCCCGGCGAGCGAGCGGGTGTTGAGGACGTCCTTTTTCTCCAGCCAGCCGCGCCGCGCCTGGCCGATGCCGTAGCGCAGGTTGTCGAAGTCCGCGACGCTGTGGGCGTCGGAGTTGACGCACACGAGGACCCCTTCGTCCTTCGCCATGTGGCAATGCACGTCGGTCAGGTCGAGCCGCTCGGGATGCGCATTCAGCTCGAGCGCGATGCCGCGCGCCCTGGCCTTGCGCACGATCGCCAGCATGTCGACGTCGTAGGGCTCACGCGTGTCGATCAGGCGCCCGGAAGGATGGGCGAGAATCGACAGGAACGGCGTGTCCATCGCCGCCAGGATGCGCTCGGTCTGCCGCGCGCGCGACAGCTTGAAATTGCTGTGCACTGCGCCGACCACCAGGTCGAGCGGCTCGAGCGCGGATTCGGGCAGGTCGAGCGCGCCGTCCTCCAGGATGTCGACCTCGATGCCCTTCAGCAGCGTGAAGCCCTTCAGCCTGGCGTTGAGTTCGTCGATGGCGGCGACCTGGCGCGCGAGGCGCTGCGGATCGAGGCCGTGCGCGACGGTGACGCGGCGCGAGTGCTCGGTGATCGCGAGGTAGGCAAAGCCCCGCGCCTGCGCCGCCTTGGCCATGTCCTCGAGGCTGTTCCTGCCGTCGGTCGCCTTGGTGTGGGCGTGCAGATCGCCCTTCAGGTCCTCGAGCGTGACGAGCTGCGGCAAGTTGCCCCGGCGCGCCGCCTCGAGCTCGCCCTGGTCCTCGCGCAGCTCGGGCGCGATCCACGGCAGGCCGAACAGCTGGTAGACGGATTCCTCGGTTTCGCCGGCAATGCGCTGCTCGCCGCGAAACACGCCGTACTCGTTGACCTTCAGCTTCTTCGCCTGCGCCATGCGGCGCAGCGCGATGTTGTGCGCCTTCGAGCCGGTGAAGTAGTGCAGCGCCGCGCCCGCGCTTTCGCGCGGCACCACGCGCAGGTCGACCTGCAGCCCCGAGGCGAGCACCACGCTGGCGCGCGTCTCACCCTGCGCCAGCACCTTCTTCACTTCACCGTAGGCGACGAAGCGCTGCATCGCGGCCTGCGCGGCCTTGTCCGACTCGGCCGTCACCAGAATGTCGAGGTCGCCCACGGTCTCCTTCATGCGCCGGTAGCTGCCGGCGACGACCACGCTGCGCACACCGCGCGTCTTCTCCAGGTGCGCGACCAGGCTCCGCGCGTACTCGCCCGCCACCGCGAGCTTGAAGCGCTGGGTGGTGCCGAGCTGCGCGAGCGCGGCATCGAGCAGCGTCTTCTCGCTCTTGGCGCCGAAGCCGGCGAGCGCGCGCAGCCGCCCGTCCTTCGCCGCCCGCACCAGCTGCGACAGGCTGTGCACGTCGAGCTCGCGATTCAGGGTGCGCACCCGCTTCGGGCCGAGGCCCGGCAGGTGCAGCAGCTCGGTGATGCCGGCCGGCGCGCGTTTTGCGAGCCGCTCGCGCAGCACGCAGCTGCCGCTGGCCGCGATCTCCCTGATTTTGGCGCTCAGGTCCTCGCCGATGCCCGGCAGCTTGGGCAGCGCGCCCTCCTTCGCCAGGCGCTCGGCGATGTCGAAGCGCTGCTCGCCGACGACGCGCGCGGCGTTGCGGTAGGCGCGCACGCGGAACGGGTTGGCGTCCTCGAGCTCGAGCAGCTCGGCGATCTCCTCGAAGACGCGCGCGATGTCGGCGTTGTGCACCGGCACCTGGGCCGCCCCTAGACCGCGAATTCCGCGAGCACGTCGCGGTTCACCTCGACGCCGATGCCCGGGCGGCGCGGCAGCTCGATCCAGCCGTCGTGCTGCAGCACCGGCTCCTTCACCAGCCGGCTGCGGAAGGGATGCGACGAGGTGTCGTATTCGAACACCGGCTCGGCGGCGGTGAGCGCGTGGTGCGCCACGGGAATCGACGCGATCCACTGCAGCGAGGCGGCCTGGCCGACCGCCGAGCCCCAGACGTGCGGGTTGACCTGCACGCCCTGCGCCTGCGCCAGCGCAACGATGTGCTTGGCCGCGGTGAAGCCGCCGCAGCAGCACAGGTCGGGCTGGGCGATGTCGAGCGCCTCCTGCGAGAGCAGGTTCTGGAAGCCGTACAGCGTGTACTCGTTCTCGCCGCCCGCGATCGGGATGTCGAGCGCATCGCGCACTGCGCGGTAGTCCGCGGGCCGCTCGGGCACCACCGGCTCCTCGTACCAGCGCAGTTGCATGTCTTCCAGCGCGCGGCCGAGGCGGATCGCGTCGGCCACGCCGTAGGCGTGGTTGCTGTCGATCATCAAGGTCACCGGCTCGCCGGCCAGCGCCTCGCGCACCGCGCGCATCACTGCGATGTCGTCCTCGACGCCGAAGCCGAGCTTCACCTTCATGGCACGAAAACCGTTGCGCCGATGCGTCAGCGCCTCGTCGGCGAGGCGCTTTGCTTCGCCCTGGCCGCGCACGCGGTAAAAGCCGGTGGCGTAGGCCTCGACGCGGTGGCGGAAGGCGCCGCCGAGCAGGCGGTGCACCGGCACGCCGAGCGACTTGCCGGCGACGTCCCACAACGCGATGTCGACGCCCGAGAGCGCGCCCATCAGCGCGCCCTTCTGACCGTAGTCGCGCGTGTGGTGGTACATGCGGTGCCACAGCACCTCGACATCGCGCGGATCGGCGCCGAGCAGCACCGGCTTGAGCGCATGCTCGATCGCCGCGGCCGCGATCTGCGGCGGCTGCAGGCCCATGCAGATCGACTCGCCCCAGCCGCAAACGCCCGTGTCGGTCACGATCTCGACCAGCGTCGCGCCGCGCGCCTTGACCCAGCCCTGCGAGAAGGCAAAGGGCGTCTCGAGCGGCGTCGACAGGCAGTAGGTCTTGATGTCAGTGATCTTCATGCGGCTGCCTTCCAAGCCTTGGGGTCGACGAGATGCGCCGGACGGCGGCCGAGCGAGACGTCGACGATGCTCTTCAGCCCCGTCGCGGCGATGTCGTGGAAGCACTCGTCGGTCCAGCACAGCGCGTGCGGCGTGACGATCACGTTGTCCAGGCCGAGCAGCGGGTTGGCCGGATCGACCGGCTCCTGCTCGAAGACGTCGATGCCGGCGCCGGCAATGCGCCGCGCCTTGAGCGTCTCGATCAGCGCCGGCTCGTCGACCACCGGGCCGCGCGCCATGTTGATGAAAAACGCCGTGGGCTTCATGCGCGCGAACTGCGCAGCGCCGATCAGGTGGTGCGTTTCCTCGTTCAGCAGACAGGTGACGACGACGAAGTCGGCTTCGCCCACGAGCCGATCGAGCTCGACCCGCTTTGCGCCGAGCGGCGCAAGCGCCGCGTCGTCGACGTAGGGATCGGCGACCCGCAGGCGCATGCCGAAGGGCTGCGCGACGCGCAGCAGCTCCTGGCCGATGCCGCCGGCGCCGACCAGCCCGAGCGTGCGGCCGACCAGCCCCACCCCCATGTGGCTGGTGCGCTCCGCCCAGCGGCCGGCGCGCGTCAGGCGGTCCTTGGCGAACAGCCGCCCGGTCAGTGCGAACAGCATGGTGAGCGCAGCCACCGCCACCGGGCGGCGCACCGCGATCGGCGTGTTGGTGACGAGAATGCCGCGTTCGGTCATCGCTGGCACGTCGACCGAGTCGTAGCCGACGCCGTGGCGGGCGAAGATCTTCACGCGGCAGTCGGCACGCGCAACGGACTGCCGCGTCACGCGCGGCGCGTTGACGTAGATGCCGTCGTAGCGCGCCGCCACCTCCGACGTGATCTCGGCCAGTGTCTCGGGCATGAACTCCCAATCGATGGCCGGGTTCTCCTGCAGCACCTCGAGCGCGCGCCGGCCGAACGACGGCTCGCCCTGCGCGTCGAGCAGCTCGCGGGTGAGACCCACTTTGAAGCTCATGTTCCCCTCCGTAGCGGCGCCAGCGTGCGGCGGATCGCGGATTGCAGCAGCGTCTGGTCGAGGCCGGCGGCGATCATGTTGAAGCCGAGCGCGCGGTAACGCGCGGCCCAGGTTTCGTCCGCCGCCATGAAGCCGAGCCCTTTGCCGTTGCGCCGCGCGGCGGCGACGATGGCCTCGATCGCCGCGAGGTACTGCGGGTGCTCGAACTCGCCCGGGATGCCGAGGAAATTGGTGAGGTCGAAGTGCCCCAGCCAGAGCACGTCGACGCCCGGCGTTGCGGCGATCCCTTCCACCTCGGCCAGCCCGCGTTCCGATTCGATCTGCGCGATCACCAGCGTGCGGGCGTTCAGTTCGGCGACCTTCGCTTTCACGTCGCCGCCGCGGTAGTCGTCCTGCGCGATGCCGAAGGCCGCGCCGCGCCGGCCCTGCGGCGGGTAATGCGTCGCCTCGACGATGCGCCGGGCCTCCTCGGCGCTTTCCACCATCGGCACCATCACGCCGTGCGCGCCGACATCGAGCGCGCGCGCGAGAAAGTGGTACTCGCTTCTCGGCACGCGCACCATCGGTGCCAGGCCGATGCCGCGGCAGGCGGCGAACAACATCTTTAGCGTCTCGAAGCCGAGCCCGCTGTGCTCCATGTCGAACAGCGCGAACTCGCAGTCCGCGGCCTTCAGCACCTGCGGCATGCCGGGCGAGAAGAACTCGAACACCAGGGCGCCGAGCACGGTTTCGCCGGCCAGCGCGCGCGCCTTGAGCGCGTTGGGCGGCACCGTGCTCATGCACGCGCCCACTTGTGCACCGACTTGAGGATGCGCGCGTCGGCGAAGCCGAGCTTGGCGAGCACCGGGGCGCGCTCGAAAATCTCCTCGTAGCGCTGCATCAGACCGCCCGCGAGCAGCACCTTCGACATGCCGCGGAACGCGATGCGCCGCCCCTCGGCGCCCGCCATCGTCGCGGTATAGGAGAAAAGGTAGCTGGCGTAGCCGATGCGGCCATCCGAGACGACGTCGCTCAGCGCCCAGGCGAAGTCCTTGGCGTCGCCGTAGAAGTGTCTGCGCACCATCTCGGCGATCGCGTTGCGGCCCTTGAATTCGCCGTAGAAGCCGTCGTGGTAGATGCCGTCCTCGGTAAAGCAGGCGGCGGCGGCCTCGGGCGCGCCGCCGCAGATCGACTCGGTCATGCGCCCGATGAGCGCGGCGAACTGTGCGGAAACATCTGGCATGCGAACCTCCTCCGATTTGCGCTTCGATCTTAGCAAGCTGCTGCGCCTGCGCGTTACACTTGTTCGCTTTGCAACCCCATCACAACCACTGCGGGAGACGCCATGGACAAGAGATCGCACAAGGAACGCTATGCCGACGGCCTGAAGACGCGCCGCGAGGTGCTCGGCGCGGAATACGTCGACAAGGGCATGGCCGCGGTCGACGACTTCAACGCGCCATTTGTCGACCTGCTGAACAGCTACTGCTGGAACGACGTCTGGAACCGGCCGGGCCTGCCGCGCCAGACGCGCTCCATGCTCAACCTGGCGATGCTCTCGGGGCTCGGCCGCTCGCAGGAGCTGAAGCTGCACATCAACGGCGCCCTCAACAACGGTCTGACCAAGGACGACATCCGCGAGGTGTTCCTGCAGGTGGCGATCTACTGCGGCGTGCCCGCGGCGGTGGAGAGCTTCCGCTGCGCCAAGGAAGTGTTCAAGGACCGCGGCATCTGAGACCGCGGCGCGCCGCTCAGAGGAACGGCTCGGCGCGCTTGAGCAGCTCGTCCAGACCGGGCTCCTTCGGGTTCTTCGGCTTGCCCGGGTGGATGATCGCGACCTGGCAGTTCTCCGCCGCCTCGACCAGCTCGCGGTAGCTGCCAACGCTGGCGTCGACGATGCGCGCCTGCTGGTTCTCGTCGTAGGCGAACATGCGCGGATTGATCTGGATGCACTCGTTGCAGCTCGAGCAGCGCGGCGTCTCGATGTAAGGCTCGTCCGAGGGCGGCGCCGGTTCCGCGGGCGCTGCCTTGGCGACGCTCTCCGCGGCCGCCGGCGCGGCGGGCTCGGCCGGCGCTGCCGCCGGCGCGACGCTTTGCTGCGCCCGCACCCGGTCGGCGTGCGAATTGTGGATGCCGCCCAGCTCCTGCAGGCTGTGCCAGGCCTCGCGGCAGCGGCGCGTCTCGCGTACCAGCTTGTCGTCGACGATGGCACGCTGCAGACGGTTGTCGGCGTCGACCAGCATCAGACTCGGCAGCTGCTGCGGCAATCCGCGTGGCGCCTCGCCAAGGCAGCCCTCGAGCTGCACCATACCGCCGTTCCACTTCTCGCGCGGCACCTGCGCAAAGTGGCGCGCGTGGCGCGTGTCGCAGGCGACGAAGTCGGCGAGCGTGACCGCCACGGGCTCCT
>JBFFEY010000023.1:0-39008 GCA_041558415.1 Burkholderiales bacterium | reverse complement strand
GACACGCCCATGACGACGACAATCATCGCCGCGACGACTTGTGCCTGCCGACCGCGTGGCCGCCGAACTTGGCGCGCATCATGGCGAGCATGCGCCGCGTGTAGTCGGCCTTGCCTTGGCTCGAGAAGCGCGCCATGAGCGCCAGCGTGATGACCGGCGCGGGCACGCCGAGCTCCACCGACTCGAGCGCGGTCCAGCGTCCTTCGCCGGAATCGGCAACGATCGGTGCGATGTTTTCCAGCCCGTCGTCCTCGGCGAGGACCTCGGCGCACAGGTCGAGCAGCCAGGAGCGCACCACGCTGCCGTGGCGCCAGGTCTCGGCGAGCCGCGCGAGGTCGATGTCGAGATCGTGCTTCGCCCTGAGCAGCGCGAAGCCCTCGGCGTAGGCCTGCATCATGCCGTACTCGATGCCGTTGTGGACCATCTTCGCGTAGTGCCCGGCGCCGCTCGCCCCGCAATGCACCCAGCCGCTGCGCGGTCCGGGGGCGAGGATCTCGGCGAACGGGGTGAACTTCTCGACGGCACTGGGCGCGCCGCCGAGCATCAGGCAGTAGCCATGGGCGAGACCGTGGATGCCGCCCGATACGCCGGCGTCGACGTAGCGCAGCCCGGACTGCGACAGCGCCAGCGCGCGGCGCATCGAGTCGCGGTAGAAACTGTTGCCGCCGTCGACCAGCGTATCGCCCGCCGACACCATCGGCGCGAGCGCCTCCAGCGTCGCGTCGACCGCCTCGCCGGCCGGCAGCATCACGAGGATGACGCGCTCGCCTTCGTTCAGCCCGGCGCAGAGCGCCGCCAGCCCGTTGACCGAGCCGATGCCCGCTTCGTCGGCCAGCGCGGCGCGCGCGCTGTCGTTGCGGTCGTAGGCGACCACCTGCGCACCGCCGCGCGCCAGGCGGCGTGCCATGTTCGCGCCCATGCGGCCGAGGCCGATGATCCCGATCTGCATGCCCGTCCTCCCTGCGATGCCGTCATTCTAGGCGCAGCGCCGCGGCAGGCTCGATTCCGCGCAGACTGCGCAGCCAGGTGAGCTGACGCTTGGCGAGCTGACGCGTCGCGGCGATGCCCCGCTCGCGCAGCTCGGCCCAGCCGTACGCGCCTTCCAGATAAGCCCAGGCCTGGCGGTAGCCGACGCAACGCATGCTCGGCAACCCCGCGTGCAGCGCGTAGCGCGCACGCAGCGATCGCAGTTCTTCGACCAGCCCGTCCGCCAGCATCCGCTCGAAGCGCTCGGCGATGCGCCGGTGCAGCGCCGCGCGCTCGTCGGGAACGAGCGCGAAGGCGCGCAATGCGAAGGGCAGGGTGGGCGCCGTACCGCGCTGCAGCGCCGAGAGGGGCTTGCCGGACAGCTGCCAGACCTCGAGCGCACGCTGAATGCGCTGCGCGTCGTTGGGCGACAGCCGCGCCGCCGTCACCGGGTCGACGCCTGCGAGCTCGGCGTGCAGCGCCGGCCAGCCGAGCTTCGCTGCGCGCGCGTCGATGCGCGCGCGCAGCGCGGGCTGCGCCGCAGGCAGGCGGTCGAGCCCCTGCACCAGTGCGCGGTAGTAGAGCATCGTGCCGCCGACGAGCAGCGGAATCCTGCCGCGGTCGAAGATGCCTTCGATCGCTCGGATCGCGTCCTCGCGGAAGCGCCCGGCGGAGTAGTGTTGCGTCTGGTCGACCACGTCGATCAGGTGGTGCGGCACGCGCGCGCGCTCCGCCGCCGACGGCTTGGCGGTGCCGATGTCCATGCCGCGGTACACCTGGGCGGAATCGACGCTGACGATCTCGACGGGGTGCCGCTCCGCCAGCTCGAGTGCGCGCTGCGACTTGCCGCTCGCGGTCGGGCCGAGTAGGCAGTACGCGATTCGGGCCCTCACCGCCCGCGCAGGAACAGCTTGTCGAGATCGGCGAGCGAGAGCTGGTACCAGGTCGGCCGCCCGTGATTGCAGCTGCCGGAACGCTCGGTGGCCTCCATCTCGCGCAGCAGCGCATTCATCTCGGGCAGCGTGAGCGCGCGATTGGCGCGCACCGCGGCGTGGCAGGCCATGCCGCCGAGCAGCGCGTCGCGCCGCGCGGCGAGCGCCTGCGCAGCGCCGTATTCGCGCAGCTCGGCGAGCACGGCGCGTGCCAGCGCCGGCAGGTCGCCGCCCGCGAGCGTGACCGGCGCGGCGCGCACCGCCAGCGTGTCCGGTCCGACGACGTCGAGTTCAAGCCCGAGGCGCTCGAGTGCTTCGGCCTGCTCGGCGAGCGTCGCCAGCTCGATCGGCTCGGCGCGGAACACCGCCGGCACCAGCAGCGGCTGGCGCTCGATGCGTCCCGCCTCGAGGCTCAGGCGCAGGCGCTCGAACACGATGCGCTCGTGCGCGGCGTGCATGTCGACCAGCACCAGGCCGGCGGCGTTTTGCGCCAGGATGTAGATGCCGTGCAGCTGGGCAAGCGCATAGCCGAGCGGTGGCGCCTCGTCCGCAGCGGGCACGGGCCGGTCTTCGGCTGCCCGCGGGCGCGCGGCGTCGGCGACGAATGCCGCGTAGGCGGCGGCGGGCTGCGCCAGCGTGAATGCCTGCTGCCGGCCACCGCCCGCGGGAGCCGCGGCGACGGCGCGCGCAGCGGGCGCGGGCGTCAGGTCGGCATAGGCCACCGGCGCCTCGCCGGCGCCGGGCGCCAGCGCACGCGAGACCGCCTGCAGCACGAACTGGTGCACGGCGCGCCCATCGCGGAAGCGGACCTCGGTTTTCGCCGGATGCACGTTGACGTCGACGCCGCGCGGGTCGAGTTCGAGGAACAGCACATAGGCGGGCTGGCGCTCGCCGTGCAGCAGCGCGCGCCAGGCCTCGCGCGCCGCGTGCGACAGAACGCGGTCGCGCACGAAGCGGCCGTTGACGAAGAAGTACTGCATGTCGGGGCGCGTGCGCGCAAGCTGCGGCGAGCCGGCGAGCCCGTACAGGCGCAGCGCACCGGCGGCGGCTTCCACCGGCAGGCTGGCCTCGAGAAATTCGCGCCCGAGCAGCGCTGCGGCGCGATCGCCGAGCGGCGCGCGGCGCAGGGCGTGGCTCACTCGGCCGTTGTGGCGCAGCGTGAAGGCGTGCTCGGGGTGGGCGAGTGCGATGCGGCGGAAGGTTTCGTCGCAGTGTGCGAACTCGGTCGCTTCGGTGCGCAGGAACTTGCGGCGCGCCGGGGTGTTGAAATACAAGTCGCTGACCGTGATGGTGGTGCCCTGCGCCCGCGCGGTCGGCTCGACCTCGCCGATGGTGGGGCCTTCGGCGCGAATCGTGTAGGCATGCGGGCTGTCGGCCGTGCGCGAGGCGATCGTCAGTTGCGACACCGAGGCGATCGAGGCGAGCGCCTCGCCGCGAAAGCCCAGCGTCGCCACCGACTCCAGCTCGTCGAGGCTGTGAATCTTGCTCGTCGCATGGCGCGCCAGCGCGAGCGGCAGGTCGTTGCGCGCGATGCCGGCGCCGTCGTCCTCGACCTGCACGCGCTTGACACCGCCCTGCTCGAGCGCGACCTGGATCGCGCTCGAGTCGGCGTCGAGCGCGTTTTCGAGCAGCTCCTTGAGCACTGAGGCCGGGCGCTCGACAACCTCGCCGGCCGCGATCTGGCTGACGAGGAGCTCGGGAAGGATGCGGATTGCGGCCATGCGCAGCACCCCGATTATAGCGGCGCCCCCGCTACAATCCGGGCATGGAACTGATCGCCCTGCTGTGGGATTTCCTCGCCCATCTTGACCGCCATCTCGCCGCGTTCGTCGCGCAGTACGGCGTGTGGGTGTACGCGCTGCTGTTCGTCATCGTGTTCTGTGAAACCGGGCTGGTCGTCACGCCCTTCCTGCCCGGCGATTCGCTGCTGTTCGTGGTCGGCGCGCTGGCTGCCGTCGGCAGCATGGAGCTGCAGCTGGTCATGGCAGTGCTCGTCTGCGCCGCACTGCTCGGTGACAACGTCAACTACTGGTTCGGCCGCTGGCTCGGGCCGCGCGTGTTCCGCTCGAGCGAGGCGCGCTGGCTGAACCACCGCCACCTCGAGCGTACGCAGGCGTTCTATGAGCGACACGGCGGCAAGACGGTGGTGATCGCGCGCTTCGTGCCGATCGTGCGGACCTTCGCGCCGTTCGTCGCCGGGGTAGGGCGCATGCGCTACGTCCGCTTTCTCGCCTTCAGCATCGGCGGCGCGCTATTCTGGGTGGTGTCGCTCACCTCGCTCGGCTACTTCTTCGGCAACCTGCCGCTGGTGAAGCAGAACCTCACCGTGGCGATCATGCTGATCATCGCGCTGTCGCTGGTGCCGCTCGGCGTCGAATGGTTGCGCCACCGCCGCGCAGCGCTGCTCGCGCGACGCTGAGCAAGGACGCCGGGGACGGTTCAGTCCGCGCGCGTAGCGCGCGTTTCGCTCGCGGCAGCCAGCGTCGGACGCGGCTGCGGCGGATGCTTCTCGAGGTAACGCTTGATGCCTGCCAGGATGGCGCGCGCCAGGCGGTCCTGGTAGGCGCGGTCGTTTAGCCGCTTTTCTTCGCGCGGGTTGGAGATGAAGGCGGTCTCGACCAGGATCGAGGGGATGTCGGGCGCCTTGAGCACGGCGAAGCTCGCCTGCTCGACGCGCGGCTTGTGCAGCGCGTTGATGGCGCCGAGTTCCTGTAGCACCGCGCTGCCCAGGCGCAGGCTGTGGTCGATGGTCGCGGTCTGCGAAAGGTCGAGCAGGGTCTGCGCCAGGTAGCGGTCCTTGACGTCGAGGTTGACCCCGCCGACCAGGTCGGCCTCGTTTTCCTTCTTCGCCAGCCAGCGCGCGACCTCCGAAGTCGCGCGCCGCTCGGACAGCGCGAACACCGACGAGCCGTGCGCATGCGGGCGGATGAAGGCGTCGGCGTGGATTGACACCAGCAGGTCGGCTTTCACGCGGCGCGCCTTGTCCACGCGCACGTGCAACGGCAGGTAGTAGTCGCCGTCGCGCGTGAGCAGGGCGCGCATGCTCGGCTCCTTGTCGATGTGCGCCTTGAGGCGGCGCGCCACGAGCAGGGTGACGTCCTTTTCCTGGGTGCCGCGTCGACCGAGCGCGCCGGGATCCTCGCCGCCGTGCCCCGGATCGATGACGATGATCGCCAGGCGCGCGGTGCGCGGCGCCGGCACCCCGCCAGCGCCCGCGTCCTTGGGCGCCACGCCCACCTTGGGCACCTTGCCATCGAGCGCGATCAGTGCGGCGAGCGGGTCGGGTGGCACCAGCGGATAGAGGTCGAGCACCAGTCGGTGGCCGTATTGCGCGATCGGCCGCAGCGTGAAGGCCTGCGCGCGAACCACTTTCTTCAATTCCAGCACGACGCGTACCACGCCCGGGCGGTTGCGCCCGGCGCGCAGCTGCTTGATGAACGGGTCTTCGTCGCGCAGGTGGCGCGGCAGCGCGGCGAGCGCCTCGCCGAAGTCGACGCCCTCCAGATCGAGCACCAGGCGCTCGGGATCGGCGACGCTGAACAGCGAATACTTGACCTCGCGCCGCGTCTCCAGCGTGAGGCGGGTGTATTCGGGCGAAGGCCAGAGGCGGGCGGCGATGATGTCTTCGCCGGCAACCGCCGGCTGCGCGAATTGCAGCAGGATCAGCGCGACGACGCCGGCGACCAGCGCCTCCGCACAGCGTCGAGCCAGTCGCGGCCGGCGAGCGTGTGCGCGCGCAGCGTCGCCGTGCGGCCGGGCAGGGCGAACGCGAGCTGCAGGTCGACGTCGGGCGGCGCGAGCAACCCCTCGGCACGCTCCGGCCATTCGACGATGCACGCCGATTCCGAGTTGAAGTAGTCCCGGAAGCCTGAGTTCAGCCATTCTGACCGGTCCTTGAACCGATAGAAATCAAAGTGATACAAGTTTAAGCTCGAAAACGAATAAAGTTCAACCAGAGCGTAACTAGGACTTTTGACACGTCCCTGGTAGCCCAACGCCCGCAGCAGGCCGCGTACCAGGGTGGTTTTGCCACTGCCGAGCGCGCCGCGCAGCGTCAGGACCCGCCCTGGCGCGAGGTTCGCGGCCAGCGCGGCGCCCAGCGCCAGCGTGGCGGATTCGTCGGCCAGCTCGAGGCTAAGATGCGCGGGCATGGATGGCGCGGCGCTCGCGGCGGGGATCAAACAGTGGGGCCGGGCGCTCGGTTTCCAGGCGGTCGGCATCGCGGACTGCGACCTCTCCGCGGCCGAGCCGCGACTGCTCGAGTGGCTCGCGCGGGGCTGGCATGGCGAGATGGAGTATATGGCGCGCCACGGCGTGCGCCGCGCGCGGCCCGCGGAACTCGTGCCTGGAACGCTGCGCGTCATCAGCTGCCGCATGGACTACCTGCCGGCGCGCGAGCCGGCCGACGATCCGGGCCGGGCGCTGATCGCGCGCTACGCCCGCGGGCGCGATTACCACAAGCTCCTGCGCAGCCGCCTGCAGGCGCTGTGCGATCGCATCGCCGCGCAGGTCGGCCCATTCGGGCATCGCGTCTTCTGCGATTCTGCGCCCGTCATGGAGGTCGCGCTCGCGGCGAAGGCCGGCCTCGGCTGGCGCGGCAAGCACACGCTGCTGCTGTCGCGCGAGGCGGGCTCGTGGTTCTTCCTCGGCGAGATCTACGCCGATCTGCCGTTGCCGGTCGACGAACCCGTCGGCGAGCACTGCGGCAGCTGCAGCGCCTGCATCGACGTCTGTCCGACGCGGGCCATCGTGGCGCCCTACCAGCTCGATGCTCGGCGCTGCGTCTCCTACCTCACCATCGAGCACAAAAGCGCGATTCCCGAGGCACTGCGTCCGCTGATCGGCAATCGCGTCTACGGCTGCGACGATTGCCAGGCGGTGTGCCCGTGGAATTCCTTCGCGCAGCCGTCGGCCGAGCCGGACTTTGCGCCGCGCCACGGCCTGGACGCGGCGACGCTGGTCGAACTGTTCGCCTGGAGCGAGGCCGAGTTCGACGAGCGCCTGCGCGGCTCCGCGATCCGCCGCATCGGCTACGAGCGCTGGCTGCGCAACCTCGCGGTGGGGCTCGGCAACGCGCCGCGCGCGCCGGCGGTCGTCGACGCGCTGCGCGCACGCGAAGACCATCCCTCAGCGCTGGTGCGCGAGCACGTGCGCTGGGCGCTTGCGCGTCAGCGCCGCCGCGGCGGCAGCCAGTAGAGGGTGGCGAGCGTCGCCCCCGCCCACAGCAGGTAGGCCACGCTGAACACCCATTCCGGCGCGCGGTAGTAGAGCGCCGCGTACACCCAGCGCCCGACGAAGGACTCCGGCCGCAGCCCGCCGCGCAGCAGGTCTTCCCACACCGTGAGCGGGCAGGCGATGCCGGCGAGCGCCTCGAGCGCGACGAAGGCGATGGCGGCGAGATGCAGGTAGCGGAACCACGGATTGCGCACCCAGCGCCAGCGCCGTGCTGCGCCGAGCCAGACGAGCGGCAGGCCGCCGACGATGAACGCCGCGATCAGGAAGTGGACGACGAGGAGCGCATCCGCGACCACGCCGTGCCCGGGCGCCTAGCCCTTTTCGCGCGGCCGCGCCGGGTCGGCGATCCACTCGCTCCAGGAACCCGGGTAGATGCGCGAGCCCGAAAGACCGGCGATCTCCATGGCGAGCAGGTTGTGGCAGGCGGCAACGCCTGAGCCGCAGCTGTGCACGACCGACGCGGGGCCGCGGCCGGCGAGCACCCCGCTGAACTCGCTGCGCAGCGCGTCCGCGCTCTTGAAGCGGCCGCTCTCCAGGTTGAGCCCGCAGAACCGGTTGCGCGAGCCGGGAATGCGACCCGCGACCGGGTCGATCGGCTCGACTTCGCCGCGGAAGCGCTCGGCGCTGCGCGCGTCGAGCACGACGAACTCGCCGCCGAGCAGCTTGGCCTGCAGCGTCGCCGCGTCGACGGCCATGTCCGCCTGCGGCCGCCGCGGGTAGTCGGTCGGCGCGAAGCGCGGCACGACATCCGTCAGCGGGCGCCCTTCGGCGCGCCACGCCGCGATGCCGCCGTCGAGCACGGCGACCGCCGTATGGCCGAGCCAGCGCAGCATCCACCACAGGCGCGCGGCCGCCGTGCCGCCGGCACCGTCGTAGGCCACCACCTGGTCCTCGGTGCGCAGCCCCTGCGCCCCGAGCCAGGCGGCGAAGGCCTCGGGCGTGGGCAGCGGGTGACGGCCGTTTCGCCCGTCGGGCCGTGCCGCGAGATCGCGGTCCATGTGCGCGTGCAGCGCACCCGGGATGTGCGATTCGGCGTACTGCGTCGCGCCGAGCTCGGGCTTGCTGAGTTCGTGGCGGCAGTCGAACACGCGCCAGTCGGCGTCCTGCAGATGCTGCGCGAGGGTTTCGGTGGTGACGAGCGTGGTGTAGGGCATCGCGTGCGGGTCCGGGAACGCGGCTGCGGCGCCGCGCGGGCGCGCGCCGGGCAGACCGCAGATGAAAAAAGCCATTCTACTGCGCGCGCCGCGGACGGGTTTGACCGTGTCCTGAGCGTTCGGCTATGGTCCGACGATGACCAAGTCGAGCCGCGGCGGCACGCCAACGGGCAAGTCCGCCGAGGGACTTTCGTTCGAGAAGGCGCTCGCCGAACTCGAGCGCCTTGTCGCGCAGATGGAGAGCGGCAACCTCAGCCTCGAGCAGGCGCTTGCCGCGCACAAGCGCGGGCTCGAGCTCGCGCGCTTCTGCCAGTCGCGGCTCGAAGCGGCCGAGCAGCAGGTCAAGGTGCTGGAAGGCGAAGTCCTCAAGCCGCTCGCCGCGCTCGCGCCGGAAGACCGTGACGACGCCTGAACCTGGCTTCCAGGCCTGGATGGGCGGCATCCAGGCACGCATGGAGGCGGCGCTCGCGCGCCTGCTGCCCGGCGCCGGCGTGGCGCCGGAGCGGCTGCACGCGGCGATGCGCTACGCCACGCTCGAGGGCGGCAAGCGCGTGCGGCCGCTGCTGGCCTTCGCCGCCGGCGAGGTCACGCAGGCCGATCCGCGTCGTCTCGAGATCGCCGCGGCCGCGGTGGAAATGATCCACGCCTATTCGCTGGTGCACGACGACCTGCCGTGCATGGATGACGACGTGCTTCGTCGCGGCAAGCCGACGGTGCACGTCGAATACGACGAGGCGACCGCGCTGCTGGTCGGCGACGCGTTGCAGGCGCTCGCTTTCGAGCTGCTCGGCGCGCACCGCCTGGCGGACGACCCGGCCGTGCAGCTCGAAATGGTGCACCAGCTGGCGAGCGCCTGCGGCGCGCGCGGCATGGCCGGCGGCCAGGCCATCGACCTCGCCGCGACCGGCAAGGCGCTGACGCCGGTGGAACTGGAATTCATGCACATCCACAAGACCGGCGCGCTGATCCGGGCCGCAGTGCGCATCGGCGCGGCCTGCGGCAGGCCGCTCGCGGCGGCGGCGCGCGAGCGGCTCGATCACTACGCGAAATGCGTCGGCCTCGCCTTCCAGGTGGTCGACGATCTGCTCGACGCGGACGCGAGCACGGCGACGCTCGGCAAGACTGCCGGCAAGGACGCCGAGCAGGGCAAGGCGACCTACGTTACGGTGCTCGGCACGACGCGCGCGCGGGAATTCGCTGAGGAACTGCGTGTCGAAGCGAGAAAGGCGCTCGGCGCGCAACCGGACCTGGCGGCGCGCGCGAATCACCTTGCCGAGCTTGCGGACTTCATCGTGCTGAGGAAGTTCTGATGACGGCCTTCAGCCACGCCTCGGGCGCGCTGCCGCGCGAGAGCGGCGAGCGCAGGGACTACAATCCGGCCATGTACGAGCTGCTGAAGTCCATCGACGACCCGCGCGCGCTGCGCACGCTCGAGCGCAAGCAGCTCAAGCAGCTGGCCGACGAGCTGCGCGCCTTCGTGCTCGAGTCGGTGTCGCAGACCGGCGGGCACCTGTCGTCCAACCTCGGCACGGTCGAGCTGACCATCGCGCTGCACACGGTATTCGACACGCCCGAAGATCGCATCGTGTGGGACGTCGGCCACCAGACGTACCCGCACAAGATTCTCACCGGCCGGCGCGAGGCGATGAAAACCCTGCGCCAGCTCGACGGCGTCTCCGGCTTTCCGCGTCGCAGCGAGTCGGTCTACGACACCTTCGGCACGGCGCACTCCTCGACCTCGATCTCGGCCGCGCTCGGCATGGCGATCGCCGCGCAGATGCGCGCCGATCACCGCAAGTGCATTGCGGTGATCGGCGACGGTGCGATGTCGGCCGGCATGGCCTTCGAGGCGATGAACAACGCGGGCGCCACCGATGCCGACCTGCTCGTGGTGCTGAACGACAACGAGATGTCGATCTCGCAGCCGGTGGGTGCGCTGACCAACTACCTGGCGCGGCTGCTCTCGGGGCGCATCTACGACAGCGCGAAGCGCGCGAGCGAGCACATCCTCAAGCGCGTGCCGGGTTTCTGGGAGCTCGCGCGACGCGCCGAGGAGCACGTCAAAGGCATGGTCACGCCGTCGACCCTGTTCGAGGAGTTCGGCTTCAACTACATCGGCCCGATCGACGGCCACGACCTCGACGCGCTCATCCCGACCCTGACCAACATCAAGAAGCTGAAGGGGCCGCAGTTCCTGCACGTGATCACGCGCAAGGGGCAGGGCTACAAGCTGGCGGAGGAGGACCCGATCGCCTATCACGGCCCGGGCCGGTTCGATCCGTCCGAGGGCATCAAGAAGAGCGGCGGCGGGCGACCGAGCTACAGCCAGATCTTCGGCGACTGGCTGTGCGAAATGGCGGCGGTCGAGCCGCGCCTGGTGGCGATCACGCCGGCGATGCGCGAGGGCTCGGGCATGGTGCGCTATTCGGAGGAATTCCCGGAGCGCTACTTCGATGTCGGCATCGCCGAGCAGCACGCGGTGACCTTCGCCGCGGGACTCGCCTGCGAGGGCATGCGGCCGGTGGTGGCGATCTACTCGACCTTCCTGCAGCGCGGCTACGATCAGCTGATCCACGACGTGGCCATTCAGAACCTGCCGGTGCTGTTCGCGCTCGACCGTGGCGGACTGGTGGGCGGCGACGGTGCCACGCACAACGGCGCCTTCGACTACGCCTACCTGCGCACCGTGCCGAACATGACGGTCATGGCGCCGGCCGACGAGGCTGAGTGCCGGCGCATGCTGAGCACCGGGCTCGGGCTCGACGGACCCGCAGCGGTGCGCTACCCGCGCGGCGCCGGCCCCGGCGCGGCGCCGGGCAGGGTACACGAGACGCTCGAGGTCGGCCGCGGCGAGCTGCGCCGCCAGGGTCGGCGCGTGGCGATCCTCGCCTTCGGCGCGATGCTGGCGCCGGCGCTCAAGGCGGGCGAGGCAATCGACGCCACGGTCGCCAACATGCGCTTCGTCAAGCCGCTCGACGCCGCGCTCATCGAACAGCTGGCGGCGACGCACGAGCTGCTGGTGACGGTGGAGGAGCACGCGGTGATGGGGGGTGCGGGCAGCGCCGTGTGCGAGCTGCTGGCGGCGCGCGCGCTCGAGCGCCGCGTGCTGCTGCTCGGTCTGCCCGACCGCTTCATCGACCATGGCGACCCGGCCAAGCTGCTCGCCTCGGTGGGGCTCGACGCACCGGGCATCGAGCACGCCGTGCGCCGCGCGCTCGAGGCGCAGGCGGCTGGCGCGCCCGCCTGAGCGGTCGAGCACGGCCCGCGCGCTGTTATACTCCGTGTATCGGGCATTCCCGCACCTCAAGCGGGCGATTGCATGAAATCCCGCGACCTCTACAACATCCCTGACGTCCAGGCGTCGCGCGACTCGCGCCGCATCGCCATCGACAAGGTCGGCGTCAAGTCGATCCGTCATCCAGTGCGCATCCAGGAGCGCTCGGGCGGCGTGCAGCACACGATTGCCAGCTTCAACATGTACGTGCACCTGCCGCACCATTTCAAGGGCACGCACATGTCGCGCTTCGTCGAGATCCTCAGCGCGCAGGAGCGCGAGATCACCGTCGAGACTTTCCAGGTCATGCTGCGCGAAATGGTCAAGCGCCTGGAGGCAGAGGAAGGGCATATCGAGATGACCTTCCCCTATTTCGTCGACAAGGCGGCCCCGGTGTCCGGCGTGCGCAGCCTGATGGATTACGAAGTGACGTTCATCGGCGAGCGGCGCGGTGACACGGAGCGCTTCATGATGCGGGTGCTGGTGCCGGTCACCAGCCTCTGTCCCTGCTCCAAGAAGATCTCGGAGCGCGGCGCGCACAATCAGCGCTCGCACGTCACCGTTTCAGCGCGCCTGAACGGCTTCGTCTGGATCGAGGAGGTCATCGACCTGGTCGAGAAGCAGGCTTCGAGCGAGCTCTATGGCCTGCTCAAGCGGCCGGACGAGAAGTTCGTCACCGAGCGCGCCTATGACAATCCAAAGTTCGTGGAGGACATGGTGCGCGACGTCGCCGCGGTGCTCAACCTCGACGAGCGCATCGAGGCCTATGTGGTCGAGGCGGAGAACTTTGAGTCGATCCACAATCACAGCGCCTACGCGCTGATCGAGAAAGACGGGACGGCAAAGCGCTGAAGGTATCCCGATGGCGCATGCTCCTCGCGCACGGCTGGCCCTGGGCGCCGCCGCGATCGCCACGCTCATGACGACGGCACAGGCCGAACCGGATCACGCAAGCGAGCGCGCGCGCATGGTCGCCGAGGTCGAGGCGATGTACGCCGAGACGCGCTTCGAAACCGGCCTTGCGGCGATGTCGCCGGCGGTGCGCGCGGCGATGGGCAAGGTCGAGCGCCACCGGCTGGTGCCCGCCGCGCAGACGGTGCTCGCCTACCGCAACCACCCGCTGCCGATCGGCAGCGGGCAGACCATCTCGCAGCCCTACATCGTCGCGTTGTCGACCGACCTGATCGACCCGCAGCCGCAGCATGTCGTGCTCGACGTCGGCACCGGCTCGGGCTACCAGGCCGCGGTGCTCGCCGAGATCGTGCAGCAGGTCTACTCGATCGAGATCGTCGACGCGCTCGCCAACAGCGCGCGGCGCGCGCTCGACGCGCTCGGCTACCGCAATATCGAGGTGCGCACCGGCGACGGCTATCTCGGCTGGCCCGCGCATGCGCCCTTCGACGGCATCGTCGTCGCGGCCGCGGCGCCGCGCGTACCGCAGGCGCTCGTCGAGCAGCTGCGCCCCGGCGGCAAGATGGTCATCCCGGTCGGCGGCGAGTTCGGCGTGCAGTACCTGATGCTGATCACCAAACGCGCCGACGGCGGGTTCGATGAGAGGCGCGTGCTGCCGGTGCGCTTCGTGCCGCTGGTGCCGGGGCGGGGCGGCGAACGCTAGCCTGTCCGATGTCGAGGGATCGCGAGGGGGCAGAGCCCCCTTGCTTCCTAGTATCGCCGGATCAGGGTCATCGTCGACCCGTCGCGCTTCATCTCGACGCG
The DNA here is from genome assembly GCA_041558415.1 of Burkholderiales bacterium. Lineage (GTDB taxonomy): Bacteria > Pseudomonadota > Gammaproteobacteria > Burkholderiales > SG8-39 > SG8-39. The sequence continues at coordinate 25,731 of JBFFEY010000023.1, read as the reverse complement.
GTTGAGAAAGGTCATGCCGAGCAGCGCAATCTCCAAGCCGCTTTCGACGACCACCGCGTCGACGTTGCGCAATTCGATGTCGCCCACCTTCACGGTGTCGAGCTGGATGCCCCAGGCGGTGGTCATGCCGTTCGCGGTGTTGATGCGTCCCTGGCGCCCCTTGCGATAGTCGATGCCGAGGCGGTTGGCATCGGGGCCCGGCAGCGCGATGACCGTCGCGCCGGTGTCGAGGATGAAGCGCACGCGCCCGCCGTTCACCGCGCCGTCAACGACGAAATGCCCGCGCGGATCGGCCGCCAGCACCACCTTCTGTCGGTCGCTGGTCGGCGCGCCCGAGCGGTAATGCTGTCCGAGCGGCAGGCGCTGCTGCGTGCCGTCGATCTCGACCATGGCGTGCTGCTTGTCGACCGAGATGACGCGGATGCCCTGCCAGCTGCGGCCGATCTTGACCAGCTTCGGGTTGCCGCCGTCGATCGCCAGCACCGCGGCCTTGCCCGGCACCACGCCGATCAGCGCGACGTCGGTCGCCGCCGCCGGCGCCGCCGGCGCGAGCAGCACTGCGGCCAGCAGGGAGCAAATAGAATGTGCGTGTCGCCAGGAGAACATCGATGAAGCCGGTTGTGATATTCCGGCATGTGCGCAGCGAGGGACCGGGCTATTTTGCCACCGTGCTCGAGCGCCGCTCAATACCGCACCGCATGATCGCGGTCGATGCGGGCGAGCCGCTGCCGCGTTCGGTACGCGCGTTTGCGGGGCTGGTGTTCATGGGCGGGCCGATGAGCGCGAACGACGACCTGCCGTGGATCGCGGCGGCGCTCGCGCTGATGCAGGACGCGGTGCGCCAGGACGTGCCGCTGCTCGGGCACTGCCTCGGCGCGCAGCTGATGGCAAAAGCCCTCGGCGCAGAGGTGCGCGGCAACGCAGTGAAGGAGATCGGCTGGGGGGAGGTGTCGGTGTCGGACAACGCGCTAGCGCGCGAATGGTTCGGCGAGCGTACCGGTTTCACCGCGTTTCACTGGCACGGCGAAACGTTCACCTTGCCGCGCGGCGCAACGCGCATGCTGGAGAACGTGCACTGCGCAAACCAGGCGTTCGTGCTCGGCCGGCACGTCGGCCTGCAGTGCCATGTCGAGATGACGCCCGAGTTGGTGCGCCGCTGGTGCCGCGCCGGCCGCGAGGACCTGGAGGCTTCGGTGGCGAGCCCGGCGGTGCAGAGCGCAGAGGCGATGCAGCACGACCTGGAGCTGCGCTGTACCCTGCTGAACGCCGTCGCCGAACGCATCTACGCGCGCTGGCTCGAGGGCCTGGCGCGCGACTGAAGGCGTCGAGTCAGTCGCGAAAGTTGACGAACTGCAGCGGCAGATCGGTCACCGACTTGCGCACCAGCGCGATTGTGTTCTGCAGGTCGTCCTTTTTCGCGCCCGAGACGCGCACCGTGTCGCCCTGGATGGAGGCCTGCACCTTGAGCTTGGCGTCCTTGACCAGCTTGACGATGGCCTTGCCCTTGTCCTGCGGCACGCCGACCCGTACCGTGATCCCGCGCTTGACCTTGTCGCCCGAGATCTTCTCGACCCCGCCCAGCTCGAGGCAGCGCACGTCGACATTGCGCTTGCTGAGGCGGCCGCGCAGCACGTCAAGCACCTGGCCGAGCTTGAACTCGTCGTCTGCGAACGCGGTGAGCTGCAGCTCGTTCTGCTCGATGCGTGCGTCCGAGCCCTTGAAGTCGAAGCGGTTGGCGATTTCCTTGTTCGTCTGCTCGGTGGCGTTGCGGATTTCCTGCTTGTCCACCTGGGACACGATGTCGAATGAAGGCATGGGGCGGCTGCGAATCCGGTCGGTCGATGTGGGCCCGCATCATAACGCAGCGCGGGCCGAGACCTCCTCGGCGAGCGCTTGCGCGCTGAGCATGATGACCTCGATTTCCTGCGTGATCTCCTCCTGGCGCGCGGCGTGCATGCGCCGTCCGAGCACCGCGGTGGTTTCGTCGAGCCGGCGCAGGGCGCCCTCCATGTGCGCCAGGCGGCGCCGGTTTTCGGCGATCAGCGACACCGAGAATACCTCGTGCAGCGACAGCATCAGCGCCTGGTCGGCGAGTGCGCGCAGAAAACGTCGCGGCGGCAGCGTGAGCCGCGGCGGGTAGCCGTGTCGCTGCGCGCCCGCCGCGGCTGTGCGGGCCTGTGGCAGCGGCAGCGGCACCAGCGTGCGCTGCAACAGGCGCGTCGCGTCAGGGTCCTGCAGCAGCGCGCTCACCTGCGTCGTGCCGCCTGTCGCGTCGTCCTGCGTGCGCTCGAGCCAGGCCAGCACGCGCTCGATCGTGGGGGCGAGTTCCTCGGTGACGTTCGCGCCGGGCACGCTATCGAGCGCGAGGTCGAGCTGTGCGGCGCGCTCGGCGAGGCGGGTGCCGACCAGCAGCACGCGTTCGCCGTGCGCGTGACGCGCGCTTGCCGCCTGTGCCAGGGCCGCGTTGAACTCGCCGCAGAAACCGCGCTCCGAGCCGACCACGATGCAGGCCTGCAGCGCCGCCTCGCTCTCGAGCGGCGGATGGAAAGCGACAAAGTCAGCCGCCGCGCGCTCTACCGTGCGCATCGCGCGACGCTGGTTTTCATGCAGCCCGGCGAGTCGATGCAGTTCCGCAAGCGCCATGTTCTTGATCGCGGCGAGAATCGCGCGGACCTCGCCGTAGGTTTCCAGCCGCGCGGCCATCTTGCGGCGTGCGCTCATGCCGCCTCTCCCGAAAGCCAGCGGTCGACGGCCGCAATCCAGGCCTCGCGCGGCTCGTCGAGCCGCAGCGCGCCCTGCAGTGCGCCCTGGTTCAGTCGCTCGAGCGCCTCGGCGAGCGCCTTCGGGTGCTCCAGCGCGTCGAGGCGCCCGCTCGAGAAGGCGATCAGCCAGGCCAGGTGGCATTCCGGCGCCAGCGGGTGCAGCGGTTCCTGCTTGAGCACGTTGCGCAGCAGTCGCCCGCGCGCGAGCCGTGTGCGCAGCTCGGGTTCGAGCCGCGCCCCGAAGCGCGTGAACAGCTCGAGCTCGAGGAACTGCAGATAGTCGAGCTTGATGCCGGAGACCTCGCGCTTGATCGCCTCGGGCTGGGCCTTGCCGCCGATGCGCGACACCGAGCGGCGCACATCGATTGCGGGCAGCACGCCGGCGGCGAACAGGCTGCGATCGAAGTAGATCTGGCCGTCGGTGATCGAGATCAGGTTGGTCGGGATGTAGGCCGCGATCTCGCCCTGCTCGGTTTCCACGATCGGCAGCGCCGTCATGCTGCCGCCACCGTGCCCGCTGGCGAGGCAGGTCGAGCGCTCGAGCAGCCGCGAATGCAGGTAGAACACGTCGCCCGGGTAGGCCTCACGGCCCGGCGGACGGCGCAGCAGCAGCGAAAGCTCGCGGTAGACGCGTGCATGGGTCGACAGGTCGTCGTAGACGATCAGCGCGTGCTCGCCGGCGGCCATCCAGGCTTCGGCGATCGCGCAGCCGGCGTAAGGCGCGAGATAGCCGAGGCCCGGCATGGCGGTCGCCTCGGCGACGACCAGTGTCGTGTAGTCCATGGCGCCGGCCGCGCGCAGCGTCTCGAGTGCCGCGGCAACCGCCGAGCGCTTCTGCCCGATCAGCACGTAGACGCACTTCACGCCACGCCCTTTCTGGTGCAGCACCACGTCGAGGGCGAACGTCGTCTTGCCGGTGCCGTTGTCGCCGATCAGCAGCTGGCGCTGACCACGGCCGATGGGAATCATGGTGTCGGCGATCTTGTTGCCCGTATAGAGCGGCTGATTGACGAAATCGCGCGCGACGATCGGCGGCGAAGGGCCGTCGATCGCCCGGCGCGTGCGGCTTTGCGGTACCGCGCCGCCGTCGAGTGGGCACCCGAGCGGATCGATTACGCGCCCAAGCAACGCTTCGCCGACGCCGATGGCAAGGCGCCGCCCGGTGAGCGCCGCCGAGGCGCCGGCGCGCAGCGTCGCCGAGGCGTCGAGCAGGATCGCGCCGATGCGGTCCGGTGCAAGGTGGAAGACGAGCGCGCTCGAACCGTCTTCGGTGCGCAGCAGCTCTTCCATCGCCGCCGACGGCAGACCCTCGATCCAGGCGATGCCGTCACCGACCGAGACGACCGTGCCACGCTCGGCGAGGCGCAACGCAAAGCGGTAGCTGCGCAGGCGCGCCGCCTGCCGCTCGAGCGGCAGCTCAGCGCGCGCGGCGTCAGCGCACATCCTCGGGCCCCGAGGCGAAGTACTGCAGCTCGTCGCGCAGGTCGGCCTGCAGCAGCCAGGGTCCGATGGCGACGCGCAGTCCGGCGAGCAGCGCAGCATCGACGCTGAACTCGGCCGCGCAGCGCAGTTCGAGCCGGGCTTCAAGCGCCTGCGTAATGCGTGTCTGCATGGCCGGCTCCAGCGCGCGCGCGCTCGTCACCTGCACCTGCCCCTGCGCGGCATTCGCGGCCGCGCGCAGTTCGTCGATGCGCGCAGCGGGCCACTCGTTCAGGTCGGCAACGAAGGCGTCGATCAGGCGCAGGTCGGTCTCCGGTCCGGCGAGGCGCTCGAGTAGCCGCGCGGCAAAGGCGGCGGCTTGCTCGAGGGCGTGCTCCTCGGTCTCACGCCGCAGGTCCTGCGTGCGCCGAGCCTGCACGGCCGCGAGTCGGTCGCGCTCCTGCTCGGCGCTGCGCGCGACCTCGGCGAGCGCCTTTTCGCGCTGCGTCGCCAGCTCGGCCGCGAGGGTGGCGCGTGCCTGCGCGCGCTCCTGCTCCCAGCCGGTGAATCGGTCCTCGTAGCCCTGACGCAGTTTCTCCGCCTCTTCACGCGTGCTGCGTGCCTCCGCGAGCGAGGCCTCGATCGCGCTGCGCCGTCGGTCGATCGCGCCGAGGATCGGACGGTAGAGGAAGCGATGCAGGATCCAGACCAGGACCGCGAAGTTGATCAGCTCGAGGATGAAAGTGGTCGCGTCGATTTGCATGGCATCACTTCAGCAGGTACTCGAGCAGCGGGTTACGGAACAGCACGATCAGCACGATGACCAGCACGTAGATCGCGAGCGACTCGATCATCGCCAGGCCGATGAACAGCGTGCGCGTGATGGCGCGCTCGGACTCGGGCTGTCGCGCGAGGGCGTCGAGCGCCTGCGCGATCGCGCGGCCCATGGCCACGGCAGGCAGCATGACGCCAATCGCGATCGCGAGCAGCGCAATGGCGGTCGAGATGATGACGAACTCGGAGGTCATGACAGGGATCCTTTCCGTTCCTTGGACAGGCGTTGGGACTGAATGCCGCCGGCGATGTAGACCAGCGCCAGCATGCCGAAGATGAAGGCCTGCACCAGCGCCTCGACGATGTGCAGCAGCAGGATGGGCACCGGCGCGAGGAAGCCGGCGACGATCAGCACCAGCAGGGCCGCGGTCTCCAGGCTGGTGATGTTGCCGAACAGGCGTACGGCGAGCGCCACGGTGCGCGACAGCTCGCTGACGATGTGGAAGGGCAGCATGATCGGATTCGGCGACAGGTAGTGTCGCAGGTAGGTGCGCAGCCCCTCGACGCGCACCCCGTACCAGTGCACCGACAGGAAGACCAGCAGCGCGAGCGCCGCGGTCAGGGACAGATCGGCCGTCGGCGAGTGCAGCCCCGGCACGATGCCGGCCAGGTTGGCCACCACCAGGAAGATCCACAGCGTGCCGACGAAGGGCACCAGCAGGCGTCCGCCCTGCGGCAGCACCGCCGTGACCGCATCTTCGATCGCCGAGACCACGCCCTCCAGCACGGTCTGCACCGTGCCTGGCGTATCGCTCAGGCGGCGCGTGGCGAGCGCACTAAACACGCCGAGCACGAGCATGATGCCCCAGGTCGTGACCACGGTGCGCGTGATGCCGAACGGTCCGATGGCGAAAATGATGGCGCTGGGTTCCATCAGTCACGCCCGCGGATGTAGATCACGACATTCGCCGCGCCGATCACCAGTCCGAGCACGATCAGGCTGACGGTCCAGCGCGTCGAAAAGCCGCTCGCCTGCTCGTCGAGCCAATGGCCCAGGTAGGCACCGGCGATGACCGGGATGAGGAACATCAGCGCCAGGCTGCCCAGGTAGCCGGTGAGTGCGAGCAGGCTGTCGCGGTCGCGCTCGGCGCGTTTCATGCGCTTAACCTCGCGCTCGACGGAGCGCTTGAGCCGCTTGCCACTTTCGTTCGTCATCGGCTCAGCCCTCGCGTTCTTGCAGCCGCCATAGCCGGCGCAGGATCTCCCGGTCGAGGCGCCCGACGCGCTGGCGCAGGCCGCGCAGCGTGCGTTCCTCGCCACGCAGCGTGTTTTCGATGGCATCGGCGACGACGTCGTAGTCGTCACTCAGCACGTAGCGACGGGTGGCCAGGTGCAGTGCGTTGTCGGCGAAGCTGGCCACTGCGCCAGGCAGTGCGACGTAGTGCCAGCGCGCGTCCGCGGTGCGGAAGCGTGCCATGCCGAATTCGAGCACCGTCATCATGCGCGCGTGGCGCGCGAGCACGCCGAACGCGCCCGAGGCATCGGCGCCGACGAAGCTGACGACGTCGTCGATCTGCTCGGCGCGCGTTGCCGATTCGAGGTGCAGGCTGAACACCGCCGCCATCAGCCCGCCTCCATGGCGCCGCGCATGTAGCAGCGCGCCTCCTCGAGGCCGTCGAAGTCGCCGCGCAGGAAGGCTTCGCAGTCGGACAGCGTGCGCTCGAGAGGGACCGACACGCCCTGCAGGCCGGTGTGCTCGGCGACGACGTGGAACGGCTGGCTGAGGTAGCGCTGCAGACGGCGCGCGCGATGCACCACGCTGCGGTCCTCGGCCGAGAGCGACTCGATGCCGAGCATGGCGATGATGTCCTGCAGCTCCTCGTAGCGTGCGAGATGCTCGCGCGCGGCGCGCGCGACGTCGTAGTGCCGCGCGCCCACCGTGCGCCGGTCGAGCAGGCGGCTCTGCGAGCTGAGCGGATCGACCGCCGGGTAGATGCCGCGACCCGCCTGATCGCGCGACAGGATGACGCGCGTGTCGAGGTGCGCGAGGATCGCGCTCACCGCCGGATCCGACATGTCGTCGGCGGGCACGTAGACCGCCTGCACCGAGGTGATGGTGCCGCGCCGCGTCGAGGCGATGCGCTCCTCGAGCTCGGCGACCTCGGTGAGCAAAGTGGGCTGGTAGCCAACGGTGGCGGGCATGCGCCCGAGCAGGCCGGAGATTTCGCTGCCGGCCTGGACGTAGCGGTAGGCGTTGTCCAGCAGCACCAGCACTTCCTTGCCGACCGTGTCGCGCAGGTACTCGGCGTAGGCGAGCGCGGCGGCCCCCGCGCGGTAGCGCACGCCCGGCGACTCGTCCATCTGGCCGAAGACCATCACCGTGCTGGGCAGCACGCCGGTGCGCTGCATCTCGCGCCACAGCTCGTGCGCCTCGCGGATGCGCTCGCCGACGCCGCCGAACACCGAGACGCCCCGGTGCAGAGCGGCGATGGCGTGCATGAACTCCATGATCAGCACGGTCTTGCCGACGCCGGCGCCGCCGAACAGGCCCGTCTTGCCGCCGCGCACGAACGGGCAGAGCAGGTCGATCACCTTGATGCCGGTTTCGAGGATCGCCTGCGGGCCGCGCACCTCGGCGAGCGGCGGCGGCGCTGCCGTCACCGGGCGCTCGGCGTCAGCGGCAAGCGGCGCGCCGCCGTCGAGCGGACGGCCGAAGACGTCGAGCACCCGGCCGAGGCAATCCCGGCCCACGGGGACGCGCAGCGGCCCGCCGCTCGCGAACACCGGGGCGCCGCGCCGCATCCCCGCCGTGCCGTGCAGCGCCACGCTGCGCAAGCGGCGCGGGTCGAGATGACGATGGACCTCGAGCAGGCACGCGCCGCCGTCCAGCGGGACGCGCAAGGCTTCGTTCAGTGGGGGCAGGATGCCGGTGCAGAGGACGTCGACTACGGGTCCCGAGACGCGTTCGACGGCGCCCACCGGTCGTGCCCCCGGTTGGCCGGGTTCCACGCGATCCAGACTATGGGCGACGCGCCCGGCGTTATTGATCTGCCGCAAGGCCGCGCCGCGGCGCGCCACGCGGCGCGCGCCGCTAGAAGCGGTTGATGCGCTTCAGCTCCTCGATCCAGCGCTGCGTGGTATGGCGCAGCCACTCGGTGTCCTGCGGGCCCGCATAGCCGGTGTAGATCGAAAGGTTGAGGGCGCGGTCGCGCAGCAGCAGCAGCGTGGTGGTCGACAGCAGGTAAAGCTTGGGGTCTTCCTTTTCCCAGAAGAAGCGCTTCTCCTGCGGGTCGAAGCGCGCGCCCTGCATGAACGAGATCAGCGCGGGCTCGCGCTGCAGCTCGGCCAGCACCACCGGCTGGCCCGAGGGTGCCGCGTCGAGCAGCTTGAAGGGGTCGGCGTCGGGCGGCGGCGGCGCGAGGTCGCGCGTCACCTCGCGGACGTAACGTTCGAAATCCTTCTGCGAGACGTAGTAGCGCTCGAGCGAGCGCGGCGTCACCGCGATCAGGTAGCGCCGCAGCTCGGGCGTGTCGCCCACCTGGAAGCGGCGTAGGTCGGCGTCGGTGATGCCGAACAGCAGGATGCGGTTGGACGCCGAGGTGAGCGTTTCCGCCAGCTCGAGCACACGCGGCGAACCGGTGTCCGCAGCGTCGGAGAAGCCCGGCGGCGTGTCGAGCGCGATGCGGGTGTCGCCGAGCTGCACCGCGAACGGCGCGGCGAGCGCCGGCGTGGCGGCGAAGAGCAGCGCGGCAAGCACCGCGCGCAGGACGGTGAATACAGGCATGGACGTCATTCTACCCTCGCCGCGCGCCGTGCCGCGCCGCCGGATCACGTATCATGCGAGACTTTCGGAGAGCGGACCGGTGGCAAAGATACTGGACGCGCTGCCCAAGGGCGAGAAAGTCGGCATCGCGTTCTCGGGCGGCCTCGACACGAGCGCGGCGGTGCACTGGATGCGCGCGAATGGGGCGATCCCCTACGCCTACACCGCGCACCTCGGCCAGCCCGACGAATCGGACGTCGACGCGATCCCGGCGAAGGCGCTTGACTACGGCGCGCGCAAGGCGCGGCTCGTCGACTGCAGGCCGCAGCTCGTCGCCGAGGGCATCGCGGCGCTCCAGTGCGGCGCGTTTCACATCGCGACCGGCGGCGCGACTTACTTCAACACCACGCCGCTCGGGCGCGCGGTCACCGGGACGATGCTGGTGGTGGCGATGCACGAGGACCAGGTCGACATCTGGTCGGACGGCAGCACCTACAAGGGCAACGACATCGAGCGCTTCTACCGCTACGGGCTGCTCGCCAATCCGGCGCTCAGGATCTACAAGCCCTGGCTCGACCAGCGCTTCATTCACGAGCTGGGCGGACGCAAGGAGATGTCGGCGTACCTGACGAAGGCGGGCTTCGATTACAAGATGAGCGCCGAGAAGGCGTACTCGACCGACTCGAACCTGCTTGGCGCGACGCACGAGGCGAAGGACCTTGAATACCTCGACAAGGGCCTGGCGATCGTCGAGCCGATCATGGGGGTCGCGTTCTGGCGCGAAAGCGTGAGGATCAAGCGCGAGGCGGTCAGTGTGGCCTTCGAGGAGGGCGTTCCGGTGGCGCTAAACGGCCAGCGCTACGCCGACGCGGTCGCTTTGATGACCGAGGCCAATGCAATCGGCGGGCGGCACGGCCTCGGCATGAGCGATCAGATCGAGAATCGCATCATCGAGGCGAAGAGCCGGGGCATCTACGAGGCGCCCGGCATGGCGCTGCTGCACATCGCCTACGAACGGCTGCTCACCGGCATCCACAACGAGGACACCCTCGAGCAGTACCGCGTGAACGGAATGCGCCTTGGGCGCCTGCTCTACCAGGGCCGCTGGTTCGACTCGCAGGCGATGATGTTGCGCGAAACCGCGCAGCGCTGGGTGGCGAAGGCGGTGACCGGCGAGGTGACCCTCGAGCTGCGCCGCGGCAACGACTGGTCGATCCTCGACACGAAAAGCCCCAACCTGACCTACAAGCCCGAGCGGCTGACGATGGAAAAAGGCGAGGCGTTTTTCACGCCGGCCGACCGCATCGGGCAGCTGACGATGCGCAATCTCGACATCGCGGACACGCGCGAGAAGCTGCGCGTCTACGGCGAGGCCGGCCTGCTGGGCAGCGGCGCGAAAGGCGGCATCCCCTTGCTCGAGCGGGCCGCGGCGAAGAAGTCCCGGCCGAAGCGCGCCAAGTAAGCGGGCTCAGCCCTCGACCCTGCCGAGCAGCAGGTACTCGAGCAGCGCCTTCTGCGCGTGCAGGCGGTTTTCGGCTTCGTCCCACACCACGCTCTGCGGCCCGTCGATCACTTCGGCGGCGACCTCCTCGCCGCGGTGCGCCGGCAGGCAGTGCATGAACAGCGCATCCGGCTTCGCGGCGCGCATCATCTCGGCGTCCACCTGCCAGTCGCGGAACGCAGCGCGGCGCGCGCTGTCCTCGGCCTCGAAGCCCATGCTGGTCCAGACGTCGGTGGTCACGAGATCGGCGTCACGCACCGCCTGGATCGGGTCCCGGAATGCGCGGTAGTGCGCCGCGCCGCGCAGGCCGGCGCGCGCCGGGTCGACCTCGTAGCCCGGCGGGGTCGATACGTGCACCTGGAAGTCGAGCACCTCGGCCGCCTGCAGCCAGGTGTTGCAGACGTTGTTCGAGTCGCCGATCCAAGCCACCGTGCGCCCGCGCAGGTCACCGCGGTGCTCGAGGTAGGTGTAGACGTCGGCGAGGATCTGGCAGGGGTGGTACTCGTTCGTCAGGCCGTTGATGACCGGTACTCGCGAATGCGCGGCGAAGCGCTCGATGATCGTCTGCTCGAAGGTGCGGATCATGACCACGTCGCACATGCGCGAGATGACGCGCGCCGAGTCCTCGACCGGCTCGCCGCGCCCGAGCTGCGAATCGCGCGTGCTGAGAAAGATCGCCGTGCCGCCGAGCTGGTGCATGCCGGCCTCGAATGACAGGCGCGTGCGCGTCGACTGCTTTTCGAAGATCATCGCCAGCGTGCGGTCGGCAAGCGGCCAGTAGCGGTCGTAGCGCTTGAAGCGTTCCTTGATCCAGCGCGTACGTGCGAACAGCTGCGCGTAGTCCTCGCGCGTGAAGTCGCTGAACTGCAGGTAGTGGCGGACGTCCATGCGGACGCCGCTAGCGCGCCGCAGCGCTCGGGGCGCTCGCCGCCTGGGCGAGGAAGTCGCGGATGATCGGCACCAGGCGCTCGACCACCGTGCGGCCCTCGGCTTCGCTGATCACGAGCGGCGGCAGCAGCCGCACGACGCGGTCGTTGGTGACGTTCACGATGAGGCCGGTCTCGAGCGCGCGGCCGACGATTTCGCCGCAGGAACGCTCGAGCTCGATGCCGATCATGAGGCCCATGCCGCGGATCTCCTTCACCCCCGAGACGCCTTCGAGCCCCGCCACCAGGGCGTCGCGGATCACGCGGCCGACGCGCTCGGCGTTGCCGAGCAGATCGTCGCGCTGCATGGTCTCGAGCGTCGCGACCAGCGCCGCCATGGCGAGCGGGTTGCCGCCGAAGGTCGAGCCATGATGTCCCGGCTTGAACAGCCCCTTGGCGCGACCGCCCGTGACGCAGGCGCCGACCGGCACGCCGCCGGCCAGTCCCTTGGCGAGCGGCACGACGTCGGGCATGAAGCCCGCGTGCTGGTAGACGAACCACTTGCCGGTGCGGCCGAGTCCGCACTGCACCTCGTCGGAGATGAACAGCCATTCCTTTTCCTGGCACAGCGCATGCAGCGCGCGCAGGTACTCGAGGCGCGAGACGTTGATGCCGCCTTCGCCCTGGATCGGCTCGATCATGACCGCCACCACGCTCGCATCGCGCTCCGCGATGCGTCGCACCGTGTCGAGGTCGTTTAGCGGCACGCGCACGAATCCCGGCACCAGCGGCTCGAAGCCGGCCTGCACCTTGCGGCTGCCGGTGGCCGAGAGGGTGGCGATGGTGCGGCCGTGGAAGGCGTTCTCCATCACGATGATGTGCGGCGCGGCGACGCCGCGCTGGTGGCCGTAGAGACGCGCCAGCTTGATCGCCGCTTCGTTCGCTTCGCAGCCCGAGTTGCAGAAGAACACTTCGTCGAGGCCGGTGATCTCGGCCAGCAGGTCGGCCGCGCGCTCCTGCAACGGGATACGGAACAGGTTGGAGGTGTGGATGACCTTCGCCGCCTGCTCGGCGATTGCGCGCGTCAGCACCGGGTGCGCATGTCCCAGCGTGTTCACCGCGATGCCGGCGATCGCGTCGAGGTAGCGCTTGCCCGATTCGTCCCAAAGCCAGACGCCCTCGCCGCGCACGAATGCGACGGGCTGCCGCGCGTAGGTGTTCATCACGTGGGACATTGTCGACACCTCACAGAATGCAAAACGGCGGCCCGCGCCGCCGTTCGAAGAATGCTAGCACAGGGCCAGTGCATCGGTCCCCGTGGCGGCCCGTTTCGGCCCGCAGTGTGCCCGCTTTTGCGCCCGGCGCTGCCAGGGCGCGTCGCTATAATCGCGCCATGTTTTCGCCTGCGGCCGTCGTCGCGCCCTGTGCCTGCGCGGCGGCCTGCGCCCGGCCGAGGTTACTGCGGCATGGCCTTGATGGCCTGCGCGAGACGGCTCTTGTGGCGGTTGGCGGCGTTGCGGTGCAGGATGCCCTTCGCCGCGATGCGATCGATGGTGCTCGTGCTGCGCGCGAGCTGCGCCTCGGCGGCAGCCTTGTCGCCGGCGAGGATCGCCTTTTCGACATTCTTGATCGCGCTGCGCGCCGTGGTGCGCAGGCTCATGTTGTGCGCGCGGCGCGCGTCGGCCTGACGGGCGCGCTTGCGTGCGGAAGCGGAATTGGCCATGGGTTCGGGGTCGGGCTGGGAAAAGACAGCGTTCGGGAAAAAGGCGGCATTCTAGCGGCCAACTGCCTGCCGTGCAAGGAAAATTCCCGCTGCCGGGGCGCGGCCGGCGAGCGATGCCCGCGATGAATCTGCTGCGCGCGCTCGGCACGGTCAGCAGCATGACGCTGGTGAGCCGCGTGCTCGGCTTCCTGCGCGACCTGCTGATCGCGCGCGCCTTCGGCGCCGGGCTGGCGACCGACGCCTTTTTCGTCGCCTTTCGCATTCCCAACCTGCTGCGCCGGCTGTTCGCGGAGGGCGCCTTCTCGCAGGCCTTCGTGCCGGTGCTGGGCGAGTACCGGGCGCGCGCCTCGGCGGAGGAGACGCGCGCGCTGCTCGACTGCGTCGCCTCGCTGCTGTTCCTCGCGCTGGTGCTGGCCGCCGCGCTCGGCGTGGTCGGCGCGCCGCTCATCGTCTACGTCTCGGCGCCCGGCTTTGCCGACGAGCCCGACAAGTTCGCGCTCACCGTGCAGCTGCTGCGCATCACCTTTCCCTACATCCTGTTCATTTCGCTCGTCGCGCTGGCGGCGGGCATCCTCAACAGCTGGAGCCGCTTCGCGGTGCCGGCCTTCACGCCGGCGCTGCTAAACGTCTCGTTCATCGTCGCCGCGCTGTTCTTCGCCGAGCATTTCGACCCGCCCGTGCTGGCGCTCGCCTGGGCGGTGTTCGCCGGCGGCGTGCTGCAGCTCGCCTTCCAGCTGCCGTTTCTGGCCCGCCTCGGGGTGCTGCCGCGCTGGCGCCTGCGGCTGCGTCATCCCGGCATGCTGCGCATCCTCAAGCTGATGGCGCCGGCGCTGTTCGGCGTCTCGGTCGCCCAGATCTCGCTGCTCATCAACACCATTTTCGCCTCCTTTCTCGTCTCGGGCAGCGTGTCCTGGCTGTACTACGCCGACCGCCTGATGGAATTTCCCGCCGGCGTGCTCGGCGTCGCGGTCGGCACGATCCTGCTGCCCAGTCTGTCGAAGGCGCACGCACAGACCGACGCCGAAACCACTGCACGCCTGCTCGACTGGGGGCTGCGCGTCAGCCTGCTGCTCGCCATCCCGGCTGCCGTGGCGCTCGCGGTGATCGCATTGCCGCTTATCGCGACGCTGTTCCATTACGGGCGCTTCGGGCCGGAGGACGTCTGGATGACGCGCCAGGCGTTGATCGCCTACAGCGTCGGCCTGGTGGGCCTGATCCTGGTGAAGATCCTCGCGCCCGGCTTTTACGCGCGGCAGAACATCGCCACGCCGGTGCGCATCGCGGTCCTCACGCTGCTCGCGACGCAGGCGATGAACCTCGCCTTCATCGTGCCGCTCAAGCACGCCGGGCTCGCGCTGGCGATCGGGCTCGGCGCCTGCCTAAACGCGACGCTGCTGTTCCACATGCTGCGCAAGCAGGGCATCTACCGCGCGCAGCCGGGCTGGGCAGGGTTCCTCGCGCGCGTGCTGGCGAGCGTGCTGCTGATGGGGCTGGCGCTGCACTACGCCATGGGCGAGGCGCAATGGTGGCTGGCCGCGGGCGGCTTGCACAAGGCGCCGGCGCTGGGCGGGCTGGTGCTGCTCGGCGCCGCGGTGTACGGTGGCAGCCTCCTGGCGATGGGTGTTCGGCCCAGGGATTTTGCGCGCCAGGGCGTGGAGTGAGATGACGCGGGGCGCAACCGGAAGCGGATCGCAGGGCGCGCGCGGCGCGGCGGGCACGCAGGACGCGCTCGAGCCGTTCCGCGCGCTGATGGCGCAGGCCGATACGCGTATCGAGCTGGCGCGCGCCAGCCTGATGCTCGCGCGCGACGCCTATCCCGAGCTCGACATGGCGCACTACCTCGGCCAGATCGAGCGCTTCAGCCTGCGCCTGCGCGCGCAGGCGGCGGACTGCGCGGTCGAGGACAAGGTCATCGCCCTAAACGCGTTCATGTTCGGCGAGCTCGGATTCGAGGGCAACGTCGGCGCCTACTACGACCCGCGCAACAGCTACCTGAACGAAGTCATCGACCGGCGCACCGGCATCCCGATCAGCCTGTCGATCGTCTACATGGAGCTCGGCCGACGCATCGGGCTGCCGCTCGAGGGCGTGTCCTTTCCCGGGCACTTCCTGGTGCGGCTGCGGCTGCGCGGCGGCATGCTGGTGCTCGACCCCTTCTCGGGCGGTGCGCCGCAGTCGGAGGACGACCTGCGCGAGCGCCTTGCGCGCGTCGTGCCGAAGGGCGCGACCGGCGGCATCCCGATCGAGGCGCTGCCGCTCGAGCAGTTTCTCGAGCCGGCGAGCCACCGCCAGATCCTGGCACGTGTGCTGCGCAACCTGAAGTCGATCTACCGCGACGCCGACGAGCCGGCGCAGCTGCTCAAGGTGCTGAACCGCATCCTGATCGTGACGCCGGAGGCGGGCGCCGAGCTGCGCGACCGCGGGCTTATCTACCAGCGGCTGGAATGCTGGCAGCCCGCGCTCGCGGACCTCTCGGCCTATCTCGAGCGCGAGCCGGAGGCCGCCGACAGCGAGGAGATGCGCCTGCAGCTGCTGGCGCTGCGCGCGCAGTGCGCGCGCATGAACTGAGCGGTACCCGTACTGCATCCCTGGCGCTGGCCGGCGTCGCGC
This sequence comes from Burkholderiales bacterium, assembly GCA_041558415.1. Lineage (GTDB taxonomy): Bacteria > Pseudomonadota > Gammaproteobacteria > Burkholderiales > SG8-39 > SG8-39. The sequence goes on along the minus strand of JBFFEY010000023.1, from coordinate 10,313 downwards.
GCGCCGCGCTGCAGCAAAGTCACTATAATTCAAGATTTTGAGCTTGCATCATGGTGGTCACGCACGGCACAGCGCAACCGGGCCGCGGGCCGGGTGCCTGGACGATCGGAAACTTCGACGGCGTGCACCTCGGCCACCAGGCCATGCTCTCGCGGGTAGTGACGGTCGCGCGGCGCAAGGGGCTTGCCGCCGGCGTGCTCACCTTCGAGCCGCTGCCGCGCGAGCATTTCGCGGCACTGCGCGGCGAGAACCCGCCGCCGCGGATTTCGCGCCTGCGCGAAAAGCTCGAGCTGTTCGCCGAGGCCGGCCTCGACCGTGCCCACGTGGCGCGCTTCGATGCGCGCTTCGCGGCGATGCCGCCGGCGCAGTTCATCGACGACACGCTGTGCGCGCGCCTGCAGGCGGCCTGGCTGCTGGTCGGGCGCGACTTCCGCTTCGGCGCCGCGCGGCGCGGCGATTTCGCCATGCTCGAGGACGCGGCGCGCACGCGCGGCTTCGCGCTCGAGGCCATGCCCGAGGTGACCGACGCGGGCGGGCGCATCTCCAGCTCGCGCGTGCGCGAGGCGCTCGAGCGCGCCGACCTGGAGGGCGCCGCGCGCCTGCTCGGGCGGCCCTACGCGGTCTCCGGGCGGGTGGTGCACGGCGCCAAGCTCGGTCGCGAGCTCGGTTTTCCGACGGCCAACATCGTGCTGCCGCGGCGAACGCCGCTCGCCGGCATCTACGTCGTCGAGGCGCAGGGCGCCGACCGGGCGCGCCCGGCGCGCTGGCTGCCCGGCGTGGCCAGCATCGGCCGGCGGCCGACGGTCAACGCGCTGCCGACGCCGCTGCTCGAAGTGCACCTGTTCGAGGTCACCGAGGCGCTTTACGGGCGGCATCTGCGCGTGCGCTTTCTCGCGCGGCTGCGCGACGAGAAGAAATACGACGATCTTGCCGAGCTGCGCGCGGCGATCGCGCAGGACGTGGCGCAGGCCAAGGAACACTTCGTGACGACGCATGGCTGATTACAAGAAGACACTGAATCTGCCCGATACGCCGTTCCCGATGCGCGGCGACCTCGCCAAGCGCGAGCCGCAGCGCGTCAAGGAATGGCAGGACAAAGGCGTCTACGCGCGGCTGCGCACGATCGCCAGGGGCCGGCCGAGGTTCGTCCTGCACGACGGCCCGCCCTACGCCAACGGCGACATCCACCTCGGGACCGCGGTGAACAAGATCCTCAAGGACATGGTGGTGAAGTCGAAGTCGCTCGCCGGGTTCGATGCGCCCTACGTGCCGGGCTGGGACTGCCATGGCATGCCGATCGAGGTGCAGATCGAAAAGCAGCACGGCAAGCACCTCTCGGCCGAGGAGACGCAGCGGCTGTGCCGTGCCTACGCCACCGAGCAGATCGCGCGCCAGAAGGCGGACTTCCGCCGCCTCGGCGTGCTCGGCGACTGGGACAACCCCTACCTCACCATGGCGCCGCAGAACGAGGCCGACGAAATCCGCTCGCTCGGCGTGCTGCTCGCCAAGGGCTACGTCTACCGCGGCCTGAAGCCGGTGAACTGGTGCTTCGACTGCGGCTCCGCGCTCGCCGAAGCCGAGGTCGAGTACGAGGACCGCAAGGACGCGGCGATCGACGTCGCGCTGCCGCTCGACGACGCGGAGCGGGACAAGCTCGCGCGCGCCTTCGGGCTCGAGGCGCCGCCGCAGGGGCCGGTGTTCGCGGTGATCTGGACCACCACGCCCTGGACGATCCCCTCCAACCAGGCGCTCAACCTGCATCCGGACTTCGAGTACCTGCTGGTCGAGACGCCGCGCGGCGCGCTGATCCTCGCCAGCGCGCTGCGGGACGCCTGTCTGGCGCGTTACAAGCTCGCCGGCACGACGCGCGCCAGCTGCAAGGGCGCCGCGCTCGAGGGCATTGCCTTCCGCCACCCGTTCTACGAGCGGCGCTCGCCGGTGATGCTCGGCGACTACGTCACACTGGACACCGGCACCGGCATCGTGCACTCGGCGCCCGCCTACGGCGTCGAGGACTTCGAGTCCTGCCGCCGCTACGGCATGAAGGACGAGGAGATCCTCACGCCGGTGCAGAGCGACGGTCATTTCGCCGCCTCGCTGCCGCTGTTCGGCGGCATGATGATCTGGGACGCCAACCTCGAGATCGTCGCCGAACTCGAGCGCCGCGGGATGCTCTTCGCGCGCGAGGACTACGTGCACAGCTACATGCACTGCTGGCGCCACAAGACGCCGGTGATCCTGCGCGCCACGGTGCAGTGGTTCGCCGGCATGGACGCGGTGCCCGGCTGGCAGGGGGTCAAGCCCGCCGAGACGCTGCGCGCCACGGCGCTGCGCGGCGTCGAGGCGACGCAGTTCTTTCCCGCCTGGGGGCAGGCGCGCCTGTACGGCATGATCGCCAACCGGCCCGACTGGACGCTGTCGCGCCAGCGCCAGTGGGGCGTGCCGATGCCGTTCTTCGTGCACAAGGAGACCGGCGCGCTGCACCCCGACACGACCGCGCTCATCGAGGCGGTGGCCAAGCGCGTCGAGGCGGGCGGCATCGAGGCCTGGCAGACGCTCGATGCGCGCGAGCTGCTCGGCGCCGACGCCGCGCACTACGAGAAGTTGAGGGACACGCTCGACGTGTGGTTCGACTCCGGCTCGACGCACCAGACGGTGCTGGGCGGGCCGCGTGCGGGCCGCGCCTTTCCGGCGCAGGGCGAAGGCGCCGGCTCGCACCGCGCCGAGACCGAGTTCCCCGCCGACCTCTATCTCGAGGGCTCGGACCAGCACCGCGGCTGGTTCCACAGCTCGCTGCTGGTGTCGTGCATGATGAACGGCGTGCCGCCCTACAAGGGGCTGCTGACGCACGGCTTCGTGGTCGACGGCGAAGGCCGCAAGATGTCGAAGTCGAAGGGCAACGTCATCGCCCCGCAGGAGGTCGCCGGCAGGCTCGGCGCCGAGATCCTGCGCCTGTGGGTGGCGAGCACCGACTACTCCGGCGAGCTGTCGATCTCCGACGAGATCCTCAAGCGCGTGGTCGAGTCCTACCGCCGCATCCGCAACACGCTGCGCTTCCTGCTCGCCAACACCTCGGACTTCGATCCCGAGAGCGACGCCCTGGCGCTGCGCGAGATGCTCGAGATCGACCGCTACGCGATCGCGCTTGCCGCGCGCCTGCAGGACGAGGCGGCGGCGGACTACGCGCGCTACGCCTTCCACCTCGTCGCGCAGAAGCTGCAGAGCTTCTGCTCGGAGGACCTGGGCGCGTTCTACCTCGATATCCTCAAGGACCGACTCTACACCTGCGCGCCGCGCTCGAAGGCGCGGCGCTCGGCGCAGACCGCGCTGTGGCACATCAGCGCGAGCCTGGTGCGGCTCATGGCGCCGATCCTGTCGTTTACCGCCGAGGAGGCCTGGCAGCTGTTCAGCGGCGATGCCGAAGCGAGCGTGTTCTACGAGACGCTGCAGCCGCTGCCCGCGGTGCCCGACGGCGACGCGCTGCTCGAGCGCTGGACGCGGCTGCGCGCGCTGCGCCTGCCAGTGCGCAAGAAGATCGAGATGCTGCGCGCCGAGGGCAAGGTCGGCTCCTCGCTGCAGGGCGAGGTCGACTATCGCGTCGACGACGCGGACTACGCGCTGCTCTCGAGCCTGGGCGAGGACCTGCGCTTCGTGCTGCTCACCTCGGCAGCGCGCGTGCACCCCGGCGGCGGGGCGGGCGACGAAGATGCCGCGGTCGAAGTGACGCCCAGCAAGCACGCCAAGTGCGAGCGTTGCTGGCACTACCGCATCGACGTGGGCGCGGACGCGGCGCATCCGGCGCTGTGCGCGCGCTGCGTCTCCAACCTGTACGGCGAGGGCGAGGTGCGGCGGCATGCCTAGGGCGGCCGCCTGGTTCGCGCTCGCCGCGGCGGTGCTGGTCGCCGACCGTTTCAGCAAGCTGGCGATGCTCGAGGCCCTGGTGCCGGGCGAGCGCTTCGAGGTCACCGGCTTCTTCAATCTGGTGCTGGTCTTCAACCGCGGCGCGGCGTTCAGCTTCCTCGCCGACGCGTCGGGCTGGCAGACGCTGCTCTTCGCGGCGATCGCGATCGGCGCGGCGCTGGTCGTGTCCTGGCTGATCCTGCGCACGCCCGAGCGGCGCCTGCTGTGCACCGGCCTGGCGCTGATCCTCGGCGGCGCGATTGGCAACCTGATCGACCGCCTGCTCTACGGCCACGTGGTGGACTTCGTCGACCTGCACGCCTTCGGCTGGCACTGGCCGGCGTTCAACGTCGCCGACAGCGGCATCACGGTGGGCGCCGGCCTGGTGATCCTCGAGGGTTTCCTGCATCGCGACGCGGGGGAGGCGGCGCCGCGTGGCTGAGCCTTCCGCGAAGCAGGCGCGGCTCGTCACGCTGCACTACCGCATCGCGCTCGCCGATGGCACCGAGGTGCTGTCGACCTTCGGCGGCACGCCGGCCACCCTGGCGCTGGGCAGCGGCGAGCTGGCGCCGGGTCTCGAGCGCTGCCTGGAGGCGATGCTCGCGCAAGGGCCGGGCGCGCGACGCGTGTTCCAGCTCGAGCCGGAGGAGGCTTTCGGCGAGCACCGCGCGGCGCTGGTGCAGACGATGCCGCGCAGCGCGTTCGACGCGTCGATCGCGCTCGAGGCGGGCGCCGCGGTCGAGTTCTCGTCACCCGACGGCGCGCGCCACGTCGGCCTGGTGCGCAGCCTGGATGCCCGCAACGTCGAAGTGGACTTCAACCACCCGCTCGCCGGACGCCGCGTGCGCTTCGAGGCCGAGCTGATCGCGCTGCTCTGAGGCGTCCGGCGAAAAGGTGCACAATCGCGCCATGCAGGTGATCCTCGCCAATCCGCGCGGCTTCTGCGCCGGGGTCGAGCGCGCGATCGAGATCGTCGAACGCGCGCTGGCGCGCTACGGCGCGCCGATCTACGTGCGCCACGAGATCGTGCACAACCGCAGCGTCGTCGCAGACCTGCGCGCCAAGGGCGCGATATTCGTCGAGGAACTCGACGAAGTGCCGGCCGGCAGCACCGTGATCTTCAGCGCGCACGGCGTGCCGCAGGCGGTGCGGCGCGACGCCGAGGCGCGCGGCCTAAACGTGTTCGACGCCACCTGCCCGCTGGTCACCAAGGTGCACGTCGAAGTGGCCAAGATGCTGGCGGCCGGGCTCGAGGTGGTGATGATCGGCCACCGCGGCCATCCGGAGGCCGAGGGCACCATGGGGCAGGCCGAGCGGGGCATGCACCTGGTCGAGACGCTCGAGGACGTGGCGCGCCTCGCCGTGCGCGACCCCGAGAAGCTCGCCTACGTCACGCAGACCACGCTATCGGTCGACGACGCGCGCAGCATCGTCGCGGCGCTCAAGGCGCGCTTTCCCGCGATCTGCGGCCCGAAGAAGGACGACATCTGCTACGCGACGCAGAACCGTCAGGATGCGGTGAAGATCATGGCGCCGCAGTGCGACGTGGTGATCGTCGTCGGCTCGAAGAACAGCTCGAACTCCAACCGGCTGCGCGAGGTGGCGGAGCAGGCCGGCGCGGCCGCCTACATGGTCGACGGCGCCGCGGAGCTCAGGCCCGAGTGGGTCGCCGGCCGGCAGCGGGTGGGCGTCACGGCGGGCGCCTCGGCGCCCGAGGTGCTGGTGCAGGCCGTGATCGCGCGACTGCGCGAGCTCGGCGCGCGCAGCGTGCGCGCGCTCGAGGGGATCGAGGAAAACGTCGTGTTTCCGCTGCCGCGCGCGCTGGTGGACAAGCGCCCGCACGCCTGATCAGCGCGCCTTGGTCTTGGTCGCCTGCGGCGTCGGCGCGTCGAAGCTGATCTCGACGCGCATCAGCGCGCGCACCCGCTTGCCGCCCTTCATCGCCGGCGAGAAGCGCGCGGCGCGAAAGGCGCCCGCCGCGGATGCGCCGAAGCCGTAGCCGGCCGGTGTCTCGCGCTCGATCTCGACCCGCTCCACCGCACCGCTGGCATCGATGTAGAGGCCGACGACCGCCTTGCCGCTGACGTTCTCGCGCGCGGCGCGCACCGGGTACAGCGGATTCACCCGCACCTTGATGCCGGGGCGCACGTCGAGCTCGTTCGCCTTGTAGTGCGGCGAATTGGCCACCGCCGGCGGGGACGGCGCGATGATTTGCGCCTGGGCCGGGCGATTTGCGCTGCCGGCGGCCTGCGCGTCGGCAGTGCCCGCAGCCAAGACGAGCAGCGGAAACCCGGCCGCCAGAACGCCGGCGGCGGCTGCGCGGGGCAGCCTGCCGCCGGATGTCGCGCCGGGCGCGTGGCGCGTCACTGGACGACCAGCTCGCGCCAGGACACCCGCTTGCCCTGGATCGACGGCGGTGCGACCGGCGTCTCCTGGGTGAGCTGCTGGTTGTCCGCGGTGGTGACGATGGTCTTCACCGCGCCGCCCGGCAGCTGCACGACGTTGATACCGACCACCAGCGAGGCCGAGATCTTGTTGCTCGCCGTGTTGAGCGAGGCGCCCGGCACGTAGCTGCCGCTGCGGAAGTCGAGGAAGTTGATCCAGCCCGTGCCGCCGGCGACGCAGGCGTCGGTCGACGGTACGTTGGACGGCACCACCAGCGTGCCGAGCTGCAGGATCGGATCGACGTTGACCCGCTCGCCACTGTCGATCAGGTCGATGAACCAGCCCTTCTTGGTGTTGAAGTCGACCGGGTTCGCCGTCACGGTGCGCGTGCTCGAGCCGCTCGAGCTGAGCGTCTGCTGCACCAGGTCGCCGCCGCGTACGTTGATCGCGTTGCTGGTCAGGTCGTCGCGGATCGCCCAGATCGTCTGCTGCTGCGTGTCGCTTAGGTCGCTCGAGCCGAGCAGCTTGCCGGTGCCGACGAACAGCACCCGGAAGTTCGACACTTCGCCGAGCTCGGGCTTGGTGGTGATCGGCTGCGGGTTGTTGCTCGCATCGACCAGCGTGGCCAGCTTGTAGGCCGTGCCGTAGCCGGATTCCACCGGATCGAGCTGGAAGCGCCACAGGTTGCCTTTCAGGTCGCCCGCGTAGACCGTTTCGGCGGTGTTGTCGAAAGTCGCGTTGTCGACCCAGGCGTTTAGCTTGGAAAGACCGCTCGGATCCACGGTGCCGCCGACGCAGGGCGAGGTGGTGCTCACGCCGTCGCAGCCCACGCCGGTGCCGATCCGCTGCAGGATAGCGCCGGTCGTCACATCGATGACGTAGAGGTAGCCCTTGCCGTCGCCCGGGTTGATGTTGTTGTGGCCCGAGGTGACGAACGCCACCCACTTGCCGTCGAGCTTGCGCTTGGCGATCACCGGCGTGCCGAAGGTGTAGCCGAGGCTGCAGTCCGAGCTGTAGCCGACGATGGCCGCATCGCTCATGCCGCAGGTCGCCGGGTCGGCTTCGGCGCCGCCCTTGAACTCCCACAGCGCCCTCGGGTTGTCCGGGTCGGTGATGTCGAGCGCGTAGTAGCCGCGCCCGCCGGCGTTCAGGCCCGCCACCAGGATCGTGCGCCAGCTGCTGACCGACGAGCAGGGCGCGCTGGTGCTGTGGTTCAGGCAGATGTCCGCCACCACCGGCGTGCCATCGGTGTAGTACTTGTGCACGAACAGCAGCGGCGTTTCGGCCAGCGCCTTGATGCGCGGCGCCACCATGCTCGGGATGTAGGCCCAGCGCTCGGAGCCTTCGCCGCTGTCGGGCGAGGTGCTGAGCGTGCCGGTAAAGGTGTCGTCCGAGGTGGCCACCGTCACGATGCCCGCGGTCTGGTAGTAGGGGTTGTTGTCCGGGTCGGTCTCGAAGGCGTGCAGCATGCCGTCGTTGGCCGCCGCGAACACCGTGCCCTTGCGGGTGCCGGTGGTGCCGTCGGTGGTCTGCCGGTACTCCTGGTAATAGGGGTCCTTGCCGGCGAAGGCACCGGTGTTGTACGAGAAGGGCGAGGCCTTCACGTAGGCCGGCTGCGCGTTGACGATGTCGCCGAGCAGGCTTTCGCGGTCGCGGAACAGGTCCGTCGTCGCGGTGCCGCCCGTGGTCTCGTTCCCCTGGTCGCCGCGCAGGAAGTCGACCAGCTTCGGCCCCGAGACCGCCGCGTCGCGGCCGCTGCCGTCGGTGGTCCAGCCGCCGTACTGCAGCAGCGTCGTCGGGTCGACCCAGGCCGACATCTCGGCGGCGCTTAGCTCGCCTTCGCCGGCGCAGCCCGGGTACAGCCCGGTGCCCCCGGCGCCCGGCCAGCAGAAGGCCTTCAGCAGGTTGCCGTTGCCGGTCGTCGGCGCGCTGTTGTCGCTCGCGTCGAAGGTGTAGATCTTGCGGTTGGTGTGGCTGCGCTGGTCGAGCAGCACCGCCGCCGACCACAGCTCGCGGCTGGCGACGATACCGGTCGACAGGTCGATGGTGCGCGCCTTCAGGTCGCCGGTCCACACCACGGTCTGGTACTGCGCGGTGAAGGCGAAGTTGTCGCCCGCCACCGGCTGCAGGTTCGAGGTCGCCGCCGCGGCGCCCGCGCCGACGCGCGACTGCACCGCGTTCAGCGCGTCGATGACGCCGGCGGTGAGCTGCACCGGGTCGCGCGTCGAGAAGAAGGTGCCGCGGCCGTTGACCGCCGCGTGCCACAGGTCATCGAGCGCCGACTCCTGGTTCGCCGCCGGCACCGGCCAGTCCTTGGCGCCCTGCTTGATCGCGGCGAAGTCGCCCGTGGTCTGCTCCTCGTAGTTGCGGTCGTAGTTGAGCAGGCCGGCGAGGCCGAGGCCGACGGTGAAGGTCGTCATGTGCTGGTGCGGCGCGCTGTCCTTCTGCGTGGTCGGCGAGTTGTCGGCCAGGTCGCTGCGCAGGTCGTTCTTGTAGTAGTACATGGCGACGTCGGCCAGCGTGCTGCTCGCGCCCGAGAGGTTGCCGTCGTAGGCGCCCACGGCGCGCGTCGAATAACCGGCATTGACGTTGTCCTCGTTGCCGATCGTGCTGCCGGTCAGCGTTTGCCCGGCGTTGCCGTTCCAGTAGCCGTCCGTGGTGAGGATGGTGTAGTTCGGCTGGCAGGAGACCTCGATCGGGCTCGTGTCCATGCCCGAGTTGATGCCGGTCTGCACGCCGGCGTAGTAGCGGCCGACGCGCGACAGCGCCTCGCGCAGCGGCGTCGAGCCGTGGTCGGTCTGGTCGTACAGCCGCTGGTACCAGGCCGTCTTCTGCGTCGTGTCGTAGGTGTCGATCTTGAGGTAGCGGTCGCTCTGCACCGGGCTGCCGGGGTTGATGGTGATGAAGCCGACCCGGTAGCTGGTGTCGATCGCGCGGAAGGCGCGGCCGATCGCGGTCTTCGCCATCTGCATGCGGCTGCGGTAGTAGGCGTACCAGTTGGCGAAGTTGGTCATCTCCTCGTCGTAGGTACAGCGCGCGGCCGCGCAGTCGGTGCGCTTGGCGTAACGCGGGTAGGTCGCCGGGATGAGCGTGGGCAGCCTGAACGCGACGTCCTTGCCGTCCTGCGTGCCGCCATCCTTGTCGATTTCGGTGCCGTTGGCGTAGCCGCCCGGGTCCTGCCTGCCAACGTAAACCTTCTCGTCGGTCGTCTCGATCCGGATGTAGTACTTCTGGTTGTCGTTCAGCAGTACCGGCTCGGCGAACTTCAGCTCCTCCCATCTCGGGTTCGTGTCGAGGTTGTTGCTGGATAGGGTGGCGCTCGCAATCGGCGTGCCGCTCCAGCTGTCGCGCAGCGACACCGTCAGGGTCTGCGGGTTGGCGCCGCCGCTCTTCCACAGCACGAGCGAGACGCGGTCGACGCCGTAGGTCACTTCCGGGCTGTCGTGGCTGAAGGTCTGCCCGACCGGCTCGCCCGACTTGACTTCCTTGTTGTCGAGGCCTGCCGGGGCGCCGGCGGGCTCGTACGACTCGCCTGCGCCGAGGCCGGCCCAGGGCACGACGTTGGTGCGCACGAACTGGCCGACATTGGCGCGGCCTTCGTTGGCGTCCTGGCCGCCGGTGAAGTTGGTGCTGTCGGTCTCGACGTCGCCCGAGGTGGCGCCGCCGGAGAGCTTGAGGCCGACGATGTTGACGATGCCGCTTTCGGTGACGGTGAGCGGCTGGCCGTTCAGCTCGCCGCCGGTGCCCGCCGGGGCAGTGATGGTGATGCGGCTGCCGTTGCTCGACGTGCTCGCGGTGTAGTTGTGGCCGGTAACGTTGGTGTTGATCTGCGCGGCGATCGCGCTGCCCATCCAGTTGTCGCGCGAGTTCTGGTTGCCGGTACAGCCCGCCCCCCAGCTACAGGTGATGGTCGTGCCGAGCAGCTCGGTGGTGCCGATCCGGACGCTGGAGACGTTGTCGGCGTCGCGGTCGGCGTCGACGATGTCGAAGGTGACCGTGGCCTGGGTGATCGGCGTGCCGGGCGAGAT
>JBFFEY010000022.1:0-41482 GCA_041558415.1 Burkholderiales bacterium | reverse complement strand
GTGGTTCTGAATGCCCCGGGCGGAATCGCCCTGAACAGCGTCACGGCGCGCAACGGCACGAACGGCGACGGCAGCGTCGGCAACCAGGGATTGCTCTACGTCTACGCCAACGGCGGCGTGAGCCAGAGCGGCGCGCTCAACATCGACTCGATGTACGTGGATACCCAGGGCGCTGGCGGCGACGTCGTCTTGGCAAATACGACGAACTTCGTCCCGATCTTCACCGGCGGCGCGAGCCCCGTGAACGGCGCCTTCACGCTTGTCACCGGTGGCATCGCGAACCCGACGGCCAGCATCTCCGCATCCGGCAATGTCCTTCTGAAGAATATGACGCCAGGCGGGACGTACATCGTAAATGCGACCTCGGGCAGCGGTGGCGTGTCAGTCGCCGCCGATAGCGTGCTGGTTACTGCGGCCAATTCGCCCGCCTATTTCGAGTGGTATTCGCCGAACTCGGCCCCGCTCGGGATCAATCAGAACTTTTTCAACGGCATCAACGCGCCGATGGTGAAGGTCGGCAACTCGATGTACTCGAGCCCGATCACGCTGACCGGCGCAATCAGCCTGCCAACGACGACATTGAGCCTCATTACGGGTGGCGCGCTGATTACGCAGGCGCCAGGCGCTGCTCTTTCGGCCTTCAAGCTGAATGCCGATGGCGGAGACGTGCTGCTGACCGAGGCCGGCAACCAGGTCGGCACGCTGCAGGGACGTGCGGCGAACGACTTCCAGTTCACCGCCTCGGGCAACATCGTGCTGGGGCAAGCCGACCCGGGCAACGTGACACCCGGCGTGGTGTCGAGCGGCTTCGCGACGCTGACCTCCGGCGGCTCGATTCTGAGCGGCCTCTCGGGAACCTACGACGCCAGTGCACCGGTGGTGCAGCTGTCGGCCGCCGGCTCGATCGGCGCACCGGGCACGCCGCTGCGGGTGCGCGCGACGCAGCTCGACGCCTCCGCACAGACCGGGATCGACCTGGTGACGAACCAGAGCAACCCGCAGCTGGTGTACGTGACCACGCTGCAGAATCTGACGTCCGGCAACATCACGCTTTCGGCCTACGGCGGCGCCAGCATCCAAAACACGGCGGTTAACGCCGGTGGCGACGTCACCATCCGGACGGCGAGCCCGCTCGACGTCGTGAGCGGAATCGACGCCTTCGGCAACATCCTGCTCGAAACCGCCGGCACCGGCTTGAACGACATGTATCTCGACAACGCCTTCCTCTACGACCCGAACTTCACGGTAATCGTCGGCCCGGGCGGCGTGCTGACCCTTGGACCCAATTTCCAGGGCCCGATCACCGCGTTGACAGGCGGCGCGCCGCCTTCCAGTGGCGGCACGACGGGCACCGGCACGGCCGGCGAGGTCCTTTCCCAGGTTTCGCAGACGACGGGCGAGATCAACAACTCGGTGAACTTCGACAGCAACGGAGGGGTCGTCGGCGGAGACGGCGAACAGACCGAAGAAGAGAAAAGGCTGCCGGTATGCAGTGGATGACCGTATCCCGCGCGGCGCGGGCAATCGCCGTCACGGCGCTTCTCGCCGGTGCGCAGTGCGCGCTGGCGGCAGGCACGGTCACGCACCTGTCGGGCACGCTTTACGTCAAGCGCACCGACGGCAGCGTACGCCTGCTCTCGGAGCGCTCCCGCGTCACCCAGGGCGACGAGCTGTCGACTGAACGATCGACCTACGCGCAGGTGAAGTTCGACGACGGCGGCCAGGTCACGCTGCGCCCGAGCACGCGCGTCAAGATCGACAGCTTCAGCTTCGAAAAGGAAGAGCCCAAGAAGGACGGCTTCGTCATGTCGCTCCTAAAAGGGGGATTCCGCGCGATCACCGGCCTGATCGGCAAGCGCGCGAACCGCAACGCCTACCGCGTCAGCACCAGCACGGCGACCATCGGTATTCGCGGCACCACCTACAGTGCGGTCGAGGTTCGCCAGCCGGGGCCGGGCGACCCAGCGCTGCCGTCCGACCTGCAGCCGGGCGTCTACGTGCAGGTGGACGAAGGCGTCGTTGTCATGACCAGCGGCAATGTGGAACAGCTCATCCAGCAGGCCGAGACCGGCTACTCGGCGAGCAGCAATGTGCCGCCGTCGCTCATTCCTCCGCCGCCCTCGCTCCCACGCGTCGCGCCGCCGTTCGGCTTCTCCGACGCCACCGGCACGACAGCGCTAAACGAGGGTGCAGCGGCGGAGTGCCTGATCCAGTAGCGCGCGGCTCGCGCGCGCGTCGGCGCGTTTTCCCGAGCGAAGGCCCGCCGCGTCCGCCTGCGGGCCGATGCAGGCGGATGCCTGCGTGATGCGTCCCGACCGACGCCCGTGAAACGCATCGTCTTTGCCTGGGAGATCGGTGCACGGCACGGCCACGTCGGCCCGATGCTGCCGCTGGCGGAACGTTTGGCGGGGCTGGGCAATCGCGTCGATGTTTACCTGAGAGATCCTCAGGCCGCCTCGATTTTCGCCGGGCCGACTGCCGTTCAGATCCATCCCGCACCGCGCTGGGTCGGTCCGCAGCAGCTCGCCGAGGGCCTGAACTACGCCGAAATCCTGCTCAATTTCGGCTTCCACTCGGCGGACGCGCTGTCGCAACTGGTCGACGCCTGGCGCGAACGCATCGCGCAGGCCGACCTGCTCGTCTCGAACGTCGCGCCGGCAGCGCTCGTCGCAGCGCGCACGCTCGGCGTGACGGCGCTCGAGATCTCGCAGGGCTTCCACGTGCCGCCGCCGGGCTTTCCGAGTGCGCCGTTTCGCGACTGGGAGCCTGCGCCGCGCGCGCGGCTCACCGCTTCCGACAGCCGTGTGCTGCAGGCGATCAACAGCGTTCTGGCGCATCACGGCGTGGACACCCTGTCGACACTCGGCGACCTGTTTGCCGGGCGTGCGTTGCTGCAGACGTATCCGGAACTGGAGATGTACCCGGAACGCGGCATGGCGGAGTACTTCGGCATCGTGCCCGTGGTCGGCGGACCGCGCCTCGATTGGCCCGCCGGCCACCCGCGCACCCTGGCCTACGTCTATGCCGATTACAAGCATCTCGACGCACTGCTCGACGCCCTGGCGCGCCGCGACGGCGCGGGCATCGTGGTCTGCGCCGGCCTCGACGCCGCACGCCGCGAGGCACACGCCTCCGCAGGGCTCGTCATTTCCGACGCGCTCGTCGATTTTCCGGCCATGGCCGAGAGCGCGGACATCGTGGTGTGCCACGGCAGCCACCAGACCACGGCGGAGGCGCTGCTCGTCGGCAAGCCGCTGCTGCTGCTCCCGACGCAGCTCGAGCAGTTCCTCACCACGCGGCGGGTGGTCCGTTACGGGGCGGCCCTCGGCGTCCTGCAGGAGGCCGCGCAGCCGGACTTTTCGACGGCACTGGCCACCCTGTCACAGGACGATCGATTCGCGCAGCAGGCAAAAGCGTTTGCGGCGCGCTATCGGGCCCACCGGCGCGACGCCGCGCTTGCCAGTCTCGTTGCGCGCTGCGAGGCAGAACTGTCGCGCGCAAAGCCGTAACGGGCAGCCGGTGTTTCAGCCCGGCCAACCGAGCAGGCCCCACGTTACACTCCCGAGCAATGCAGCGCGCGATCCTTCTGCTGACGGGCCTGCCGGCAGCAGGCAAGACGACCTTGGCGCAGACGCTTGGCGAGCAGCTGCGCGGCGCCGGCAACCGCGTGACCGTACTCGACGGCGACAGGGTTCGTGCGCAAAGCGAGCGGCGGCTCGGCTACACGCGTGCGGACCGGGAGCGACAGCTCGAGCGCGTCGGCGATCTGGCGATCGAGGCCGTGGGCCGAGGCGGAATCGCCATCTGTGCGCTGATCGCGCCGTACCGCACGGCGCGCGACGCGTTGCGCCAGCGCGTATCCGGCGTCGGCCGTTTCTATGAGGTTTATCTGGCGACGACGCTCGCAGTCTGCGAACAGCGCGACCCGAAAGGCCACTATGCGGCCGCGCGCGCGGGAAAGATGGCGCACTTCACGGGCATCAGCGACCCCTACGAAACGCCGCAGGCTCCCGAACTCCTGCTCGACCTTGGCGCGCTCAGCGCCATGGCCGCTGCGCAGCGGATCGTCGCGCGCCTCGCGGGGGACCGCGTCATCGCGCTGCCGACAACCACAGCCTCGTGAGCGAGCGAGCGACGATCACCTTCGTCACCGTTTGCAAGGCGCGTCTTGCGCACCTCAAGCAGTCGCTGCCGGCTGCTGTGGCGCAGAGCCCTTGTGTGGTGGTCGACTACGCCTGCCCAGAAGGCACCGGCGATTGGGTCAGCGAAAACCATCCTTCGGCCACGCTGGTTCGTATCGACCCATCTGCACCCTTCAGCGTCGCCGCCGGCCGCAATGCCGGTGCTGCGGCCGCGCAGGGGGAATGGCTGTGCTTTCTCGATGCCGACGTCGTGCCGGCGACGCACTTCGTCGAAGCCATCGCGCCCCTGCTGCAGCCGGGACTTTTCTATCGTTCCTGGCCGATTACCGAGGACACCTGGGGAACAGTGATCTGCGCGCGCAGCGACTTCGAGCGCATCGGTGGCTACGACGTGGTCTTTGATGGGTGGGGCGGTGAGGATGACGACCTCTATCACCGCCTGCAGCTCGCCGGCGTCAGGCCCGCACACTTTCCTAGCCACCTGCTTTCCGCGATCGCTCACGACGACGCAACCCGCATGCGGTTTCACGCGGTCAAGGATCGCGAGATCGACCGCCGGCTGAACTTCGCCTACATGCAGCTGAAGAACGACCTGCGCACGATGTTGGGGGCCGAGCCGGCATTCGCCCTGCGCAGCGCGGTGTTTGCTGAAGTGCGACGCGTGCTGGCGGATTCCTTGCGCGCGGGCGGCCAGGCGCAGATCTCGGTCAACCTTCCGGACAGTGCGTTGCTCCCCGGCTGGCAGGCGAGCCGCACACTCGTCTACACCTTTCCGCCGACGCCTCTGACGCCGCCGCGCATCGGGCCCGTGGTGCCGAAGCAGCTGCGGGACGCCGCCGGCCTCCCTCCGATGCCTTTCATTATCGGCAGCGGTCGCTGCGGCTCGACGCTCCTTCGGCTGATGCTCGACAGCCACCCGGAACTCGCGGTTCCCGATGAGACGCATTTCGTGCCGCGTCTCGCGCGGCTGGCGAGCAGTGGTGCCAATGCAGCGCAGCTCGTCGATGCCCTGTGCGCCGATACGCGGTGGGTGAATTGGGGCATCGCCAGGAAAACCCTGCTCGCACGCGCTGCCCGACCTGACGCGTCGCCGCTCGACGCACTGTTGCGTGCCTTCTATGAAAGCTACGCCGATCGCTTCGGCAAGCGCCGTTACGGCGACAAAACGCCGCCCTATGTGTTCGAGATGCCGCTCGTCCGACAGCTTTTCCCGGATGCGCGCTTCGTGCACCTGATCAGGGATGGTCGCGACGTCGCGCTGTCGATGCGCGAGAAAGCGTGGTGGGGTCCGAAATCGCTGGCCGAAACGGCGGCATATTGGACGCATACGATCCTGACCGCGCGCGCGTATGGCGCCGGCGCACCGGACTATCTCGAGATTCGTTACGAGGATCTGGTACAGGCGCCCGAAAAGACGCTGCGGCGCATCTGCGAGTTCATCGAACTTCCCTGGGACGGTGCCATGCTGCGTTACCACGAGCGCGCCGGCGACCGCCTGCAGGAACTGACGGGTTTCCGGAGTGAAACCGGCGAGTACATCTCCACCGAGCGCGTGCGCGACCTGCACACGCTCACGCGCGAACCGCCGAATGCTTCGCGCATCGGCGCCTGGCGAACGGGCTTGCAGCCATCGGCAGTTCGACAGTTCGAGCTTCTGGCCGGACCGCTGCTCGCCGACCTGGGATACGAAAGGTCCGTCGCCCTTTGACGGATCGCGTTGCCGGTCGCACCCTGATCGGCTAGTCTCCCCCGGCCCATGCCCGCCAGCGCACCGCTCCAGCTTCCCAAAGACCGCATCCCGTCGCTGCGCGTGGTGCCGATGCCGGCCGACGCCAACCACAACGGCGACATCTTCGGCGGCTGGATCATGTCGCAGGTCGACATCGCCGGCGGCACGGTCGCCGGCCGCGTGGCGCGCGGGCGCGTCGCGACGGTGGCGGTGAACCAGTTCGTCTTCAAGGAACCGGTGCAGATCGGCGACGTGCTGTCGCTCTACGCCACGGTGGTGCGCATCGGCAAGACGTCGATCACGGTCGACGTCGAGGTCTACGCCGAGCGCGGGCGCGAGGACCCCAAGGTGGTGAAGGTCACCGAGGCGGTGCTGACCTTCGTCGCGATCGACCAGAACGGCCGGCCGCGGCCCGTACCCAAGCCCGCGGCCTGATTCGGACGGCGCGCCGCGCCACGGCAGATGCTGCTCGACCCGGGGACCTTCGCCGCGGTGGCGCTGCTCGCCGCCGGCGCAGCGGTGATCGGCGGCGTCGGCGGTTTCGGCACCGGCATCATCCTCACCGCGGCGCTGGTGCCGCTGATCGGCCCGAAGGCGACGATACCGGTCCTCGCGGTGGCCGGGGTGCTGATCAACGCAGGACGCTTCTGGTTCTACCGCAGGTCGGTCAACCTGCCGGCGGTGGCCACTATCTGCGCGGGTGCGCTGCCGGCGCTGCTCGTCGGGACGTGGATCTTCGCGGTGCTCGACGCGCGGACGCTCGGCCTGGTGCTGGCGCTGTTCGTGCTCGGCTCGATCCCGCTGCGCCGCGTGCTCAAGCGGCGCCAGCTGACGCTCGGCCCGATGGGCCTCGTCGCCGGCGCCGGCGTGTTCGGCCTCGCCTCGGGTTTCGCCTCGGGCACCGGCGTCATTCTCATCTCGCTGCTGCTGGGCGCCGGCTTCGGCGGCACGATGGTGCTCGCCACCGACGCGCTGGTGACGATCATCGTCGACCTGGTGCGCGCCGCGCTCTACGGACGCTTCGAGCTGCTCGACCTGCGCCACGCGACGCTCGGCGCCGCCATCGGCATCGTCACCGTGCCCGGGAGCTGGCTGGCGGCGTTTCTCGTCGAGCGCATGGGCGCGCGCCTGCACACGCTCGTCATCGAAGGCTTGATCGTGGTCGGCGGCCTCGTCATGCTGTGGCACGCGCTGAAATGACGAGCGAAGAGATCGAACTCGAAACCGGCGACCGCGTGCGGCTCGGCGCCACGCTGTTCCGCCCGCAGGGCAGGCCCGCGCGCGCGGTCGCGATCCAGGCGGCGACCGGCGTCAGGCAGAGCTACTACGCGAAATTCGCCGCTTACCTGGCCGAACGCGGCTTCTGCGTGCTGACCTTCGACTACCGCGGCATCGGCCGCTCGCGGCCGGCGAACCTGAAGGGCTACGGCGCGACGCTGCGCGACTGGGCCGAGCGCGACGTGCCCGCCGCGTTCGACTTCCTCGAGCGTATTGCGCCAGGCGCACGCCTGATGGCCGTCGGGCACAGCGTTGGCGGCGTGATTCTCGGCCTGCTGCCGCAGCGCGAGCGCATCGCCGCCGCGCTCGTGGTCGGCTCGCAAAGCGGTTACTGGCGCCACTGGCGCGGCGCGCAGCGCGCCGGCCTGTGGACCTTCACCCAGGTGTTCATCCCCGCGGTCACGCGGTTGTACGGCTATGCCGCCGCCTCGCGCATCGGCATGGGCGAGGACCTGCCGGCGGGCGTGGCGCTCGACTGGGCGCGCTGGTGCCGCCATCCCGAGTACGTCGTCGGCGCACTCGGTGCGCATGCGGCCTACGGGGGTTTCCGCGCGCCGCTACGCGCGGTGGCTCCGAGCGACGACCGCTACGCGCCGCTCGCCGCCGTCGAGGCGCTGCTGCGGCTTTACCCTTCGGCGCGCGGCGAGATTCGCCGCGTGCGGCCCGAGGAAGTCGGCGCGCAGCGCATCGGCCATTTCGGTTTTTTCCGCGAGCCGTTTCGCGACACGCTGTGGCGCGAGGCGGCCGACTGGCTCGAGGCGCACTGAGCGCCGTCAGTCCGCGGGGGAGGCCGCGTAACGGCGCAGCGCCTCGAAATACGCCGCGATCTCCGGAGGCATGGCGGTGAAGCGGATCTGCGTCGGCGCAGCCGCATCGCCCGCACGCACCACCTTGCCGTAGAAATCGCGCGCGGCGAGCGCCTCGTCGACTTCGCACAGCCTGAAGCGCAGGTCGGTCATCGGCGTGAGCGGCTCGGCCGCGTCGAGCTCGATGGTCGACTTGCCGAGCCGTCGGACTTCGCTCCGCAGCATTTCCTGGCCCGATGCCTTGCCCTCGAGCGCCGCATAGCGCACCGGAATGCGACGCGCGAGGGGGATCAGCTCCGGCGCATTCTCCTCGAGCGCGAGGTTGTACGGCACGCCAATCCCGCCGATCGCGTAGATGCGCAGCGGCGCCTGCGCGCCTTTCGGCAGCACCTCGCGCTGCGCGTCGATCCGCAGAACCTCGCCCGTGGCCTGCAGCACCGATTCCGACGCCAGGATCTCGCCGCCCACGGTGTACGACTCGATGCGACTCGCGAGGTTGACGCCGCTGCCGACAGCAGCGTACTTGCTGCGCTTGACCGAGCCGATATTGCCGACCACGACCTCGGTGTCGTTCAGCCCGATGCCCATTTCCAGCTCGGGCAGCCCGGCCGCACGGTTGCGCGCGTTGACCTCGCGCATCGCGTTCTGCATTTCGATCGCACAGGCCACGGCGCGTTGCACGCGGTCCGGCATGGCCTGCGGCGCACCGAACAGCACCAGCAGCGCGTCGCCGATGATCTCGTTGATCGTGCCCTGGTGCTTGACGATAATCTCGACCATCTGCTCGAAGTAGTTGTTGAGCATGCTCACCACCTGCTCGGGCGCAAGGCGTTCGGAAAGCGCCGAGAAACCACGCAGATCGGTGAGCATGATGGTGACATGGCGCTTCTCGCCGCCGAGCTCGAGACCCGCGGGATCCTCCAGAATCGCGTCCATCACCTCGGCGGACAGGTAGCGGCCGAACATTCTGCGCAGCAGCGCAGCCATCTCGTCAGACTTCGATTTTTCCGCGACCAGCGAGATCTCCGCGCGCGCGGCCACCGCCGCGTAGGTCGCCGTTAAAAGGAACATGATGAAAAACATCGACAACGCGTTACCGTAGTACATCGCGTCTACGACAGAGGGTGCGAGCACCACCGCGGGCGCCGCCCCCGCAAACAACAGGTGCAGCGCGGCGTAGGTGAGGGCGACAAACACGGCCAGCGCAATCTTCAGGCCGAGTCCGCCCACGGGTATGAGGAAAACCAACGCCCCGAGCGGCGCAAGCAAGTAGTACTGGAATCCCGTGGCCCAGCCGATCGTCGCGACGCAGATGACCTGATGCGCGAAGAGCTCAAACACTGCGAAACTGGCGCTGAGCGCCAGGCGACCACGGAAGTGCAGCCACAGGACCAGCGTCCAGATGGCGACGCTGGCGACGTTGAGCAGCGCCAGCGTCTGCGCGCCGAGCGCCCAAAAGATGAAAATTAAGCCGAAGTGCCACAACCAGCCGACCGGATAGCCCCAGCCCACCGTGACGAAGTAGCGGCGATGCTCGAAAGCGACGTTCGCCGGCGGCTCGGCAAGCCGCCGCTGGTAGGCCAGAAGCACGCCGATCATTTCCCGCTCGCCGCGGACTATTTTTTCGCCGCCGCAGCCATTGCCGCGGCCGCCGCCTTGCGGTCCTCGTCGACGCGCGCGAAGGCGGGGCGCGCGCGCAGCATCTTGAGGTAGTCCTTCACCTGCGGCAGCGCCTCGAGTACGTCGCCCCCGAGGACGATCTTCGTCGACAGCGACACCAGCGGCAGGTGGACGAACGCCGCGCAATCCGCCAGCGTCAGTTCCTTGCCGGCAATGAACGGGGCGAAGCGTGCCAGCGCCCTCAGCGTGCGCACGCCGCGCGCGATGTCCTTTTCCACCGACTGCTTCACTTCCTCGCTCACCGTGCCGCCGAAAAAGGCCTGCGCGTAGAGCCTGCGGACCACCATCTCCATGTGCCACTCGATGTGGGTGACGAGCTCGCGCACCCTGGCGCGCGCGAGCGGATCCTTCGGCAGCAGCGGCTTGTCGGGATAGGCGTCCTCGAGATACTCGAGAATCACCTGCGACTCGGTGAGCGTCGTGCCGTCGACCTCCAGGATCGGCACCTTGCCCATCGGCGAGCGCGCCAGCCAAGCGTCCTTCTGCGAGGGGCGGATGCTCGCATCTTCCTCGAAGGCGATGCCCTTTTCGAGCAGCGCGATGCGCGCCTTGTTGTGGTAGTTGCTGACGTGAAATCCGCAGAGCTTGAGCATCGCTGGCCTCCCGTAAGCGAGTCGCGATTATAGGGCGCGCGCGTTGCTCGCGGGCGTGCCGCTCGGCTACCATCGCCCGTGCAGTTTCCAATCACGGCGGAAAGCGGGCCATGGCCGATGTAGTGACGGATCCCGGCATCATCCTCGAACTCACCGACGAGAGTTCGTACGGCGGCTATCTCTGCCTCGACCGCATCCTCGCTGCGCAGCAGCCGCGCTCGGCGCACCACGACGAGCTGCTGTTCATCATCCAGCACCAGACCTCCGAGCTGTGGATGAAGCTGATGGTGCACGAGCTGAGCGCGGCGATCGAGCACGTCAAGGCCGATGCGCTCAGCCCCTGTTTCAAGATTCTCGCCCGCGTGAAGCAGATTCAGCGCCAGTTGTTCGAGCAATGGGCGGTTCTGGAAACGCTCACGCCCTCGGAATACGTGCAGTTCCGCGACAGCCTCGGCCCGGCCTCCGGACTGCAGTCCTTCCAGTTCCGCGCCATCGAATTCCTGCTCGGCAACAAGAACCCGCGCCTAATCGACGTCTACCGGCATGCGCCCGCGACCCACGGCTGGCTTTCACGGCTGCTCGCGCAGCCGAGCCTGTACGACGAGTTCCTGCGTCACCTGGCGCGCCGCGGCTTGCCGATTCCGGCGGCACGCGTCACGCGCGACTGGACGCAGCGCTACGAGGGCCATGCGGGCGTCGTCGACGTGTTCAAGACGATCTACGAGGATCCCGCGCGCCACTGGGAGGCCTATGAAATGTGCGAAAAGCTGGTCGACGTCGAGGAGAACTACCACCTCTGGCGCTTCCGTCACCTGAAGACCGTCGAGCGCACGATCGGCTTAAAACGCGGCACGGGCGGCACCGCCGGCGTGTCCTACCTGAAGAAGACGCTAGACGTCGCGCTGTTCCCCGAGCTGATCGACGTGCGCACGGCGATCGAGAAGCAATAGGCGACCCGCATGACGCAAACGGCCAGCGAAATCGACAGCGCGGTTGCCGCGCTCGGCCACGGCCCGCTCACGGCGCAGGGCCTGCGCCGGCACGTCTGGCCGCTGTTCTCGCGCGTGCTGGCGCGTCCGGACATCTACCTCGCCAACCACTCGCTCGGCCGGCCGCTCGATCGCACGGCGGCGGATGTCGCCGCCTCGCTCGATGCCTGGTACCGCGACCTGGGCGATGCCTGGGACGGCTGGCTCGCCGAGCGCGAGCAGTTTCGCGCGCTCGTCGCGCGGCTTATCGGCGCGCCGCGCCCCGATTGCATCGTGCCCAAGACCAGCGCCGGGCAGGGCCTGCGCGCGGTGCTCAATGCGCTCTCGGGCGAGCCGCGCGTCGCCACCACCGACGGCGAATTCGACTCGATCGACTTCATCCTGCGCAACTACCGCAAGCGCGGCCGCATCGCGCTGCGCGTCACGCCCTGGCGCGAGTTGTCGGTCGAGCAGGCCGAGCTGATCGTCCTGTCGAGCGTGCTGTTCCGCAGCGGTGAACGGGTGCATCACCTGCGACGGCTCGTGCGCGATGCCCACGCCGCCGGCGCGCTGGTGCTGCTCGACGTCTACCATCACGCCGGCGTGCTGCCGCTCGATGTGGCCGAGCTCGACGTCGATTTCGCGATTGGCGGATCGTACAAGTACCTGCGCGGCGGGCCGGGGGCCTGCTGGCTGTACGTGCGTCCGGGGCTCGCCGAAACGCTGCGCACGCTCGACACCGGCTGGTTCGCGAAGCGTGAGCCCTTCGCCTATCTGCGCCCCGAGCCGCCCGAATTCGGTCCCGGCGGCGACGCCTGGCTCGAGTCGACGCCGCCGGTATTCACCTGCGCCCAGGCGCGCGCCGGCCTCGAGCTGACGCTCGCGCTCGGCGTCGAGCGGCTGCGCGCGTACAACCTGCAGCAAAAGAGCCTGCTCGCCGACGCCCTGTTTCGCGTGGCGCGGGTGACGGCGGAAGGCGTGAGCGACGACTACGGCGCCTTCGTCAGCGTGGTCCACCCCGAGGCGAGCCGGTTGGTCGAGGCGCTGGCCGCGAAAGGCGTCACCGCCGATGCGCGCGGCGACCGCCTGCGCCTGTGCCCGGATATCCTCAATTCCGAGGAGGAGCTGCTCAAGGCGGCGGCGCGGGTGGGCGAAGTCTTGAAAAGCTGAGCGCTGCGCCGGTCTGGCAACGCCATCCGGTTTACACTTTGGCGCCTAAAAGGAGGAGGAGAGGCTCATGGCAGACACGGTGAAGTACATCCTGGACGAAACGCGCATCCCGAAGCACTGGTACAACATCATGGCGGACCTGCCCGCACCGCCGCCGCCGGTGCTGCACCCGGGCACCAAGCAGCCGGTCGGGCCGGACGATCTCGCGCCGCTCTTTCCCATGGCGCTGATCGCGCAGGAGGTGAGTGCCGAGCGCGAGATCGAGATTCCCGAGCCAGTGCGCGAGGTCTACAGACAGTGGCGGCCTTCGCCGCTGTTCCGCGCGCGGCGGCTGGAACAAGCGCTGCAGACGCCGGCCAAAATCTATTACAAGTACGAAGGCGTATCGCCGGCCGGCAGCCACAAGCCGAACACCGCCGTGGCGCAGGCCTTCTACAACAAGGAGGCCGGCGTCAAGAAGATCACCACCGAGACCGGCGCCGGTCAGTGGGGCTCCTCGCTCGCCTTCGCCGGCGCGCTGTTCGGCATCGAGGTCAAGGTATGGATGGTGCGCGTGTCGTACAACCAGAAGCCCTACCGCCGCGCGCTGATGGAAACCTACGGCGCCACCTGCATCGCCTCGCCGTCCTCCGAGACGCAATCGGGCAAGGCGATCCTGGCGCAGAACAAGGACCACCCCGGCAGCCTCGGCATCGCGATCTCCGAGGCGGTCGAAGTCGCGGCCACCCACGACGACACCAAGTACGCGCTCGGCTCGGTGCTCAACCACGTGCTGATGCACCAGACCGTGGTCGGCCAGGAGGCGCTCTTGCAGCTCGAGATGGCGGGCGACTACCCCGACGTGCTGGTCGGCTGCACCGGCGGCGGCTCGAACTTCGCCGGGCTGGCATTCCCCTTCATCGGCGCACAGCTGCGCGGCGGCAAGAAGGTGCGCGTGGTCGCCGTCGAGCCGGCGGCCTGCCCGAGCCTGACGCGCGGCAAGTACGCCTACGACTTCGGCGACACCGGGCATCTCACGCCGCTCGTCAAGATGCACACGCTCGGCTCGACCTTCACCCCTCCGGGCTTTCACGCCGGCGGCCTGCGCTACCACGGCATGGCGCCGCTGGTGTCGCACTGCAAGGAGTTAGGCCTGCTCGACGCGGTGGCCTACCACCAGAAGGAGTGCTTCGCTGCGGGGGTGCAGTTCGCGCGCGCCGAGGGCATTCTGCCTGCGCCTGAGGCGAACCACGCGGTGAAGGGCGCGATCGAGGAAGCGCTGCGCTGCAAGAAGGAGGGCAAGTCGGAGGTGATTCTGTTCAACCTCTGCGGCCACGGCCACTTCGACATGCAGGCCTACATGGACTACTTCGCCGGCAGCCTGGTCGACCAGAACTACGACGAGGGCGAGCTGGCAATGGCGCTCGCAGGCCTGCCCGCCGCGGCGTAGTCGACTCGAGGGGGGCTCAGCCCCCTTGAGGTCCCCCGACGTCGGACGACCCTCCGATCGAGTCATCGACTCGATCGGAGGTTCCCGGGATGGGGAGGCCGGCGTTCAGGCGAGCGCGGGCTCGACGCCTTCCTGCTCGCAGCTGTTGGCGACGTCGGCCACCGTCGCGCGTTGCACGTCGCGCGGCCAGCGCAGATCGTCGTAGCCGGTTGCGCGGTGCATGGTGCAGCGGTCGTCCCACATCACCAGGTCCTGGGCGCGCCAGCGGTGCGAGTAGACGAACTGGCGCTGCGTGGCATGCGCCATCAGCTCGTCGAGCAGCGCGCGCCCCTCGGCTTCGGGCATGCCAACGATGCGCCCCGCGTGCGAGGCGAGGTACAGCGTCTTGCGGCCGGTCTGCGGCAGCCTGCGCACGATGAGTTGCGGCACCGGCGGCATCGCCGCGCGCTCCTCGTCGGTGAACTGGGTGAAGCCCATGCGCGCGCGCGAGTGTGCGATGCAGTGCTCGGCGACCCGCCCGGCGAGCCGCGCCCTGCTCGCCTCGGGCAAGGCGTCATAGGCGGCGCGCAGGTCGGCGAATTCCGTGCGCCCGCCCACCGGCGGAATCGAGCGCGCGTAGAGGAACGAGGCGAGCGCCGGCAGGCGCTTGAACGAGCTGTCGGTGTGCCACAGGCGGTTGGCGCGCTCGAACTCGCGCACCCGGCTGTCCGGCTTCCAGATGCGGCCCTGCGCGTCGAGATTGGAGACGTCGGCGAATTCCTTTCGCACGCGCAGCGTCTTGTCCTCCTCCGGGCGGTGCACGGCGATGGTGGTCTCGTGCGGCCCGAAATGGCGCGCGAAGGCGAGATGCTGCTCGGCGTCGAGCCGCTGACCGGGGAACACCAGCACCGCGTACTTCCAGAAGGCTTGTTTCACCGCCGCCAGGTCATCGCTCGAGAGCCGCGCGAGATCGACGTCGCCGACCTCGGCGGCGAAATCCGCGGTCACCGGGACGATCTCGACGGCCATTGCAGCCCCCTCGCGCGTCAGCCGCGCAGATCAGGCGCGCTTGGCCTTGGCGAGCGACTCGGCGACCGTGGTCTGCTCGGCGATCTCCTGCTTCGCGATCGCGTTGCGGTGCACCTCGTCCGGGCCGTCGGCGAAGCGCAGCGTGCGCGCATGCGCATAGGCAAAGGCCAGTCCGAAGTCGTCCGACACGCCGCCGCCACCGTGCACCTGCATCGCCCAGTCGATGACCTTGCAGGCCATGTTCGGCGCGAGCACCTTGATCATCGCGATCTCCTTCTTCGCGATCTTGTTGCCCACCGTGTCCATCTTCCAGGCGGCGTGCAGCACCATGAAGCGTGCCGAATCGATCATGATGCGCGCCTCGGCGATCCGCTCGCGCGTCACGCCCTGTTCCGCGACGGTGCGATGGAAGGCAACGCGCTCGGTCGCGCGCTTGCACATCTTCTCCAGCGCGCGCTCGGCCTGGCCGATCAGGCGCATGCAGTGGTGGATGCGGCCCGGCCCGAGGCGGCCCTGCGCGATCTCGAAGCCTCGGCCTTCGCCGAGCAGGATGTTCGAGGCGGGCACGCGCACGTCCTTCAGCTCGATTTCCATGTGCCCGTGCGGCGCATCGTCGTAGCCGAAGACGTTTAGGTGGCGCAGGATGTTGACGCCCTTGGTGCCCGCCGGCACTAGGATCATCGACTGCTGCGCGTGGCGCGAGGTGTTGTCGGGATCGGTCTTGCCCATCAGGATGTAAACCTTGCAGCGCGGGTCGCCCGCGCCGCTCGACCACCACTTGCGCCCGTTGATGAGGTACTCGTTGCCCTCGCGCTTGATGCGACACTCGATGTTGGTCGCATCCGAGCTCGCCACCTGCGGCTCGGTCATGAGGAACGCGGAGCGGATCTCGCCGCGCAAGAGCGGCTCGAGCCACTCGTCCTTCTGCTCCTCGGTGCCGTAGCGCTCGATCGTCTCCATGTTGCCGGTGTCGGGCGCCGAGCAGTTGAACACCTCCGGCGCCCAGCTCACGCGCCCCATGATCTCGCACAGCGGCGCGTATTCCAGGTTCGACAATCCCTCGGGCGCCCGCGGCGAGCGCGGCAGGAACAGGTTCCAGAGGCCGGCCTTCTTGGCCTTGGGCTTGAGCGCCTCGATGATCGGCACCGGCTCCCAGCGCTTGTCGCTGCGCACGTGCGCGTAATACTTGTGCTCGTTCGGATAGATGTGCTCGTCCATGAAGGCGAGCAGCTGTTTGCGCAATTCCTCGACCTTGGGGGAAAACGAGAAGTCCATGATGATTCTCCCTACGCAGTACGTTTCAGAATGTTCTCGACCTGCTGCCAGCCGAGCTCGGCCATGACTTTCGCGCGCTCGCCCGTCTCGGCCGCATGGCTCGAGGCCGCGGTGCCGTCGACGACGCGCTTGGCGATGCCCTGGATGATGGCAGCGATACGAAACAGGTTATACGCCATGTAGAAATCCCAGTGCGACGCGGACACGCCTTCGCGGCCAGTGCGCTTGCAGTACAGGTCGATGTACTCGCGCTCGCTGGGAATGCCGAGCGCCGCGTGATCCAGGCCGGCGATTCCCCGGAACTTGCCTGGCGGGATGTGCCAGCTCATACAGTGATAGGCAAAGTCGGCGAGCGGATGGCCGAGCGTCGACAGCTCCCAGTCCAGTACGGCGAGGATGCGGGGCTCGGTGGGATGGAAGATCGCGTTGTCCAGACGGTAATCGCCGTGCACGATCACCGTCTCGTCGCCCGGCGGAATGTTCTGCGGCAGCCAGGCAATGAGGTTTTCCATCGGCTCGATGCGCTCCAGCTCGGAGGCGCGGTACTGCTTGGTCCAGCGGTCGATCTGGCGCTGGATGTAGTTGCTCGGCTTGCCGAAACCCTCCAGCCCGACCGCCTTGTAGTCGGTCGTATGCAGCCGCGCGATCACGCGGTTCAGCTCGGACCAGATCGCATGACGCTCCGCAGGCGTCATGCCGGGCAGCGACTGATCCCACAGCACGCGTCCCTCGACGCAGTCCATGACGTAGAACATGGTGCCGATCACCGCTTCGTCCTCGCACAGCACGTAGGGGCGCGCAACCGGAAAGCCGGTCTTGTGCAGGGCACTGATGACGCGGAACTCGCGGTCCACCGCATGCGCCGAGGGCAGCAGCTTGCCCGGCGGTTTCCTGCGCAGCGCGTAATGCTTGCCGTTTACGCTCAGTCGGTAGGTGGGGTTGGACTGGCCGCCCTTGAACTGCTCGACCTGCAGCGTGCCGCGAAACTCCGGCAGATGCGCCCGCAGGTAGGCTTCGAGCGCGCCGACGTCGAAACGGTGGCGCGGTTCGACCGGCTTGGTTCCGACGAACTGGTCAAACATCCGGCAGGAGCGGGAATGGCGTTCAGCAGGGGTGACTCGGCAAGCTTAGCCGTTTCGCCCGTCGCCGCCAATTCATTCGCCCTGCGGTTTCACCTGCAGCCAGAACGTCACCGGGCCGTCGTTGACGAGGCTCAGCTTCATGTCCGCGCCGAAGCGGCCGGTCTCGACCCGGGCGTGCCGCTCGCGCGCAACGGCGACGAAGCGCGCGAACAGACGCTCCCCCTCGGCGGGCGCGGCGGCGCCCGAGAAGCCCGGCCGGGTCCCCTTTTTCGTGTCCGCAGCGAGCGTGAACTGCGGCACCGCGAGCAACCCGCCGTCGATGTCGACCAGCGAGCGGTTCATGCGCCCTTCCGCATCGGCGAAAACGCGATACCCGAGCACGCGCTCGACCAGGCGCGCGACGCATGCATCGCCGTCGCCGCGCTCCACGCCGACGAGCGCAACCAGACCCGGCCCGATGCGGCCCAAGGTCTCGCCGCCAACCCGAACTGACGCCTCGCTGACGCGCTGGATGAGCGCGATCACGCAATGATGTCGGGAATGAGCTGCGCCTGCAGGCGGGTGATCTGGTCCTTGAGCGCGAGCTTGCGCTTCTTGAGCCGGCGTAGCTGCAGCTGGTCTTGCGTCGGGTCCTGGCCCAGCCGGTCGATGATGTCGTCCAGATCGCCGTGCTCGAGCTCGAGCAGCGTGATCCGGGCACGGATCGACTGCAGTTCTTCGTCCGTCAGAGAGACGTTACTCACACGCCGCTTTCGGAACTGCCCCGCATGCAGCAGGGGCACTCGGTCTCGGATAAAAGCTTCATCGCGAAAGTGGCATATGTCACGTGACCCCCACTTTCCTTCGGCTACCATCGTAGCGCTGGACGGCGGCAAGGAGAAGAGGGCCGCCGCCGCGTGTGCCAAGCGACCGAATGATAAGGAAAAAAGGCGCTCGTCAGACAATCCCCGACCGCCACGCCGGTCCGTCCGGCGTGCGGCAAAGCGCAGGGGCCTGAGCGGGCATGCGGCGCAACGACCACGACGTCACGGACCAGATCCGAACCACTGACGCCGACGCGGTCGAAAACGAAATCCTGAATCTGTACCGGGCGCGTTACCCCGCGGCGTCCAGCCGGGCGATCGAGACCGCCTTCGGCGATGCGGTGCGCATGTACAACGGCGCGCACCCGGACTTTCACGCCTGCGACACCGAGTATCACGACCTGCAGCACGTTCTCGACGTCACCCTAGCGATGGCACGGCTGATGGACGGCTATGCGCGCAGCCGCAGCAACGGCTCGCCGACGCTGCCGGCGAAACTGTTCACCGACGGCATCATCGCAGCGCTGTTTCATGACGTCGGCTACCTGCGACACAAGCGCGACGACCTGCGCCGCTACGGCTCCGAGTACACCCTGACCCACGTTTCGCGCGGCAGCGCATTGCTACGCGGCTATCTCGCATCGCGTGGACTGAGCGAATACGCCGACGAAACCGCCGAACTGCTGCACTACACCGGCTACGAACGGCCAATCGCGGCGATCCAGGTGTCCGACCCCCTGATGCAGCGCCTCGGTCGCATGCTCGGATCCGCGGACATCATCGCGCAGATGTCGGACCGCTGCTACCTGGAGAAGTGTCGCGACCGCCTGTATCCGGAGTTCCTGCTCGGCGGCCTGGCGCGCAAGACGCTGCCCGACGGACGCGTCGAGGTGGTCTTCAGCTCGGGCGACGACCTTGTGCGCAAGACCCCGGCCTTTTTTGCCAACGCCATGCGGCGCCTGGAGCACGATCTCGGTCGCGCCTACGACTACGCCGAATCGCATTTCGAGGGACGGAATTTTTACACCGACGAAATGCAGAAGAACGTGCGCCATGCCGCGGCATACGACGCGACGCGCGATGCGCGGATGCTGCGCCGCGCGCCGCCGACGACGCTGCGGCCGGACGTCCAGCCGTATCCGGAAGATCTGGTGATCTGGTAGCAAAAGCCGACTGGGCGTCGCACCGCGACGCCCGGTGCAGGCCCGCTGCCCAAAACCGCGTTTCCTAATACACCCGCTTCTTGCGGAACCACTCCAAGCGGTCGATCGAGCGCAGCGTCAGCTCGCGCACGTCGGCGCCCTGCAGCACCTTGAGCGGGATCTCCGCCCCGGCCGCGCCGCGCGCCCACAGCTTGCGATAGAAGTCGGCCTGCGACGCGACCGCCTCCCCGCCGACGGCGAGCACGACATCGCCGCGCTCCACGCCCGCGCGCTGTGCGGGCCCGCCGGAGGACACGCGCGCGACGAACAGCCGGCCGCGCACTTCCTCGGTGTTCAGGCCCAGCCACGGCCGCGCCGGCCCGCGCGCCCGGCCCTGGGCGATGAGGTCCTCGAGAATCGGCTTCAGCAGGTCGATCGGCACGAACATGTTGCCGGGCGAGGGCGTGCCCGGCGCGGCCGCGTCGGCAACGATCAGCGAGCCGATACCGAGCAGCTCGCCGCCCTTGCCGATCAGCGCGGCGCCCGACCAATTGTCGATCGGAGGGTAGGTGAAGATGGCGGACTCGAGCAGGTATTCCCAGCTCCCGGAAAACGCCCGGCGCGAGACGACGTAGACCACCTGCGCCGCGGACTCGCCGCCCGAGGCGATGACCAGCGCCGGGTCGCGCTCCCCGAGCTGCGTCGCATCGCCGAGCGCGATCGGTTTGGCCTCGAGCGGCGTCGCCAGCTTGACCAGCCCGAAGCCGGAGGCGTGGTCGTAGGCGGCGAGCGTGGCCGGCACGGCGCGTCCGGAGGGACCGGTAATTTCGATGGTGTCGGCCTCGATGACCAGGTAGCCGATCGTCAGCACGTAGCCATCGCGCACCAGCACGCCGCTGCCGCTGCGCTCGGTGCCGAGGATCGCCGCCGTGCGCGCATCGGGCAGCGCCTTGGCCTTCAGGCGCACGACCGCGGTGATGCCCGCCTGCGAGGCGGCGGGCTCGCGATCCCTTGCGTGCAGCGGTGCAACGGCGGCAAACAGGAAACTCAGGCCGAGCGCAAGCACCCGGCCGAGGCAGACACGCAGGCAGGCAGGCATCACGGCATCCTCCAAGTCCCGGCATCGCGCCACGCGCCGATGCGCTGCAAATTTTGATCCTCGCGCGCGCGAAAAACCAGCACCCCGCCGCTGTAACATCGTCGCCATGCGCCTGTTGAGCTGGAATATCCAGTGGTGCCGCGGCGTCGACGGCGTGGTGGATCCGGCGCGCATCGCGCGCACGGCGCGGACGCTGTGCGATCCGGACGTCCTGTGCCTGCAGGAGGTGGCCGCCAACTTTCCCGCCCTGGCCGGCAGCCGAGGCGAGGACCAGTTCGCCGCCCTCGCCGGCGAGTTCTCCGGCTACGCGGCTGCGGCCGCCTGGGGCGTCGACGTACCGGACGAGCTGGGCGGCCGGCGCCGTTTCGGCAACCTGATCCTGTCGCGCTTGCCGGTGGGCCGCGTCTTGCGCCATGCGCTGCCCTGGCCGCCGGAGCCGGGCAGTCCGAGCATGCCGCGGGTGGCGCTCGAGGCCGAGATCCGTGCGCCCTGGGGCGCGCTGCGCGTCGCCACCACGCACCTCGAGTATTACTCGCCGCGCCAGCGCGCGGCGCAGGTCGAGCGGCTGCGCGCGCTGCATGCCGAGGCCTGTGCGCAGGCCGCGGCGGCGCCCTCGCCCCGCGAGGACGGCGGTCCGTTTCAGCGCCGCGAGCGGCCGCGCGAGGCGATTCTTGCCGGCGACTTCAACCTGCCCGCCGGCGATGCGCTGCACGAGCGGATCTGCGCGCCTTTCGAGGATGGTACCCCGCCGCTATACGACGCCTGGAGCGTGCTGCACGGCGCGACCCCGCATCCGCCGAGCTTCCGCCTCTACGAGCCCGATTATCCTGGCACGCCTTATTGCTGCGACTTCGTCTTCGTCAGCGAGGCGCTGGCGCCACGCCTGAGTGCGCTGCGCATCGACGCGGACTGCAAGGCCTCGGACCACCAGCCGGTTGTCGTCGAATTCAGCGCCTGAGCGCCGCGGCCAGCGCGCCGCGCAGCGCTTCGATACGCGCCCGGTTCACGCCGAAATCGCGAATCCCGACGCGCGATGCGGAGCGCACATGAAACACGCCGCGCGCCGCATCGAGCGCGAACTCCACATCGTCGACGAAGCGCATGACGCGGCTGCGGAACTCGGCGTAGAGGTAATCGCGCGTCGCATGCACGACGCGCGCGCCGGGCGCTGTCGTCACGAGCTGCTGCAGCGCGGCCATGGCGGCCTCGGGTGGGCCGCTGAAGCCAATCGGCTCGATGTAGTGGCCACGATCCGCGGAATCGGCCTGGCTCGAGACGCAGTTCGGCGTTCGCTTGCAGGGCGCCAGGCGCCCCTCGCGCAGGCCGAGATTGTCAGGTCGTTTCCAGGACCACACCGCACGCCTCGCGCGCGGCGATGCCTGTCGCCGCGCGCGCCGATGTTACCATCGCGCCACAGCCGCCGACGGGAGAGCGACATGGCCGAGATCTCCACGCAGCAACTCGCAGAACTGCTTTCCGGGATCGCGCGCGCGCAGGCCGCGATCGTGCAGGGCCTGGAAAGCGCCATGCCGGGGGCACGCTTCACCCACGTGCTGCCCGCACTGCAAAACGCGGCGCATGTGCGCGACCACCCCGATCCCACGCTGGTCGACCTGCCGGTGCGCGTCCTGCTCGCCTACATGGGGCGCGTCGGGCCGGATCCCGCCAACATCGCGCGCGACCTTGAACGCGCGCTCGCCGGCCTGCCGTCGGTCGACAGCGGAGCGGCGCCGGAGTTCGCCGCGCCGGGCGATACGGCGGGCGACAGTTTGGATTTCAGCGAGCCGAAGTAGCAAGCGCAACCGCAAAACGAGCCTTTATCCATCTCCGAATTTTGTACACCTTGCTGGGTGAATCTTCCAGCAAGGTGTACAAAATTCGGAGACCATGTTGAAACCACTCGCGCGCTGACGCCCGACGTCAAGCGAGCGCCCGCGAAAACTAAAACACCGGCGGCGGCGGAAACTTCGGTGCGCGCTTCTCGCGATGCGAGGCGACGCCCTCTTTCACCTCGGGTCCGCTGAAGCCCATGAATTCGAGCGCGAGCGACGTGTCGAAGGTCGGGCCGGCCATGCGCAGCCAGTTGTTGAGGCTGTACTTGGTCCAGCGGATCGCGGTCTGTGCCCCGGCCGCCAGGCGGCGTGCCACCTCGAGTGCCTTGGCCTGCAGCTCGCTCTCCTCGCAGCTCAGCGAGACGAGGCCGATGCGTTCGGCCTCCTCGCCCGAAAGCTGGTCGCAGGTCAGCAGGTAGTACTTCGCCTTTGCCATGCCGCAGAGCAGCGGCCAGACGATGGCCGCGTGATCACCGGCGGCGACGCCGAGCCGCGTGTGGCCGTCGATAATGCGCGCGTTCTTCGCCACGATCGACACATCCGACAGCAGGCCCGCCACCAGGCCGGCACCGACCGCGGGCCCGTGCATCGCCGAGACGACGACTTTCGAGCAGTTGATGATGTTGTAGACGAGATCGCGCGCCTCGCGCCAGACGCGCGCGCGCGCGGCGAAGTCGGTGGTGATCTTCTCGACCATCGCCAGGTCGCCGCCCGCCGAGAAGCCCTTGCCGGCGCCGCGCAGGATCGCGACGCGCGCGTCCGGATCGCGGTCGATGTCGAGCCAGACCTCGGCCAGCTCGGCGTGCTGGCGCTCGGTGGCGACCGAAAGCTTGCCCTCCTCGCCCATGACGACCTCGATGATGCCGTCCTCGACGGGTCGAACCTTCAAGTCCTGATACTTCGCGTAATTCATGGCTTCCCTTTCCTGCGACGATTGTGCGAGCGCGCTCGATTCTACGCCGCGGATTTAGAATGACGGGATGAACGAGATCCTGCGTACACCCGAGGCGCGCTTCGCGAAGCTGCCGGGCTTCGACTACCAGCCGCGCTATTTGGACTGGCGCGGCATGCGCATTCATTACGTCGACGAGCAACCGGTACCCGGAGCGGACGCCGCGCGCACGTTTCTCTGCCTGCACGGCGAGCCCACCTGGAGCTACCTGTACCGCAAGATGATCCCGCCGTTCCTGGCGAGCGGCGCGCGCGTCGTGGCGCCGGACCTGCCCGGTTTCGGCCGCTCCGACAAGCCGTCCGATGACGCCGTCTACAGCTTCGACTTCCACCGAGGGTTCCTGCTCGATTTCGTCGAGCGGCTCGACCTCAAGAACGTGACGCTCGTGGTGCAGGATTGGGGCGGCATTCTCGGGCTGACGCTGCCGATGGAAGCGCCTGTACGCTACGCGCGCCTGCTGGTGATGAACACCGCGCTCGGCACCGGCGATGAGCCGCTCACCGACGGCTTTCTCGCCTGGCGCGCCTACGTCGCGAAGAACCCGAACATGGATTGCGGCAGGCTGCTGGCGCGCGCCTGCCCGGTGCTGACGCCGGACGAGGCGGCGGCCTACGAAGCGCCGTTTCCCGGCGCCGCTTACAAGGGCGGCGTGCGCCGCTTTCCGCAGCTCGTGCCGGATGCGCCCGACGCGCCGGGCGCGGAGATCTCGCGCCGCGCACGCGACTGGTGGCGCACGGTCTGGCGCGGCGACGCCTTCATGGCGATCGGCGCGACCGACCCGGTGCTCGGGCTCGAGCCGATGCGCGCGCTGCACGCGCAGATCCGCGGCTGCGCGGAACCCTGGATACACTCCGAAGCCGGGCACTTCGTGCAGGAATGGGGCAGCGAGGTGGCGCGCGCCGCGCTTGCGCACTGGGGCGCGGCGTGAATTCCACCGACGTGAGTGCGCTGCCCGTCAGCTACGAAGACGTCGCGCGCGCGCACGCGCGCATCGCCGCGCACACCATCCGCACGCCGGTGCTGACCTCGAGCACCATCGACGCGCGCAGCGGCGCGCAGGTGTTCTTCAAGTGCGAGAACTTTCAGCGCATGGGCGCCTTCAAGTTTCGCGGCGCGCTGAACACGCTGTCGCAGCTCTCCGCCGAGGAGGCGCGCCGCGGCGTGATCACCTACTCCTCCGGCAACCACGCGCAGGCGGTGGCGCTCGCCGGGCGCCTGCTCGGCATCCGCGCCACCATCGTCATGCCGGCCGACGCGCCGCGCGTAAAGCTCGAGGCGACGCGCGGCTACGGCGCAGCAGTCGTCAGCTACGACCCGGCAAGCGCCTCGCGCGAGACGATCGCGCGCCGCCTCGCGGCCGAGCGCGGTCTGACGGTGATCCCGCCGTTCGACGACCCGCGCGTCATCGCCGGGCAAGGTACTGCGGCGAAGGAGCTGTTCGAGGACACCGGGCCGCTCGATTTGCTGCTCGTGCCCTGCGGCGGCGGCGGGCTGCTCTCCGGCTGCGCGCTAGCGGCACGCGCCCTCGCGCCGCAGTGCCGTGTCGTCGGCGTCGAACCTGCGGCCGGCGACGACGCGCTGCGCTCGTTTCGCAGCGGCAGGCTGCAGCGCGTGCAAAACCCGGACACCATCGCGGACGGCGCGCGCACCGAATCGCTCGGCCAGCTGACCTTTGCGATCGTGCGGGCGCTGGTCGCCGACATGACGAGCGTCGACGATGCGGCGCTGCTGCGCGCCATGTTCTTCCTCTGGGAACGCATGAAGGTCGTGGTCGAACCGACCGGAGCGCTGGGTGCCTGCGCGCTGCTCGAGGGCAAGGTCGAAGCCCGCGGTCAACGCGTCGGCGTGCTGCTGTCCGGCGGCAACGTCGATCTCGTCTGGGCCGCGCGCCGTCTGCTGGCCGCTCAGGCGAGCACGTAGAACGCGTAACGCCGCCCGCGCACCGATTTCGCCGAGTACATCGCCTTGTCGGCGCGATCGATCAGCGCCTCGCCGTCCGCCGCGTCGTCCGGGTAGACGCTGATGCCGATCGAACAGGCGATGCGCGCCAGACCGCCCTCCAGGGCGAGCGGCACGTTCACCATGTCGGCGATCTTCTCGGCGATCATGCACGCGTCATCGATGCGGTCGAGATCGCCCGCGAGCACCACGAACTCGTCGCCGCCGTAGCGCGCCACGGTGTCCGAGGCGCGCACGCTGGTGCGCAGCCGCGCCGCGACTGCGGCAAGCGCCTGATCGCCCACCAGGTGGCCGCGCGCGTCGTTCAGTTTCTTGAAGTCGTCCAAGTCGACCATCATGACCGCGACCTTTTTGCGGTTGCGCTTGGCCAGTTCCAGCGCGAGTTCGAGGCGCTGCTGCAGCGAAATGCGGTTCGGCAGACCGGTCAGCGGGTCGTGCTGCGCCATGAAGCGCAGGTGCTCCTCGCGCTCGCGCAGCTGGTGCATCAGGGCTTCGCGCTCGCGCGCCTCCTCGCGCAGACGCTCGTTGACACGATTGAGCTCGCGCGTGCGCTCGCGAATGTGCGCTTCGAGCTCACGTTCGTTGGCCTGTGTCGTCTCGAGCAGCGCGCGCTGATGGCCGAGTGCGCGGCGCTGCGCCAGCGCGCTTTCGCGCTCATGCACACGGATGCGGTCGGCGAGCGCCAGAGACAGCAGCACCACGTCGAGCGCCAGGCCGATGTGCAGGCCGTAAACGGTGAGGAAATGGGTCGGTAGGAGCGCGAAGTTGCGCAGCACGACGAGCGCCACGAACAGCACCAGCGCCGACCAGGCGAGCAGGAAAAACCTCGCCGCGCGGTAGCCGTGCGCCAGCTGCCGAGCGGCCACCGTCAGGATGGCGACGCCCGCGGCGGTCGCGACCACCGACAGCACGCGCATCACCCAGCTGTAGTGTTCGGCCTCGCCCACCACGGCGATCAGCGTGCCGAGGGCGCCGGCGAGCGCCACGGCAATGACCAGACTGTCAACGCGCGGCAGGTTGCCGCGCAGCGAGAGGAAGTTGCGCGCAAACAGCGCGGCGAAAGCCAGCGTGCCGCAGAGCATCGCGCCGAGCGCGCGGTTCGCCCACCACACGTTCTCCGGCCAGAAGTACTCGAATGCAAAGCCATCGAGCGTGAACAGCGCCAGACCGAACATACCGACGTAGAGCACGTACCACAGGTGCGTGCGGTCGCGCAGCGAGGCGAGCAGCAGCAGGTTGTAGCAGAACAGCGCGATTACCAGGCCGTAGAACATGCCGTAGGTCAGCTGCTCGCGCACGCCGCTCGCGGCGAAGGCGCGCGGCTGCCACAGGTAAAGCGGAACGGTCAGCACGCTGCGCGTCGACACGCGCAGGTAGATCGGCTCCTCGGTCGCCACGTTCGCTGGCAGGCGGAACACCGGTGCGCGGTCCTGGATCTCGCGCTCGATCCATGGTCGCGTATCGCCGCCCTGCTGCATACGGTAGACCACGCCGCCGTCGGCCGCGATCGCCGGCAGGTAGAGGTCGACTTCGTCGAGGCTCGGGAAACCCACCTCGAGCAGCCAGCCGCTCTCCGGGATCGCCACACCGCCGAGATCCAGCCGCAGCCAGACGGACGCACGGGAGTAGCCGAAGTTGAGGATGTCGTCCGCGGAGGGTGCGAAACGCTGCGCATTCGCAGCGCGGCGCACGTCGTCCAGGCTGAGCACGCGCGACGGATCCTCGAGCACCTCGACGAAGCGTCCCAGCGACACCGGGCCGAGCGGCCCGGGCGCGGGCGCCGGTTCGGCGCGCGCCAGCCCGAGCACGAGCCCGAAGGCCAGCAGCATGAACGCGCGCGCGCCGTTCCGCATACCCAAACCTCTGCGCCTAACCCGCGGGGATCGTAATCCCGTTTGCTAACATCCGCACTCCTTTTCTCCCCATCCCTGTCGCAAGCCCATATGACAAAAATCCCCGCGAAAATGCGCGCCGTCGAGATCGCCAGGCCCGGCGGCCCGGAAGTACTGACGCCTGTCGAGCGCGACGTTCCTGCGCCGCGCAAAGGCGAAATCCTCGTCCGGGTCGCCGCCGCCGGCGTGAACCGCCCCGACGTCCTGCAACGCATGGGGAACTACGCGCCGCCGCCGGATGCCTCCGACCTGCCGGGACTCGAGATCGCCGGCGAGGTGGTCGCCTGCGGCGAGGGCGTAACGCAGTGGAAGGCGGGCGATCGCGTCTGCGCGCTCACCCACGGCGGCGGCTACGCGGAATACTGCGCCGTGCCCGCGGTGCAGGCACTGCCGATCCCGAAAGGCCTGAGCGAGATCGAGGCGGCGTCGCTGCCCGAGACTTTCTTCACCGTCTGGAACAACGTCTACGACCGCGCCAAGCTCGCAGCCGGCGAATCGCTGCTGGTGCAGGGCGGCAGCTCGGGCATCGGCGTGACCGCGATCCAGATGGCGGTCGCGACCGGCAACCGCGTATTGGTCACCGCAGGCTCGGACGAGAAATGCGCCGCCTGCGTCGCACTCGGCGCGGACAAGGCAATCAACTACCGCACGCAGGACTTCGTCGCCGAGGTCAAGGCGGCCACCGGCGGCAAGGGCGTCGACGTCATCCTCGACATGGTGGGCGGCGACTACGTGCCGCGCGAGCTGAAGTGCCTCGCTGACGAGGGCCGGCTCGTCTTCATCGCCTTTCAGCGCGGCATGAAGACCGAGCTCGACCTGAGTGAACTGATGCGGCGGCGCCTGACGCTCAGCGGCTCGACCCTGCGTCCGCGCACGGTCGAATACAAGGGCACCATCGCGCAGAACCTGCGCGAGCGGTTCTGGCCCCTGATCGAGACCGGCAAGATCAAGCCGCAGATCTTCAAGACCTTCCCGCTGGCGCAGGCCGCCGAGGCGCATCGACTCATGGAGTCGAGCCAGCACGTCGGCAAGATCATCCTCACCGTCTAGCGCAGCGATGTTCAAAGACGGCCTGCTCAAGGGCAAGCGCATCCTGATCACCGGCGGCGGCACCGGCCTCGGCCGGGAGATCGCCGAGCGCTACCTGCAGCTCGGCGCCGAGCTGTGGCTCGCCGGCCGGCGCGGCGGCGTGCTCGAGGACACGGCGCAAGCGCTGATGGCGAAGCACGGCGGCACGGTGCGCACCCACGCCGTCGACATCCGCGACGCGCAGGCGGTCGACGCGATGGTGCAGCGCATCTGGGACGAGTCGGGCCCGCTCACCGGGCTGGTCAACAACGCCGCGGGCAACTTCATCAGCCCGACGAAGGACCTCACGCCGAACGGCTTCAACGCCATCGCCAACATCGTCTTTCACGGCACCTTCTACGTCACCCACGCCGTCGGGCGGCGCTGGATCGCGGGCGGCGACAAAGGATCGGTGGTCTCGATCCTCGTCACCTGGGTGTGGACCGGCTCGCCCTACGTCGTGCCTTCGGCCATGTCGAAGGCCGGTCTGCACGTCATGACCAAGTCGCTCGCGGTGGAGTGGGGCCGCTACGGCATCCGACTCAACGCGATCGCCCCGGGCGCCTTCCCGACCGAGGGCGCGTCGAAGCGCCTGCGCCCGGGCGGCAGCTTCGAGGAAGCGAACGACGCCAACCCGATGCGCCGCATCGGCCAGATGCCCGAGCTGCAGAATCTCGCCACCTTCCTCATGGCCGACGGCTGCGAGTGGCTCACCGGCGAGACGATCGCCGTCGACGGCGGCGGCTATCTCGCCAACGGCGCCTCGTTCAGCGAGCTCGACAAGCTGTCGGACGCCGACTGGCAGCGCATGCGCGAGATGATTCAGGCGCAGAACGCGAAGGACCGCGCCGGCCGGAACGGCTGACGATGACGCGCCAGCACCCCCGCCCGGCCTCGACCCTCGTCCTGCTGCGCGATGCCGCGCAGGGGCCGGAGCTGTTCATGGTCGAGCGCTCGCACGCCGCGGATTTCGTCGCCGGCGCGTACGTCTTTCCGGGCGGCGCGGTCGACGACGCCGACGCGCATCCCGACATGCAGGCCCGCGTGCAGGGCCTGTCGGACGCGGCAGCGAGCCGGCGGCTGGGCGTGGCGTCGAACGGCATCGGCTACTGGGTGGCGGCGGTGCGCGAGTGCTTCGAGGAAGCCGGCATCCTGCTCGCCGTGGACCGCGGCGGCGCGCCGATCGCGCCCGAGCGCATGTTCGCGCTGACGCCCTACCGCGACCGGCTGAACGCGGGCGAGATCGGCTTTCTCGAGTTCCTCGAGCGCGAAGACCTTTACCTGCCGGGCGACCGCATCGCCTATTTCGCGCACTGGATCACCCCGCCGGCGCGCGCGCGTCGCTACAGCACGCGCTTCTTCGTCGCCCTCGCCCCCGCCGGGCAGGTCGGCTCGCACGATGCCGGCGAGACCGTGAGCCACACCTGGATCCGGCCCGCCGAAGCGCTCGAGCGCTTCGCGCAGGGAACCCTGACGCTGGTCAACGCGACGCGCGACGCGCTGTCGCGCCTGGCGGAATACCGGGAAGCGCGCACTGCGCTGGAGGCCGCGTTCGCGCTGGACGAGATCGTCGAGCACCGCGCCTGCTGGGCGACGGGGCGCGACGGCAAGCGCCTGTTCCGGCGCAACGACCCAGCGTACTTCGAGATCCACTGGTGCGACCCGCAGGAGAGCGGCGAGTCGACCTACGAAATGCTGCCGGGCGTTCCCAAGCGGCTCGATGCGCTGGTCACGCGGGTCATCGCGCCGAATCCGGGGATGATGACCGGCCCGGGCACCAACAGCTACCTGGTGGGTGACAAGGAGCTCGCGGTGATCGACCCGGGGCCGGACGATGCCGCGCACCTCGAGGCCTTGCTCGCCGCCGGCGAGGGACGCATCCGCTGGATCCTGTGCACGCACACCCACATCGACCACTCCCCGGCCGCCGCGGCGCTGCGCGCGGCCACCGGTGCCGAGGTGATCGGCCGGCCCGCGCCGCAGGGTGCGAGCCAGGACGCCGGGTTCGCGCCCGAGCGTGTTCCCGAGCACGGCGCGCGGCTCGCGCTCGGCGGCGTGACGCTGCGCGTGATTCACACGCCCGGCCACGCCTCGAACCACCTGTGCTACCTGCTCGAAGACACGCGCATGCTGTTCACCGGGGATCACGTCATGCAGGGCTCGACCGTGGTCATCGGGCCGCCGGACGGCAACATGCAGGCCTACCTGCGCTCGCTCGAGTCGCTGCTCGCCGAGGACATCGCGGTGTTCGCGCCCGGGCACGGCTACCTGATCGGCGAGCCGCACAAGGAGGTTCGACGCCTCATCGCCCATCGCCTGGCGCGCGAAGCGAAGGTGGCTGCCGCGCTCGAGCGCCTCGGCGCGTCGACGCTCGAGGCACTGGTCGCCGCGGTCTACGACGACGTCCACCCGCGCCTGCACCGCGTCGCGGCGCGCTCGCTCAGCGCGCACCTGGAAAAGCTGGTTGCCGAAGGGCGCGTACGCGACGAATCCGGCCGTTTCGCGCTCGTTGCCTGAGGTTGGCAGGCCGCGACGGGGTGGCTAAGATCGGCCCATCCATTCGCAACTCGCGGCTGAACCTGGGGAGGAGATTGGCATGAGCGAGGGCCGTGAGTTCGATTTGTTCGTGATCGGCGGCGGATCCGGCGGCGTGCGCGCCGCGCGCTTCGCCGCCGGCTTCGGCGCGCGCGTCGCGATCGCCGAGTCGGGACGCTTCGGCGGCACCTGCGTCAACGTCGGCTGCATTCCGAAAAAACTGCTCTCCTACGCCGCGCACGTGCGCGACGACCTGCACGATGCGGCGGACTTTGGCTGGACGATCGGCGAGACGCGCTTCGACTGGCCGACGCTGATCGCGCACAAGGACCGCGAGATCGCGCGGCTGAACGGCGTGTACGAGCGGCTGCTCGTCAATGCCGGCGTCGAAATCCTGCGCGACCACGCGCGCCTGCTGGACGCCCGCACGGTCGAGGTGGGCGGCAGGCGCCACAAGGCGAAATACGTCCTGCTGGCGACCGGTTCACGGCCGCAGATGCCCTCGATTCCCGGCGCCGAGCACGCGATCTCGTCAGATGAAGCTTTCGCACTCGCGCGCCTGCCGCAGCGCGCCGTCGTGGTCGGCGGCGGCTACATCGCGCTCGAATTCGCTTCCATTTTCAACGGCCTCGGCGTCGAGACGACGCTTGCCTATCGCGGCGCACGCCTGCTGCGCCACTTCGACGCCGAGCTCGGCGAGAAGATCACCGATGAGCTGTCGAA
This sequence comes from Burkholderiales bacterium, assembly GCA_041558415.1. GTDB lineage: Bacteria > Pseudomonadota > Gammaproteobacteria > Burkholderiales > SG8-39 > SG8-39. The sequence continues at coordinate 10,317 of JBFFEY010000022.1, read as the reverse complement.
AAAGGGCGTTCGCGTTAGGCTGAACGCTGCGCCGCTGTCGATCACGCGCCGCGGCGAGTCGCTCGAGTGCGCGTTCGGCGACGGCGTGGCGGAGACGGCCGGACTCGCACTGTTCGCCACCGGCCGCGTGCCGAACACGCGCGACCTGGGCCTCGGGGCCGCGGGGGTTCAGTGCGCGAAGGACGGCCGTATCGTCGTCGACGCGATGCTGAAGACCAGCGTCGATTCGATCTACGCGATCGGCGATGTCGCCAACCAGCACAACCTCACCCCGGTCGCCACGGCCGAGGGCATGGCGGTGGCCCGCACCCTGTTCGACAACCAGCCGACGCCGATGGACTACGCGAACATTCCGACGGCGGTGTTCAGCAACCCCAACCTCGCCACGGTGGGGCTGTCGGAGGCCGTGGCGCGCGAGCGCTTCGGCGCGGTCGACGTCTACCGCACCGCGTTCCGCGCGCTCAAGCACACGCTCGGCGACAACGACGAGCGCTTGTTCATGAAGCTGGTCGTCGATGCGGCGAGCACGCGCGTGGTTGGCGCGCACATGATCGGGCCGGACGCCGGCGAGATCATCCAGGGCGTCGCGATCGCCGTGAAGCTCGGCGCAACCAAGGCGCAGTTCGACGCGACGATCGGCATTCACCCCACCGCAGCCGAGGAGTTCGTCACGCTGCGGGAAAAAGCCGCCTGAGGCCGGGAGAACACCATGGGACTGGAAGCGCGCATCGAAAAGTCGATCGGCGAACTGCGCAGCCACCTCGAGGCGCCGCTCGCGATCGAGCTGTGGAACGGCAAGCGCTTCGCCTTCAGCGCCTCGCCGCCGGTGACGCTGCGCGTGAGCGGCCCGCGCGCCGCGCGCACGCTGGTGAACGCCGACCTGGAGAAACTGGGTACCGCCTACGTCGAGGGCCTGATCGACGTCGACGGGCCGATCCGCGAGATCATCCGCGCCGCCGAGGCGCTCTCGGCGCGCGGCCAGGGCTACCGGCCGGGACGGCTGCCGAAGCTCTCGTTCCATACGCGCAAGCGGGACCGCGAGGCGATCGGCTACCACTACGACGTCTCGAACGAGTTCTACGCGCTATGGCTGGATCGCGAGATGGTCTATTCCTGTGCGTATTTCCGCGACGACGGCGACAGCCTCGAGCAGGCGCAGGCACAGAAGCTCGATCACATCTGCCGCAAGCTGCGGCTCGCGCCCGGGGAGAAGTTCCTCGACATCGGCTGCGGCTGGGGTGCGCTGGTGCGCTTTGCCGCCAAGCACTACGGCGTCGACGCCACCGGCATCACGCTGTCACACAACCAGCACGCGCTCGCCAGCGAGCGCATCCGCGCCGACGGGCTGCAAGACCGCTGCCGCGTACAGCTGCTCGATTACCGCGATCTGCCGGGCGAAGGCGTCTACGACAAGATCGCCTCGGTCGGCATGTTCGAGCACGTCGGCCTGCGCAACCTGCCGACCTATTTCGGCGCCGTCCACCGCCTGCTGAAGGACGGCGGCGTGGCGCTCAACCACGGCATCACCTCAGTGGACACCGAAAGCCGTTTCGTCGGCCTGGGCGGCGGCGCCTTCGTCGACCGCTACGTGTTTCCGCACGGCGAGCTGCCGCATCTGATGCTCGTGGTCGCCACCATGGGTGCGCAGCGACTCGAAGTGATGGACGTCGAGACGTTGCGCCTGCACTACGCGAAGACGCTGTGGCACTGGAGCGACCGGCTCGAGGGCAACCTTGCGCGGGCGCGCGCGCTCACCGACGAGCGCAGGATCCGCATCTGGCGCACCTATCTGGCCGGCTGCGCGCATGCCTTCGAGTCCAACTGGGTCACCATCCAGCAGGTGCTCGCGGTAAAAAACGGCGACCCGAAAAAAAGCGCGCTGCCGCTGACGCGCGACTGGATGTACCGCGGGCGCGGGGACGCAGCGACATGACCGCAGCAATCGAGCAGTGGCATGCCGAGCACGTCAATTTCGCGCAGCTGCTGGCGCTGCTGGAGCGCGAGCTGGCGCGGTTTCATGAGGACGCGCAGCCGAATTACGAGCTGATGCTCGATATCGTCGAATACCTGCGCCACTATCCCGACCGCGTACATCACGCACGCGAGGATGTCGCGTTCGAGCGTATGGTCGCGCGCGATCCCGGCCTGCGCGTGCGCATCAACCGCCTGCTGCAGGAACATCGCGTGATCGCGCGTGCCGGCGACGATCTGCTGCGCCTGCTGAACGATGTCGCGGACGAAGCCATGGTGCTGCGCGAGGACGTGGAAACCGCCGTCGCCACCTTTCTGGTCTATTACCGCCACCACCTCGCCACCGAGGAGCGCGACATCCTGCCGCGTGCCGCCGCGCTGCTGACGCCGGAAGACTGGGTCGCGGTGAGCACGGCGGTCCCGGCCGGCCGCGACCCGCTGTTCGGCGATGCCGCCGAGGCGCGTTACCAGGCCCTGCGCCGGCTGATCGACCTCGAAGCGCAAAGCGACTAGTTCCAAGGCCCGGACCGGGGGCAGACCGCCCAATGCTGGCTTGACAGCTTAAATCTACATAACTAGTGTTTTAGTTATGTATGCCCGCTATCAGCGTGCACTGCCCAGGAAGTGGTACGGCCTGGCCGCCGTGTTCACCGCGCTCGGCGACGAGCATCGCCAGCGCATCCTGCTCATGTTCCGGCACGGCGAGGAGCTCAGCATCAAGCAGATCGTCGACGCCTGTCCCCTGTCGCGCACCGCGACTGCCCACCATATCGGCGTGCTGCGCGCGGCCGGCGTGCTGCGCGCGGAAAAGCGCGGCAAGGCGGTCTACCTGCGGCCCGACCCGGCAACCGTGGTCGCCGCGCTGGGCAGGCTGCGCGACTACATCCGGGAGGCGTTCGAATGAGCGAGCGCAGTCAGTTCCGCCTGCTGGGCGAGCGGCGCTTTGCGCCGTTTTTCGGCGTGCAGTTCCTGGGCGCGCTGAACGACAACGTTTTCAAGCAGGCGCTCGTCATCCTGCTCGCCTTCCAGACCGCGAGCTTCACGACACTGCGCTCGGACACGTTGCAGAATCTGGCACAGGCGCTGTTCGTGCTGCCGTTCTTCCTGTTTTCCGCCACCGCGGGCCAGTTCGCCGACAAGTACGAGAAGTCGCGCCTCATCACGGTGACGGTGGCGATCGAGCTCGGCGTGATGGCGCTCGGCGCCGCCGGCTTCTTCCTCAAGAGCCTCGAGCTGCTGCTGGTCGCGCTGTTTCTCGGCGGCGTGCAGTCGACGCTGTTCGGCCCGGTCAAGTACGCGATCCTGCCGCAGGCGCTGCACGAAACCGAGCTCGTCGGCGGCAACGGCCTGGTCGAGATGGGGACCTCGGTGGCGATCCTCGCCGGCATGATGCTCGGTGGCTGGCTCATCATCCAGCCCGGCTGGGGCGTGACCGGCGTGGTGCTCGTCACGCTCGCCGTCTCGGCGCTCGGCATCGCGCTGTCGCGCCTTATCCCGAAGGCGCCCGCCGCCGACCCGGGTCTGAGGATCGACTGGAACCCGGTCACCGCCACCTGGCGCAACCTGCGCTTCGCCACGCACAACCGCACCGTGTTTCTGTCGATCCTGGGCGTGTCCTGGTTCTGGTTCGTCGGCTCGATGTTCGTCACGCAGTTCCCGAACCTGACCCGGAACGTGCTCGGCGCGACCGAGTCGGTCGTCACGCTGCTGCTGGTCGTGTTCTCGGTCGGCATCGGCATCGGCTCGCTGCTCTGCGAGCGGCTTTCCGGGCACAAAGTCGAGATCGGCCTGGTGCCGTTCGGCTCGATCGGCATCACGCTGTTTGGCGTCGACCTGTTCCTCGCCGCCGATGCGCATGTGCCCGCGGCGCTCGGCGCCCTCGACTTCGCCCGCGATCCGGCGCACTGGCGCCTGCTCGCGGATCTCGCGCTGATCGGCGTGTTCGGCGGCTTTTACATCGTGCCGCTCTATGCGCTGATCCAGAGCCGCAGCGAGCCGGCGCACCGCTCGCGCATCATCGCCGCCAACAACATCCTGAACGCCGTGTTCATGGTGGCGGCCGCCCTCATCGCGATCGGCCTGTTCGAGGCCGGGCTCAGCATCCCGCAGCTCATCCTGGTGACCGCGCTGTTCAACGCCGCGGTCGCGCTCTACATCTACCTGCTGGTGCCCGAATTCCTCATGCGCTTCATGGTGTGGATGCTGATCCACTCGGTCTACCGCCTGCGCAAGTCCGGCCTGGAACGCGTTCCCGAGCAGGGGCCGGCGGTGCTGGTCTGCAACCATGTCTCCTACGTCGATGCGCTGGTGATCTCGGCGGCCTGTCGCCGGCCGATCCGCTGGGTGATGGATCACCGCATCTACCGCCTGCCGCTGATTCATTTTTTCTGCCGTACCGTGCGGGCGATTCCGATCGCGCCGGCGAAGGAAGACCCCGCGGCGCTCGAGCGCGCCTACGACGCGGTCGCGCGGGCACTGGCCGACGGCGAGCTGGTCGGACTGTTCCCCGAAGGCCGTCTGACGCCGGACGGCGAGATGGGCACTTTCCGCGGCGGCATCCTGCGCATTCTGGAGCGCACGCCGGTACCGGTGATCCCCATGGCGCTGTCGGGGCTGTGGCAAAGCCTGTTCGCCCGCAACCGTGACAAGCTGGCGCACGTCGCACAGCTGTTTCCGACAATCGCACTGAGCGTCGGCGCACCGCTCACGCCGCAGGCGGCGACGCCGGAGTCGCTGCAGGCCGCGGTGAGCGCGCTGCGCGGCGACTGGCGTTAGGGAGCCGAGATGGCAAAAATTCTCCTCGCCCTGCTCGGCCTCGCCCTCGGCACCGGTTTTTTCGGCGTGGCGTTCGGGGTCGCGTTCGCGCTGATCGGCGCCTTCATCGGCTGGAGCATCGATGCGCGCGCGCAGTCGTTTCGCGAGCAGGCGGCGGCGAAACGCGGGTCGCTCGGCTACCCGCCGCCGCCCACCGCACAGGCGAGCGACCTGCAGCGCGAGATCGCGGCGCTGCAGCGACGCGTCGCGCGGCTCGAACAGGCGCTCGTTGGGCTGGGTGCGGAACTGCCCGCGGACCAGGAGACGCCCCCCGCGCCGCCGACGCCAGCTGCACCAGCCCCGTCACCGGCGGAAATGACCGCATCGCCGGCAGCGGCATCCGCCGCAGCGCTTGAGCCGGGCACTCAAGAGGCGGCCGCGCCGCAAGCAACGGCCGAACAACCCGGCCTCTTCGCGCGCCTCATCTCCGGCAATCTCGTCGCCAAGGTGGGCGCCGTGGTGCTCTTCTTCGGCGTCGGCTTCCTGCTCAAGTTCGCCTATGACCGCGGCCTGATGCCGCCGCAGCTGCGCGTCGCCGGCGTCGGCGCGCTGGCGCTCGCCCTGTTCGTCGTCGGCTGGCGCCTGCGCGACACGCGCCGCCTCTACGGCATCGTCGTGCAGGGCGTGGCGAGCGGCCTCGCCTATCTCGACGTCTACTTCGCGCTCAAGGTCTACGGCTTCATCGACGTCTTGCCCGCCTTCGCCCTGTTCACCGCGCTCGGCGTGGCGACCACGGTGCTCGCGGTGCGCCAGGACGCGCCCTCGCTCGCCGTCTACGGCCTGACCGGCGCCTTCCTCGCGCCGGTGCTCGCCTCGACCGGCGCCGGCAATCACGTCGTGCTGTTTTCCTACTACACGGTCCTCAACCTGTTCATCCTCGCCGTGAGCTGGTTCAAGGCCTGGCGCGCGCTCAACCTGACCGGCTGGCTGTTCACCTTCGTCATCGGTCTCGCCTGGGGTGCGGGCAACTACCGCCCGGAACTGTTCGGTACGATCGAGCCGTTCGTGCTCGCGTTCTTCGGCATCTACCTGGTCGTGCCGATCCTGTTCGCGGCGCGCCAGCCGCCGCGGCTGCGCGGCCTGGTCGACGGCACGCTGGTGTTCGGCACGCCGGCAGCGACCGCCGTGATGCAGGCCGCACTGGCGCGCGACCTGCCTTACGGGCTTGCCTGGAGCGCGGCCGCCGGTGCGCTGGTGTACGCGGTGCTCGCCGCGCTGCTGCTGTGGCGCGAGCGCATGCGGCTGCTGGGCGAGGTCTACGTCGCGCTCGCCGTCGGTCTCGCCACGCTCGCCGTGTTCTTCGCCTTCGGCGCCTACACCACCTTCGCGATCTGGACCCTCGAGGGCGCCGCGATCGTCTGGGTCGGCCTGCGCCAGCGGCGTGCGCTGGCCTGGAGCTTCGGTCTGCTGGTGCAGGCGGGCGGCGCCCTGTATTTCCTGCTCGAATACGACGACTACCTGCGCCTGCATCCGGTCTGGAACGACGCCGTGATCGGCTGCGCGCTGATCACCGCGGCCGGACTCCTCACCGCGCGCCTGCTCGGGCGCCACGCCGCCGACCTGCCCGCGGCTGCGCGCGGTATCGCACCGCTCGCGCTGGCGGCCGCCGGCCTGGCCTGGCTGCTCGGCGGGGTGGATGCCATCCACCACGGCATCGAGCGCCTGCGGGAGCCCGCCGCCTACGCGCTGTTCGTCAGCGCGAGCGCCCTCGCCAGCGAGTGGGCCGGCGCCCGGCTCGCCTGGCGCGCGCTGCGCAACGTGAGCGCGATACAGCCGCTGTTGCTGCTCGTCGCCGGCGGCGTGCAAGCACTCGGCAGCGCGCACCCACTGGCGGATCTCGGTGCCGTTGCCTGGCCAGTGAGCTTCGGCGCGCTGGTCTGGACGCTGCGCCGCCAGGAACGTGATGCCAACGCGGCGCTGGCCGGTTTGCGCCACAGCGTCGGTCTCTATCTCCTGGTCGCACTGCTCGCCTGGGAACTGCACTGGCTTGCCGGCGAATGGAGCGACGGCATCGCCTGGCAAACGGCGGCGCTCGGCCTGCCATGCGCACTCGCGCTGCTCGCGGTGCTCGCGCTCGAAACCGCGCAGCGCTGGCCGGCTGCGCAGAACGCCCTGCTGTACGCCCGCCTGCTGCTGCCACTGGCGGCCGTGGCCGCGCTCTGGACCGTGACTGCCAACCTGCACGCGCCCGGCGGCATGCAGCCGCTGCCCTATCTGCCGCTCGCCAATCCGATCGACGCGGTCGCGGCGCTGTCGCTCCTTGCCTTGCTGCGCTGGAGCCGGCAGAGCGCAGCGCGCGTCGGCCTCGCACCCGATGCCGGCGCCAAGCTCCTCGCGCTGCTCGGCTTCGTTGCGCTGAACGGCATCGCGCTGCGCTCGATCCATTTCTGGGCCGACGTGCCCTATCGCTTCGGCGACCTGTTCGACAGCGTGCTGGTGCAAGCGACGCTTTCGCTGCTCTGGGCCGGCGCCGCGCTGACGCTGATGCTGCTGGCGCGCCGCCGCATGCAGCGCCTGCTCTGGGTCATCGGCGCCGTGCTGCTCGGCGCCGTTGTCGTGAAGCTGTTCCTGGTGGATCTCGCCGGATCGGGCACGGTCGCGCGCATCGTTTCGTTCGTCGGTGTCGGCGCCCTGTTGCTGCTCATCGGCTACGTCGCACCCGTGCCGCCCGGGACGCAGGAAGACGATGCCCGACCGGGCACGCCGCAGGATTGATTCGCGCTCTAGCCGAGCGCGCGCAGCACCAGCGAGGCGCCGCTCAGCACCAGCACTCCCGAGACCGCGCGCAGCAGCAGCTCGCGCGAGATGCGGTGGAACAGGCGTCGCGCGAGGCTGAGGCCGACCCAGGCCGCCGGCAGCACGATGAGCAGCGCGAGCCACACGCCCCAGTCGAGCAGGATCCCGCTCAGCAGGAACGCAACCACGCGCAGCGAGATGCTCGTCAGCGTGGCAAAGCCGAGCGTGGCGCGGAACTGCGCCTTCGACAGGCCGCGCTGCGACAGGTAGATGGCATACGGCGGGCCGCCCGCGCCGAACAGCGTACTGGTCAATCCGCCGGCGAAGCCGGCGACCCATGCCCAGCCACGGCCGACGGTGGCGCGCGCCTCCGGGCGCAGCAGTGCGTACAGCGCATACGCCAGCACGAAAACGCCGAGCGCGAGCATGCCCCAGCGCCGCGGCAGGTTGACGAGCAGCGTCACGCCGAGTGCCGTACCGACGACGATCATCGGCACAAGCCGCACCCACTCCGCGCGCACCGCATTGCGCGGACTCTCGAAGCCGATGCGAAACGCATTGCCCAGGTCCATGAGCGCGTACAGCGCGAGCGCAAAGGGCAGCGGCACGAAATGCGTCGCGAGCGGGATGGTGATCAGCGCCGCGCCGAAGCCGGTGAGACCGAACACGACCGAGCCGGCGAACGCCGCCGCCGCGAGCACGGCGAGCAGCTGCCAGGAAATGCCGGCCAGCTCGATCATCGGGCGACGGGCGCGATCAGCAGCGCGTTTTCGCGCGACGCGTTCGTGCGCTTGAGCGCCTTGACGTAGCGCGCGAACGGCAGCCCGAGCTGCCGTTCCAGGCGCGCCGCGCGCGCGGCGAGGCGCGACCAGGCCAGGCGCGGCGGCGCGCCGCGCAGCGCGAACACCAGCATGTTCGGGTCGGAGAGCGCGGGCAGCAGGAGCACCGCGCCGCCGAAGGACCGCTCGAGGCCGCGCAGGCGCCGATCGAGCTTCGGATCGTCGTTCATGAAGTTGATCACCAGCACGCCGGGCGCACGTAGCGCCAGGTAGCAGGCGTCGTAGAAATCCTGGCTCGCCAGGCCCGGCGCCTGTGCCTCGTCCTCGAAGCCGTCGACCATCAGCACGTCGCAGCTCTGCGGCACGAGCGCCTGCGCCCCGTCGCCGACCTCGACCGCGAGGCGGGCGTCGTCCGGCGGCAGCGCGAAGTGGTCGCGCGCCGCCTGCACCACGCGCGCATCGCATTCGATGGCCCGCACGCGGCTGCGCTTCAGGTGACGGTGCACGAACTTCGCCAGCGAGCCGCCGCCCAGGCCGATCATCAACACGTCGCGCGGCTGCGCATGGAAGAGCAGGAAAGCCATCATTGTGCGCGTGTAATCGAGCGCCAGCGCGTACGGGTCGTCGATATGCATCGCGCTCTGGATCGCCTCGCCGCCGACATGCAGACTGCGCATGCCGTCGACCTCGCTCACCGTGAGCGGCGCGGCGCGCCGCAGCAGGCGGCGTGCGAGTCCGCGCAGCGCCGTGCTCATGCAGCCGCCGCGCGCGTGCGCCGGATCAGAACCCACACCAGCCCGGCGCCGGCAAACGACAGCGCGGCCGCCGCCAGGATCGGCGCGCTGTAGCTGCCGAAGGCATCGAATGCCGCGCCCGCGAGCGGCGGCCCGACCAGCGTGCCGAGTCCCGGCCCGGTATACAGCACGCCGATGATGCCGGACACCGCACGCTGGCCGTACAGGTCCATGATGATCGTCGGCGCGAGCGCGACGAAGCCGCCGTAGAACGCGCCGAACAGCACCGCGAACAGCACCAGCACCCAGTAGGTGGTCGTCAGCCACCACAGGATCAGCATCAGGCCGAGGCCGGCGTACATCGCCACCAGCGAGGGCTGGCGGCCGAAGCGATCGGCGATGCCGCCGATGGTGAAGCGGCCGAGCAGGCTGCCCAGCCCGATGAGGCTGACCAGCGCCACGCCCTCGGCCGGCGAATAGCCGGCGTCCTGCGCGTAGGTCGCGAGGTGCACCATGGGAACGAACAACCCGACGCAGACCAGCACGCTCGCCGCGTACAGCAGCCAGAATGGCTCGGAGCGCAGCGCCGCGCCGAGCGTCGCACCGGGCAACGTGGCGCGGTCGGTGCGCGGCGCGCCCTGCGCGCCATGCCGCGCCGGGTCGTCGTCGATCGCCAGCGCCGCGGCGCCCGCCAGCAGCAGGACGGCGAGCGCGAGCAGCTGGTACGCCGAACGCCAGCCCACCAGGCCGATCAGCCAGGTGGCGAGGAGCGGCCCGACGAAATTTCCCGCGCCGATGCCGGCAACCGCGATGCCCGAAGCGAAGGCGCGGTTGCGCGCGAACCAGGGCTGCACCGCGCCGACCGACGGCACATAGGTCAGCCCGACGCCGACGCCGATGCCGATGCTGTAGGTGAGGTACAGCAGCTCGATCGAGCGCGCGCTGCTCGCCAGCAGCGGCGCGACGACCAGGCAGGCGACACCGACCAGGCAAACGCGACGTGGTCCGATGCGGTCGGCGAGCATGCCGCCCGGCGCACCGAGCGTGAACCAGAGGAACCCCGCCACCGAGAACACCAGCGACACGTTGGCGCGCGAGGCCGAAAACTCGGCCTGAAACGCGCCGAAGAACGCGGCAAAGGAATACGCCGCGCCGAAGCCGACGAACATCAGCGTGAAGGCGGCGACGACCACCACCCAGCCGTAATAGGGTCGATTCACGTTGTCGCTCGAGCGGGCGACCTTGGGGTCAGACCCTTGTGGATAACTCCTACTAGGGCAGTC
>JBFFEY010000021.1:0-46994 GCA_041558415.1 Burkholderiales bacterium | reverse complement strand
TCGCGCGTTCGGCACCGACGAAGACCGGCAGGAAGTAGGTCGCACCCCCGATCGGTGCCGAGCCGTGCTTGGGTCCGGCCTGGCCGAAGCGCGCCAGGTCCTGGGCGACGGTGAAATCGCAGGCCATGCCGATCTCCTGCCCGCCGCCGATGCGCATGCCGTTGACACGGCAGATCACGGGCTTGTCGCAGGCCAGGATCGCGGACACCATGTCGTTGAACAGCCGCATGTACTGGCGGTATTCCTGCGGATGGCCGGCGTAATACTCGGCGTATTCCTTGGTGTTGCCGCCGGTGCAGAACGCCTTGTCGCCGACGCCGGTGAACACCACGCTCGAGACCTCGCGCGCATTGGACGCGGCGCGGAAGGCGAGGATCACGCCTTTGACCATGTCGGTGGTGTACGAGTTGTACTGACCCGGGTTGTCGAGCCAGATCCAGGCGTTGTACAGGCCCTTCGCCGTCTTGCCGTCCGGGGTCGTCGCCGGACGCTTCTCGACTTTCACGCCCGGGACGGCGATCTCCGCCAGGTCGTGGTTTTTCAGTTCGCGTGCTGCGCCCATATCGCTGTCCTTTCGAAAGGCTGGTGCTGCGCTAAATTTGGTATTACAGTACCTAATTACTGATTTAAGCGCCAGGGGGATGTTGCAAAATACGGTCCCTGCGCGACGGATGCGGGCATGAATAGCGCAAGCGCTTGCGGACGCGTTTGATCTGCCTCAAGGAAGCCCCAGGGGGTTCGGTCATCTTGCGTTTCGCGGCGCACCACGGAGAACAGCGGTGAATACAGCGAGATCGAAAGCGGGCAGCGGCGCGACGAGCGTCTCGTTCGCGCTTGCCGGCAGTGGCGGCGCGGGCGTCATGACGGCCGGCAACATGCTGCTCGAGGCGGCAGCGCAGGCCGGCTACTTCGGCCTCATGACCCGCACCAGCGGGCCGCAGATTCGCGGCGGCGAGGCGGCCGCCATGCTGCGCATCGCGACGCACGCAGTCGAGGGGCCGGACGACCGCTTCGACGCGCTCATCGCCGTCGACTGGCTGAACATCACCCGCTTCAGCGCCGAGATACCGCTCGATGCCGCGAGCCTGCTGATCGGCGACCCGGCGCAGGGCACGGCACCCGAGGCGCTGGTGGCGAGCGGCGCGCAGAGCGTGCCGGTCGAATTCAAGTCGCTCGCCAAGAGCATCAAGGGCGGCTGGCCGAACATGATCGCACTCGGCCTGCTCGCCGGCTTTGCCGGCCTTCCGCAAGACGCCGTCACGGTCGCGATCCAGAAATCGATGAAAAAGGGCGGCGACGCGCTGGCCGCCAGCATCGCCGCCATGCAGCTCGGCATGGCCGAGGCGCAGAAGCTGCCGCGGCGCCTGCCGCTCGCGCCGCCGCTGGGCGGCCGCAGCGGCCGTTGGCTGGTGACCGGCAACCAGGCCGCAGGCTACGGCGCGATCCGCGGCGGCGTGCGCTTCGTCGCGGCGTACCCGATCACGCCGGCCACCGAGCTGCTCGAATGGATGGCGCCGGCATTGACGCGCGTGGGCGGCACGCTGGTGCAGGCCGAGGACGAGCTGGCGTCGATCAACATGATTCTCGGCGCTTCCTATGGCGGCGTGCCGTCGCTCACCGCGACCTCCGGCCCCGGCCTGTCGCTGATGATCGAGGCCCTCGGCCTCGGCGTGACGGCCGAGATTCCGCTCGTCGTGGTCGACGTCATGCGCACCGGACCGTCGACCGGCATCGCCACCAAGACCGAGCAGGGCGACGTGAACATCGCGCTCTACGGACTGCACGGTGACGCGCCGCATATCGTCGTCGCACCGAACTCGATCGGCGACTGCGTGCGCGCCACGCAGTGGGCCGTGACGCTGGCCGAGAGCCTGCAAACGCCGGCGATCGTCCTGTCGGACCAGTCCTTCGGCCAGGCGCGCGCGGTCATCGATCGCCCCGCAGACCTCGCCTTCACCGGCCGGCGCAAGCTGGCCGAGCCGAACACCAAGGACTACAAGCGCTATGCGCTCACCGACTCGGGTGTCTCGCCGATGGCGGTTCCGGGCATGGCCGGCCTCACCTACACGGCCGACGGCCTGGAACACAATGAGCGTGGCACGCCGTCGTCGCAGGCCAGCGATCATCTGGCGCAGCTCGACAAGCGCCGGCGCAAGCTTGCGTCGATCGACTATGGCGATTACTGGGCCGACGTCGAAGGCGAAGGCGAGCTCGCCGTCATCACCTTCGGTTCCTGCACCGGGCCGGTGCGCGAGGCTTTCGCGCGGGCGAAGGACGACGGCCTCAGCGCCCGCCTGATTTCGCTGCGCCTGCTCTCCCCGGTGCAGCCGGAGCGCCTCGCGGCCGCGCTCGCCGGCGTCAAGCGCGCCCTGGTCATCGAGCAGAATCACGGCGCGCAGTTCCTGCGCTACCTGCGCGCCGAGTACGACCTCGCACCGCAGCTGACGAGCTTCCACCGACCGGGGCCGCTGCCGTTCCGCCCGGAGGAAATCCATCGTCGCCTCATCGACTGGAGCCGCTCATGACCGCCGTTCCCGCCGTGGCCTACACGCCGCAGTCCTACAAGTCTGATGTCAAACCGGTCTGGTGCCCGGGCTGCGGCGACTACTCGGTGCTGTCGGCCGTGACCAAGGCACTCGCCAAGCTCGAGCTGCCGCCGGAGAGGGTCGCCCTCGTCTCGGGCATCGGCTGCTCGTCTCGCATCCCGGCCTACACCCGCTGCTATGGCTTTCACGGCGTGCACGGGCGCGCGCTTGCCGCGGCGACCGGGCTGAAGGTGGCGCGGCCGGACCTGACGGTGATCGCGGCCGGCGGTGACGGCGACGGTTACTCGATCGGCGGCAATCATTTCCTGCATGCCTGCCGGCGCAACGTCGACATGACCTACATCGTCATGGACAACCGCGTCTACGGCATGACCAAGGGACAGCCGTCGCCGACCACCGAGCCGGACTGGGATTCCAAGCTGTCGCCGCACGGCACCGGTCTGCGCGAGTTCCATCCGCTGGTGATCGCGCTCGCCTCGGGTGCCAACTTCATCGCGCGCGCCTTCTCGGGCGACCCGAACGGCTGCGCCGAGCTGATCGCGCAGGCAATTCGCACGCCGGGATTCTCCTTCGTCGAAGTGCTCTCGCCCTGCGTCACCTTCCGCCCCGAGCAACGCGACTGGAAGACCATGGCGCATCCGGCGTCGGTCGCGCCGACCGACGACCCCGCGCGCGCCGCGCGCCGCCTGATGACGGACGACGGCTTCAATATCGGCATCCTGTACGCCGGCAACCGCGCGCCCTACCGGCCGGCCGAGGCGCCGCGCGTCTCGCCGGCCGAACTGGAGAAGGAGTTCGCGCTATGACCGCGAAGCGCGCCAAGAAGACGCGCGCGCCGGCAGCCGCGAAGCGACCCCCGGCCGCGCCCAAGCAAACCCGCAAGCAGACGCGTGCGGCGCAAGGCGCGTTTGCCGACTTCATGAAGCGCGCCTACGCCATGGAGCTCGAGGCGTCGACGCGTTACGCTGAATTCGCCGACCAGATGGAAGTCGCCAACAACCGCGAGGTCGCCGAGCTGTTTCGCAAGCTCGCCGGCATCGAGAAGCTGCACGCCAACAAGATCCTCGAGCAGATGGGCTGGACCACGCCGCCGGCCGACCTGGAACCGTTCCGCTGGGAAGGGCTCGAAGGGGCCGAGACCGGGGAGCACGGTGATCTGCACTATCTCATGCAGCCGTATCACGCGCTGCAGATCGCGCTGCGCAACGAGGAGCGCGCGGCGCGCTTTTTCGCCTCGCTCGCGCGCCGCGACCTGCCGCGCACGGTGCTCGACGCGGCGCACGAGATGGCGGAAGAGGAACGCGAGCACGTCGAGCTGGTGAAGGCCTGGCTAGCCCGCGTGCCGAAACCGGAAAAGGGTTGGGACATCGACCTCGATCCGCCCAACGTGTACGACTGAAGCGCAGGCCACTAGACCAGGAGACGCCGGCATGCAAATCCTGCACCCCAAGGGCTGGGCGCCCGCCATCGGTTACGCCAACGGCATCGCGGTCTCCGGCGGCAGACTGGTTTTCATCGCCGGTCAGGTCGGCTGGGACGCCGAGCAGAAGTTCCATTCAGAGGATCTCGCGCCGCAGTTCGAGCAGGCACTGAAAAACGTGCTCGCCGTACTCGCCGAGGCCGGCGGCAAGCCCGAGCACATCTGCCGCATCACCGCATTCTGCTGCGACAAGCCGGCTTACCTCGCGGCGCGCAAGGCGCTCGGCCGCATCTGGAAAGGGCTCATGGGCGGGCACTTCCCCTGCATGAGCATGATTTTCGTCTCCGACCTGCTCGACAGCCCGGCCAAGATCGAGCTGGAGGCGACCGCCGTCGTGCCCTGAGCGCGGCGCCCGCCGCGCGCGCGGCGCACGGCGCGAACTTCGGTTATGGTCACGCGCATGGAGCGTCTGGCCGTACCGCTCATCGTCCTCGCACAGCTCTTCGGCACGTCGCTCTGGTTCAGCGCCAACGCGGCCGCGGATTCGCTGGTGCGGGAATGGGGGCTATCGACCGGCGACATCGGCCTGCTCACCAACGCGGTGCAGCTCGGCTTCATCAGCGGCACTTTCGGCTTCGCGTTTTCCGGTCTCGCCGACCGTTTTCCCGCCAGCCGCATCGTCGCCGTCTGCGCCGCGCTCGGCGCGGCGTCGAACGCGGGCTTCGCGCTCGCCGCCACCGGACTCGCCGATGCCAGCGTCTACCGCTTCCTGACCGGCGTTGCGCTGGCCGGCGTCTATCCGCTCGGCATGAAGCTGGTCGTCGGCTGGTCGCCGCAGCGCGCCGGTGAAGTGCTCGGCTGGCTGGTCGGCATGCTCACCGTCGGCACCGCGCTGCCGCATCTGGTGCGCGCCACCGGCAGCAGCTGGCCCTGGAGCCACGTCGTGCTCGCCAGCTCGGCGCTCGCGCTGGTTGGCGCCGCGCTGGTGCTCTGGCTCGGTGACGGCCCGCATTTCAGGGTCACGGGCAAAACGGCGCGCATCCGTTTCGGCGCGGTGCGCGCCGCCTTTCGCATTCCGGCTTATCGCGCCTCGGCGTTCGGCTACTTCGGCCACATGTGGGAGCTGTACGCCTTCTGGACGCTCACGCCCTTCCTGCTTGCGGTACTGGCAAACGGCGATGGCGCAACACGGTCGATCGACATCCCGCTGTGGGCGTTCTTCATCATCGGCACCGGCGGCATCGGCTGCGTGCTGGGCGGCTGGCTCAGCCGCCGCATCGGCAGCGCCCGGGTGGCGGCCGTCGCCCTGGCTGGCTCCGGTGCGGCCTGTCTCGCCTATCCGCTGCTGCAGGGGTTGCCCACCACACTGCTGCTCGGCGTGCTGCTGTTCTGGGGCTTCATGGTGGTGGCCGATTCACCGCAGTTCTCGGCGCTGTCGGCGCGCGCCTGCCCGCCCGAGCTGGTCGGCTCCGCGCTCGCGATACAGAACAGCATCGGCTTCTTCATCACCGTGATCGCGATCGGCGCGGCGTCGGCGAGTTTCGCTGCGCTAGACGCCAAGATCGCCTGGCTGCTGCTGCCCGGGCCGATCGCCGGGCTGATCGGCATCGCGCCGCTCGCGCGCGCCGGCGCGCGGGCTACTTGAACTTGTAGAACGCGTCGTTCAGGTAGGCCGCGAGGTGCTCCTCCTCCTCGCGATTCAAGCCCGCCTTGTTGGCGTTGTTGCAGCGCTGCACCCAGGCGAGGACCGACGGTGCGTCCTTCGCCTTGCGGTCATCGCGCAGAAAGGCTTTCGGCACGTCGCCGAACATGCGCAGGTGGCACTCGGCGCACTTCGCCTCGAACAGCTTTGCACCGGCCTTGGGCTCACCGAAGGGGAATGCGTCATGCTGCGCGAACGCCGGCGACAGCGTCCCGGCAAGTGCGATGAGTAGCAATGAGCGGATCATGGGTTACTCCACGGTGACGGATTTTGCCAGGTTACGCGGTTTGTCGACGTCCGTGCCCCGCGCCAGCGCGGCATGATAGGCGAGCAGCTGCAGCGGCACGACGTGCAGGATCGGCGAGAGCGCCCCGGCGTGATCGGCCAGCGTGATGACGTTGACGCCCTCGGAGGCTTCGATGCCGGAGTTCTGGTCGGCAAAGACGAACAGCTCGCCGCCGCGCGCGCGCACCTCCTGCAGGTTGGACTTCAGCTTCTCGAGCAGCGCGTCGCCCGGCGCGACCGCGACCACCGGCATGTCGAGATCGACCAGCGCGAGCGGGCCATGCTTGAGCTCGCCCGCGGCGTAGGCCTCGGCGTGAATATAGGAGATCTCCTTCAGCTTGAGCGCGCCTTCCATGGCGACCGGGTAATGCACGCCGCGGCCGAGAAACAGCGCGTGCTGCTTGGCGGCGAAACGTTTCGCCCAGCGCGCCACCGCATCCTCCACCGACAGCACGTGCTGCAGCGCCGCCGGCAGGTGGCGCAGGGCCGCCAGCGCTTTCTCCGCGTCCTGGTCGTTCAGATGCCCCCGCAGCCGGGCGATCACCAGCGCGAGCAGGTAGAGCGACGCGAGCTGCGTGGTGAACGCCTTGGTCGAGGCGACGCCGATCTCCGGGCCCGCGCGGGTGAGGAAACGCAGGCGCGACGCGCGCAGCAGCGAGCTCTCCGGCACGTTGCAGATGGTCAGCGTGCGTTGGCAGCCGAGCGCTTTGGCATACTCGAGCGCGGCGAGCGTGTCGGCCGTCTCGCCCGACTGGGAGATGGTCACGACGAGGTCCTGCGGATCGAGCACCGCGTCGCGGTAGCGGAACTCGCTCGCGATGTCGACCCGCACGGGAATGCGAGCCAGGCTTTCGATCCAGTAACCCGCCACCAGCCCCGCGTGATAGCTCGTGCCGCAGGCGATGAGCTGCACGCGACGCACCTCGCGCAACAGGTCCTCCGCGTCGGCGCCGAACAGCCCCGCCTGCACCGAGGTCGCGCCTTGCACGACTTCGAGCGTGTTGGCGAGCGCGCCCGGCTGCTCGAAGATCTCCTTTTGCATGTAGTGCCGGTACGGGCCCAGGTCGACCGCGTCCGCGCTCAGGTCCGAGACATGGACCCGGCGCTCGACCGGCTGGCCGCCGGCGTCGACGATGCGCAGGCTGCCGCTGCGGATCTCCGCGCAGTCGCCCTCCTCCAGGTAGACGACCCGCCGCGTCACTTGCAGCAGCGCGGAAACATCGGAGGCGGCGAAATTCTCGCCTTCGCCGAGCCCGAGCAGCAGCGGCGCACCCTTGCGCGCCAGCACCACCGCGCCGGGGTCCTCGGCAGAGACCAAGGCGATGGCAAACGCGCCCTGCAGCTCGGCGACCGCCTGCACCGCGGCGGCGAACAGTGCGCCGCACGAACGGCGGTGATGCGCCACCAGGTGCGCGATCACCTCGGTGTCGGTTTCCGAGTCGAAGACGAAACCCGCGGCCTTGAGCCGCGCGCGCAGCACGGCGTGGTTCTCGATGATGCCGTTATGCACCACCGCCAGCCCGCCCGAGATATGCGGGTGGGCGTTCGTCTCGTTCGGTGCGCCATGCGTGGCCCAGCGGGTGTGGGCGATGCCCGTCGCGCTGTGCACGCCCTGCGCGCGGATCCGCTCCGCCAGCTCGGCCACCCGGCCCGCGGCGCGCACGCGCTCGAGCTGCGCAGCGCCGTTCAGCACCGCCACGCCCGCCGAGTCGTAGCCGCGGTACTCGAGCCGCCGCAGCCCTTCGACGAGAATCGGGACGATGTCGCGCCCGGCCGTCGCACCGACGATGCCGCACATGGCGCTATTTCTTGCGCGGCGGTTTCCAGCCGCGCACCGTGACCTGCTTGGCGCGCGCCACGGTGAGCTGGTCCGGCGGCGTGTCCTTGTTGATCGTCGAGCCGGCGCCGATGTAGGAGCCGCGCGCCAGCGTGACCGGCGCGACCAGCGTGGTGTCCGAGCCGATGAAGCACTCGTCGCCGATCACCGTGCGGTGCTTGGCCGCACCGTCGTAGTTGCAGGTGATCGTGCCGGCGCCGATGTTGACGCCGCGCCCGACCTCCGCATCGCCGACGTAGCTCAGGTGGTTGGCCTTCGAATGCGCGCCGAGCCGGCTCGCCTTGATCTCGACGAAGTTGCCGACGTGCACGTCCTCGGCGAGCGCGGCGCCCGGTCGCAGGCGTGCGTAGGGTCCGACGCGGCAGCGCGCGCCGATCTGCGCTTCCTCGAGGTGCGAAAACGCATGCACTTCGGTGTCCGCCGCAATGGTGACGTTGCGCAGCACGCAGTTCGGCCCGATGCGCACCCGATCGCCGAGCGTCACCTTGCCCTCGAACACGCAGTTGACGTCGATCGACACGTCGTGGCCGCAGCGCAGCTCGCCGCGCACGTCGATGCGCCACAGGTCGGCGAGCGTCACGCCAGTCTCCAGCAGGCGCCGGGCATTGGCGTTCTGGTAGGCACGCTCGACCAGCGCCAGCTCGTGGCGCGAGTTGATGCCCCACACCTCCCAGGCGTCCTTCGGCTGGCGCGCCGCGACGTTGACGCCTTCCGCCACGGCGAGCTGAATCACGTCGGTCAGGTAGTACTCCTGCTGCGCATTGCGGTTCTGCACGCTCGCCAGCCAGCCTGCAAGGCGCCCGGCCTGGGCAACGAGAAAACCGACGTTCACCTCGCGCAGCGCACGCTGCTCCGCGCTGGCGTCCTTTTCCTCGACGATGCGCGCGATGCGGCCCTGGGCGTCGCGCACGATGCGCCCGTAGCCGGTTGGGTCGGGGAGCTCGGCGGTGAGGATCGCGAGTCCGGTGGCCTTCGCCTCGACCAGCGCGCGCAGCGTCTCCGACCGGATCAGCGGCACGTCACCGTACAGCACGAGCACATCGTCGCGCGGCTTGATGACCGGCAGCGCCTGCATGAGCGCATGGCCGGTGCCGAGTTGTTCGGTCTGCTCGATCCAGGTGATGTCCAGCGCCGCAAATGCCGCGCGCACGTCGTCGCCGCCATGCCCGTGCACGACGATGATGCGTCCGGGCGACAGCGCGCGCGCGGTGTCGAGCACGTGCGCGAGCATGGGCCGGCCGGCCACCTTATGCAGCACCTTGGGCAGCGACGAGTGCATGCGCTTGCCCTGGCCGGCGGCGAGGACGACGATGTCGAGGGACATGGCGGAGGAACGACGAACGTTGCGCGTCAGTGACGCAGAGGCAGCGGGGATTCTAGCAGTTCGATCCTCATCCACGTGCTGTCCTCGCGGGTTGCCCGCTGCAAGGCCCCGCGTCGGCTGTCACTCGATGAACGCGTCAACGCAGGCCACGATCGACGGCAACCGGGGTCCGCGCCCGATCGGCGCGACCGCCTAGGGAAGCACGCGGTAGGCCGGCACCGGCTGGTTGTAGCCCTTGAGATCGAACGGTCCGGCCTCCTTGAACTGGAAGGCGCCGTCCACCGCGGCCATGGTCTTGCGGTCGATGATCACGTCGCCGCCCGATGCCTCCGCGCACAGCCGCGCCGCGAGATTGGTGGCGTTGCCGATCGCCGCGTAGTCCCAGCGCCCCTCGAAGCCGATCGCGCCGCAGGTCGCGTAGCCCTGCGCGATGCCGATGCCGAGACCGAGCTCGTAGCCACGCTTGGCCCACTTCTCGCCGATCGGCACATACGCCTGCTGCATCTCGAGCGCCATCTTCACCGCCGACTCGGCCGGCTTTTCCATCGGCAGCGGATCGTTGAAGAAGATCATCATGCCGTCGCCGGCAAAGCGCTCGAGGGTCCCGCCGTGCGCCAGCACCAGCTGGCCCATCGCCGCGTGGTACTCGCGCAGCAGCTCCATCACCTCCTCCGGCTCGGCGTTGTCGATGAAGGTGGTGAACTTGCGCAGATCGAGGAACACCACGTTGACCTCTCGGCGGTGCGTCTTCAGCAGGTCCTCGCCACCCCCCGCGAGAATCGCCTCGCCGAGCTGCGGCGAGAAGAAGTTTTTCAGTCGGCCGAGGCGTTCCAGCTGCTCGACCTGCTCCTTCACCCGCGCCTCGAGCATGGCGTTCCATTCGGCGAGCTTTTCGGCCTGCTGCTTGACCTCGTCCTGCAGCGCCTTCACGCGCAGCAGCGACTTCACGCGCGCGAAAAGCTCCTGCTGGTTGATCGGTTTCTGCAGGAAATCATCGGCGCCGGCCTCCATGCCCTTGACCCGCTCCTGATTGGGATCGAGCGAGGTGACCAGCACCACCGGCAGTAGCGCGGTGCCCGGATTGGCGCGAATCGTGCGGCAGACGTCGTAGCCCGACATGCCCGGCATCATGATGTCGAGCAGCACGATGTCGGGGTGCTCGGCGGCGACCCTGGCAAGGCCCTCCTCGCCGTTCGCAGCCGTCGAAACCTCGTAGCCCTTGACCTTGAGCAGGTCGGCCAGCAGCTTGACGTTGGCCGGCGTGTCGTCGATGACCAGAACCTTGTGGCTCACCCGCGTCCGCCCTCCGTGAGGCGCTTCACCGTATCGAGGAACTCCTTCAGATTGATCGGCTTCGAAAGAAACGCATCGAAACCCGCGGCGGCGATCTGCGTGCGGTCGGTCGGCGTCACCGACGCCGTCAGCGCCGCGACCGGAATTTTCTCGGTCTTCGCGTCGCCGCGCAACTGCTTCAGCGCATCGATGCCGCTGATCCCCGGCAGCTGGATGTCCATCAGCACCAGATCCGGCCGCTGTTCCTTCGCGATGCGCACGCCGTCCTCGCCGGTCACTGCTTCGAGCGTCGAATAGCCCTTTGCCTGCAGCACGTCGCGCGCCAGCTTCATGTTCTTCTCGTTGTCCTCGACGATCAAAACCACTACGCTCATTGCGCCCCCTTCTCCTGGGTCAGCGGAAGTGTAAACGTGAAGGTCGAGCCCTCGCCCGGCGTGCTCTCGAGCCAGATGCGTCCGCCGTGCAGCTCGACGATGCGCCGGGTGAGCGCCAGGCCGAGGCCGGTGCCCTCGGCCTTCTTGGTGTAGTCGCGCCCGACCTGCGTGAACTCCTCGAACACCGCCTCCTGGTCCTCGAGTGCAATGCCGATGCCGGTGTCCCGCACCGCCACCGCGACGTGATCGGTGTCGAGCGTCGCGCGTACCGCGATTCTGCCTCCGTCCGGGGTGAATTTCACCGCGTTCGACAGCAGATTGAGCACCACCTGCTTGACCTTGCGCTCGTCGGCCTGGATGACGCCGACCTTGGGGTCGACCTCGAGCCCGAGCTCGATGCCGTGGTTCTGCGCCCGCTCGCGCACCAGCGTCATCGCGCTCGACAGAGTATCAGGCACGCTCACTTCGGAGACATCGAGCTCCATGCGGCCCGCCTCGATCTTCGACAGGTCGAGGATGTCGTTGATCAGCGCGAGCAGGTGCTTGCCGGAAACGTGAATGTCGTTCAGGTAGTCGAGCTGCTTGTCGTTGACTTCGCCGAACATCTTTTCGATCAGCACTTCGGAGAAGCCGATGATCGCGTTTAGCGGCGTGCGCAGCTCGTGCGACATGTTGGCGAGGAAGTCGGACTTGTGCTTGTTGGCGATCTCCAGCTGACGGCTCTTTTCCTCGATCTCGCGGAACAGCCGGGCGTTCTGGATCGCGATCGCGGTCTGGTCGGCGAAGTGCTTCAGCAGCGCGATCTCCTTTTCCGAGAAGGCACCGGTCTGCGCACGGCCGACGTGGATCGCGCCGATGCCTTTGCCTTCCCACAGGATGGGCGCGAAGATTACCGCTCGGTTGCCGCCTGCGCGCGAGCCGCGCCGGGCGAAATCGGGTACATCCGCGGCCTCGATGTCCGGGTAGTGCAGCACCCTTCGTTGCAGGATCGCAGCGCCCGAGCCCGATTCCGGGCTGAGCGGCACGGGGAAAACGCGCGCAAGCGCCTCGCGCGCGGGGCCCGTGTAGGCGGCGAGGTGGATCTGGCTATCGTCGCCGACGACATTGATTCCGACGTTGTGGCCGTTGAAAAGCCGCTGGCAGCTTTCCGTCACCTTGTCGAATACCGGCTGCGTATCGGCGACCGAACTCGAGATGACGCCGAGCACCTCGGCCGAGGCTTGCTGCTGCTCGAGCGCCTCCTTGGTCTCGTTGAACAGGCGCACGTTTTCGATCGCGATCGCCGCCTGGTCGGCGAAGGTCTTGAGCAGCTGCTCATGCGTCGGCGAAATCGGACCGGCCTTGGCCCAGCCGACGACGATGGCACCGAGCAAGGTCTGCTCCCGCATCATGGGAACACCCAGCATCTTGCGCCACCGGCCCGACTGCGAAAACTGATGGTCGTAGTCGGGATCCGCCACTGCATCCTCCATGCGGACGATTCCCCTCGCCATGATCACGCGCCCCGAAACCTGAGTCTGATCGGGGTGCATCGGGTATTTGCTCAGCATCTTCTGCAGATGCTCGGGCGGCAGCTTATGGCTGGCGACGAAATGCAGTTTTTCCCCGTCGTAGCGGAACACGTTGGCGAACAAACCTTCGCACAGTGCCACGGCGTGACGCACGATCGTGTCGAACACTGGTTGCACATCGGTCTGCGATCCGCTCATGACCTGGAGAATTTCACCCGTCGCGGTCTGCCGCTCGAGCGCTTCCTTGGTCTCGTTGAACAGGCGCACGTTTTCGATCGCGATCGCCGCCTGTTCGGCGAAGGTTTCCAGCAGCCGCATCTGCCGCTCGGGTGTCTTGCCCGGCGTCGGCCAGGCGACGATGACAGCGCCGAGGACCCTCGTGCCGCGCTTGATCGGCACGCCGAGCATGCGCCGCCAACCGCCACTTTGCGCCACCCGCTGGTCGTAGCCGGAATCGGCTTGCGTGTCGTCCTCCAGCTGCAGCATCCCGGAGAGGATCGTGCGCCCGCTCATCATCTTCGCGTTGGGCGGGCCGGGGTAGTACTTCTTCATCGCCTCGACCGCCGATGGCGACCAATTGCGGTAGGAGACGAGATGGACGAGGCCTTCCTCGTAACGGAATACCGCGGAGAGCGGGCTGTCGCACAGGCGCGTGGCGCTATCGAGGATCGTCTCGAACACCGGTGCGACGTCGCTAGGCGAGTCCGAGATCGCACGCAGGATCTCGGCGGTGGCGGTCTGCTGCTCGAGCGCCTCGGTGGTTTCGTTGAACAGGCGCACGTTCTCGATCGCGATCACCGCCTGATCGGCGAAGGTCGACACCAGCTCGATCTGCTTCTCGGTGAACGGCTGCACCACCTCGCGCCACGCGGTGATCACGCCGGCAAGCGCGCCTTCGCGCATCAACGGCACGGCGAGCACCGTGCGCCACGGGTCCTCGCGCGTCATGACCCCGCCCGTCAGCGGTCGGAATTCCGGAAAATCCAGAATGTCCGTCGCGTGCACCGTGCGCCGCTCGAGCGCTGCGAGCAGCGTCGGGTTCCACGGCGCCGGCCGCAACTCGGAATTCCGCAGCTTCTCGAACAGTGCGGGCACCACGTTTACGCCTGCGACCGGGCGCAGCAGCTCGCCGTCGAAGAGCATGAGCGCCGCAACACGCGCATCGCACAGCGCCACCACGCGATTCAGGATTGCGTCGAACACCGGCGCCGTGTCGGTCGGCGAGCCGCTGATGGCGCGCAGCACTTCGCTGGTCGCGGTCTGCCGCTCGAGCGAATCCTGCAGCTCCTGGGTGCGCTCTTCGACCTTGCGCTCGAGGCCGGCGTAGGACGCGGCGAGCTTGCCCGCCATCTCGTTGAAACGCTCGCCGAGCGCCTCGAGCTCGTCCCCGGTGCGCACCTCGATGCGCCGTGCAAGGTCGCCTTCGCCGAGCGCATCCGCTCCGGCCTGCAGCGCGCGAATCGGTTCCACCATGCGCCGCGCAAAGACGAAACCGGCGACCAGCGCCAGCAGCAGGCCGGCCACCAGCAGCCCGCCGGTGCGCATCAGCGCGGTATACAGCGGCTGATAGGCTTCGTCCGCCGACTGCTCGACGAACACCGTCCAGCCGAGCGATTCGATGCGCGCCGAGGCGGTGAGCACCGACTTGCCCGCGAGGTCGCGCGCCTCGCTGACGATCGGCGCGTCGCTCGCCCGCACGCCTGCGCGCGGCCGCAGCGCCGCCTGTACCTGCGGCAACAACGACAGGTCAGTCTTCTGCAGCACCAGGCTGATATCGGGATGCGCGATCAGCCGACCCTGGCGGTCGACCACGTAGGCAAAGCCGGTCTTGCCGATGCGGATGCGCTGGATCACTTCCCACATGAACTTCAGGTTCACCTCGACCGCGGTCACGCTGCCGCTGGGGCGGCCCGCGGGCACAGCGATCGCCATGTAGGGCTCGGTTTCCTTGCGGAAATACACCTCGCCGAAATACGCCCGCCCTCCGCTGGCCACCTTGAAGGCCGGGTCCGCAGACAGGTCCTTGCCGCTGCCCAGCGCGTCCATGCGCAAGCGCGAGACGCTCACCTGCTCGCGACCCTGCGCGTCGATGTACGTGGCCTCGGTGATTTCCTTCGCCTGGCGCAGCAGCTTCACGTAGTCGAAGCGCCGCCCCTCCAGCGGGGGGATGTTCGCCTCCACCTGCGGCAGCGAGGTCCAGCCGATCTGCTGCTCGATGCCATCGACGAAGTTCTCGATCCGAATCGAGGCGGCTTCCGCCTTCTCGCGCTGCAGATCGAGCAGTGCGGCACGCGTCTCGACGTAGGTGCGGTACATGCTGGCAAGACCACTCGCCAGCAGCGCGCCACCGACCAGCGCGACGACCAGCACCACGTACTTGCGGTAGATGCTGCCGCGCTTCTTCATTCGATCACCCGGTCAGCGTGCAGCACGATCTCGGGCGGCAGCGTGATTCCCAGTTTGCGCGCGGTACCGCGGTTCACCACGAGCTCGATCTTCGTCGCCTGTTCGATGGGCAGCTCGCCGGCCTTCGCGCCTTTGAGTATCCGGTCGACGTAGTAGGCGCTGCGCCGGAACATCGCCTGGATGTCGGGTGCGTAGCTCAGCAGGCCGCCCGCTTCCGTGATGTAGGACCAGCCGGAGATCACGGGCAGACGATGACGGATACCGAATTCCGCGATCGCCGTCCGGTTACGCGCAATGACGCCAGCGACGAAGCTGACGTACAGTGCGTCCGGCCGATTGCGCGCGATGCGATCGAGGCCCGCACGCAGCGCCGGCTGCGAGTCCACCGGGATCGAATCGGCGCGAATGCCGAGCTTGGCGGCGGCCGTCTGCGCGACCTCGGTCTCGATCTGCGACTCGCGGTGAGTCCGGTCCCAGATGAAGGCCACCTGCCGCGCCGCCGGCACCGCGAGTCGCAGAAACTCGACGCGCTTGCCGGCCAGCTCGCTCAGGATGTAGCTCACGCCGGTCGCGTTGCGTCCGGGACGTGCAAGCGTCTGCGCCGCGCCGATGCCGATCGGATCGCCGGCCGCGAGGAACACGATCGGCACCGTATGCGTCGTTTCCAGACAGGCCAAGGTCGGCAGCGCGCCGACGGTCGCCAGGACGTCGACCTTCTCCCGCAGCAGCTCCTCGCACATCGGGCGCAGGAAGCCCGCTTCGTTCTCCGCCGAGCGGTAGACGATGTCCAGGGTCTTTCCTTCGATCAGGCCGAAGTCGCGCAGGCCTCCCAGGAAGGCGAGTCGTTCGCGCGAAGGCACTTCGCGCATCGACTCCAGCACCAGATAGCCGATGCGCGGCAGGCGATCGCCAGCGGCGCGCAGCCCGCCCGGCATCGCAGCCAGCGCCAGCAGCGCAGCGAGTGCCTTGCGTCGCTTCACTCGATCACCCTGTCCGCGAGCAGCGTGAGCGCGGTCGGCAGCTCGATCCCCAATGCGCGCGCTGTTTTCAGGTTGACCACCAGGTCGAATTTCGACGGCCGCTCCACCGGCAGCTCGGCGGGTTTCGCACCGCGCAGGATGCGGTGCACGTACGCAGCGCTGCGCCGGAAGATCGACTGCACGTTGGGGCCGTAGGACATGAGGGCACCGGCCACGACGTAGGGTTCGAGCGGCATGCTGGTCGGCAGCCTGTGCTTCGCGGCAAAGTCGATGATGAACTGCCGGTAACTGAGCGTGCGGACATCCCAGAGCACGAAGATCGCATCGGGCGGGCGCTGCGCCATCGTCTCCAGCACGCCGAGCAGATCTTCGGTCACGTCGTGCGACTCGAGGCGCAGGCCGAGCGACTGCGCGGCGTTCGCGACCGCCCGCATTTCCGCTGCGTGCGAAGGGTGGAAGCGCGTCCACAGGACGGCGACCCGCTGCATACCCGGCTTGACCTCTTTCAGCATCGCGAGGCGCTTCGGATCGAGCTCGGTCTGAATGGTCGACACACCGGTCACATTGCCACCCGGCTGCGCGAGATCGGCCACCAGACCGGCAACCACGGGCTCCGAGGAAAAGATCATGACGATCGGAATCGTGCGGGTCGCCTTTTTCGCCGCGATTGCGGCCACCGTACCGGCCGCCGCGATCACGTCAACCTTCGCCTCGACCAGCGCCTGCGCGGCGAACTCGAGGATCTCCAGGCTCATGTCCCCCGAGCGGTACACGATCTGCGCCGTCTGACCGTCGACGTAGCCCAGCTCGCGCAGTCCTTCGAGGAAAGCCTGGCGGTCGCCCGACGGCTTCGTGCCGAGCGGCGCCAGCGTCAGGTAGCCGATCTTCGGGGACCGCGCGGTCTGCGCAGCCGCAGCCCCCGGCGCCGCGAGCGCGGCGAGCAGCGTCGCAAGAGCTTCGCGCCGGTTCATTGCCCCCCGTTTCCCGGCGGCGCTGGCGCCGGCGTCACAGACAGATGGTCGGATTCTACGCGCCGGCGAACAGCAGCGAGATCAACGCCGCCGCGGTGACCGCCCAGGTGGGCAGGCTCATCAGCAAAAGCAACCCAGCGTCTTGCAGGTCCATCACGCTCTCTTAGCGGCGTTGGCGATGTCCCCAAGGTAGACCTCCACCGCCCGCGCGCGAAGCGCACCCTGACGCAGCCTGGCGCGGGAAAATTCACGTCGCCATTTGCAGAGCGACGAACGCTGCAGTGCAGCATCCGCGGCAAATCACCAGTGCAACGGCGGCCTGCGGTGCAGCACGATACCCTCGCGCGACTGCGTGATGTAGCCGCCGGTGGTGAGGTCCTTGAGGAGGCGGCTCACCATCTCGCGCGAGGCGCCGATGCGGCTTGCGATCTCCTGCTGCGTGAGCCGCTCGCGGATCTGCAGCACGCCGTCGCGCTCCTCCGCAAGCTCGAGCAGCAGCCGCGCCAGCCGTCCGTAGACATCCATCAGCGCCAGACTCTTGACGTTCTCGGTAAGCGCGCGCACGCGCGCGATGAGCTTGGCGATCAGGCTGAAGGCGAAGGCCGGGTTGCCTTCGACGAATCCGCGGAAATTGTCCCTCGACACGACGATCATCTGGCTCGGCTCGAGCGTCATCACCGACGCGGAGCGCGGCCCGGCGTCGAGCAGCGCCATCTCGCCGAAATATTCCCCCGGACCCTGGGTGCCGAGCACCACCTCGTGCCCATCCTCGTCGCTGACGAAGACCTTCACCCGCCCTTCGAGGACGATGAACAGGCCGTCGGTGCTGTCGCCCTCGCTGACGATGATGGTGTTCTTGGGATACCTGCGCGTGATGCCATGCGCGCTGATCGCCGCGAGCTCGGCGTCGCTGAGACGGTAGATACGCGGACTGGCTGGCTCGACCACGGCGGCTTTCAGCGCGGCAGTTCGCTCGATCCCATGAGGAATTCGTCGACCGCCCGGGCGCACTGCCGGCCTTCGCGGATCGCCCACACGACGAGCGACTGACCGCGCCGCAGGTCCCCCGCGGCAAACACCTTGGGCACCGAGGTGGCGTAACAGCCTTCGCCTTCGGTCGTTGCCTGCGCATTGCCGCGCGCGTCCTTCTCCACGCCGAAGGCCTCGAGCATCGTCTGCACCGGGGAGACGAACCCCATCGCCAGCAGCACCAGATCCGCGGGCAGCGTGAATTCCGAGCCCGGAACCTCCTGCATCCTGCCGTCCTTCCATTCCAGCCGTACGGCCTTGAGCGCCTTGACGCGCCCGTTCTCGCCGATGAATTCCTTGGTCGCGACCGACCAGTCGCGTGATACGCCTTCCTCGTGCGAAGAGGACGTGCGCAGCCGCGTCGGCCAGTAGGGCCAGACCGGATTGCGTTCAGGGTCCGGCGGCATCGGCAGCAGCTCGAACTGGGTGACCGACCGCGCGCCATGCCGGTTCGACGTGCCGACACAGTCCGAGCCCGTATCGCCGCCACCGATGACGATGACGTGCTTGTCGCTCGCCCACAGGTCGGCGACGCCCTTGTCGCCGGCGACACGCCGGTTCTGCAGCGGCAGGAACTGCATCGCGAAATGAATGCCCTCGAGCGTGCGCCCCGGGATCGGCAGGTCGCGCGGCTGTTCCGCGCCGCCGGCGAGCACCACGGCGTCGAATTCGTCGGTGATCGTTACCGGGTCGAGCGCAACCGCCTCGGCGTTGCCCGCGCCGACCGGCGCCTTGCCGACCATGTGGTTGGTCCGGATCGACACGCCCTCGGCCTGCAGCTGCTCGAGGCGGCGGTCGATCAGCCATTTTTCCAGCTTGAAATCGGGGATGCCATAGCGCAGCAGACCGCCCGGCCGGTCGTTCTTCTCGAACACGACGACCTCGTGCCCCGCGCGCGCCAGCTGCTGCGCGCAGGCCAGGCCCGCAGGGCCCGAGCCGACGACGGCGACGCGCCGGCCGGTCTTGTGCGCCGCCGGCTGCGGCGCGACCCAGCCCGCTTCCCAGGCCTTGTCGATGATCGCGTGCTCGATCGACTTGATGCCGACCGGATCGTTATTGATGCGCAGCACGCAGGCCTCCTCGCAGGGCGCCGGGCAGACGCGTCCGGTGAACTCGGGAAAGTTGTTCGTCGAGTGCAGCGTGGCGATGGCCTGACGCCAGTCCTGCCGGAACACCAGGTCGTTGAAGTCGGGAATGATGTTGTTCACCGGGCAGCCCGACATGCAGAACGGCGTGCCGCAGTCCATGCAGCGCGCGCCCTGGACCTTCGCCTCGTCGTCCGTCAGATGCAGGACGAACTCGCGGTAGTGCCTCTTGCGCTCCTCGACCGGCTCGGAGGCCTCGGCGAGACGTTGATGCTCGAGAAATCCGGTGACCTTACCCATCGTTTGCTTCCGCTCCTGTGACCCTTGCGCTGCGGGGCCTTGATCGTGTCGCTGCCGGGTGCGGGGGACGGCTACCACCCGCCCCCAACCGGACCCGGCCCTCACTTTTCGGCTAGGCCGCGGCCTTGCGGTGCGCCTCGGCGAGCTCGCCGAGCGCGCGCCGGTATTCCTTCGGAAAGACCTTGACGAACTTGGTCCGCACCTCGGGCCAGTTGTCGAGCAGCGCCTGCGCCCGCCGGCTGGCCGTGTAGCGCGCCTGGTTCTCGACCATGCGCCGCAGGATCACTTCGTCTGCTTCGCCCAGATGCCACAGATCGCGCGACAGCTTGGCCTGCTGCTCGGATTCGCTGAGCACCGGCTCCAGGTCGACCATCGCGGT
The DNA here is from genome assembly GCA_041558415.1 of Burkholderiales bacterium. GTDB lineage: Bacteria > Pseudomonadota > Gammaproteobacteria > Burkholderiales > SG8-39 > SG8-39. The sequence continues at coordinate 27,552 of JBFFEY010000021.1, read as the reverse complement.
GTTGCAGTAGCGCCGGAACTCTCCGTCCGCGTCGTACACGTAGGCGATGCCGCCCGACATGCCCGCCGCGAAGTTGCGCCCGGCGCCGCCCAAGACCGCGACCGTGCCGCCGGTCATGTATTCGCAGCCGTGGTCGCCGACACCCTCGACCACCGCATGCGCCCCGGAATTGCGCACCGCGAAGCGCTCGCCCGCGACGCCACGAAAATAGGCCTCGCCGGCAATCGCGCCGTACAGCACGACGTTGCCGGTGATGATGTTTTCGGTCGGCTCGCCACGGAACTTCGGCGACGGCTGCACCGAAATGCGCCCCCCGGACAGACCTTTCGCGCAATAGTCGTTGGTGTCGCCGATCAGGTCCAGCGTCACGCCGCGCGCGAGGAACGCACCGAAGCTCTGTCCGGCCGAGCCCGCAAAGCGCACGTGGATCGTATTGTCGGGAAGGCCCTCATGGCCGTAGCGCTTGGCGACCTCGTGCGACAGCATGGTGCCGACGGTGCGGTTGATGTTGCGAATCGGCATCTCGATCGACACCGCTTCCCTGCGCTGCAGTGCCGGCTGCGCGAGCTCGATCAGGCGCTGGTCGAGCGCCTTGTCGAGGCCGTGGTCCTGCGTCTCGCTGTGGTAGCGCGCCACGTCCTCCGGCATGTCCGGCATGTAGAAGATCTTCGAAAAGTCGAGGCCTTTTGCCTTCCAGTGCGAGACACCCTTGCGCATGTCGAGCAGGTCGGTGCGGCCGATCAGCTCGTCGAAGCGGCGCACCCCGAGCTGCGCCATCAGCTCGCGCACCTCCTCGGCAACGAAGAAGAAGTAGTTCACGACGTGCTCGGGCTTGCCCGTGAACTTGCGGCGCAGCACCGGATCCTGCGTCGCCACGCCCACCGGGCAGGTGTTGAGATGGCACTTGCGCATCATGATGCAGCCCTCGACCACCAGCGGGGCGGTGGCGAAGCCGAACTCGTCGGCCCCGAGGATCGCGCCGACGACGACGTCGCGGCCGGTCTTGATCTGTCCGTCGACCTGCACCGCGATGCGCCCGCGCAGGCGATTCAGTACCAGGGTCTGCTGCGTCTCGGCGAGGCCGAGCTCCCAGGGCGTGCCGGCATGCTTGATCGACGACAGCGGCGACGCACCCGTGCCGCCATCGTGCCCGGCGATCGTCACGTGATCCGACTTTGCCTTCGACACGCCGGCGGCGACGGTGCCGACACCGACCTCGGACACCAGCTTGACGCTGATCGAGGCCCGCGGGTTGGCGTTCTTCAGGTCATGGATCAGCTGCGCGAGGTCCTCGATCGAGTAGATGTCATGGTGCGGCGGCGGGCTGATCAGCTCGACGCCCGGCGTCGAGTACCGCAGCTCGGCAATGTACTCCGACACCTTGCGGCCGGGCAGCTGCCCGCCCTCGCCCGGCTTGGCGCCCTGTGCCATCTTGATCTGGATCTGCTCGGCGCTCGACAGGTACTCCGCAGTCACGCCGAACCGCCCCGAGGCGACCTGCTTGATCTTCGACTTGAGGACGTCGCCTTCCTGCAGCTCGATGTCGGTCTCCACGCGGCCCGCGCCCAGGCGCGTGCGCAGCGACTCTCCGCTCCGCGCCGGCGCAAAGCGCCGCCGGTCTTCGCCGCCCTCGCCGGTGTTCGACTTGCCGCCAATGCGGTTCATCGCGATCGCCAGCGTGGTGTGCGCTTCGGTCGAGATCGAGCCGAGCGACATGGCGCCGGTGGCGAAACGCCTGACGATTTCCTTGGCCGGCTCGACCTCCTCGATCGGCAGCGGCGTGCGCTCGCCGAAGCGGAACTCGAACAGCCCGCGCAGCGTCATGTGCCGCCGCGCCTGGTCGTTGATGATGTCCGCGTATTCCTTGTATGTGGCGTAGCTCTTGGACCGCGTCGACTGCTGCAGCTTGGCGATCGCATCCGGCGTCCACATGTGCTCCTCGCCGCGCACCCGCCAGGCGTATTCGCCGCCTGCGTCGAGCGCCTGCGCGAGCACCGGATCGCCGCCGAACGCGCTGCGGTGCACGCGCAGCGCCTCTTCGGCGAGCTCGAACACGCCGACACCCTCGACGGTCGAGGTGGTGCCGGTGAAGTACTTGTCGACCAGCGCCCTCTGCAGCCCCACCGCCTCGAAGATCTGCGCCCCGGTGTACGACATGTAGGTCGAGATGCCCATCTTGGACATCACCTTGCGCAGTCCCTTGCCGATCGCCTTGACGAAATTCTTCACCGCCTTGCTCGCCGCCGCGCTGTCGTCGGGGTGCATCGCCAGCACCGTTTCGAGCGCGAGGTAGGGATGCACGGCTTCGGCGCCATAGCCGCCGAGCAGGGCGAAGTGGTGCACTTCGCGCACACTGCCGGTCTCGACGACCAGGCCGCTCGTCGTGCGCAGGCCCTTGTTCACCAGATGCTGGTGCACCGCCGACAGCGCGAGCAGCGCCGGAATCGCCACCCGGTCCGCATCGACCAGCCGGTCCGAGATGACGATGATCGACACGCCGGCGCGCGCTGCGTCTTCCGCCTGCGCGCAGAGCGAGGCGAGGCGCGCCTCGATCGCTTCCTTGCCCCAGGCCACCGGGTAGGTGACGTCCAGCTCGCAGCACTTGAACTTGCCGTTGGTGTAGCGCTCGATGTGCCGGATCTTCTCCATTTCGTAGAAGTCGAGCACCGGCTGCGACACCTCGAGGCGCAGCGGCGGGTTCATCTCGTCGATGCCGAGCAGGTTCGGCTTCGGGCCGATGAAGCTCACCAGGCTCATGACCAGCTCTTCGCGGATCGGGTCGATCGGCGGGTTGGTCACCTGGGCGAAGAGCTGCTTGAAGTACTGGTACAGGTTCTTGTTGCGGTCCGACAGCACCGCGAGCGGCGAGTCGTTGCCCATCGAGCCGGTCGGCTCCTCGCCGTTCTCGGCCATCGGCGTGAGCAGGAACTTGACGTCCTCCTGCGTATAGCCGAACGCCTGCTGCCGGTCGAGCAGCGCCACCGGGCTCTTCAGCGGCGGGGTCTTCTCGCTCTCCACCTCATCGAGCTTGACGCGGATGCGATCGATCCAGTCCGCGTACGGACGCGTGCCGGCAAGCGCATCCTTCAGCGTCTTGTCGTCGATGATGCGGCCCTTTTCCAGGTCGACGAGGAACATCTTGCCCGGCTGCAGGCGCCACTTCTTGACGACGTTCTCCTCGGGCACCGGCAGGCAGCCGCACTCCGAGCCCATGATGACCAGGTCGCCGTCGGTCACGACGTAGCGCGAAGGCCGCAGGCCGTTGCGGTCGAGCGTGGCGCCGATCTGCCGCCCGTCGGTGAAGGCGATCGAGGCCGGCCCGTCCCAGGGCTCCATCATCGCCGCGTGGTACTCGTAGAACGCGCGCCGGCTGGGATCCATCAGCACATGGTTCTCCCAGGCTTCGGGGATCATCATCATCACGGCGTGTGCGGCCGAGTAGCCGCCCATGACGAGCATCTCGAAGGCGTTGTCGAAGCACGCCGAGTCCGACTGGCCGTCGTAGATCAGCGGCCAGATCTTGTTGAGATCGTCGCCCAGCGCCGGGCTCGAGATCGCGCCCTGGCGCGCACGGATCCAGTTCACGTTGCCGCGCACGGTGTTGATCTCGCCGTTGTGCGCAATCATGCGGAACGGGTGCGCCAGGTCCCACGATGGGAAGGTGTTGGTCGAGAAACGCTGGTGCACCAGCGCCAGCGCGGACTCGACGCGCGAATCCTTCAGGTCGAGGTAGTACTCGCCGACCTGGCTCGCAAGCAGCATGCCTTTGTAGACGATGGTGCGCGCCGACATCGACGGCACGTAGTATTCCTTGCCGTGCGCCAGCTTGAGCGCCTGGATGGCGTGCGCCGCGACCTTGCGGATGATGAACAGCTTGCGTTCGAGCGCGTCGGTCACCATGACGCGCGCGCCGCGTCCGATGAACACCTGCCGGATGACCGGCTCGACGGCACGCGCGGCCTCGGCAATGTCGTCGTTGTCCACCGGCACGTCGCGCCAGCCGAGCAGCACCTGTCCCTCGTCCTTGATGGCGCGCTCGATCTCGTATTCGCAGGCCAGGCGCGAGGCGGGCTCGCGCGGCAGGAACACCATGCCGACGCCGTATTGCCCGGGCTTGGGCAGGGTGACGCCTTGCTTCGCCATTTCCTCGCGGAAAAAGCGATCCGGAAGCTGGATCAGGATGCCGGCACCGTCGCCGAGCTTCGGGTCGAAGCCGGTCGCGCCGCGATGCGTCAGGTTGCGCAATACGGTCAGGCCCTGGTCGATGATGGCGTGCGATTTCCGCCCCTTGATGTGCGCGACGAAGCCGACGCCACAGGCGTCGTGTTCGTGCGCGGGGTGGTACAGACCCTGTGCCGCAGGCGGAAATTGCCGACTCACTTTCAAGCCCCTGATGTTAAAGCTTTTAATACCCTTTACGCCGCTCTGCACAAAAGTGGCGGGCGAACCGGTGAATATACGCGCGGGACCCTTTGCTTACAAGGGCTCGCGGCACCGAGGACCGCTATTGCGCCGCAGCAGGCTGAGGGCTGCAGCGGGCGATCGCCGCACGCACCGCCGCCGGGTCGAGGTCATCGCGCAGCACGGCACGCCCGATCGCCTCGAGCATCACGAAGCGGATCCTGCCCGCGCTTGCCTTCTTGTCGACCGCCATGAGCTCGAGGTAGCGCGCGGGCGAAAGCGCAGGACCCTCGACCGGCAGACCCGCGCGCGCCAGCAGCGCACGCACCCGTGCCACGGCGGCGGCATCGAGCACGCCGACGCGCGCCGAGAGTTCGGCGGCCATCACCGTGCCTGCCGCGACGGCCTCGCCGTGCAGCCAGCTGCCGTAGCCGACACCGGCTTCGATGGCGTGGCCGAAGGTGTGGCCAAGGTTGAGCACCGCCCGCAGGCCCGCCTCGCGCTCGTCGGCGGCCACCACCTGCGCCTTGAGCTCGCAGCTGCGCCGCACGGCGTGCGTCAGCGCCTGTGCATCGCCGCCCAGCAGGCGCTCCATGTGCGTTTCGAGCCACTCGAAGAATTCCGCATCGAGCGCCAGGCCATGCTTGATCACTTCGGCCAGCCCGGCGCGCAGCTCGCGCGGGGGCAGCGTGCCCAGCGCAGCGACGTCGGCGATCACCGCGAGGGGCTGGTGGAACGCGCCGATCATGTTTTTGCCGAGCGCGTGATTGATCCCGGTCTTGCCGCCGACCGACGAGTCGACCTGCGCAAGCAGAGTGGTCGGAACCTGGATGAACGATACGCCGCGCTGGTAGATCGCCGCGGCAAAGCCCGCCAGGTCACCGATCACGCCGCCCCCGAGCGCGATGACGACGCTGCGTCGGTCGCAGCGCGCCTCGAGCATCGCAGCGATGATCGTGTCGAGCGTCTGCCAGCGCTTCGCCTGTTCACCGTCCTCGACGATGATCTCGAACGCGCGCGCGCCGCAGGCGGCGAGCGCACCGCGCAGTCGCTCGAGGTAGAGCGGTGCGACGACTGCGTTGCTGACCACCGCCACCGCCCGGCCCGCCACGTGCGGCGCGTAGAGCTCGGCCGCGCCGAGGATGCCGGCGCCGATATGGATCGGGTAAGCCCGCTCGCCGAGCGCTACGCGGAGGCTTTGCATTGTTCCTCCACGCGCGCAAGCAGCGTGCGCGCCAGCGCACGCGCGCTCTGCGCGCCGGTCTCGATGATCGCGTCGGCGATCTCGCGGTACAGCGGATCTCGCACCGCATAGAGCGCCTGCAGTTTGCCGAGCGGGTCCGGCGTCGCCAACAGCGGCCGGTTGCGATCGTTGCGCACCCGCCGGTAAAGCGCCTCCGGCGGGGCATGCAGGTAGATCACCAGCCCGCGCGCGGCCAGGCGCCGGCGGTTGTCGGCGCGCAGCACGACGCCGCCGCCGGTCGCAAGCACCACGTTTTCCAGCGCGGTGAATTCCTCGATGGCGCGCGCCTCGCGCTCGCGAAAACCGTCCTCGCCCTCGATCTCGAAGATGAGCGGGATGCCGACGCCGCAGCGCGCCTCGATCTCGTGGTCGGTATCGATAAAGCGCCGTCCGAGCCGGCGCGCGAGCAGCCGTCCGGCGGTGGTCTTTCCGGCGCCCATCATGCCGATCAGGAATAGGTTGTTGGCCTGGCGTCGCACCGTGAGCATTTTACGCGGCGCCGCCGGGCGCAGCCGCTTACACGGCGGTCCGAACGAAAAAGGGGGCTTGCGCCCCCTTTTTGCGTTCCGCGCTGTGGTGATATCAGCGCACCGTGAGGCGCTCGTTGACGATGCGCGGCGTGATGAACACCAGCAACTCGGCCTTTTGCGTCGTCGTCGTGTCGTTCTTGAACAGCCAGCCGACGTAGGGCAGCGAACCGAAGAACGGTACGCGCGTCTGGTCGGTGCGGTCCTGCTGTTCGAAGATGCCGCCGATCACCACCGTGCCGCCGTTCTCGACCAGCACCTCGGTCTTCACGTGCTTGGTGCTGATCTGCACGCCGGCCGGCGTCGTCGCGCCCGGTGCGTCCTTGTTGACGTCCAGCGTCATGATGATGTTGCCGTCGGGCGTGATCTGCGGCTTCACCTTGAGCGACAGGTTGGCCTTGCGGAACGTGACCGACGTCGCGCCCGAGGAGGTCGCCTGCTGGTAGGGGATTTCCGTACCCTGCTCGATCACCGCCTCGACCTGGTCGGCGGTCAGCACGCGCGGGCTGGCGATGATCTTGCCCTTGCCGTCGGCTTCCAGCGCGGAGATCTCCAGGTTGAGGAACTTGGTCATTGCCTGGTTGAAGAGCAGGAACGAGAAGGTGCCCGCGTTGAAGGCGTTCAGGCCGGCCGCCGGCAGGTTCACGCTGAGCGAATCGCCCGGCCAGGTCGGGGTGTCGCCGCTCTGCCCGGAGTGTGGGCCCGTGTCGAGCAGGCTGCCGCCGATGTTGCCGCGCAGCGTCGAGCTGCCGCTCGTGATGCCCTGGCCGCGACCGGTCGTGTCGTGGTAGCCGAGCCGCACGCCGAGGTTGCGGCTGAAGGTGTCGGCCGCCTCGACGATGCGCGCCTCGATCATGACCTGGCGCACGGCGACGTCGATCTGCGCGATGAGCTTGCGCACCTCCTCGAGCCGGCTCGGCACGTCCTGCACGAACAGCGTGTTGGTGCGCGCGTCGACCACCGCGCTGCCGCGCTTGGAGAGAATGCGCTGCGACTTGTCCGAGAGCAGCTTCTGCACGTCCGCGGCCTTCTGATAGTTCATCTGGAAGGACTCGGTGCGGGTCTGCTCCAGCTCGGTGATCTGCGCCGCCGACTCGAGCGCGAGCTTCTCGCGCGTCGCGAGCTCGTCGCGCGGTGCGATCCAGATCACGTTGCCGTTCTGCCGCTTGTCGAGACCGCGGGTCTGCAGAATGATGTCGAGCGCCTGGTCCCAGGGCACATCCTTCAGGCGCAGCGTGATGTTGCCCGTCACGGTGTCGCTGGTGATGATGTTCAGGTCCGTGAAGTCCGCGATGACGTTCAGCACCGCGCGCACCTCGACGTTCTGGAAGTTGAGAGACAGCTTCTCGCCCGTGTAGACGCCCTTCTTCGCCCGCCCGGAGGGGTCCGCCGCGACCGGCTTGACCTCGACCACGAACTGCGACTCCGACTGATAGGCGTTGTGCTCCCACTGGCCACGCGGGCTGATGATGAGGCGCGCGTTCTCGCCCTGCTGCATCGCGCTGACCGTCTGCACCGGCGTCGCGAAATCGACCACGTTATAGCGGCGCCGCAGGTTGTCCGGGATCTGCGTCTTGAGCAGATCGACGATCAGGTTCTGGCCCTGCTGGCGGATGTCGATCCCGGTCGAGGAGTCGGACAGATCGACCACAACCCGTCCTTCGCCGTTCGGACCGCGTCGGAAGTCGATATCGCGCACCGCGTGCTTGGCGGCCGCGGCGCCCCCCGCGAAGTGCGCGACCTTGTCCGCCGCCATGGCGGCCGAGGTCGCCGGCGGTGCGAGCGTGATCAGCAGGTTATTGCCGTCAACACTCGCCTCGTGCGCCACCGGCCGTCGCAGGTTGAGCACCAATCGCGTGCGTCCGGCGCCCTGCACGATGTTCATGCTGCGCAGCTCGCCGGTGCCGATGTCCTGGCTCGAGCGGCCGAGTGCGTTCACGGTGCCCGGGAAGTCGAAGGCGATGCGTGCCGGATTGGCAACGGAGAAATTCGGCGGCACCGACTGCAGGGGAGACTTCGTGGTGATGCGCACGATCACGTTTCCACCTTGCTCGGAAACGTCAAACGCATCGATGCTGTTGGACTGCGCGGCGGCGATACCGATTCCCGCGAGCCACAGAGCGAGCGTTGTGATTGCGGTTCGCATGTTCATTTGGCGCTTCCCCCTTCCTGCAGTTGCAGTGCGCTGGTTCGTTCGTTCCATTCGCCGCTGCCGTCCTGGACCAGTTCTTTAAGCTCGATCTGGGCTTCGTTAATCGCCACGATGACGCCGAAATTCTGGCCCATGTAATTTCCCGTTTTGACGCGATACAGGTTTTGACCGGCCTTCACGAGACCGAAGGTTTCCTTCTTCTGCGTGATGGTGCCGACCATCTCGATGGATTCCAGCGGAAACGCCTCGAGCGGCTCCTTCGGGCGGTCCAGATCCGGCTTGCGACCACCGCCGGCATCGGGCCCCGCGGCCGCATCGGCGACGATGATGCGATCCGGACGGAAGGGGTCGATTTCCGCCTCGGCCGTGTAGGGAGCCGACTCGTAGGTCTTCACCGCCGGCAGCGGGTCGACGCGTCCGCGCAGGTCCTTGGTCAGGTCGCGCAGCTCGGCCTTCAGGTCGCTGTGCTGTTCGCCGCTGCATGCGGCGAGGAGGCTGGCGCAGGCCAGCAGGAGCAGCCATCTCATCGCCGTTGTCCTTTCCGCGCAGCCTGCTGCGCCCTGCGCTGCGCCGCGATTTCTTCTTCATCGAGGTAACGGAAGGTGCGCGCCGTCGCCTCCATGACGAGGCTGCCGTCCTTCTGCGCGTTGATGCGCACGTCGTTCAGCGTCACGATCCGCGGCAGCGCGCCGACGTCCGCGGCGAACGCGCCCATGTCGTGATAGTTGCCGACGACCTTCACCTCGATCGGCAGCTCGGCGTAGAACTCTTTCTGGAGTTCCTGAGCTGCCGGCTTGAACAGGTCGAATTGCAGTCCACGGCCGAGACCCGCCTGGTTGATGTCGACGAGCAGCGCGTCCATCTGCGACTTGTTCGGTAGCTGGCGCAGCAGCGCGCCGAACTGGGTGTCGATCTCGCGCAGCTGCTGCTTGTGCAGATCCAGGTTCACCGCCTGACGCTTTTTCGCGACGTAGGAATCCTTCAGCTTCTGCTCTTCGGCGCGGCCCGCCTCGATCTGCTCGAGTTGTCCTTGCCAGTCGAGGAAGTAGCCCGCCACCGGCACTGCGACGAGGATCGCCAGCAGGATGACGATCTTCGGAATGAGCGGCCAGGTGCCCGGGTCCTGCCAGTTGAGTCGTCTGAAATCCTCGACGATCTCGTTGAAGTTCAGCGCCATGACCTATCCCCCCTTCGCTGCCGGCTTGGCGCCCTTGCTGCCCTTCGCGCCGTCCTTGGCCTCGTCTTCCTTGTCGACGCGCTTGACCGCCACGTTTAACTCGAACTGCGAAACCCGCTTCTTGTCGACGACCGAAGCCTTGACCTCCACGAGACCGGGGTTCTCCAGCCATGGCGACGCCTCGATGTTGCGCATCAGGGTCGACACGCGCGCGTTCGACTGTGCATAGCCTTCGAGCTTCACGTTTAGGCCCTTCTGGGTCACCGCCTTGAGATAGACGCCTTCGGGCATCTGCCGCACGAGCTCATCGAGCAGGTGCACGGTCTGCGCGCGGTCGGTCTGCAGGGTTTCGATGATCTTCTTGCGCTCGAGCAGCGCCGTGATCTCGTCCCTCAACTTGCGGATCTCCGCGATCTGCTTGTCGAGCTTGGTGATCTCGTCCTTGAGGAACTTGTTGCGCGCGCTCTGCGTGTCGATGATCCCGGCGAAGTACAGGTGCACCGCGCCGACGATGGCGAGGCCGAAAATCGCGGTGAGCACGCCGAGCACCATGAAGTGCTGGCGCGCACGCTTGCGGCGCTCCTCGCGATGCGGCAGTAGGTTGATGCGCGTCGTCATACCGGGTCGAACCTCCGCATGGCGAGTCCGCAGGCCACGATCAGCGAGGGCGCGTCCGCGATGAGCCGCTTGAGCTGAACGCGCGACGCGGTCTGCATGGCGACGAACGGATTGGCGACCATCGCCGGCACCTGGGTGTGCATGTTCACCACCTCGTCCAGGCCGGGGATCACCGCCGAGCCGCCTGCGAGCAGGATTTGGTCCACGGTGTTGTACTGCGTCGAGGTGAAGAAGAACTGCAGCGCGCGCTGGATCTCCATGGAGAGGTTCTCCATGAAGGGCCGCAGCACCTCGGATTCGAAGTCATCCGGCAGCCCGCCCGAGCGTTTCGCGTTTTCCGCTTCTTCCGGGCTCATGCCGTAGCGGTTGACGATGTCCTGTGTCAGCTGGCCGCCGCCGAAGGACTGTTCGCGCGTGTAAACCGACTGCTGGTTGCGCATCACCGTCACGTTCATCAGGCTCTGCCCGATGTCGACGACCGCGATGTTCATGTCGCGCCCGGCGCCGGGCAGCTGCCCGGTGACGATCTCGAGCGCGCTCTGCTGCGCGAAGGATTCGACGTCCATGACGGCCGCCTTGAGGCCCGCGGATTCCGCGACCGCGACGCGGTCCTCGACCTTCTCCTTGCGCGTGGCGGCGATCAGCACCTCTTCCTCGGCCGGATTGGCCGGCGAGGGGCCGATGGTCTGGAAATCGAGGTTGACCTCGTCGAGCGCAAAGGGGATGTACTGATTCGCTTCCGCTTCGACCTGCACCTGCATCTCGTCATCGCGCAGGCCGGCCGGAACGATGATCTTTTTGGTGATCACGGCGCCGGTGGGCACGGCCATGGCGACGTGCTTGGTGCGCGTGCCGAGCCGCTTGTAGGCACGGTTCACCGACTCGGCGACGGCCTCGAGGTTATTGACGCTGCCGTCGACGACGGCTTCGCGCGGTAGCGGCTCGATCGCGTACCGATCGACACGGTAGCCACCCTTGCCCGCCTCGACGATTTCCAGCATCTTCACCGAGGAAGAGCTGATGTCGAGTCCGAACAACGGCGGCGCCTTCGGCGTAAAAAAATCGAATGCCATCGTATTTTCCCTTGCGCACCCGCCCCTTAGGCGCAATACGTAGAAATCGCGTTAGATGCTAGCAACAACTACCCCCAGTGTCTAGCAAATTCCCCGTGCAAAAGTTCACGTTCGTGTTACGTTTCCGCCCTCGCCTGCAACCGCTCCAGACGGCGCCGGTCTAACCCCTTTGATGTGGCTTCGTTTTTTCATTGTCTACCCGATCGCCCTCCTGATCGGGGTGGGCGCTGCGGGTGCGCTCGTCGCAGGTCTGATTTTCGTCCTCGCCTACCCCAACCTGCCTTCGCTCGAAACGCTCACCGACTACCAGCCGAAGATACCCCTGCGGGTGTATTCGGAGGAAGGCATTTTAATCGGCGAGTTCGGCGAGGAACGCCGCTCGGTGGTGTCCATTCGGGACGTGCCGAAGACGCTCATTCACGCCATCGTCGCCGCAGAGGACGAGCGCTTTTACCAGCACGCAGGCATCGATTACCTCGGCGTGGTGCGCGCGGCTTACACGAACCTCGTCGCGGGCGGTCGCCGTCAGGGTGCCAGCACCATCACCATGCAGGTGGCGCGCAATTTCTTTCTCTCCTCGGAAAAGACGCTCACGCGCAAGGTGTTCGAGGCGATGCTCGCCTTCAAGATCGAGCACAACCTTTCCAAGGATCAGATCCTCGAGCTGTACGTCAACCAGATCTACCTCGGGCAGCGCGCCTACGGATTTGCCGCCGCGGCGCGGACCTACTACGGCAAGGCGCTCGGCAGCCTGAGCCTGGCCGAGACGGCGATGCTGGCGGGCCTGCCGAAGGCGCCGTCCAGCTATAACCCTGTTGCGAATCCGCAACGCGCCAAGCAGCGGCAGCGATATGTGCTGCGTCGCATGCAGGAACTGCGCTACATCACGGCCGAGCAGTACGCCGAAGCGGTGAAGGCGCCGCTGAAGGTCCAGCGTGAGAAGGCGCGCGAATACGCTTTTCCGGCGGACTATGTTGCGGAGATGGTGCGCGCGGCCCTCTACGAGCAGTACCCGGACGAGGTGTACACGACGGGCTTCCGGGTCTACACGACGATCCGCAAGAAAGACCAGGAAATCGCCTACGCCGCCCTGCGCAGCGGGTTGCTCGACTACGACCGGCGTCAGCGGTTTCGCGGGCCGGAAGGCCGCGTCGAGCTGGCGCCCGGCGCCGGCGAGGAAGCCATCGAGGACGCGCTGGCGGATTACCGAGACAGCGAAGACATGCTGCCGGCGATCGTCATCAGCGCGAACCGCAAAGAGGTCGAGGCTGCGCTGCGCGACGGCACGCGGGTCCATGTGACCGGGGACGGACTGCGCTTCGCCGCGCGCGGACTCGATGCGCGTGCGCCGGCGCAGCGACGCATTCAGCGCGGCTCGATCATCCGCGTGCGACGCACCGACAAGCGCGCCTGGGAGATCACGCAGCTGCCGGAGACGGAAGGCGCGTTCATCGCACTCGATCCGCAGGATGGCGCCATCCGCGCGCTGGTCGGCGGCTTCGATTTCGGCCGCAGCAAGTTCAATCACGTAACCCAGGCCTGGCGCCAGCCGGGCTCGTCGTTCAAGCCCTTCATCTATTCCGCGGCGCTCGAGAAAGGGCTCACCCCGGCGACCGTGATTCCGGACGAGCCGATCGTGATCGACGCCGAAATCACCGGCAGCCAGCGCTGGGAGCCGAGCAACTACGACGGCAAGTTCGAAGGGCCGATGCGCCTGCGCCGCGCGCTCGCCAAATCGAAAAACATGGTTTCGATCCGGGTGCTCGAGGCCATCGGCCCGCAGTATGCGCAGGACTACGTGCGGCGCTTCGGCTTCGATGCCGCGAAGCATCCGCCCTACCTGACGATGGCGCTCGGCGCAGGCTCTGTCACGCCGCTGCAGATGGCACGCGCCTACGCGGTATTCGCCAACGGCGGCTACCTGATCGAGCCGTACTTCATCAAGAAGATCGTCGACGATCGCGGCAACATCCTTGGCGAGGCACGGCCGGCAGGCGCCGGCGACAAGGCACTGCGCGTCATTGACCCGCGCAACGCGTTCATCATGGACAACCTGCTCAAGGACGTGACGCGCTACGGCACGGCGGCGCGCGTGGCGCGCCTCAAGCGCCACGACCTCGCGGGCAAGACGGGCACCACCAACGAGTTCGTCGATGCCTGGTTTGCCGGCTATCAGCCGGGCCTGGTCGGCATCGCGTGGATTGGCTATGACCAGCCGCGATCGCTCGGCCGCAACCAGACCGGCGGTGCCGTGGCGCTGCCGGTCTGGATCGACTACATGGAAAAGATTTTGAAGGGCGTGCCCGAGGTCGATCGCAGCGTGCCGCCGGGCGTGGTGACGCTCGACGTGGTGGACTTCGTCGAAGCCCCGCGGCCGGATGACCCGGCGGCGGTCGATCTCAAGATCGTGCCCGAATTCTTCTATCGCGAATACGTGCCGCAGGAAGAACCCTGGCCGCCGACGGGCGATGGCGCGCGCGGCGCGGACGCACCGCTGCCGTTTACCCAGGGGCAGTGAAGCCGGGCACGCCGGGCTCAGTCCGCCTCTGGCCGGACCAGCGTGACCGGCCCGCCGCTTTGTTCCGAGGCCAACCGCGAAAGCGCTGTGTACAGCTCCATGCGGTCGCGCGTGTCGCGCCACTGCCTGCCATCCGGCCGGAAATGAAAGCCGCCGGAACGCGCCGCCACCCAAATCTCGCGCGCCGCGCCGTGGCGGTTGATGATCATCTTCGAGCCGTCGGCAAACTCGATCTCGAGCACGCCGCCGGGCTTCGGCTCGATGTCGACATCGACGCCACTCGTCTCGAATGCCTGCTCGACGCGCGCAAGCTCGGCGTCGGCCATTGCTTCGAATTCGCTCTCGTTCATCGTCGTTATCCGTCCGTGCTAGCATGCCTATTTTAGTGATGACGCGATGAGGCGCGCCGTTTCGATCGTCGCCATAGCGGCCGTGATCACGGCAGTGCTCGCCGTCCCGGGCTGCGGGCAGAAGGGCCCGCTCTATCTGCGCGACAATCCGCCGCCCGGCGTCAAGCCGCCCAAGCCCGCGCCTTACGAGCCCGTGCCCTACCCGAGCGGCGCGCGCGAGGACCCGGACGCGCCGAGCCGATAGCCTCGCCATGAGCTTTGCCTATCGCGACGGCGTGCTGTGCGCGGAAGCCGTGCCGCTCGACGAGATCGCACGCGCGCACGGTACGCCCTGCTACGTGTACTCGCGCGCCGCCATCGAGCAGCGTTTCGCCGAATACGCAGCCGCGCTCGCGAATCGCGATGCGCTCGTCTGCTTCTCGGTCAAGTCCAACGCCAACCTCGCGGTGCTCGCACTGCTGGCCCGGCTCGGCGCCGGTTTCGACATCGTCTCGGGCGGCGAGCTCGCGCGCGTGCTCGCCGCCGGCGGCGATGCACGCAAGACCGTGTTCTCCGGCGTCGGCAAGAGCGAGGCGGAAATCGCGCAGGCGATCGAGGCGGGGATTCTCTGCCTGAATCTTGAATCGGCGGCCGAGCTCGAGCGCGTCGCTGCGGTGGCGGCGCGGCTCGGCCGCCGCGCGCCGATCGCCTTCCGCGTCAACCCGGACGTGGATGCAAAGACCCATCCCTACATCTCGACCGGCCTGAAGCAGAACAAATTCGGCATCGCGCAGGAGGACGCCGAGGGCCTGTACCGGCGTGCCGCGTCGCTCGCTTCGGTCGAGGTCGTCGGCATCGGTTGCCATATCGGCTCGCAGCTTTGCGAGGCCGCGCCGCTCATCGAGGCGGCGAGCCGCATCGCCGCGTTGAGCGAGCGTCTCGCGCGCGCCGGCATTCGCCTTGCGCACGTCGATCTCGGCGGCGGTATCGGCATTCGCTACCACGACGAATCGCCGCAGCCGATCGGCGAGATCGTCGCCGCGCTGCTCGAGCGCGTCGGCGCGCTGCGCGCCAAGCTGATCCTCGATCCCGGACGTTCGGTCGTCGGCAACGCGGGCGTGCTGCTGACGTGCGTCGAGTACGTGAAGCCCGGCGCAGCGAAGAACTTCCTCGTCGTCGATGCCGCGATGAACGATCTGATGCGCCCGTCGCTGTACGACGCCTGGCACGAGGTCAGACCGGTGCGGGCGTCGGACGTGGCGGCGCAGGCGCCGCGCTACGACATCGTCGGGCCGGTGTGCGAAAGTGCCGACGTGCTCGCCAAGGACCGCGCGCTCGCTGCGCGGGCCGGTGATCTGCTGGCCATCATGTCGGCGGGCGCCTACGGCATGTCCATGAGCTCAAACTACAATTCGCGGCCGCGCGTCGCCGAGATCATGGTGGACGGCGCGACCGCGCACCTGGTGCGACAGCGGGAAACGCGCGAGAGCCTGTATGCGCTCGAGTCGGTGCCCGACTGGTAGATCAGCGTTGCATGCGTCACGCTTGCCTGCGGCGAATGCAGAAAAGGGGTGCCCCCTTTGCTAGACTGTTGCGGTGTCTTTCGTGCCATTTCTAAGGCGGGCGTCATGACGCGCGGTTGGATAGTCGCCCTGCTCGCCCTGTTGCCCGTCGCGGCAGCCGCCCAGCAGGCTGCGCCCGCGCCTGGCCGGCTGGAGCGCGCGGGCGCCATCGGGCAGTTCGTCATCGGCCACCGCGAGTCGGCCGTGCCTTTCGCCTACTTCGGCGACGAACAGCAGCCGATGGGTTACGCCGTGGACGTCGCACGGCAGGTGTTCGAGGCGGTCAAGGCCTCGCTCGGCAAGCCGAAGCTGCGCTTGCGCTTCAACGCCGTGACGCCGACGACACGCCTGCCGCTGATGGAAACCAGGGTGATCGACATCGAGTGCGGCGTGACGGACAACACGGTGGAACGCCAGAAGCAGCTGGCGGTCTCGAACACCTACTACGTCGACGCCGTCCGCATCGCCGTGCGCAGCGATTCCCCGGTGTCCGCGTTCGGCGACCTGGCCGGCAGGCGCGTGGCCGTGGTGCGCAGCACCCGAATCGAGGCGCAGGTGCAGCGCCTCGCCGCCGAGCAGAAATTGGAAATCACGCTGGTCACCGTGCGCAGCGATTCCAGCGGCGTGCAGGCGTTGGAGGACGGACGGGTCGACGCCTTCGTTGCGGGAACCGCCACGCTGCTCGGTCAGTTTTCGCTGACCGCCAATCCGGCGCGCTTCAAGGTCGTTGGGGATGGGCTGCTTGACTTGCCTTACGCCTGCGTGCTGCCGAAGGGCGATCCCGCATACAAGCAGCTGGTGGACGCGACGCTGGCGGACATGATGCGCAGCGGCCAGATGGCGAAGCTGCACGCGAAATGGTTCGAGGCACCGATCCCGCCCTATCGCCGCACGCTCAACCTCAGACTAAACGACGCGACGCGCGCGTCATTCGCTTCACCGAACGACCGGCCGCTGCAGTAGCGCGCGCAGCGCCGCCTAGAATCCCGTTTCGCGAACCAGCACGGCCGACACCGAGCGCAGCCAGTCGGCTGCCAGACTCTCGCGCCGCCCTTCGATCACCGCCGTCACCCGTGCCATGCGCATCGCCGGCGGTGGCGCCTCGAGACCCACCCGTACCCGGTACAGTGCCCGACGGGGCACGAGCTTTTCGCCTTCGACCGTCTCGACCGGCCCGCCGTAGCTGTCGGCAAGCAGCGGGTCCGGCAGGGTGTCGGTACGCGCGGTATCGATCGCAATCACCCTGCCATTGAGCCGCGTCAGCGCGTCACCGGGCAGATGCAAGCGGGCGCGGTCGCCCACGGCGATGCGCGCCAGGTCGGCCTCCGGTACGTAGATTTCGGCGGTCCATCTGCTGGGGTCGACCAGGATGCCGAGCGGCTGTGACGGCGCCACCCAGCTGCCGGCGGCGACGTCGGGATCGACGTCCAGCACCTGTCCGGCGAACGGCGCCTTGATCTCGAGCCGCGCCAGCTCCGCCATTTGTCCCTCGACGGCAGCCAGCTCGCGCGCCATCTCGCTCGTCAGCCGGGCGCGTCTCTCCTCGCCCTGGCGCACGCCGGGCAGCCGCTCGAGCTGGGCTTTGAACGCCTCGGCGCTGGCGCGCGAGACCGCAGCCCGCAACCGAATGTCCGGCGAATCCAATGTCAGCAGCGTGCCACCCGCCTGCACCGCGCCGGCTTGCGGCGGCTCGGCGACGCGCCCCGGCAGGGGGCTGTAGATCAGCTGCTGGCGCTCCGCGCGCAGCACGGCGGGCGCGCTCACGTCCTGGCGCCAGGGGATCAACAGCAGCCCGACGGCGCCCGCCGCCAGCAGCAGCCAGACGACGCGACGCGAGCGCGGCACGTCGGCGCGGCGTTGCCACCAGACCTTGAGCTCCGACATCACCGGTGTGACCACGAACCAGCCCAGCTCCACCGCGAGCAGGAAGACGCCCAGCGCCTTGAAGAAGAAAAAATAGACTGCCAGCGCGATCGCCAGAAAGATCATCAGCCGGTAGAGCCAGGTGGCGAACGCAAAAATGATCAGCCAGCTTCGCGCGCGCGGCGAAAAGGCCTCGGGGTAGGGATCGCTCAGCCCGAGCAGCGTGCGGCGCAGGAACACCCGCGCCTGCATGAAGCTGCGCTCGTGGAGGTTGGGCAGGTCCACCAGGTCGGACAGCAGAAAATAGCCGTCGAAACGCATGAACGGGCTGGCGTTGATGGTCAGCGTGAGCACCCAGCTTGTGGACGCGAGGAAAAACAACGCCTGGCGCACCGCGCCGTCGGGGGCAAGGCTCCAGGCGAGCGTCGCGAACCCGGCCAGTGCCAGCTCGGCCGTCACGCCCGCGGCGGCGATGGCGAAGCGCTGGCGCCGGTCCGCGAGCTTCCACGCCTCGCCCGTGTCGGTGTAGAGCAAAGGCCAGAGCACCATGAATGCCACGCCCATGTGCGAGACGCGCACCCCGTAGTGCGTGGCGGTGTAGGCGTGCCCCAGTTCGTGCAGGCACTTGCCCACGGCCAGCGCGCCGAGAAACCCGAGCAGGCCGGCCCAGGTGAGGCTCGTGGTCAGCGTGTGGGTGAACACGTCCCACTGCCGTGCCGCGAGCACGACTCCGAGCAGCGTCGCGGCGATCACGAACGCGAAAAAGCCCGGGCGATACACGAAATCCACGTAGGGCAGCGTCGCCTGGAGGAAGCGGGCCGGTCGAACCAGCGGCACGCGGAAGAAGAGGTAGTTGCGCAGCAGCCAACGCAGCCGGTCCGGACGCTGGCGTGCACGCATCGCGCCAAGGCGCGCCGAATCCTGCGCGCTGGTGGCGCGCACCAACTGGTTGCGGGCGAGGAACTCGACCAGGGAGGCGACGTCCTCGTTGCTGACGGCGAGCGGCGATTCCGCGCTCACCCGCTCGGCCAGCGCGTCGGCGCTACCGCTGTCCCAGCGCGCGAGCAGCTCGAATTCCAGCCAGCCGATGCGGAAGAAACGGTTGCGCGTCGGATCCTGGATCACCCACGCCGGTGAGCCGTCGCGTTCGGGCGCCGCGGCAAACAGGCGCAGGTCGTCGCGTAGCGGTGGCAGGATCAGAGGCCGGTCCATTCGCGCAGTGTCGCCAACGGCCGGCGGAACATCAGATAGGCCAGCGGCCTGCGCTCGCCGTACACCTTGGCGGTCCCCTTCAGGCCGATGCGGGCGATGCCGATATCGCCCTCGAAGCGCCCGCGGATGCGGTAGGCCACGATGCCGTCCGGCGAGGGCGCGGCCTGATAGCTGGTCTGGGTGAGCGAAGCGGTCAGTGGCTGCAGCGGCGCGACGTGCAGAAACAGTCGGATTTCCGCGCCAGGCTCCAAATTGATGGCATCGGCGACCGGCAGCCAGATGAGCACCCCGGCATGTGCCGGATCGGCGAGCAGCACGATGCGCTCCCCGGTCTGCACCGGCTTGCCGATCCAGTCGTTCGGGTCGCCGAACACCGCCACCCCGACGACCGGCGCGCGCACTTCGACCCGCGCCAGCTGGGCGTCGATCGACGCCAACTCCGCCTCGCGCTCCTGTACACGGCCTTGCAGCACCGCCAGCTCGGCCCGGCTTTCGTCGCTTTGGAACGCCTTCTGCGCGGCCAGCAGTGCATCGGTGCGGGCCACTTCCAGCGCCTTTTGCGCCACCTCGCGGCGTGAGGCGAGCGTGGTGCGGTCGAGCGTGAACAGCAGCTGGTCCTGCGTGACCTCCTGGTTCGGCTCCACCTTGAAGGCTTTGACCACCCCGTCCATTGGCGCCGCCACCACCTGGGCCTCCAGCGCAATCACCTCCGCGGGCGCTAGCACGCTCATGCGCACCGGGATCATCAGGGCGAGCAGTGCCGCGGCCACCAACAACTTGAACAGCCAGGACGAGCGGCGCAACCACGCTCTGAACCGCCCCCCTAGAGATTCGCCCCGCAGCAACGCCCAAAGGCTGTAGCCGTAGGCCTCGTGCAGGCGGGCGAACTGCGCGATCAGGGGCTCGGGCCATGGCTCATCCCGGCCGTAGATGACCACGCCGATGCGGTCGCCGTCGGGTCCGGCGAGCGGCACGAACAGCGCATGGGCCGGCAGCCATTCGTTCCAGCCTTCGGCGAACTCCTCCGGCAAATCGTTGCCGGTGAACGCCCTCGGCTCGGGGAAGGCGTGCCACAGATGCGCCGCCAATCGGTTGATCCAAAGCGTAAAGGGCGAGTCGCCCTCGAGCACGGCGAGGCCTGAGACAGTGCTGAGCGTGGGTCGCCTGAAGGCATCGTGGCGGAAGACCATGGCCTGGCGGAATCGCGCCAGCTGCCAGGTCTCATTGGCGATGACGAAATCGAGGGCGGCCGGATCGCGCGCGGCGCGGGCCCGGGCTTCCAGGTGCAGCAGGGCGGCAAGCGGGCTCGGCGCCCCTTTGCCGGGCGCGGTCATTGCGGCGGCTTGAAGCGCGCCGTGCCACTCATGCCGGCCAGAAGCTCACCGGCTCGCTCCATAATGCTGCCCTCCACCTCCACCGACTGGCTGGCCGCGTCTACACGGGCATTGATGGCGGTCACCTTCGCCGCGTAGGTACGTCCCGTTTCGTCGATGTTCACCTCGAACGGAGTGCCGGGTTTGAGCCATGCCAGCCACTTCGAAGGCACGTTGAGGCGAAGCTTGAATGGTCCGCGGCTGACGATTTCGACCAGCGGCTGGCCGGGACTCACACCCTGATGGGGCTTGACGTGCACCTTGACGGCCCGGCCGGCGAAGGGCGCCGCCACCGTGCATTGGGCCTTCTGGACCCTGGCCAGCTGCAGCTCGCCGCGGGCCCGGTCGACGGCGGCCGCGGCGATCGCCACCTCCACCTCGCCGGCCGACTGCAGGCCCTGAAGGCGCAGCTTGGCTTCGTAATTTTCCCGGGCCCCGGCCACCTCGGCCCGGGCGATGCGCTCGCGGGCCGCCTGCTCGTCGCAGTAGAAATCGACTAGGACCTTACGCTCGTCGAAGCTCGACCCCAGGGAAACGTTGACGTTGCGCACACGGCCAAGCATGGGGCTCGCCAGCGTGGTTTCCAGTTCAGGGGTCAGCAGGACCCGGATCGCGCTTGGGTCCTGGGCTTGTGCGGGGGCGACGCCGAAGCCGAGCGCGGCTGAAAGGGCAATCACGCGCCCCAAGCGAGTTGCCAGCAAGCCCTTTTCAGCTGCCAGGTGGCGTGTTGGCCCGGCGGCGAGTTGTTGCCGATATGGGCTCAAATCGGCTGGCCCAGCGCTATTGGCGTTGCCTGGCGACCGCCAAGACCCGCTGAAATTCCCATTTCCCGGTCATGGAGCACCGCCAAAGTCAGCGTCGGCATCAGGAGTGCCAAGTCCGCAAGGAGGCTGCCCGTTGTGAGCATCAGTTTCTTCACGAGCGCTGTCCTTCACGTTCTAGTAAAGGCACCTACCCTTAAATTGCGGAAACTCGATGCCCCCCCTCTTGCAACTCAGTGCGACGTGCAGGCCGGCTTGTTTATCAGCCGGTTCCGAGCGGTTCGGTGAGGCCGTATGACGCGCCGCAGTAGGCGCGCTGGCTGATTCTTCCGCGACGATCTCTTTGTGCGCCACAGCAACAGGCCTTGTGGAAGCCTCTACGGTTTCGGCTTTTGCCTGTTTTTGCTGCGCCCCGCTGCGGCCGCTTGTCTGCACCTCGGCCATGACGGTTTGCGGTGCTTCGGTTGCGGGGGTTGGCTGCACCCCGCGGGTCGAGACTTGCGGCGCTTCGGTTGTGGGGCTTTGCTGCACCTGGCGGGTCGCGATTTGCGGCGCTTCGGTTGTGGGGCTTTGCTGCACCTCGCGGGTCGCGACTTGCGGCGCTTCGGTTGCGGGGCTTTGCTGCACCTGGCGGGTCGCGACTTGGGGCGCTTCGGTTGCCGGGGTTGGCTGCACCTGGCGGCTCGCGATTTGCGGCGTCTCCGTTGCAACAACCGAATCTCGATTGCCTGATTTTTTCTCGTTCAGCCAAGCAGTTGCAACTCCCGAGGCGGGTTCTGTTCCGGGTCCGGCCAAGGTCGCAACAATGTGCTCCCCGGCAATCAGCCAGCGCTCGCCGTGCCGCACCAGTTCCAGCCTCTTGCGTACACTGTCCTGGTAGCTGTCCGAGCGGTAGTCCTGCCGGAAGGTCACTTCGGCCCGACCATTAATGCGCTGCAGCACCTGCATCTCGCTTACCGCGACACGGATGCTGCCAGGCTTCGAAATCAGCTCGCGACGCTGTCCTTCCCATGCTTTCCGCGAGCTGCCATCCGCCGGCTCGAACCCGGGGGCATAGGAACCGAGGTAGCGCTCCACATCCTGAGATGCCCAAGCTTCGGCCCAGGCCACCACCGGAGCGAGAACCCCCTCCTCAATCTGGGCCACCGGCTGGGACGCAATCGGCGCTGGCTTAGCCTCGCCTTGCTGCGCAGAAGAAACACCGGTTCTACGATTTCCTTCGCCAGACCAATCAGTTGAGGACATCTCAACAGACAGGGCAACCGTATCTAACGACGCCGATTCAGCCGCTGGCCGGGACTCGGTGTGCCGCGCAGCATCGCTTTGCGCAAACGAGCTGCCAAAGGCCTCTTGTTTGCTCTCCTGAGATAGGCTTTCAGATGCTTCGCGTGGCGCAGCGCCGACATTGATTGCCGCTTTCGCTGGCGCAAGCTGAACCTCGCCCTGCGCCGCAGCATCCGCTTGCGCAAGCGCGCTGCCGCTGGACAGCTTTTCTTCATTCCGCCATGCAGTTGCCGTCGCCTCGGCCGTCAGCGTATCGGTGTCCGAGAGAGTCGTAACGACCCGCTCTTCGGCAATCAGCCAGCGCTCGCCGTTCCGCACCAGCTCCAGACGCTTTTGCACGCTGTCGCGGTAACGGTCCGAACGGTAATCCTGCCGGAACATGACCACCGCTCGGCCTTCGTTGCGCTGCAGCACCCGCATGCCGCTGATGGAGACCTGGATTCGCTCCGGCTCGGAAACCCGCGCACGGCGCTCTCTTTCCCAGGCTCTGCGCGACTGCCCATCGCCCGGTTTGAACCCTGGCGCATATGAACCGAGGTAACGCTCCACATCCTGCGCCGCCCAGGCCTGCGTCCAGGCCGCCAGCGGAGCCCGGATCGCCTCTTCGTCTTGGGTCAGCGGCTGCGGCGCCACCGGTGCCGGCTGAGCCTCGCTTTGCTGCGCAGCATCGGCCTGCACAAAAGAGCTCCCGCTCCTAGATTTTTCCTTGTCTATCCAAGAGCTTAGTGCACTCAGCTGGGACACCGTTGCGGCGTCCGTGAAGGCATCCATGGTCGATGGCCGGAACTGTGCCGCCAAGGGGCTCGAGTACTCCGAATGCCCGACCAGCGTACCGTCCGCTCGCTCCAAGCGGATGTCCCAGGCGCCGCGGTCGACGCCCGCGCTTACCCGGGTCACGTCGAGGCGCATGCGCAGGCGCAGGGCCCGCGGGTCGCGGCCATTGATCCGGTACCCGGCGGTGCGCAGCACGCGGATCGCAGCTTCTTCCGCAGCGACCTTAAGTGCCTGTCCTTTAATGTTTTCGATCTGTACCTGGATGGTCGGCGCCTGGCGCTTGACGGGTGCCAGCGCGACCGGGAAGGTTTCACGCGCGGCCTTCTTGATCTCGCTGGCCACAGCCTGTGCAAGCGCGTCGACCTGCGCGCTCTGCACCTCGTCCGGCAGAACGTCAACGCCGAGGGAGTTCAGAATCCGCCCATAGGCCGCCTGCGCGTTGGCGTAGGAGGCGTAGCGCTGGAACTCGGCGATCAGGGCCCGAGCCTCGGTCCGGACCAGCTCCAGCTCGGAGTCGACCCGCATCGACAGGGCAACTCGGGCGTACTGGGCAAGACGCGAGTCCACCTGGGTCGATTGCTCCGCAAGGTCCAGATCCACAAGGGAAAGTTCGTAGCGCTGGACCGAGACGCGGACCTGGGTCAGGATCGCCATGGAAAGCGCCACCCTACGCGCATCGTCCGCCTTGAGCCGCAGCTCGTTGGCCTTCTCCACCGACGGATACGCCAGCAAGCGCATGAGATTACTGAAGATCTGGATGCCGCCGTCGATCCAGGACTGGTTGTAGAGGTACCTGTTCGAGTCATAACGGCCGGCAAAATCGATGCTTATGCCGGGCAGGAGGGACAGTAGCGCCTTTCGGGTTTCCGCGACCGATATGCGCTTTCGGTAATCCTCTTCGCGCAGCTCGGGCCGGTGCTCCAGCGCCACTTCCTCCAGCTCGCCGATGTTGCGCGGCGGGGGCGGCAGTTGCGGCTCTTTCTCGTCCGCCAGCGTGAAGTTGGTACCCGGCGTGACGTTCATGAGCGCCGCCAGCTCCCGCTTGGAGAACTCGAGCTCCTGGCGGCGGATGTTGAGCAGCGTGGTGGCGTCGAGAAGGTCACGCTGATAGGCCAGTGCCTTCACCGGCGGCAGCAGCCCTTCGGCCTCCGCCCGACGCGACCTTTCCAGCGCCCACTTGACCCGGGCCAGCAAATCGTCGGCTTTCTTGGCCAGCCGCTGGGCACCCACGGCGCGCCAGTAGGCGCTGCGTGTGTCCTGGACAATGTTCTGTATGACCCGGCGCCGGCGCTCCTCGGAAATCAGCGTCTCATCAGCCAGCTGCTTGGCGCGGTAATAGGAAAGGCCGAAGTCCAGCAGGTTCCAGGAGAACTCGGCATTGGCCAGCCAGCGGTTGCGCTCCTGCGAGGTCGACGGCGACAGCGTCTCACGTCCGTCGAAGATGCTGACGCTGGTGCCGCCGGAATCGTTGTTGCGCGTGGCATAGCCTGCCGACGCCACGACTTTCGGCAGCATGTCGTAACGCGACACGTCCCACAGCCCGGTCGCGAGCGCGCGCTCCATGAGCTTGAGGCGGTAATCGAGGTTGTACTTGAGTGCGCGCGCGATTGCCGTGTTGAGGTCAATCGCCGCAGTGATCGGCTCCTGCTCCGCATAGAGCAGATACTGATCGGCGGCGTAGCGCTTGCGCACGTCCTCGCTCTTGAGAGGCTCGGGCTTGACCGCACACCCTGCGACGACAAGCGCACAGGCTGCAGCAGCAGAAGCAATGAAAGACGTCGCGGACGTCCGCATGCTATCGCGCACCTGGCTGTCTGTTCTTCATGTTCTCAGCCGGCCCACCTCGCTGACGACCCTCCGCCAGCGAACGGACCAGCTCGCAGTTTAGCGGATTCTTCGCGCAAAAGGGTAGCGAAAGATGCTGCCCCCATAGGACGTTGCGATTGTTCGTTATGGAAGGACATGAAGTCGTCGGCCCGCGCATCGTCCCGGGTCTGGCTGTCGGCATCATCAGCTTGGGGTACCTCGCCAAAATTGTCCAGGACAAACTCGGCATCGTTGGCGACTGAATCGTCTTCGGCTGGCAGGTCACTGATACTCACCCCCGCCGTCGGCTGCGGCAGGCCCGCCGCCTCGGCCAGACCACCTTCTCGCGCGGCAGGCTGACCGCCAAACGGGGCCGCCGCCAACGGCGAAACCCCCGGCAGCCTTTCGCCCGCACTAAACGCCCCGTCCGAGGCCGGCGCGAGCCGCGTGGACACCAGCTGCGCGCGCGCCTGGGCTTCCGCCGCCTCGAGCTGGACGGCGTGCACCGCCGGCAGCACGAACAGCGCCGGGTCGACCAGGGTACCCGGGGTGAGCGACTCGGACTGAACCTCCGAAACGTCCACGGTGGTGAATACCCCAGCCATCTTCATGGCCATGGCGTCGCGCTGCCGCACCGATTCCGCGACCGCCGGGAGCACGAACTGGGTAACCTCTACTTGCCCTTCCATAGGCTCGCCATTGAAGCCGGTCGGCTCGGCGGCCAGTTCGGTCTGCTGCTGGAAGTCGGGCGGCAGGCCCGTGTCGAGAGCGGAAAGTGTCAATGCATCAACGAGTTGATGCACATCCACCGTGAGCGTCTGAACTGCGCTGACCGCGGAACCCGGTCCCGGCGCCGAATCGCGCACCGTCACCGCGATGCTGCGCAACCCGGCGGTCGGTGCACTGGTGTCCGTATTGCTGTAGGTCAGGGCCTGGGCGAGGACCGACACCCGGGCCGGGGTCGCGTTGCCGTTGAAGGTGACCACCAGCGGATTGCCGCCGGTCCCGTCAGAGGTCAACGTACCGATGGCGACCCCGCCCACCGAGACTGTCGTCCCGGTGAGGGAGACCGTCCCCGAGGTGTCCAGACCCAGCACGTCCTCGGCAGCGTCACCGCCGGTGGTGATGGACGCGGTCAGATTGCCGCCGTTGAAGTCCACGGAATCCGGGTCGGTCACCAGCGCGTCGCCGCCGACATCCAGGCCGACGGGGGCATCGCCCTCGTTATAGACGCTGCTGTCGCCGCCGAGCCCCGCGATCACGGGCGGGTTGCTCGCCACCGAGACCGTATAGCTCGCGCTACCGGCTCCACCGTCGCCATCGCCCAGCGTCAGCGTGAAGCCCCGGGCGCCAACGCCGGAGGGTGCCGCATAGGTCAGGTTCTGCAGCAGCGTGGCGGCCCGCGCCGGCGTGGCATTGCCGTTCAGGTTGAGCGTGAGCCCGTTGCCGCCCTGGCCGTCGTCGAGCGCGTCGACCGTGCCGATCGCGACGCCGCCGACAAAGATGGTCTCGCCGCCCACGATCGTCGCGTCGGCCCCTGCAATGACCGTCGTGCCGTCGACGCCGTAACTGCCGTTGATCGTGCCGGTGGTCTGCACGATCGAGAGGCTGCCGCCGGCGAAGTCCGGGGAGTCGACGTCGGTCACCAGGGCATTGCTGCCAACGTCGATCAGCCCTGCGCTGCCGCCGGCGATGACCGGCGCGTTGTCGCCGGTGAGGTTGGTGATGATCGGGTCGTCATTGACGGCGGTGACCGTGAGCGAGATCGCCTGCGTCTCGACGTTGCCGTCGTCGTCGATCACGCTCACCGTGAACGAGTCGCTGCCGTAGAAATCAGGGTTGGGCGTGTACGTCCAGTCCCCGGTGACCGGGTCGATCGCGGCGGTGCCGTTGGTCGCCGTCAGGACCACCGTGAAGTTCGGGTTGCTCATGCCATCGGCCGGGTCGCTCGCCGTCAGCGTGCCCGTGATCGCACCGCCGTCCTCGGCGCCCGTGCCGCTGGTGCCGCCGAAGGTGGCCGGGTCGTTGACCGGAATCACGTTGATCGCAACCGCGTCGCTGTCGCTATTTACGCCATCGCTCGTGTCAAGCGTCAGCGTTGCCGGTCCGTTGTAATTTGCGGTTGGCGCAAATACGAGTCCGTCAAGCGCAGCGTTGATATCCGCGAGTGCGCCCGTGAACGTCATCGTCGCGTCCGCAGTACCAGTTCCCGTGGTAAACCCAAGGCCAGTGGTCCCGCTCAGCGTGAGCGTGCCGTTGGTTACCGTCAGCGTAACGGTCAGCGTGCCGCTGTCGGTGTCAGACACCGAGATCAGGTTACCCGCTCCGGTATCGAAGACCAGGTTGTTGTCTTCGTTGACATTCTGCGGCCCGGGCACGCTGTTTACCGGGGCGAAGTCGTTGTTGGTGATGGTGCCGATCGCGCTGTCGCTGTCGTCGACCAGCGCGTTGCTGCTGGTCAGGTTGACCGTGAAGGTCTCATCGGCCTCGAACAGCCCGTCGTCGGTGATGTTCAGCGTGATGGTCTGGATCTCACCCGCGGTGCCCACGAAGTTCAGCGTGCCCACGCTGCTGTCGTAGTCCACCCCGGCGCCCGTGGCCGTACCGTCGGTGAAGCTGTAATCGACGCTGAACCCACCCTGGACGGCGTTATCCACGCTCACGCTGAAGCTTAGCGTGCCCGCCGCCTCGTCGACCGTCACATCGTTTACCGTCAGCGTCGCCGTGTCGTTGTCGGTGATGTTCGCCGTGGCGGTCGCACCCGTGATCGTCACCGCGGCATCGCTCGGGTTGCTGATTTGCGCATCGACCGTCTCGGTCGGCTCGAGCAGCGCGTCATCGACCACCGTCACCGTGTAGGTACCTGTGGTCGCACCATC
>JBFFEY010000020.1:0-48012 GCA_041558415.1 Burkholderiales bacterium | reverse complement strand
GCTCGTCAGACCGTTCAGGTTCTGGCCCTGCTCGGTCACCGAGGTACGCACCGCCGAAGCGGCGAGGATCAGCTCCGACACCTTGGCGCGGATGGTGTAGTCCTGGTAGGCCGGCAGCGCGACCGCCGCCAGAATGCCGATGATCGCCACGACGATCATCAGCTCGATGAGGGTAAAGCCCCGTTGGATGCGCTTCATCTAAGTCTCCTGGTGTGCAGAGGCAAAAGCGCCTCTCCTGCCCGTGACCATGCAGGACACATGCCAGGCATCCGGGGCGCGGAGCACGGAACCGCAAGAGGGTGTGAAAACATTAACAATCATGAGGTTACGTTCTTACAGGCGCCATTGCCTGAGGCCTTCCCGGACAAAATCTGACCAGGTTCTGTCATTTGTCTTGCTGTCCTTAGGCCCGCAGGTGACGCAATGCGTCACCTGCTGCCCGAATCAGGCAGCGAAGCGCTGCCCGAGCGCGTCGGCCACACGGGCAAACACGTCCGACCATTCGCCGCGGGCCGTCTGGCGGATGAGGCGCACCGACGGATACCAGGGCATGGCCTCGCCCGCCACGCCGTAGCGCCACTCCGGCACCGCCGGGACCATCACCAGCACCGGTTTGCCGAGCGCGCCGTTGAGATGGATCACCGCGGTGCAGACGCTGACCGTCATGTCGAGCGCGACGCACAGCGCCGCGGTCTCCTCGTAGTCCGCGATCGCCTCGGGCCAGTGCGCCACCTCGATGCCGCTGTCGCGACGCAGCGCCTCGAGGTCCTCGGCGCAGTCGCCGTACTGCAGGCTGACGAAGCGCAGCCCCGGCACGCGCAGGATCGGCAGCAGGTCCGTGAGGCTCAGGCTGCGGAAGCTGCGGCGCGTGCCGCGGGTACCGCCCCGCCAGGACAGCCCGATATGCGGGCCCGGGCCGAGTGCCTCGAGGCGTGACTTCCAGTGCGCCACGCGCGCGGGGTCGGCGACCAGGTAACCGCTGTGCTGCGGGAAATCCTCGAGCCGGTTGCGGAAGAAGCCGGGCAGGTTGCCGGCCGGCAGGTGGTAGTCGGGATGGCCGACCTCGCGCAGCCAGGGCGGCTGCTTCTCCTGCCGGCTGCCGATCACGCGTACCGTCGGAAACGAACGCTGGAACAGGTTTGCGAGCCGGTAGTCGCACTCCAGGATCACCTGCTTGGCCTGCGGCACCACCTCGTGCAGGCAGGAGGCGAACATGATCTGGTCGCCGAGACCCTGCTCGGCGCTGATCAGCAGCGTCTTGCCTTCGAGCGGCTCGCCCTTGTAGGGCGCGAATGGGATCAGCCGCCGATGCCAGACGTCGTCGACCTGCAGGCGGTAGCGGTATTCCTGCCAGCCCTCGGCGAACGCGTGGCGCGCGAGCACGTGATGCGCCCGGTTCCAGTGCGCAGTGAAATTGTTCGGCTCGTGCTGCAGCATGTAGGCGTAGACGCGCTCGGACTCGTCGAGCCGGCCGGTGTGGCTCAGCGCGTTGCCCAGGTTGAGGCGCGGCCAGAGCAGCGAGGCGGGGGTCTGCGCACACAGGCGCGAGAACACTTCCAGCGCGCGGTCGTACTGCTCGAGACGCACGTAGACATAGCCGAGGTTGTTCTGGCCGTTGATGCTGAGCGGATCGAGCTCGGCGCCGCGCTCGAGCACCTCGAGCGCCTCCGCGAACTGCCTCTGCTTGAGCATCGCATAGCCCATCTCGATGTAGGCCTGCGCCAGATTGGGGTCCTTTTCGACCGCGTCGCGGAACGACGCGATCGCGCCGTCCAGGTCGCCGCGCGCGCTGCGCACGTTGCCCATCTCGAACAGCGCGGTGGCGTTGCCCGGATCGTAGTGCAGCGCGAGCGACAGCTCGTCGAGCGCGTCGTCTAGCCGGCGCGAGCGGCGATGCAGTGCCGCGAGCTCGAGATGCGACTCGACATTGTCGGGCGCGACCTCGAGCGCGTGCTCGAGCAGCGCCTGCGCGCGCTCGACGCGCCCGGCCAGCAGTTCCAGCTTGCCCCCCAGGCAGAGCGCCGACGCATCGTCGGGCCGCTGCGCGAGCACCTCCTGCACCAGCGGCAGGGCCTGCGTGGCATCGCCGTCGGCGAGGAACCGGTGAGCCTGCGCGATCAGCGCCTGCGGCGTGCGCTCGCGGACCGCGGGGTTCGCGCTCATGAGGCCACCTGCGAGGCAGCGGCGGAGGCTGCGGGTTGCGCGCGTTGCAGGCGCTCACGCACGCACGCCAGCACGTCGCTCCAGTCGTCACGCTGGCGCTGGCGGATCAGCTCGACCGACGCGTACCAGGGCATGGCGCTGCCCTCGAGCAAATAGCGCCATTCCGGCCCGCGCGGCGTCATCACCAGCGCCCTGGCGCCCAGCGCCCCGCACAGATGCACCACCGTCGAACACACCGTCACCACCAGGTCGAGCGCCGGGATGAGGGCCGCCGTCTCCGTCATCGCTTCGTGCGCCTCGTGCCAGTGCGTGACGCGGCCGGCATCGCGCGCTTCGAGCGCGGTCAGTTCCTCGGCCCGCGCGTCGTGCTGCAGGCTGACCCAGCGAACGCCATCGGTCTGCAGCAGGGGCCGCAGCGCCTCGAGCGCAATCGAGCGGTTGGCGCGGCCGGTGCGCGCCAGGCCGCCGCGCCAGGCGATGCCGACCTTCAGCCCGTCGCCCAGTGCGTCGAGCCGCGCACGCCAGGCCGCGACGCGCTGCGCGTCCGCCTTCAGGTAGGGCTGGCCGCCGCCGAAGTCCTCGCGCGACCTGCGCAAATAGCGCGGCAGCGAGCCAATCGGCGAGCACAGGTCGGCGCCGACGTCGATCACCTCCGCTGAGTCCGGCCGCGTCAGGGCCTCCAGCACCTCGACTTCGGGAAAGGCTTCGCGCATCAGCGGGCGCAGGCGCGCATTGCAGTCGAGCAGGCAGTGCGCCCCGCGTCGCAGCAGGTCCGGCAGGCAGGCGGCAAACATGATCTCGTCGCCCAGGCCCTGCTCGCCGTACACGAAGATGCGCTTGCCGCGCAGATCCTCGCCGCGCCAGCGCGCGATCGGGAACCTGCGCTGGATGCCCTGCCCGCTCGCCAGCCGGGCCTCGTAGTTCTCCCAGCCCTGCGCGAAATCGCCGCGCGCGAGCTGCGC
Source organism: Burkholderiales bacterium (assembly GCA_041558415.1). Classification (GTDB taxonomy): domain Bacteria; phylum Pseudomonadota; class Gammaproteobacteria; order Burkholderiales; family SG8-39; genus SG8-39. The sequence continues at coordinate 44,887 of JBFFEY010000020.1, read as the reverse complement.
GGTGGCCAGCGCAAGGCGCGCATCGGCGTTGTCCGGCGCGCAGCCGAGTGCCTGCTCGGCCCGACGCGTGGCGGCCGCGCCGTCGCCGAGCCGCAGCGCGACCGCGCTCATCGCGGTGAGGATGTCGGCGTCCTGCGGCGCCCCGGCGTGCGCGGTTTCGAGCATCTCGAGCGCGGCCTCGACGCGGCCCGTGTCCTGCAGCACCCCGGCCAGGTTGAGGCGCGCCGCGCTCGGCTGCGGATCGAGCGCGAGCGCACGGCGCAGTTCGCGCTCGGCGTCCTCGAAACGCTCGAGCTCGCGGTTGACCAGCCCCAGGTTGCAGGCCGCCATGTAGAACTCGGGCTTGAGGTACACCGCGCGCAGGAAGTGACGGCGCGCGTTTTCCAGATCGTGGCGGCGGCCGAGCAGCATGCCGAGGTTGTTCCAGCCCTCGGCAAGGTCGGGGTTGCGGTTGACGGTGTTCTCGAGCGACTCCTCGGCCTGCTCGAAGTTGCCGAGCGTGATCTCGACCAGGCCGAGCTCGTTCCAGACATCGGCGCGCCCCGGGTCGGCGGCGTTCGCCAGGCGCAGGTAGAAGCGCGCCCAGAACGGGTCGTCCTCCAGCCGGTAGCAGGTGCCCAGCTCGAGCCAGGCCTCCGCGCACTGCGGATCGACGATCAGCGCCTCCTCGAGCAGGTATTTGGCCTCCGCCAGGCGCCGCTGGCGGCGCAGGATCGACGCCTTCAGCACCCGCGCGTCGACCGACTGCGGATCGGCGCCGAGCACGCGCTCGACTTCCGTCAGCGCCTCGTCGAGGCGCCGCGCATCGAGCAGCGCACGCGCGGCATCGAGCGGGCCGACCGGCGGGGCTTCGGCCGGCGCGGCCGCCGCGGTCTTCCTGCCCCCGCCGAAAATCTGCCGCAGCAGCGCGCTCAGCATCGCGCGGTCGCCGGATGCGTGTTCTGGACCCGCTCAGCCCGCCGACTGCAGCGCGCCGCCGCGCAGGCCGACCGTCTCGATACCGGTTCCGGCTTTCGCCTCCATCCAGGCCTCCCAGGCCACCCCGGGGCGCGCCGCCGCGGCGCGCTGGATGACGTCCTGCCACCATTCGACCGGCCGGATGGTGCAGTGCGCGTTCTCGCCGTTCGGCAGCCGCTTGGTCGCCGGATAGCAGGCGACCGCCAGGTACACGAAGCGATCGGCGTAGGAAAAGATCTCGGGCACGATCCAGCCAATGTCCTCTTCCGGGCAATGTTCCAGCACGTCGGTGCAGACGACGCCATCAAAAGTGCCGCTCGGCAGCTTGCTGTACGGCAGGTAGGCCGGGTCGTAGCAGGTCACCTCGTCGACCCCCCAGTAGTCGAGCACGCTGTCCCACTCGCCCTCGCCGCTGACCACGAGGCGGTGCGGCTCGTAGCCGCCGCCCTTGCCGCTGCCGTAGTCGAGGATGGTCAGCGCGCCGGTCTGCTCGACCAGACGCTTGATGCGCACGATCTCCTTCTGCAGGCTGCGCCCGTCGAAGGTATGCTGCGGCGCGACGTTCAGAAAGCGCTCGCCGTGCACGTGCATGTCCTGATACATGCGGAGGAGCTCGCGGTAGCGCGGACTCGGGTTTTCTCTCGAGTACTGCATCACTGTCTTGTCGTTGTCGCGGTTTCCGGTTGCAGCGTGAATTCCGTCACGCCTCCAAGGATCCAGCAAAATCAAAACCTTCCGGCGCGACCCGTCGCCTCTTATAGCACAGAGGCGCGTGCGTTCGCGGTGGTATATTTCCGCGGTGCAACGCGCGCAGCATCATGGCCGGCTGAATCCGCATGCCGCGCCCTCGCCCGTAACCTGCACCCGAGAACGATGCAGCTGATGGCCTTCGACGTCGAAGAATTCGTCCACTATCAGATCGCGAATACGCAGGTGCGCGCGTACCCGTATCCGCACTTTTACGTGCAGCCGGTGTTTCCGGAGGCATTCTACCGGCGCATGCTCGAGACCATGCCCGCGACCGAGGCGCTCACGCCGATCAACGAGTTCGGCACGGTCGGACGCATCGACAAGAAAACCGGCGAGATGACGAGGAGCCCGTTCGAGCCCCGCTACCTGGCCGAGCTTTCCGTGCTCGAGGTCGAGGAAGAGGCCAGCTTCGGCAGCGGCAGCGACACCTGGCGCAGCCTGTCGGCCTGGCTGCTCGGCGAGCGCTTCCGCAACATGATCATCGGCAAGTTCATGGCCCCCATCCGCGCGCGTTTCGGCGCCGAGGCACGCCTGGTGACCAGCGTCGAGGCGCGCTTCGTGCGCGACATGACCGACTACTCGATCAAGCCGCATACCGATACGCCGAAGAAGCTCGTTTCGCTGCTCTTCTACCTGCCGGCCGACGACAATCTGCAGGCGCTCGGCACGTCGGTGTACGTGCCGAAGGACCCGGCATTTCGCTGCAGCGGCGAGAAGCGCTATCCCTTCGAGCAGTTCAACAAGGTGATGACCGCCGGATTCCTGCCGAACAGCCTGTTCGCTTTCCTCAAGAGTGATCAGGCGTTCCACGGTGTCGAGGTCATCCAGCAGCCGGAGATCGAACGCAACCTGCTGCTCTACAACATCTACCTGGAAAAGGTGGTCACGCCGGCGCCGCGGGCGGCCTAGGTCAGCGGGACGGCGGGCCGCCGCGCGATGCGATAATCGCGGACACCCAACTGCAAACCGAGAGTACGAGGACACCATGGGGATCCTGAGCAAGCTGGTCGGCAAGGACGTCGACGAATTCGCGAAGAAGCTCGCCGAAATGGTCGCCAAGCGCTACCCGCCGACGCTCGACCAGGCCAAGGAAAAACGCGTGTCGGCCAACCGCATCACCAAGGTGCTCGAGGACGTGCTTGACCAGGCCGCCGAGTACGGCCAGAAGAACAAATTGGGCGTGTACAAGAAGGCGCGCCTGGCGAACGCCTTCAAGTGGGAGCTGAAGGAACTCGGCTACAGCGACAAGTTCATCGAGGTGGCCACCGAGGGCCTGGTCGTCTACACCACGCGCGGCGCGAGCAAGGGCAGTCCGGCCGCGAACTAAGCAGCGCCTGCCCGGCGCTCAGGGCACGTAGCCCGGGATGCGCGATTCGTCGACCACGTCGATCTGCTCGGGGTCGAGGAACATCTCGGCGTAGCGCAGGTACACCTTCTTGCGGATGAAGACGTCGAACAGGTCTTCGTCGACGTGCCCGTTTAGGCGGAACTTGCCGAGGATCTCGAGCGATTCCGACAGCGTCTTGCCCTTCTTGTAGGGACGATCTTTGGCGGTGAGCGCCTCGAAGATGTCGGCGATGCCCATGCAGCGCGCCTGCACCGACATCTGCTCGCGCGTCAGCCCCTTCGGGTAGCCCTTGCCGTCCATGCGCTCGTGGTGGCCGCCGGCGTATTCCGGCACGTTCGCCAGGTGCTTCGGCCACGGCAGCGCCTCGAGCATGTTGATCGTCGCCACGATGTGATGGTTGATGATCTTGCGCTCGTCCTCGGTCAGCGTGCCGGCACGGATGGTCAGGTTCCTGATCTCGTCCTCGCTGAGGAAATCGGCCTCGTGGCCCGACACGTCGCGCCAGCGGTACTGCCGCGCGATGCGGCGCACGCGCTCGGCGTCCTCGTCGCGCATGCGCTCGCCGCCGATATTGCACACGCGCAGGAAATTGCGGTCGTCGTCGAGCTGGCGCATCTGCGTGCGGTAGCGCCGGTCGACCTCGGCGGCCTCCATGCGCTTGCCCTGCGCAACCAGCGCCGCACGGTCCTTCAGCATCTCGAGCTCGAAATCGCGCCGCAGCACCTCGAAGCGCGTGTCGATCAGGTGGATGCGGTCGTAGATCGTCTCGAGCTTGGTCGACTTGTCGACGACGTGCACCGGCGTGGTGACCTTGCCGCAATCGTGCAGCATGCCGGCGATCTTCAGCTCGTAGCGGTCCTTGTCGGTCATGGTGAACGCGCGCAGCGGCCCCTCGCGCGTATCGTTGACCGCCTCGGCGAGCATCATGGTCAGCTCCGGCACGCGCTGGCAGTGGCCGCCCGTGTAGGGCGACTTTTCGTCGATCGCCGAGTTGATCAGCTTGATGAACGACTCGAACAGCTGCTCGAGCTGGTTGATCAGCATGCGGTTGGTGAGCGCGATCGCCGCCTGCGAGGCGAGCGACTCGGCGAGCCGCTGGTCCGAGGGCGAGAAGCTCACGATCTCGCCGCTCTTCGGGTCGGTCGCGTTGATGAGCTGCAGCACGCCGATGATCTCGTTCTCGTGGTTCTTCATCGGCACGGTGAGGAAGGACTTCGAGCGGTAGCCCGTCTTGCTGTCGAAGGCGCGGGTGCCGCTGAAGTCGAAGCCCTCGGCGGTGTAGGCGTCGGCGATGTTCACCGTCTCCCCGGTCAGGGCGGCATAGGCCGCGACCATGCTGTGATTGGGCTTGTCGTCCTTGTAGAGCTGGATCGGATAGAACGGCACCGGGTGGCCGGTGGTGCCGCCGAGGTAGTACTTGAGCGAGCTGGTGCGCACGATCTCGAAGCGCAGGGTGCGCTCCGCGGTGACCCGGTAGAGCGTGCCGCCGTCGGCGCGGCTGATGGTCTTCGCCGCCGTGAGGATGGTCTCGAGCAGGCGGTCGATGTTGCGCTCGGCGGACAGCGATGCGCCGATCGCGTGCAGCTGCTCGAGACGCTGGACCAGGTCGGCGGCCGATTCGCGCGCGCTTTCTTCGCGCGCGCGCTCCTCGGCGAACAGCAGGCCCTGGGTCGTATCGATCGAGGAGGAAGAGGAGGACCGTCTCATCGACATTCGCGCCCGGCGCGCAGCACTTCGCCGCCGCCTACTTGATGCAGACCGCCCGCACTTCCTTGAGGTGCGTCAGGCCCATCAGGCACTTCTCCATGCCGTCCTGCTTGAGCGTGCGCATGCCGTCTTCGAGGCACTGCGCCAGCATCTCGGCGACGCGGGCATGCTCCTGGATTAGCTTCTTGATCGGGTCGGTGGCCACCAGCAGCTCGTGCAGGCCGACGCGGCCCTTGAGTCCGCTGCCGCCGCACTTGTCGCAGCCCACCGGCTTGTAGAGCTGCAGCTGGCCCTTGTCGTTACCGTACTCCTTGACCCACTGCTTGTAGATGTTCTCCATCGCCGACTTGGCGTCGGTCTTGAACGGCTTGGTGTTGTGCAGCTCGTCGCAGTACTCGGTGAGGAAGTGCTTCAGCTCGGCGCCCTCCGGCGCGTAGGGCTCCTTGCAGCTGCACAGCCGGCGCGCCAGGCGCTGCGCGAGGATGCCGAGCAGCGCGTCGGCGAAGTTGAACGGGTCCATGCCCATGTCGAGCAGGCGGATGATCGATTCCGGCGCCGAGTTGGTGTGCAGCGTGGCGAACACCAGGTGGCCGGTGAGCGAGGCCTCGATGCCGGTGGAGGTGGTTTCCTTGTCGCGCATCTCGCCGACCATGATGATGTCGGGATCCGCGCGCAGGAAAGCCTTCATCACGGTGGCGAAGTCTAGCCCCGCCTTCTTGTTGACCTGCACCTGGCGCAGGCCCTTCTGCGTGATCTCGACCGGATCCTCGGCGGTCCAGATCTTGGTGTCGGGCGTGTTCAGGTACTTGAGCACCGAGTGCAGCGAGGTCGTCTTGCCCGAGCCGGTCGGGCCGCAGACGAAGAACAGGCCGTAGGGCTTCTCCACGGTGCGCTTCAGGTTCTCGAAGTTGCCCGGTGTCAGGCCGAGCTTGTCGAGCGGAATCGGCTCGCCCGCGGCGAGGATCCGCATGACGATGTCCTCGACCCCGCCCGCGGTCGGGATCGTCGCCACGCGCAGCTCGATGTCGAGCGGACCGAACTTCTTGAACTTGATCTTGCCGTCCTGGGGCCGGCGCTTCTCGGAGATGTCCAGGTCGCACATGATCTTGATGCGCGCGACGATCGCCGCGCGGTAGCTCGCCGGGATCTCGATGTACGGCTCGAGGTTGCCGTCGCGGCGCAGCCGGATCTCGGTCTTCGACTTGCCCGGGTAGGGCTCGATGTGGATGTCCGAGGCGCCCTTCTGGAAGGCCTCGACGATGACCTTGTTGACCAGCTTGACGAGCTCGTTGTCGGCTGCGGCGGAGACCTCGTCGCCCGAACCGTCCAGCTCCAGGGTCTCGTCGTCGAGACCCGAGAGCATGTCGCCGATATCGCCCATGTCGGCGATCTCGCTGCCGTAGAAATGGTTGATCGTCTCCTTGAAGTCGCGCATCGTCGTCACGCGGTACTGGATGCGCGCCTTGGGGAACACGTTGGAGGCGATGCGCGACGAGCGCACGCGCTCGGGATCGAGGCACAGCACGACGAGGCCTTCCTTGGTGTCGTCGATCGGCAGCCACTGGTTCGCCTCGACGTACTCGCGTTTCAGGTTGCGCAGCAGGTCCATGGGCTTGACGCGGTCGGACTTGAACGGCTCGTAGGGCACGCCGAAGAACTTCGACAGCGCCTGGCCGATCGCCGCGTTCTTCACCTGGAACTCGTCGGCCAGCACGGTCTCGATGTCCATCGCCTTCTTGCGCGCCTGGCGCGAGGCGAGGTCGAACTCGCCCGCCGACAGCACGGCATCGGCGATCAGGTAGTCGTACTTGGTCTTGACGAGCTGCGGCTTCTGGCGCTGCTTGAAGGCGATGGCGAGCGTCTGCGCCAGCTCCGTGACGCCCTCCTCGGCCAGCGCGCCGAACGGCACGCCCGCCTTGTTGTTGATCAGCTGCAGCACGCCGATCAGCTCCTTGGACTCGTCGAGCACGGGGGCGACCAGCATCTGCTTGGTGCGGTAGCCGGTGCGCTTGTCCACCTCCTGCAGGAAGCGCAGGCTCGGGTTGATCCCGCGCAGCTCGCCGTCGTCGTACACGTCCTTGATGTTGATCATCTTCTTCGCCAGCCCGACGTAGCCGGCGATCGAGTGCTCGGCGATGGGCAGACGCAGGTCCTTGAAGGAGTTGAGGCCGGTCTTCACCTTGGAGACGATCGACTGCTTGTCCTCGCCCAGCACGTAGATGGTCAGGCGATCGGCGTTGAACAGCGTGCAGACGTCGGCGCTGACGTCGAGGATGATCTCGTCGACGTTGTTGGTGGCGTGGATCTTGTTGGTGACGACCTGCAGCTGCTTCTGGAACGCCAGCCGTGCATTGACGTCGGTTTGCGAAGCGGACGGATGGCTCAGTACGGCGCTCATAGCGAATCTCCTGTGCCGGCCGGCGCGCAGCAGCGCCCGCACGACGCGCGCACGCCGCCCGCGGGGTGCCGGCAGTCGGCAGCTATGCTAGCGGCTGGGGCCGCAACATTCAACCGACACATCGATGATTTATAAGAATTTTCCATCACTGTGACCTTTGCCACGGCGGCCTCAAGCATTCCCTCACGCCGCGGCTCAGAACTCGAACACCTGGTTGTTCTGCAGCATGCGCACCCGGTGGTCGGCGGCCACCGTCTCGATCTCCTCCATGGTGAGCTCGATCTCGCCCGGCTTGAGGTGCGTGACGTAGATGTCGGCCAGGCCCTTGAACTTGGCGAGCTCGACGGCCAGCGTCTCCGGGCAGAGATGCTGCGACAGCTCGGCAAGCTTGCGGTCGCGGTTCGAGAACGCGGTCTCGATGAACAGATAGCGCAGGTTCTCGATGCGGTTGACGACCTCCCACAGCGCGTCGTTGGCGCCGGTGTCGCCGCTGAAGACGAGGCTGCCCTCGCCGCTGTCGAGATGAAAGCCGACCGCCGGCACGGTGTGCACCGCCGGCAGCGGCGTGATCGAGCGCCCGTCCAGCTGCTCGGTGCGGCCGAGTTCGACCTCCGCGTAGCGCATGAACGGCGCCTCGGGCGTCGGCACCTGCGTGAAATCCGGCCAGATCATCCAGTTGAAGATGTGGTTTCTCAGGATGTCGATCGTCTCGCGCGTGGCGTGCAGGGTGAGCGGACCGGCGGTGCGCATGCCGCCGACCGTGTCGACGATGAACGGGATCGACGCCACATGATCGAGATGCGAATGCGTCAGGTAGATGTGATCGATGAGCGAGAGCTCGGCGAGGGACAGGTCGCCGACCCCGGTGCCGGCGTCGACCAGCAGGTCGTGGTCCACCAGGAACGAGGTGGTGCGCAGGTGACGCCCACCGATTCCGCCGCTGCAACCGAGTACCCGCAATCTCATGCCGATTCCGTCTCCCGAAGATCTATTTCGTCCTGAACGCGGTGACGCCGCCCCACTGCGGCCCGGGCGGCGCCTTCCGCAACGCCGCAATGCGCGCGACGAATTCCTGGTAGAGCTTGGCCTGCGGGTTCATGCGCGTCAAGTTAATAAGCGACATTTCGGCGTGATCCCAGTCCTGCGCGCGGTACTGCTTGAGGCACTGGTGCCACAGCTTCGCCTCTTCGAGCCGGCGCTTGTCGACTTCGCCTTCGCGCCCGAGCGGCTCGTAGATGGCCACCGGCTCGTCCTTGCCCTTCACCTTGACGCGGTCGATCTCGCGGAAGACGAAGCCGCTCGCGCGCCGGCGCGTCTCCTCGCCCACCAGGATGCCGACGCCGTACTCGCGCGTCAGGCCCTCGAGGCGCGAGCCGAGGTTCACCGGGTCGCCCATCACCGTGTAGGCGCGGCGGATCTTCGAGCCCATGTCGCCGACGCGCATCACGCCGCTGTTGAGGCCGACGCCGATGCGGATCTGCGGCCAGCCCTTCGGACCGATGACCTCGCGGTTGAGGCGCGCGAGCTCGGTCTGCATCTCCAGCGCAGCGCTCACCGCGTCGTTGGCATGATCGGCATCCGCCACCGGCGCACCCCAGAACGCCATAATGGCGTCGCCGATGTACTTGTCGAGCGTGCCGCCCTTGTTGCGGATCACCAGGCTCATCGCGGTGAGGTACTCGTTGATGAAGGTCGCCAGCTCGCGCGGCTCGAGCGCCTCGGAAATCGAGGTGAAGCCGACGATGTCCGAGAACAGCACCGTAAGGTCCTCGCTCTTGCCCTCCATGCCGTACTGCTCGGGGTCCTCGGCCATCTTGTCGACCAGCTCCGGCGGCACGTACTGGCCGAACAGCTCGGTGAACTGGCGCTTGGAGCGCGACTCGACGAAATAGCCGTAGGCCATGTTGACCGTGTAAAGCGCGGCGATCATCAGCAGGCTGGCGGCGATCGGCAGCACCATCGCGGCCTGGGCCCACAGGCCGAGGCTCAGCCCCGCCACCAGCGCGATCCCTGCCAGCCCCGCGAGCGTCGCCCACAGCGCCGAGAGCAGCGGCACGAGCAGCGCCAGCGCCAGGCCGACGACCGCGAGCATCGCCACCTCGGCGCCCAGCATGTAGGCGGGCTTCTCGGGGATGTAGATCGGGCGGTGCGGCACGCCGGTCAGCGTCACGCCCAGGCGATCGAGCATGCCGGCGATCAGGTTGGCGTGAATCTCCACCCCGGGGTAGACGCTGCCCACCGGCGTCGAGCGCAGATCGAGCAGACCGGGGGCCGTGGTGCCGACCAGCGCCACCCGGCCTTTGAGCCGCTCGGGCTCGACGCGCTCGGCGAGAACGTCGGCCAGCGAAATGTAGGGGAAGCTGCCCTTCGGCCCGCGGAACGGCACCAGCGCGCTCGCCGATTCGTCGACCGGGATGGTCAGCGGCCCCGCCTTGAGCCATTCCAGTCCGGCGTAGTCGCGCTGCAGCAGCCCCTGGCTCGCGAAGCCCGCCTCCACCTTCGGGTAGCCGAGGATCGTGCGCACCATGGCGAGCGATAGCGCCTCGTAGTAGGCGCCGTCGAGCTCGGCGATGATCGGCACGCGCCGCACCACGCCGTCGAAATCGACCACCGGGTTGAAATGCCCCGCGGCGGCCGCGCTCTGCGTGAAGGGCGCGAGGTTGCCGCCGTAGCCCTGCCAGGTCGTGAAGGCGATGCTGCGCCCGCTGAAGGTGCCCTTCGGCAGCACCGGCTGCGGAATCGACGCGATGCGCTTGGCGTTGGTCTCGCTGCTCAGGTAGTAGCCGAGCACCACCGGCCGTCCCTTGATCGCCGCCGCGAACAGGCCGTCGTTGTCGAGGGTGGGCCGCAGGCGCTGGTAGGCGTCGCGGAACGCCGGCACGCCCTTCAGATCGTCCTCGGCCAGCGCATCCAGGCTGCGAATGCCCGAGGAGTAGTCGGCTTCGGCGAAGACGACGTCGAAGCCGACGATCGCCACCTGGTACTTGTCGAACAGCGTCTTGATGATGCGCGCCATGACGTCGCGCGGCCAGGGCCAGCGCGCCACCTCCTGCAGGCTGCGCTCGTCGATGTCGAGGATGACGACGCGCTCGTCGACGTCGCGCGGCATCGTCAGGCGCGTGCGCGCGTCGTAGATGATGTTGTCGAGCTGCGAGATCAGCCCGATCTGGTAGACGCGGGCTGCGTGACCGACGAAGAACAGCGCGATGACGAAGCCGATGGCGACGCGGACGAGCAGCGGCTTCACGCGAACGCCCGTTCTTTGAACCGACGCGTCTTGCCCGTGACTGAGGGGTGGACGTGCACCCCCGGGATCAGCCCTTGACGAAGAATTCCATCTTCACGCCGGCGAGCTCGATCACATCGTGATCCTTGAGCGCGTGCGGCGCCGTGCCGATCGACTGGCCGTTGACGCTCGGCTGCTTGGCACCCTCGACGTGCGTGATGAAGTAGCCCTGCGGGCGTCGCGTGAGCACCGCGACCTGCACGCCGGGCTTGCCGAGCGTGGTCAGCGGCTTGACCAGCTCGAGCGCCTTGCCCGCGTTCGAGCCGGAAAGAATCTGGATCGCGCCAAGCGGCTGCGCGGACTTCGGCGCAGCGGCCGGCTGGGGCGCTGCCTGGGCGGGTGCGCCGCCCGCCGGCGCGGCGCCTGCGGCCGGCGCCTGCGCCCGGCCACTGCCCGTCGTGTCCTTCGCCAGCGTGCCCGTCGTGTCCTTCGCCAGCGTCCCCGTCGTGTCCTTCGCCAGCGTGCCCGTCGCGTCCTTCGCCGCCGCCGCGGCACTCGCCGCCTGCTGCACGGCCGCCGCACGCGCCTGCTCGGCGGCCTTCGCCCCGCCGCCCGGGGCGGCGGCGCGGGCCTGCTCGACGACCGACTTCATCGCCGAGGGACGCAGCACCATTGTCTTCTCGAAATCGGCGGCCGCCGCCGGCTGCGCGCCGGGCTCGGCGAGAAACTTGAGCTTGTACTTGCCGAGCTCGATGACGTCGTTGTTCTGCAGGAAGTGCTTCTTGACGGGATTGCCGTTGACGATCGTTCCGTTTGTGCTGCCGAGATCCTCGAGGAACGAGTCGTTCATGATCGTGACGATCACCGCGTGCTCGCCGCTGACCGCCAGATTGTCGATCTGAATGTCGTTCGACGGCTTGCGGCCGATGGTGGTGCGCTCCTTGCTCAAGGGGATCTCCTTGAGCACCAGCCCATCCATACTGAGTATCAGTTTCGCCATAGCTGACCCCTGCGGACTATTTTAACCACGCGAAGAACTTGCCCACGACACCGCGCGCAGCCGGGTATTCCCGCAGGATGCGCACGAGTATAACCGAAACATTGTCCCGCCCCCCGTTGTCATTGGCCATCTGCACGAGCTGCTGGGTGCCGAGATCGAGGTGGCGACCGAGCGCCTTCAGCGTCAGCGCAATGTCGTCGTCGCTCACCATGTCGCACAGGCCGTCGGAGCACAGCAGGTAGATGTCGTCCGGCCGGGTCGTGTACTCGTGCAGCTCGGCCTCGACGCCGGGGTCGATGCCGAGCGCGCGCGTGACCAGGTTCTTGTGCGCCGCGTGTTTCGCCTGCTCCGGCGTAAGCAGGCCGGCGTCGATCTGCTCCTGCAGCAGCGAATGGTCGCGCGTGATCTGCTCGAGTTTCTTGCCGCGCAGGCGGTACAGGCGCGAATCGCCCAGGTGGCCGACCATGACGCGGTTGTCGTAGAACAGGCACACCACCAGCGTGGTGCCCATGCCGGCGTACTGCGGCTGGCTCTGCGCCGCCTGGTAGATCGACGCGTTGGCCTTGCGGATCTGCTCGCGCAGGATCAGCTCGGCGAACACCTTGTTGGTCTTCTCGTCGACGAGGTGCGGCTCGACGTTGCCGAGGATCTGCGCGACCTCGGCCTTGATCACCGTGGTGGCCATGCCGCTCGCCACCTCGCCGGCGTTGTAGCCGCCCATGCCGTCGGCGAGCACCACCAGGCCGTTGGCGGGATCCGCGGCGACCGAATCCTCGTTGTGCGAGCGCACGATGCCCGGGTCGGTGCAGCTGCTGACCTCGAGGACGTCGGTGAGATTCATCGTGCGCGCGCCTTCGGCACGCGGCGCCCGCCCGGCGCGCCATGTGCCGCTCCGGCGCGGCGAACGCGCGGAACGGTGAGGGCTGCGCAGTGCAACGTCATGCCAGGGGTCAGAGTTCAATGTCGAGGCCGCTGTCGGGTCCACCCGACGTCTTGCGCGGCGCGTCCAGCGGCTGTGTCTTTTGCGCCTCCGGCGCGGAGCTGGCCGGCGCCGCGGGCGCTGCCGCCGGCGCCGGCCGTGCCGCGCCGCCGCCTGCCGTGAGCGAGGCGCGCAGCGCCTGCGCGAACGCCTCGCCAGTCTGGAAACGCTGCTCGGGATCCTTGGACATGGCGCGCGTCAGGAACGCGGCCAGCCCGGGCGGCACTCTGGGATTGAAGCTGCGCGGATCGGGCGGCATTTCGCTGGAGATCTTGAACATGAGCTGCGCCATCGACTCGCCTTCGAAGGGCAGGCGGCCGCAGAGCAGCTGGTAGAGCGTGCCGGCGAGCGAAAACAGGTCCGAGCGTCCGTCGATCTTCCTGCCGGCGAGCTGCTCGGGCGACATGAACGACGGCGTGCCGAGCACCATGCCGGTCTTGGTCTTCGAACTGTCGGTGAGGCGCGCAATGCCGAAATCGGTCACCTTGACCGCGTCCGCCTGCGGGTCATACATCACGTTCGCCGGCTTGATGTCGCGATGCACGACCCCCTGCTTGTGCGCGTAGCCGAGCGCGTCGGCAACGCGCGCCACCACCGAGATCACCTTGTCGATGCGCAGCAGCCGGTCGGGCTTGGTGAAGGGCACCAGGTCCTCGCCCTTCAGCAGCTCCATCGCGATGTAGCACAGGTCGTGCTCCTCGCCGGCGTCGTAGATCGTGACGATGTTCGGGTGCGACAGCCGTCCCGCGGTCTCGGCCTCGCGAAAGAACCTCGCCTTGACCTCGTCGACCTCGTCGGCCTCGAACTCCTGCGACAGCGCCATCGTCTTGATCGCGACCACGCGGCCGATCTTCGGGTCGCGGCCGAGGTAGACCACGCCCATGGCGCCCTTGCCGAGCTCTTTCTCGACCTGGTAGCGGCCGAGCATCGGCTTTTCGCCGGCATCGAGCGCCAGGGTGCCGCCCGGGTGGCCGCCGCTGCCGCCGAGCATCACCGTCTCGGAAAGCTTCTGCGCACGCGACAGCCGCGTCTCCAGGTCGCGGAACTTCGGGTTGAACGCGTGCATGTGGCGGAATACCGCCTCGGCCTTGTTGAACTGGCGCTTGCGCTCGAAATCGAGCGCCAGGTTGTAGAGGTTGTCGAGCACCGCGTCGGCGAGCGGCACCTGGCGGAACTTGTCCCAGGCCTCGTCGAGCCGGCCCTGTCCCTGCAGCGCCAGGCCGAGCATGCGGTTCGACTCCGCCGAGCTCTCGTCGGACCTGAGCTTGGCGCGCTCGGTGACGATGAAGCGCTTGGAGACCAGCGCCAGGTGGCCGACCAGCAGCAGCGTCGCCGGCAGCATGAGCTGCAGCCACATCGCCTGCGTCGTCATCAGGCCGAAGTGCGCGCCGAGCAGCAGCGCGAGGACGACGAGCGTCAGCGCGGCGGCGAGCGAGGCCTTGAGCCGCGGCAGCAGCACGATGAGGTAGAGCGCGATCAGCAGGAACACGCCGAATTCGGCCAGCACGCTCCAGGTCGGCGCGACGAAGAAGTGCTCCTGCAGGATCGAGGATACCGAATGCGCCAGCGTCTCCACCGGCGCCATGCCCGGCGAGACCGGCGTCACCTGCATGCTGCCGACGCCGGCTGCGGTGGCGCCGATCAGCACGATCTTGTCGCGGTACTTCGCCGCCGGGATCTTGCCGGTCAGCACGTCGTAGAACGAGTCGATCTGGAACGCCGGCCGGCCATCCCGATCCTTGTAGAAGTAGGTGTGCATCTGCAGCGCCGGGTCGGTCGCGATCCGCAGCCGGCCGAGTACCACGCTTTCGCCGAGGTTCACCCGGATGTCGGCCGGTCCGAGGTTTAGGCTGCGCGCCGCGATCATCATCGACAGCGACGGATAGAACTGGTCGAAGTACTGCACCACCAGCGGCTCGGTGCGAATCGCGCCGTCGACGTCGGGAAAGGTGTTGACGTGCCCGAGGGCCGAGGCACTGCGGCCGATGTCGGCCACCGGCACCAGCGCGGCCGAGGTCGGCAGCGGCAGCGCGTCGCCGCCGCCGGCCTGCACCGCGTTGCGCTGCATGTAGTCCGGCGGCGCCTGGTCCGGCCGGCCGCGCGGCGCGCCGAGCGTGAACACCATCGGCAGCACCACGTTGCCGGCCTTCTTCTGGCTTTCGGCCAGCTTGCGGTCGGTGTTGAGCGCCTGCTCGGCCTCCTGCAGCAGCGCCACCATCTGCGCGTTGCCGCCGCCGCGCTGCGCGATCTCGAGCAGCTTGCCGATGTAGACGTAGCCCGGATCGACCTGCGGCTCGGTGAACAGCACGGTGTTGCCGATCACCTTGACCTGCGCCGCCGACAACAGGTCGATCATCTTCGCCATGACGTCGCGCGGCCAGGGCCAGCGCCCGATGTTGGCGATGCTGGTGTCGTCGATGGCGATCAGCGCGACGCGCTCCGAGGGCGTGCGCGTGCTCGCCGTCACGCCGAGGTCGTAGGCCTTGCGCTCGAGTCCCTGCAGCAGGTCGCTGCGCCCCAGAATTAGCATCGCCACGACGACGACGAGACCGAGAAACCAGTCGGATTTCCAGAAGCGGGATTTCATGGATCAGGCGTCGTGGTTCTTGTCGTTATGCGGCGTCGGATGGCAGCAGGGAAGTCTACGCCAGCGACGCCAGCGCGCTTTCCCGCCCCTCCCAAATCGTCCCAACGCCGATAACGCCCCGCAAAACAGCAGACTAAGGGGAATTCTTACAGTCGAATGTAAGCTGCGTCAACGACTTGCGTGCGTTTCGGGCAGGCAGCCCCTCCCCCGCGTGAAATGCATCACGCGCCCGGCCAGCCGCACCGCGCTCCGGGCGCGTCGACCCGGGTCAGCTGCCGAGAATCGCGCCCGCCTTGAGCGCGCCCGCGCCGAGCAGCTCGCCGGCGCCCAGCTTCTTGCCGTCGCCGAGCTTGGCGCGCAGCACCTCGATGCGCCCGCCCTGCGCCGTCACCTGGAAGCTGTCCTTGCCCGTCTCGACCACTTCGCCGACCTTGCCGCGCACGGCGCCGAAGGTGCGCACCGGGATCTTGCGCGCATCAAAGATCTGCAGCTCGGCGCCCGCCAGGGTCGTCCAGGCGCCGGGCGCCGGATTGCAGCCGCGAATCAGGTTGTAGATGAAGTCGACGTGGTTCGCCCAGTTGATCTTCGCCTCGGCCTTACGGCACCAGCCCTCGTAGCTCGCCTGCGACTCGTCCTGCGTCAGCTCGCGGTGCTTGCCGGCGACCACCAGGTCGGCCGCCTCGAGCATCGCCGCCACGCCCATCGGGAACAGGCGGTCGAAGTACACCGTGCCGAGCGTGTCGTCGGGACCGATCGCGGTCTCCTTCTGCAAAATCACCGGACCTTCGTCGAGCCCGTCGGTCGGGCGGAAGATCGTCAGCCCGGTCTTGCTGTCGCCGCGGATGATCGGCCAGTTGATCGACGACGGCCCACGGTACTTCGGCAGCAGCGACGGGTGGTACTGGATGGTGCCCAGGCGCGGGATGTTGACGAAGTCCTGCGGCGCGAACTGCAGCACGAAAGCCATGATGCCGAGATCGGCATTCAGGCCCTGCATCGCCGCCTTCGCCTCGTCGCTCTTCAGCGAGGCGAACTGGAACAGCTTGACGCCCTTCGCTTCGGCGGCGGTCTTCAGCGCGTCGGGGCGCGCGCCGGGCTTTTCCGGCGCGCAGAACACGCCGGCGACGGTGTCGCCGCGCTCGAGGAAGGCTTCGAGGACGTTTTTCCCGAAGTCTTGCTGACCAACAATGGCAACTTTCATGTCAGGCCGCCTTCTTCGGTGGAACGGAGAACGCGCCCGCCTGCTTCAGCGACTGGATCTTCGCGGCGTCGTAGCCGAGCACCTCTTTCAGGATCTCGTCGGTGTGCTCGCCCAGCAGCGGCGAGCGCTTGATCACCGCGGGCGAGTCCGACAGCTTGATCGGCATGCCGACGTTGTACCAGGTGCCGCGCGCGGGGTGGTCGAGCTCGACCCACATGTCGCGCCCGCGCACGTGCTCGTCGTTGGCGAGGTCTTCGGTGCTCATGATCGGGCCGCAGGGAACGTCGAGTTCGTTCAGCACGCCCATCAGCTCGCGCTTGCTGTGCTGCTCGGCGTACTTGTTGATCAGCGTCCACATCAACTGCTGGTTCTTGCGCCGCTCGCCGATGGTGGCGAAGTGCGGGTCGCTGGCGAGATCCGGCATGCCGAGCTCGGGGCCGATGCGCTCGGCGAGCGGCTTCCACACCGCTTCCTGCACCACGATGTAGAGCCAGTCGTTCGCCCCGTGCGGCTTGCAGTGGATCGCGTTGCCGAGCTGGCCGCCGCCCGAGTCGTTGCCGGCGCGCGGCACTTCGCCCATGCCCTTGTAGGTCGGCACCGAGTACTCGGGCAGCTCGCCGCGCGTCAGGCGCTGGTGGTCGCGGAACTTGACACGGCACAGGTTCATCACGCCATCCATCATCGCCACCTCGACGTACTGGCCCTTGCCGCTGCGCTCGGCCTGGCGCAGCGCCGCGAGCAGGCCGATGGCGAGGTGCAGGCCGGTGCCCGAGTCGCCGATCTGCGCGCCGGTGACGAACGGCGGCCCGTCGGGCACGCCGGTGGTGCTCATCGCGCCGCCCATCGCCTGCGCCACGTTCTCGTAGGCCTTGAAGTCGGCGTAGGGCCCGCTCGAGCCGAAGCCCTTGATCGAGCCCATCACGACCTTCGGATTGATCTCGCGGATCTTCTCCCAGGAAAAGCCGAAGCGATCGAGCACGCCCGGACCGAAGTTCTCCATGATGATGTCGCAGGTCTTCAGCAGATCGACGAACACCTGCTTGCCCTCGGCGCTCTTCATGTTGACCGTGATCGAGCGCTTGTTGCAGTTCAGCATGGTGAAGTACAGGCTGTCCGCATTCGGCACGTCGCGCAGCTGGCCGCGCGTCGCATCGCCGGACGGATTCTCGAACTTGATCACGTCGGCGCCCATCCAGGCGAGCAGCTGCGAGCAGGTCGGCCCCGCCTGCACGTGCGTCATGTCGAGGATGCGTACCCCTTTGAGTGCTTCCATTCTGGTCTCCAGGACTCCGAGGATTACTTCTTCTTCGCGGACGGGTTGAGGCTCGTGATGCGGCCGCTCTCGGTGCCCGCGGTCTCGTCGATCACCGCGTTGATGAGCGTCGGCTTGCGCGAGCGCAGCGCCTCCTCCATGGCCTTGCGCAGCTCCGCTGGCGTCGTGGCCTGCACGCCGACGCCGCCGAAGGCCTCCATCAGCTTGTCGTAGCGCGCGCCCTTGACGAACACGGTGGGCGCCGGGTCGCGACCGGTGGGGTCCCGGTCGGTGCCCTTGTACACGCCGTTGTTGTTCAGCACCACGATGCACACCGGCAGCTTGTAGCGGCAGATCGTCTCGACCTCCATGCCCGAGAAGCCGAAGGCGCTGTCGCCCTCGACCGCGATCACCGGCTGCTGCGTGGTCACCGCGGCGGCGACGCAGTAGCCCATGCCGATGCCCATGATGCCCCAGGTGCCGACGTCGATGCGCTTGCGCGGCTTGTACATGTCGACGATGCTGCGCGTGAAGTCGAGCGCGTTGGCGCCCTCGTTGACGAACATCGCCTCCGGGTTGGCCTTGACGATGTCGCGCACCACGGCGAGCGCGCTGTGGAAATTCATCGGCGTGGGGTCCTTCGCCAGTGTCTCGGCCATCTTGGCGACGTTGGCGGACTTCTTGTCCTGGATCGCCTGCAGCCAATCGGCCGGCGGCGTCGACCAGCCCTGGTCGACGCCGGCGAGCAGCGCCGCCACGCAGGAACCGATGTCGCCCACCACCGGCGCGTCGATGCGCACGTTGCTATCGGCCTCCTGCGGCGAGATGTCAAGCTGGATGAATTTCTGTCCGCCCCAGGCTTTCGCGCTCTTGCCGCCCCAGGTCTTGCCCTTGCCGTGCGACAGCAGCCAGTTAAGGCGCGCGCCGATCAGCATCACCACGTCGGCGCCCGGCAGCACGAAAGAGCGTGCCGCCGACGCGCACTGCGCGTGCGTGTCGGGCAGCAGGCCCTTGGCCATGGACATCGGCAGGTAGGGAATGCCGGTCTTCTCGATCAGCGCGCGGATGTCGGCGTCGGCCTGCGCGTAGGCGGCGCCCTTGCCGAGGATGATGAGCGGCTTTTTCGCGCCCTTGAGCAGGGCGAGGGCGCGCTGCACGGCCTCCGGCGCCGGGATCTGGCGCGGCGCCGCATCGACGACCTGGATGAGCGAGTTGCGGCCGGCCTCGGCGTCCAAGGTCTGCGCGAACAGCTTGCCCGGCAGGTCGAGGTAGACGCCGCCCGGACGGCCCGAGACGGCGGCGCGGATGGCGCGCGCGATGCCGACGCCGATGTCCTCGGCGTGCAACACGCGGTAGGCGGCCTTGGCGAGCGGCTTGGCGATCGCCAGCTGGTCCATCTCCTCGTAATCGCCCTGCTGCAGATCGACGATCTCGCGCTCGCTCGAGCCGCTAATGAGGATCATCGGGAAGCAGTTGGTGGTCGCGTGCGCGAGCGCGTTCAGGCCGTTTAGGAAGCCGGGCGCGGACACCGTCAGGCAGATGCCCGGCCTCTGCGTGAGAAAGCCGGCGATCGAGGCGGCGTAGCCCGCGTTCTGCTCGTGGCGAAAGGACAGCACGCGCATGCCCTCGGCCTGTGCGCGCCGGGTGAGATCGGTGATGGGAATGCCGGGCAGGCCGTAGATCGTGTCGATGCCGTTCAGCTTGAGCGCATCGATGACCAGCTGAAAGCCGTCGCTCGTTGCGGATGCCTGCTGCGCGCCGCCGGTCGTGGCGACTTGGGGTTCGACGTTGCCCATGGGCGGCCTCCTGGCTGTACGCCTACGCGGATATCGGGGAAATCGTTATGGTAGGAATCCCGGCGCCTGCGGAGCCTTGACTGCGGTCAATGTTTCCGGTCGACTAGCGCGCTTCGCGCGAACCTGCCGCCACGCACACCTTCCGACCCGGCCGTGCACTCGATCGACAGCCACCCGCAGAAAAGCAGCATCCGGCTCCAGCTGCGGCGCAACGCCGTGCTGCGCGACATGAGCGCCGCGCAATGGGAGGCGCTCGAGCCGCTGCTCGCGATCGTCGACTACCGCAAGGGCGACCGGCTGGTGCGCCAGGGCGACGAGGAAATGGCGCAGGTCTTCGTGCTGGACGGCATGCTCAAGCGCGTGGTCGCCAACCCGCAGGGCCGCGAGATGATCCTGCGCTTCGCCGCCGAGAACGAGATGGACACTTCGTACGCGGCCTGGCGCCTGCGCACCCCGGTGCCCTACTCGATCGTCGCCGTCAGCAAGGTGCGCACCGCGGAGCTGCCGATGCCGAAGTGGGTCGACTTCATCGATCGCCACGTCGACGTCAAGGCCTGCTTCGAGTACGAGGTCATGAAGCTGATGTCGGAGGTGATGGCGCACACCATCACGCTGCACCTGCTCGATGCGCCGGGACGCGTGCTGCGCTTCGAGCGCAAGCACCCGGAGCTCGCCGGCCGCATCCCGAAAAAGGAGCTCGCCGCCTACCTCAACCTGTCGCCGGAGACGCTGTCGCGGCTGAAGCAGAAGCTCGGCCGCGGATAGTGCCTACTCCCCTTTCGCTTTTCGCCACAGCCAGTTAACCAGCGGCCAGAGGAGCAGCGCCAGCGCAAGGGCGGTGATGCCGCCGACCAGCCCGTTGGCAAAGAAGATCGACATGTCGCCCTGTGACATGAGCATCGACTGGCGGAACGAGCCCTCGGCGCGGTCGCCGAGCACGATCGCCAGCACCATCGGTGCCAGGGGGTAGTGCAGCTTCTTGAACAGGTAGCCGAGCACGCCGAAGCCGACCATCATCCAGACGTCGAAGATCGAGTTGTGCACGGTGTAGGCGCCGATCGCGCAGATCACCACGATCACCGGCGCGATCACCGAGAAGGGGATGCGCAGAATCGCGGCGAACAGCGGCACGCAGGTCAGCACCACGATGAGGCCGGCGATGTTGCCGAGGTACATGCTGGCGATCAGGCCCCAGACGAAATCCTTCTGCTCGACGAACAAGAGCGGTCCGGGCTGCAGCCCCCAGATCAGCAGGCCGCCGAGCAGCACCGCGGCGGTCGGCGAGCCGGGCACGCCGAGCGTCAGCATCGGCAGCAGCGCGGAGGTGCCGGCGGCGTGCGCGGCGGTTTCCGGCGCGACCACGCCCTCGACCTGACCGCTGCCGAACTTGTCGCCGTTCTTCGAAAAGCGGCGCGCGACGCCATAGGCCATGAAAGAGGCCGGCGTCGCGCCGCCCGGCACGATGCCCATGAAGCAGCCGACCGCCGAGGAGCGCAGCGAGGTCAGCCAGTAGCGCGGCAGCTCCTTCCAGGTCTCCAGCACCACGCCGAGCTTGATGCGCGCCGAGGCGCCCTTGAAGGCAAGTCCCTCCTCGAGCGTGAGGAAGATTTCGCCGATGCCGAACAAGCCGATCACTGCGATGAGGAAGTCGAAGCCGTTCAACAGGTGCACCGAGCCGAAGGTCATGCGCAGCGTGCCGGTCACCGGGTCGGTGCCGACCGCGGCGAGCGCGAAGCCGGTCATCATCGCGGCGAGCGTCTTGAACGGCGGCTCCTTGCTCATGCCGACGAAGGCGCAGAAGGTGAGCAGGTACACCGCGAAGAACTCGGGCGGCCCGAACTCGAGCGCAAAGCTGGCGACGATCGGCGACAGGAAGGTCACCACGATCACCGCGATGAAGGCACCGACGAACGACGAGGTGAACGCCGCGGTGAGGGCAGTGCCGGCGCGCCCCTGCCGCGCGAGCGGGTGGCCATCGAAGGTGGTCGCCACCGACCAGGGCTCGCCGGGGATGTTGAACAGCACCGACGTGATCGCGCCGCCGAACAGCGCGCCCCAGTAGATGCACGACAGCAGGATGATCGCCGAGGTCTGCCCGCCGGGTGTCTGCGCCATCGAGAAGGTGAGCGGCAGCAGGATCGCCACCCCGTTCGCGCCGCCCAGACCCGGCAGCACGCCGATGATCACGCCGAGCACGATGCCGGTGAACATCAGCAGCAGGTTGGTCGGGGTGAGCGCCACCCCGAAACCCTGCATCAGAGACTGGATCTCTTCCACGCGCGCCCCTGCTCAGTCGAGCCCGAGCAGCGCTTCGAGCGGGCCCTTCGGCAGCGGCACCTTGAACCAGACCTCGAAGATCAGATAGAAGGTGACGCTCACGCCGAAAGCCACCGCGGCCAGCTTCCACCAGGCATATTTCCCGAGCCAGCGCATGAACAGCGCAATGTAGAGGATCGCCGAGACGTAGATGCCCAGCCAGCCCACCAGGCCGACGAATACCGCCGAGGGAATCAGCACCGAGAGCACCAGCCGCAGCTGGCCGACCTCGACGAAGGCGCGGTTGCGCGGCCCGGACAGCGCCAGGCCGCGCAGCGCGTTGATCACCGACGAGACGCAGATGATGACGCCGAGGTAGAAGGGAAAGTAGCCGGGCTGCGGGCCGTCGTCGGCCCAGCCCGCGCCGAGGCGCACGCTGTCGTAAATGACGATGGCACCGACCAGGAAAAACAGCCCGGCCACGGCCAGCTCGGCGGTCTTGGTGCGAAATGCCGGCCGCGTGTCGTCCTTCTGCGTTTCCATCTCCGTCCTCGTTCAGCTGACCTGCACGCGGACGCGGCGCGCCGGATCCGCCGGCACGCCGCGCGCGCGACCTGCGTGACTTACTTCTGTCCGGAAATGAAGCCGGCGCCCTTCATCAGGCTGACGTGCGTCGCCTCGGCCGCCGCGACCCAGTCCTCGTACGCCTTGCCCTCGAGCGAGGTGGTGTCGAACGCGCCCTTCTCCATCAGGTCCTTCCATTCCTGCGTCGCCAGCACCTTGCGGAACAGCTCGACGTAGAACTTCACCTGATCGGCGCTGACGCCGCCGGGCATGAAGATGCCGCGCAGCATCATGTAGCTCACGTCGAGCCCGGTCTCCTTGCAGGTCGGAACGCTCGACCAGGACTGATTGCCGGTCAGCAGCTGCTTGTACGGCATGCGCTTGTCGTTGAACACGCACAGCGGCCGCAGCTTGCCGCCGCGCCAGTGCGCCACCGCCTCGATCGGGTTGTTGACCGAGGAGTCGATGTGCTTGCCGACGAGCTGCACCGCGACCGTGCCGCCGCCCTTGAAGGGAATGTAGGTCCACTTGGCGCCGGTCAGCTTCTCCACCGCGACGGTGATGATCTGGTCTTCCTGCTTGGAGCCGGTGCCGCCCATCTTCATCTTGCCCGGGCCGGCCTTCTTCACCGCGTCGATGTACGCCTTCGGCGTCTTGTAGGGGGTCGCCGCGTTCACCCACAGCACGAAGTTGTCGAGCGCCAGCATCTTCACCGGCGTGATGTCGCGCCAGTTGAAGGGAATGCCGGTCGCCAGCGGCGTGGTGAACAGGTTCGACAGCGTGATGATGATCTTGTGCGGATTGCCCGCCGAGCCCTTGACGTCGAGGAAGCCCTCGGCGCCGGAGCCGCCGCGCTTGTTGATGACGACCATCGATTCCTTCATCAGCTTGTGCTTGGCGATGATCGCCTGCGCCGCGCGCGCCATCTGGTCGGCGCCACCGCCCTGCCCCGCCGGAACGATGAATTCGACCGTCTTGTTCGGCTCCCAGGCCTGCGCGGTCACCGACCATGTCGCGAAGGCCGCCGACAGCGCGGCGGCGAGTGCTACACCCACCCGTTTCGTTTTCATGCCCTCCTCCTCCTCGTTTGGCCCGCGGTCTGCGCCGGCGCTCCATCGCCCGGGCAAACCGCAGGCCGCAATCCTAGCCGGAATTGCAATGTTTCCGGCGATTCGTTTTGAGTGCGCGATTGTTGGTGCGGCAGCCCGCAACGGCTCTTGACGCCGGTCAAGAACTCGCCGCCGACCCGCTTGCCCCGCCGTCCGCCGCCTAGCGCTGCCCCAGCGTGAACACCAGATACAGCGCGGCGAAGTAGACCATGGGGATCGCCGGCGTGAGCCGTTTCGCCCAGGCCAGCCGCTCCTCCGCGGCACCGCGCATGATCAGGTAGCCCATGCCCATCAGGATGAACGCGCCCGCGGCGGCGGCGAAGTGCGCCGGCTGCATCGTCGCCAGCAGCGGCCCCTCGACGTAGAACAGGTCGGAGACGAAGAAAATGAAGATGTTGAACGCGCAGCTGCCGTAGACGTTGCCGACCAGAATGCCGTAGGACTTGCGCAGCGCCGCGGCGACCAGCACCGAGCCCTCGGGCAATGTGGTGACGATCGCCACCAGCACCGCTCCGATGAAGCTCGCGCTGATGCCAGTCAGTTCGGCAATGTCCTCCGCGCTCGCGGCGACGAAGCGCGCCGCGACGATCACCACCGCTGCGCTCAGGCCGAAGATCAGCCAGGCCTTGCGGGCTTTGCCGGTCGGCGCAGGAATGTCCTCCAGCTCGGCGTGCACGCGCCCGAGCTGGTAGACGCGACGCATGCCCCAAATGTAGAGCACAAAAATCCCGAGGCCGCCCAGGCTGGTCGGCCCGAGCCGGGCATCGCCCGAGGCACCCGCCGCCGCCGCCGCGGCGACCAGGCCGATGCCGAGCAGCGCCAGGAGGCGGGTGTCGCGGCCCTGGCCGCCGAACAAATTCTGCGCGCCGAAGGCGAGCGCCGCGAGCCCCAGCACGAAAAGGTTGATCATGTTGGCGCCGAACACGTTGCCGAGCGCCAGGTCGGGCGCCTGCTCTAGCCAGACCGCCGAGACAGAAACGGTGAGCTCGGGCAGCGACGTGACGACGCTGACCAGCGCGCCGCCGACCCACAGCTTGCCCCAGCCGGTCTTCTCGGCGAGCTCATCGCCATAACGGGCCAGACCGACGCCGCCGTAGATCACGGCAACGGAGCTGGCCAGGAAGACGAGCCCGGCAGCGGCGAGCGGATCTATACGATGCTCTTTCTCTCGGTGCGTGAACGCGGCACGGCACGCGACGGCAGCAGCACGTCGTCGAGGCGTTCCTGCGATATTGAAACCGCGGTCTCGACTGCGGTCAAGATTTGCGCCGGTAGACAAGCACCGGCAGCGCGCTTGCGGCGAGCACCTTCTGTGTTTCGCTGCCGAGCAGCGCACCGCGCAGGCCGCGCCGGCCGTGCGAAGCCATGAAGATCAGGTCGCAGCGGCGCTTCTTCGCCTGCATGAGAATGGCGTCGGCGGGATAGTCGTCGATCACGCTCACCGTCTCGCAGCGCACACCGGCCGCCTTCGCGGCGCGCGCCACCACGTCGAGATGATGCCGGGCTGCGCGCTTGATGAGCACCGCGTTTTGCTGTGGCGTGCCGTAGCCGACCGGCAGCAGGTCGCGGTACACGATCGGCGTAGCCGCGGGAGCGGCGAACAGGCCAGTCACCTTGGCGCCCAGCGCACGCGCGAGTCTCACGCCCGCCAGCACCGCGCGGCGGCTGAGCTCGGAACCGTCGGTGGGGATGAGGATGTGCTTGAACATGGCGGTCTCTCCCGGCACTAGTTCGCGTAGGGCAGTACCCAGATGAGCATACCCAGGACGTAGCAGACAAGCGAGCAGACGACCGTGAACGGTATGCTCCAGGCAAGGAACTCGCGTAGGCTCACCTTGCGGCTCTCCTCCCGCTCGGCGAGCGATAACGCCACGTACAGCGCCGGCGCTCCGGCGACTGTCAGGTTGCTGCCCAGCGTCCCCGACCACAGCAGCATCCAGTAGAGCGGCCAGGGCTCGATCCCGGCCTGCCCGAGGTCGCGGATGGCGTAGAGGAAGGTGAGGATGTAGGCATCGTGCTCGACCAGCCCGACGATCGGCACCGTGACCCAGTAAAGCGCCGTCGCACCCAGCGCGTAGCTCTGCTGGAACAGCGGCTTCAGCGCCTCGGCGAGCATCTCGAGGATGTGCGACTTCTCCAAGCCGCCGACCAGCGCGAACAGGGCGATGTAGAAGAAGATTGCGCGCCAGTCGAGCTCCTGCATCGACTTCTCGAAGTTCGCCGCCTTGACGCGCTCGCCCAGCAGCTGCAGCACGAGGACCAGCGATACCGCCCCGCTGAGGGCGATGAAGCCAAGCTTGACGCCCAGGTACTGGCGCATCGACATGGCGATCACGGTACCGACGAACCACAGCACGACGATGCTCGCAAACAGGGGGTTGGGGATGCGCGCGTCGATGCCCAGCTCGCCCAGGTTCGTGACCCGGGTGCTGCCGCGGAAGCCGTAGACCCACATCACGCCCAGCGTGACGACGAACGTGAGCATCAGGATCGGGAAGGACGATGGGCGCCCGCGCTGCCAGAGGAAATCGCCGAACTCCGCCCCGGCCACGCTGTGCAGCATCTGCGGTGGCAGGTCGCCGATCAGCAGCGCGGTGCCCATGAAGTTCGCGCCGAAGCCGATCATCAGGATCACCGGCGTGGCCCGGAGCTTCATCGCTCGCGCGAGCGGCAGCGCGACCGGCGCCATCATCAGGATGGTCACCACGTTGTCCACGAACATCGATATCACGCCGGCGAGGAAGGTGAGAATCATCACCAGCACGCCCGGCCGTCCAGCGGAGAGCTTGAGCGCCTGCAGCGAAAGCCAGGAGGGCACTCCGGTCTGGCCAAAGTAGCCGGCGATCAGCCAGATCGAGACCAGGATCGCCATGACGTTCCAGTCGACGTAGCGGAACGCCTCCTCGTCGGTCATCACGCCGGCCCAGATCATGACCACAACGCCGATCAGAGCGACGAGCGTGCTGTCGACGACGTTGGCGACTACCGCGACGATGGTGATCGCGAAGATGACGAGGGCGAGCCACTGCATCGTTTCCATGCGATCTCCTTGGCGTTCTCGCGCCGCCGTGCCCCGGGTGCAGGCGCGCCTAGAACAGCCCGACCACCTTGCCGTCGATCAGGTCGATGCGGTTCGCCGCCGGCTCCTTGGGCAGGCCCGGCATGGTCATGATGTCGCCGCAGATCATGACGATGAACTCGGCGCCGGCAGCGAGGCGCACCTCGCGCACGTTGATCACGTGCCCCTCCGGCGCGCCGCGCTTCTGCGCGTCGGTCGAGAAGGAGTACTGCGTCTTCGCCACGCACACCGGGTAGTGGCCGTAGCCGTCGTCCTGCAGTTTCTTGATCTGGTTGCGCACCTTGGTGTCGGCGGTGACCTCCGAGGCGCGATACACCTTGCGCGCGATCTTGCCAATCTTGTCCCACAGCGCATCGCCGTCGTCGTAGACCAGCGTCGGCTTGGCAGGCTGCTCGCACAGCTCGACCACCATTTTCGCCAGCTCGGCCGCGCCCTTGCCGCCCTCGGCCCAGTGGTTGGCGAGCACCACCGGCACGTCGAGCAACTGCATGCGCGCCTTGACCGCCTCGATCTCGGCCTCGGTGTCGAAGCTGAAGCGGTTGATCGACACCACGCAGGGGATGCCGAAGACGTTCTTCACGTTGTCGACGTGGCGCTCGAGGTTGGCGAGCCCCTTCTCCACTGCGGGGAGGTTCTCCCCGTTCACGTTCTTCACCTCGACGCCGCCGTGGTACTTGAGGGCGCGCAGCGTGGCGACGATCACCGCGGCATTGGGCCGCAGTCCGCTCTTGCGGCACTTGATGTCGACGAACTTCTCGGCGCCGAGGTCGGCGCCGAAGCCGGCCTC
Organism: Burkholderiales bacterium; assembly: GCA_041558415.1. GTDB lineage: Bacteria > Pseudomonadota > Gammaproteobacteria > Burkholderiales > SG8-39 > SG8-39. The sequence continues at coordinate 17,891 of JBFFEY010000020.1, read as the reverse complement.
GGTGACGACGTAGTCGGCGAGCTTGAGCGCCGACTGGGTGGCGATCACCGAGTTGCAGCCGTGCGCGATGTTGGCGAACGGCCCGCCGTGGATGAACGCCGGATTGTTCTCCAGCGTCTGCACCAAGTTTGGCATCAGGGCGTCCTTGAGCAGCACCGTCATCGCACCGTCGGCGCGCAGCTCGCGCGCGCGCACCGGCTTCTGCTCGCGCGTGTAGCCGACGACGATGTTGCCGAGGCGCTTCTTCAGGTCCTCAAGCGAGGTCGCCAGGCAGAAGATCGCCATCACCTCGGAGGCGACGACGATGTCGAAGCCGTCCTCGCGCGGGTAGCCGTTGCCCGGCCCACCGAGCGACGCGACGATGTCGCGCAGCGCACGGTCGTTCATGTCGACCACGCGCCGCCACTGGATGCGGCGCACGTCGATGCCGAGTTCGTTGCCGTGGTGGATGTGGTTGTCGAGCATCGCCGCGAGCAGGTTGTTCGCCAGCGCGATGGCGTTGAAGTCGCCGGTGAAGTGCAGGTTGATGTCCTCCATCGGCACCACCTGCGCGTAGCCGCCGCCTGCGGCGCCGCCCTTGACGCCGAACACCGGACCGAGCGAAGGCTCGCGCAGGCAGATCAGCGCCTTCTTGCCGATGTGGTTGAGCGCGTCGCCCAGGCCCACCGTGGTGGTGGTCTTGCCCTCGCCGGCCGGCGTCGGCGTCATCGCCGTCACCAGGATCAGCTTGCCGTCCTTGCGGCCCTTGAGCGACTCGAGGTAGTCGAACGCAATCTTGGCCTTGAAATGGCCGTACGGCTCGAGGTGCTTGTCGGCGATGCCGAGCTTGTCCTGCGCGACCTTGGCGATGCGCTGCAGTTTCGCGGCCTGTGCGATCTCGATGTCCGATGCCATGTTTTGCGCTTCCTTGTGCGTTGCTCCGGGTCCTGTCCCCGCGCGTCGCGCGACTATAGGCGCGGCGCGCCAGGCGCGCACTTGACGGCGGTCAAGCGCAGGCCGACGGTTTCAACCGGCGATCGCCGCCAGTGCGCGGCCCTTGCCGTAGCCCGGGTCGGCCGGCGCAGACCCGCCCCGCAGCAGCTTGACCGCGCAGTACTTGAACTCGGGAATCTTGCCGAAGGGGTCGAGCACCGCGTTGGTCAGCAGATTGGCCGCCGCCTCATAGTAGGCGAACGGCACGAACACCGTACCGCGCGGCGTGCCCTCGTCGGCACGCGCGTACAGCGAGATGCTGCCGCGGCGCGAGGCGACGGTGATCAGCTCGCCCGGCTGCACCCCGGCCGCGGCCAGATCGAGCGGATGCACGAGCGCCGTGGGCTCGGGCTCGATGGCGTCGAGCACCCCGGAACGGCGCGTGATCGCGCCGGTATGCCAGTGCTCGAGCTGCCGCCCGGTGATCAGCACCATCGGGTAGTGCCGGTCCGGGTGCTCGGCCGCCGGGATGAGGTCGGCCGGAACGAACCTGGCGCGCCCGGTGGCGGTCGGGAAGTGGCTGCGGAACACCACCGGCTCGCCCGGGTCGCCCTCGTTCGGGCAGGGGTAGGTGACCGAGGAATCGCGCTCCAGCCGCTCCCAGGTGATGCCGGCGATCGAGTCCATGCAGCGGCGCATCTCCTCGAACACCTCGCGCGGATGCGCATAGTTCCACTGCAGTCCGAGACGGCGCGCCAGCTGGTTGATGATCCACAGGTCCTCGCGCGCTTCGCCGGGCGCCGCCAGCGCCTTGCGCCCGAGCTGCACCATGCGATCGGTGTTGGTCACGCTGCCGTCCTTCTCCGGCCAGGCCGTCGCCGGCAGCACCACGTCGGCGAGCGCCGCGGTCTCGGTGAGGAAGATGTCCTGCACCACCAGATGCTCGAGCCGCGCCAGCCCGGCGCGCGCATGCGCCACATCCGGATCGGACATCGCCGGGTTTTCGCCCATGATGAACATGCCCTTGATCGCACCGTCGTGGGCGGCGTGCATGATCTCGACCACCGTGAGGCCTGGCTTGCGGTCGAGCCTCACGCCCCACAGCTTCTCGAAACGCGCGTTCGCCTCCGGGTTGTCGACGCGCTGGTAATCGGGGAACACCATCGGGATGAGGCCCGAGTCGGAGGCGCCCTGCACGTTGTTCTGCCCGCGCAGCGGGTGCAGCCCGGTGCCGGGCCGCCCGATCTGCCCGGTCATCAGCGCGAGCGCGATGAGGCAGCGCGCGTTGTCGGTGCCGTGCACATGCTGGCTGATGCCCATGCCCCAGAGGATCATCGAGCCCTTGGAAGTCGCGTACAGCCGCGCCACGGCGCGGATCGTCTCGGCCGGGATGCCGCAGATCGGCGCCATCTTCTCCGGCGCGAACGCCTTCGCGTTCTTCTTCAGCGCCTCGTAGCCGCTGGTGCGGTCGCGCACGAAGGCCTCGTCCGCCAGCCCTTCGTCGATGATGGTGTGGATCATCGCGTTTAGCAGCGCGACGTCGGTGTCCGGCTTGAACTGCAGGAAATGCGCCGCGTGGCGCGCCAGCTCGGTCCGCCGCGGATCGGCGACGATCAGTTTCACGCCCCGCTTGGCCGCATTCTTCATCCAGGTCGCCGCCACCGGGTGGTTCGAGGTCGGGTTGGCGCCGATGACGAACACCACCTCGGCATTGGCCACGTCGTTCACCTGGTTCGACACCGCGCCCGAACCGATGCCCTCGAGCAGCGCGGCGACCGACGAGGCATGGCACAGCCGCGTGCAGTGATCGACGTTGTTCGAGCCGAAGCCGGTGCGCACCAGCTTCTGGAACAGGTAGGCCTCCTCGTTCGAGCCCTTCGCCGAGCCGAAGCCGGCGAGCGCGTCGGCGCCGCTGCGCTCGCGAATCTGGCGCAGCCCGCGCGCGGCCACTTCGAGCGCCTCGTCCCAGCTCGCCTCCATGAACACCGCCTGCCAGTCGGCCGGGTCGAGCGCGCGCGCCGGATCCTTCGGCACGCCCGGCTTGCGGATCAGCGGCTTGGTCAGGCGCTGCGGGTGGTGCACGTAATCGAAGCCGTAGCGCCCCTTGACGCAGAGCCGGCCGTGGTTCGAGGGGCCGTCCTGGCCGGTGACGAAAGCGATGCGGTTGTCCTTGACGTGGTAGGTCAGCAGGCAGCCGACGCCGCAGAACGGGCACACCGAGTCGACCGTCTTGTCGATTTTCGCGAGCCCCGCGTCGCGCGCCGGCATCAGCGCGCCGGTGGGACAGGCCTGCACGCACTCGCCGCAGGCCACGCAGGTCGAGGCGCCCATCGGGTCGTCGAAGTCGAACACGATCTTCGACGCCTCGCCGCGGTATGCGTAGCCGATGACGTCGTTTACCTGCGCCTCGCGGCAGGCGCGCAGGCAGCGCGTGCACTGAATGCAGGCGTCGAGCCGCACCGCGATCGCCGGGTGCGAGACGTCGGCCGCGGGCTGCGCGCGCGCGGCAAAGCGCGGCTTGCCGACCTCGAGTTTTTCCGCCCAGTGCGCAAGCTCCGAATCGCGCGTGTAGCTTTCCGCCGGCATGTCGGCGAGCAGCAGCTCGAGCACCATCTTCTGCGAGGCGCGCGCACGCGGCGAGTCGGTCGTCACGTCCATGCCTTCGCTCGGCGTGCGGCAGCACGACGCCGCCAGCACCCGCTCGCCCTTCACCTCGACGACGCAGGCGCGGCAGTTGCCGTCGGGCCGCAGGCCCGGCGTGTAGCAAAGGTGCGGCACCTCGACGCCGTGCCGCTGGGCGCACTCGATGATGGTCTCGTCCGGACGGCCGACGACGCTCTTGCCGTTGAGCTTGAACTCGATGGGCATGGCGGCCTGCTGCTGGGTCTTGATTCGATCCATCGCGAGTTCCTAGGCTGCTTTGTCTCCTGATTTTGTGGCGCTTCGCGAAAAACATGCGAAGCGCCACAAAATCAGGAGATCGATGAAAATCAATGCACGCCGCGCTCAATCATGCGCACCGCGCCCGCACGCGCATTCCGATCTCCGCTTTTTGTGTTGTCTCGCCTGCTTTTCGCGAGACAGCACAAAAAGCGGAGACAACGTTGCCTTCGCACCCGCGATACCCTTCGCACAGAACGCGAAAGCTCAACCCTCGATCTCCCTCGCAAAATACTTCATCACGCTCAGCGCCGGGTTGGGCGCCGCCTGGCCGAGGCCGCAGATCGACGCATCCATCATCGCGCCCGACAGTTCCTCGAGCAAACCGCGGTCCCAGCGCTTTGCCTGCATCAGCGCCAGCGCTTTCGCGGTGCCGACGCGGCAGGGCGTGCACTGGCCGCAGGACTCGTCCTTGAAGAATTTCATCAGGTTGCGCGCCGCGGCGGCGGCGCTGTCCTGCTCCGACAACACGACGATCGCGGCCGAGCCGATGAAGCAGCCGTGCGGCTGCAGGGTGTCGAAATCGAGCGGCAGGTCGGCGAGCGCAGCCGGCAGGATGCCGCCGGAGGCGCCGCCGGGCAGATAGCCGTACAGGCGGTGCCCCTCGAGCAGGCCGCCGCAGTATTCGTCGACCAGCTGGCGCAAACTGATGCCGGCCGGCGCGAGGTGCACGCCGGGCTTTTGTACGCGGCCCGAGACGGAGAAGGAGCGCAGCCCCTTGCGGCCGTTGCGCCCCTGCCCGGCGAACCAGGCCGCGCCCTTCTCGACGATCTCGCGCACCCAGTAGACGGTCTCCATGTTGTGCTCGAGCGTCGGATAGTCGAACAGCCCCACCTCGGCGACGTACGGCGGGCGCAGGCGCGGCATGCCGCGCTTGCCCTCGATCGACTCGATCATCGCCGACTCCTCGCCGCAGATGTAGGCGCCGGCGCCGCGTCGCAGGTGAATCGGCGGCAGGGCGCAGGGCGGACGCTGCTGCAGCTTCTTCAACTCGCGCTCGAGCAGCGCGCGGCAGCCGGCGTACTCGTCGCGCAGGTAGACGTAGATCTCGCCGACGCCGGCGCACCAGGCGGCGATCAGCATGCCTTCGAGAAAGCGATGCGGGTCGCGCTCCAGGTACCAGCGGTCCTTGAAGGTGCCGGGCTCGCCCTCGTCGATGTTCACCGCCATGAGCCGAGGCGCCGGCATGCCGGCAAGGATGCGCCACTTGCGCCCGGCGGGGAAACCCGCGCCGCCCAGGCCACGCAGGCCCGCGTCCTCCATGATCTTGGTGATCGCCTCACGCGTGTGCCGGCCGGCAAGGCACTCCGCGATCAAGCGGTAGCCGCCGGCCTTGCGGTAAGCGGCGTAGTCGATCGCCTTCGGCGTCGCGCAGGCGGTCTTTTTTGCGCGCACCGCGGCCTGCACCGATTCGACGCTCGCATGGCCGACGGGATTCTGGTGCACGACGGCGACCGGCGCCGCGTCGCAGCGCCCGACGCAGGGCGCGGGCAGCACGCGCACCGTGCGGCCGAGAATCTCTGGCAGGCGCGCGAGCAGGTCGTCGGCGCCGGCCAGCGCGCAGGCGATCGAATCGCAGACGCGCACGGTGAGCGGCGCCGGCGCCGGCTCGCCGTCCTTCACCACGTCGAAGTGGTGGTAGAAAGTCGCCACCTCGTAGACCTCGGTCTGCGCTAGGCGCATGGCCTCTGCCAGCGCGGCGAGGTGCGCCGCCGACAGATGCCCGTAGCGGTCCTGGATGCGGTGCAGGTTCTCGATCAGCAGGTCGCGGCGGCAAGGGTCGACGCCGGTGCGCTTGCGCGCCGCGTCGAGCAGCCCTGCGATCTGCTTGCGCGCCCGCGGGTCGACGCTGCGGCCTTTGGGCGTCGCGCGGACGGCCATTGTGTTCACCCTGCGGATCTCCGGCTCAATCGAGCCTCGAGTTTACTGGCAACCGCCCGCGCTGCGCGCTTGACGACGGTCAAGCGCGGCGATTTATCCTGTCGCGTACGGCATCCGGCGCAAATGGCAAAAACCCTGAACGCAGGCGTTCGTCTCGTCGGTAGCACGCTGGCTGCGGCAAGCGTGCTGCTCGGGGGCTGCCTGTCTCGCGAGGCGTCGCAGGGCGAACAGCGTGCGGCGGGCGACGCCGCGCTACGCGCCTGCGCGGCGTGGCTCGACGCGCTCGATGCGCGCGTGGCGCAGGCCGGCGTAGCCGATGCCGGCGCGGCGCGCGTACCCGGTTACCCCTACTTGCGTCTCGACCGCTTCACCGCGTCGTTCGCGCCGGAAGCGGCGCGCGATGCGCGCGCCTTCGACGCCTGGCGGGCGCGCGCACGCGCACTCGACCGGAACGCGCGCGCCGTCGAGTTCTCCAACCTGCCCGCGCAGGCGCTGCCCGAAGGCGTCGACGCGGCGCTGCGTCGCAGCGACGACTGCGCGGCGAAGCGCGCGGCGCAGGAGCTGGCCGAGGTCGGGGCACGCAACCGGCTGCTCGCGAACGCGGCGGTGCCCGATGCCTACGACCCCTGGTTGCGCGTCGTCGGTTTTTACGCGCTCAGCCACGTTCCGTTCTCCGCCGGCGTCCGGCGCTGGCAGGCGGAGACGGTCGCGGCGTTCCGCGCCACGCAGGCCGGCGCGCCGCCCGAGGCCCCGCTGCGCCGCTACGCGCCGGCGGCGGAAAACGCGGGGGGCCGCGCCGCGCCCGGCGAAATCCTGGCGCGTGCGCCGCGCGACGCGCTCGGCGTGCCGCGGTTTGCCGCCGCCGACATCGACCGGCTGTTCGCCGCGTTCGCACCGGTATTCGAGATCGAAACCGGCGGAGACTACGACCGTCCGGGTGCGCTGCACTGGGGCGACGACGCCATGCCGCAGGTCGACGCCGCGCGGCCGACCGTCTACCGCCGGCTCGCCTTCACGCGCTACCACGGCGACGTGCTGCCGCAGCTCGTCTACACGATCTGGTTCTCGGAACGCCCGGGCGAGGACATCCTTGCCGGCAAGCTCGACGGGCTCGTCTGGCGCGTGACGCTCGCGCCCGATGGCGCGCCGCTCCTCTACGACAGCATGCACCCCTGCGGCTGTTTTCACATGTTTCTTCCCACCGCGCGGGTCGCCGTCAACCCGGCGCCCGAGCCGATGATCGAATGGGCCTTCGTGCCGCGGCCCGCGCCCGAGCGCGTGCCGGGCGAGCGCATGGTGCTGCGGATCGCGACGCGCACGCATTATTTGAAGGGTCTTTCAACCGAAACGCGCAGCGGCTCTTCGCCGGCAACGCCGACCCCCTATGCCGAAGAGGCCGGACTGCGCGCGCTGCCGCTGCCGGGCGGCGGCACGAAAAGCATCTACCGCCCGGGCGACGGCATCGTCAGCGGCAGTGAGCGGCCCGAAAGCCAGTTTTTCTGGCCGATGGGCATTCCGAGCGCGGGCGCGATGCGCCAGTGGGGCCGGCACGCGACCGCGTTCGTCGGCCGCAGGCACTTCGACGATGCGTTTCTTATCGAACGGCGGTTCAAACGGGTGGCCTGGAGGCCCTGAGTCGCCCGTTGTCGCGGTGCCGCATGGCTGCGCCGCTCGTCCCCTGCCAGGCGCCGCCCGTCGCGCCCCGGCGTCAGAGACTGTGGCAAACGGGATTCCTTCCTCGCGGCGCGCCTTGCCGCGGGCCATGCTGCAGGCGCACGAGGTGACTTATGACCGCGCTACAACACCGCAGCGAATCCGTCCGGCTGGAGACCGACCTGGCCGCGCGCGTGGAAACCCTGTTCCGGCGCTGTCCGGCGCTGCACGGCTTTTCGGTGCAGCCGCGCTCGAGCGTGAGCCGCGAGCGTGTCGTCGCCGGCCTGCAGGAAGACCTCTTTCTCGCCGACGTGGTGGCGCACTGGCCGCTGAGCGGCGAGCAGGCCGAAACGCTGATCGAGGAGATTTCGGTGGCGCTGCTCGAGCTGGTGGACGAGCGTCCCGAGGCGATGGCACTGCTGCGCGGACGCACTTTCGCCCGCACGCTGCACTGACGCGGCGCGCCTACTTGCGCTCGTAGACGATCTTCATCGTCCCGCCGCCGCAGCTGCCGACCACCTGGCGGCTGCCGACCTGGTCGTTGGGCACGATCTCGAGCGTGTATTGCTGGACGCCGTTGGCCTCGATCTTGGCGGCGATCTCCTTTTTCAGCTCTTCGCAGTCCTTGGCGGCCATCGCCGGCGAAGCGAACAGGGTCGCGACACCGAGTATCGCGGTGCGAATCATGCGCTGCATGGGAACCTCTGCAATCGGGTGAGGGAAAGGGCAGCGATTATCGCGCGCGCGCCGTGCGCCGGCGCGTGCATTTGCAACAGTCGCATCGATGGCCGGCGTCGCTGACGGGCCGCGACGACTGCGGCCGTCGTGACGCCGCGACGCCGTCAGCGCAGCACGCGCTTGAGCGTCTTGCCCATCTCCGCCGGGTTGCGCGTCACGGTGATGCCGCAGTCCTCCATCACCGCGAGCTTTTCCTGCGCCGTGCCCTTGCCGCCGGAGATGATGGCGCCGGCGTGGCCCATGCGCTTGCCCGGCGGCGCGGTGATGCCGGCGATGAAGCCGACCACGGGCTTGCGCATATGCGCCTTGACCCAGCGCGCGGCGTCCTCCTCGTCGGAGCCGCCGATCTCGCCGATCATCACCACCGCGTCGGTGTCCGGGTCGTCGTTGAACAGCTGCATCACGTCGACGTGCTTGAGGCCGTTCACCGGGTCGCCGCCGATGCCGACCGCGCTCGACTGGCCGATGCCGAGGTCGCTCAACTGGCCGACCGCCTCGTAGGTCAGCGTGCCCGAGCGCGACACAACGCCGACGCGGCCCTTCTTGTGGATGTGGCCGGGCATGATGCCGATCTTCAGCTCGCCCGGCGTGATCACGCCGGGGCAGTTCGGCCCGACCAGGCGCGTCTGCCGCCTCTCGGCGCGCATGCGCGCACGCACGCGGATCATGTCGCGCACCGGAATGCCCTCGGTGATGCAGATCACCAGCTCGAGGTCCGCGTCGACCGCCTCCCAGATGGCGTCGGCCGCGCCCGCCGGCGGCACGTAGATCACCGACACGCTGGCGCCGGTGCGTTCCTTGGCCTCGCGCACGCTGGCGTAGATCGGGATGCCCTCGAAGTCCTCGCCCGCGCGCTTGGGGTTCACGCCGGCGACGAAGCATTCGCGGCCGTTGGCGTAGTCGCGGCTGCTGCGGGTGTGGAACTGGCCGGTCTTGCCCGTGATGCCCTGCGTCATCACCCGCGTGTTGCGGTCGATCAGGATGCTCATTTCTTCTTCCCTCTGGCGCGCCGGGCCGACTTTTTCGCCTTGCCGGCTTTCTTCGCCGCGCGCTTCACGCCGCGCTTGGCCGGCCGCGTCTTTTTCGCCGCGCGTTTCACGGCACGCTTCGCGGCGGGCTTGTTCTTGGCTGCGGTCCGTTTTTTCGGCCTGGTCGGTTTCACGCGCTTCTTTTTCACAGGCGCCTCCCCCCTCTTTTTCGCCGGCGCCCTCTTTTTCTTCGCCGCAGCCTTCTTGTTAGGCGCTGATGCCTTCCTCGATGCCTTGCCGCCACCCGCCGCCTTCACCGCGGCGACCACCTTCTGCGCCGCCTCGGCCATGTTGTCGGCCGAGATGATCGGCAGGCCGGAGTCCTTGAGGATCTTCTTGCCGATGTCCTCGTTGGTGCCCTTCATGCGCACCACCAGCGGCACGGCGAGATGCACTTCGCGCGCCGCGGCCACCACGCCCTCGGCGATGGTGTCGCACTTCATGATGCCGCCGAAGATGTTGACCAGGATCGCCTTCACCTTCGGATTGGACAGCATGATCTTGAACGCCGCGGTCACCTTCTCGGTGGTCGCGCCGCCGCCGACGTCGAGGAAGTTCGCCGGCTCGCCGCCGAAAAGCTTGATGGTGTCCATGGTCGCCATGGCGAGGCCGGCGCCGTTCACCATGCAGCCGATCGTGCCGTCGAGCGAGATGTAGGACAGATCGTGCTTCGAGGCCTCGATCTCGAGCGGATCCTCCTCGTCGAGGTCGCGCATGGCGACGATCTCGGGATGGCGGAACAGCGCGTTGTCGTCGAAGTTCAGCTTGGCATCGAGCGCCACCACCCGGCCGTCGCCGGTGAGGATCAGCGGATTGATCTCGGCAAGCGAGGCGTCGGTCTCGTCGAAGCAGCGGTACAGCCCCTGCAGCAGCACCCGCGCCTGCGGCAGCGAAGCCTCGGGAATGCCGATCTTGCGCGCCTCGCCTTCGGCCAGCTCGTCGCTCAGCCCGCGCGCCGGGTCGACGAACACGGTATGGATCCTTTCGGGGTGGCTCGCCGCCACCTCCTCGATGTCCATGCCGCCTTCGCTCGAGGCCATCAGCGCGACGCGCTGCGTGCCGCGGTCGACCACCATGCCGACGTAGAGCTCCTTGGCGATGTCGGCGCCCTCCTCGATCAGCAGGCGCCGCACGATCTGCCCCTCGGGGCCGGTCTGGTGCGTCACCAGCCGCATGCCGAGGATCTCCTTGGCGCGCGCGCGCAGCTCGTCGAGCGATTTCGCGACCTTCACGCCGCCGCCCTTGCCGCGCCCGCCGGCGTGGATCTGCGCCTTCACCACCCACACCGCTCCGCCCAGGTTCTGCGCCGCGGCGACCGCCTCGTCGACCGAAAAGCAGGGGATGCCGCGCGGGGTGGCGACGCCGAATTTGCGGAACAGCTCCTTGCCCTGGTACTCGTGGATCTTCACCCCGTGTTCTCCCTGTGGAAGGCAGCGCGTGAGGGACCGGATTCTACACGCTGCCCTGCTATCATTTTTTGATGGCCGCACCACGTTACGTCCTCGCGCTCGACCAGGGCACCACCAGCTCGCGCGCCATCCTGTTCGACGCGCACGGCACGCCGGTGTCCAGCGCGCAGCAGGAGTTCCGCCAGATCTATCCGCAGCCCGGCTGGGTCGAGCACGACCCCAAGGAGATCCTGCAGACGCAGCGCGCCGTGGCGCGCGAAGCCATGCGCCTGAGCGACGTTGCGCCGACGGACGTGCTGGCGATCGGCATCAGCAACCAGCGCGAGACGACCATCATCTGGGACCGCCAGAGCGGCGAGCCGATCCACAACGCCATCGTCTGGCAGGACCGGCGCACCGCCGAGGCCTGCCGCGAGCTGAAGTCGCTCGGCGCCGAGGGCCTGGTGCGCGAGCGCACCGGGCTGGTCATCGACCCCTACTTCAGCGCCAGCAAGATCGGCTGGCTGCTGGACCACGTGCCCGGCGCGCGCGAACGCGCCCAGCGCGGCGAGCTCGCCTTCGGCACCGTCGACACCTGGCTGGTGTGGCACCTGAGCGAAAACCGCACCCACGTCACCGACGTGTCGAACGCCTCGCGCACCATGCTCTACAACGTGCACATGCACGACTGGGACGAGGAGCTGCTGCAGCTGTTCGACGTGCCGCGCGCGCTGCTGCCCGACGTGCACCCCTCGACGCACGCCTTCGGCATGGCGCCCAAGGGCTTCCTCGGCGCGCCGCTGGTGATCGGCGGCGTCGCCGGCGACCAGCAGGCGGCGATGTTCGGCCAGGCCTGCCATGCGCCCGGCATGGCGAAGAACACCTACGGCACCGGCTGCTTCATGCTGCTGCACACCGGCGGCGAGCTGGTGCGCTCCGAGTACGGCCTGGTGTCGACGCCCTGCGCGCATCTGCGCGAGAAGGAATACGCGCTGGAAGGCAGCGTGTTCATCGGCGGCGCGGTGGTGCAGTGGCTGAGGGACGAATTGGGGTTCTTCGACTCGTCGGCCGAGATCGAGGCGCTGGCGAACTCGGTGCTCGATGCCGGCGGCGTGTTCGTGGTGCCGGCGTTCACCGGCCTGGGCGCGCCGTACTGGGACGCCAGCGCGCGCGGCGCGGTCCTCGGCCTGACGCGCGGCTCGTCGCGTGCGCACATCGCGCGCGCCGCGCTCGAGTCGATCGCCTACCAGAGCGCCGACGTGCTAGACGCGATGCAGAAGGACTCGGGCATGACCCTGACCGAGCTGCGCGTGGACGGCGGCGCCACCGCCAACGACCTCTTGATGCAGTTCCAGGCCGACGTGCTCGGCGTGCCGGTGGTGCGGCCGAAGGTGCTGGAGACCACGGCGCTCGGCGCGGCCTACCTCGCCGGGCTCACCGTGAACCTGTGGACCTCGCGCGAGCAGATCGCCGCGCAGTGGCAGGTCGGGCGGCGCTTCGAGCCGGCGATGGAACGCGGCGAGGCCGCCGATCGCCTCACGCGCTGGCGCGAGGCGGTGAGCCGTTCGCGCGACTGGGCTAAGTCAAATACTTCTTGAACCAGCCCAGCGTGCGCTCCCAGGCGACCTTCGCCTGCTCGGCGTTGTAGCGCGGCGTCGAATTGTTGTGGAAGCCGTGGCGCGTGCCCGGGTAGACGTGCATCTCGTAGGTCGCGCCCGCCGCCTTGAGCGCCGCCGCGTAGCCGTCCTTCATGGCGTTGATGCGCGGGTCGTCCTCGGCGTAGTGCATGAGGAGCGGCGCCTTGATGCTCGGCACGGCGTCGGTGGCCGCCGCCGCGCCGTAGAACGGCACTCCGGCCTGCAGCTCGGCGCCGAGCGTCGCCGCCAGCCAGTTCGTCGTGCCGCCGCCCCAGCAAAAACCGGTCGCGCCGAGCTTGCCGCTCGAGCGCTTGTGGCTCTTGAGAAATTTGGCGCTGTTCAGCATGTCGGTCCTGAGCTTCGCCTGGTCGAGGCCCGCCTGCAGCGTGCGGCCGTCGTCGTCGTTGCCGGGATAGCCGCCCACCGGAAAGAGGCCATCGGGCGCCAGCGCCAAAAAGCCTTCCACCGCCGCGCGCCGCGCGACGTCTTCGATGTAGGGGTTGAGGCCGCGGTTCTCGTGGATCACCAGCACCGCGGGGAACGGGCCCTCGCCCTTCGGCTGCACCAGATAGCCGCGCATCTGCCCCGAGCTTCCGCCCGGCGAATCGTAGGTCACGTAGTTCGCCTTGATGCGGCTGTCGGTGAAGGAGATCGTCTGCGCCTTGGCGTAGCGCGGCAGCAGCGACAGCGCCATCGTCAGGCCGGCGGCGCCGAGCGCGGCCGAGCGCTGCAGGAACTCGCGGCGGTCGATGGCGCCGTGGCAGTACTCGTCGTAGAGGCTGTAAACCTGGCTGTCGATGTCGATCTGGGTGACGGCGTTCACGGGTGGTCTCCTCCCTGTGTCCTGCGGGCTAACGCTCGGGGCGGCGCAAGTATTCCAGCTTATCGGCTTGTCCGGGTGCTGGACTGAGAGGATTGTGGGGAGTAGCGTCTCCCCGACTTTGACGATCGGTGCTTGCCAATGGATGACGCCCTCGCGATCCGCGACGCGGTGGAGAAATGGGTGCTGTTTTCCGACGCCGGCGACTGGGAGCGCTTCGCGGCGTTGTGGCATCCCGAGGGCTGGATGTCGGCGACCTGGTTCCAGGCGCCGGCGGCCGATTTCGTCAAGGCGCGGCGCGAGGGATGGGAGAAAGGCGTCTCCATCATTCATTTCCTGGGCGCGCATGCGGCGGACATCGCCGGCCAGCGCGCGATCGCGCAGACCAAGATGACCATCTCGCAGCGCGCCCCGGTGCACGGCGTGCTGTGCGACGTCGTGTGCACCGGACGGTTCTACGACTTCTTCGAGAAGGTCGACGGGAGGTGGCTCATGGTGCGCCGCCAGCCGATCTACGAGAAGGACCGCATGGATCCGGTCGATCCGTCGGCTACGGTGAAGCTGGATCCGTCGCTGCTGGCGAAGTATCCGGAGGGCTACCGGCACCTCGCTTACCTGCAGGCGCAGGTCGGCTACACGCCGAAGGAGAAGGGCATGCCCGGGTTGAAGGGGCCCGAGGTGGAAAAACTGTACGCCGAGGGCAGGGCGTGGCTGGCGGGGTCGGCGAAGCCGGGAGAACCGGGGTAAACGGTCGGCCTGTGGGCTAAGCGGCTCCCGGCGTCGACCGCGCGGCAAGCGGCGTGATCGTAACTATTGTCTAGACGTCCCGCGCGTCGACCACATTGAGGAGCGCTTCGCCCCTGACAAAGCGCGGCAGGTTGTCCAGGAACAGCTGATCCCAGCGTCCGCGCACCCCGCTCCCGCTGAAGGACGTGTGCGACGTCAGCCGGATCTTCGGATGCGACCAGAGCGGGTCGTCCGCCGGCAGCGGCTCGGTGTGAAACACGTCGAGCACCGCGGCATCGAGCCGACCGGCGTCCAGCGCCCGGATCAGCGCGGCATCGTCCACGAGGCCGCCGCGTGCGATGTTGACCAGTACGGCGCCCGGCTTGACGGCACTGAAGAAGGCGTCGCTGGCAACGCCGCGCGTGGCCGCGTTCAGCGGGCATGCGAGTACCACAACGTCAGCGGCCGGCAGGAAGCCCGGGAGGTCGGCCAGTGTGCCGCAGCGATCGACCGACGGACCCGTCTGCGGTACGCGCCGTGCGACCGTGACATGGGCGCCGAACGCCTTGGCGCGTTGCGCGATCTCGCGGCCGATCGGGCCGAAACCAAGGATCAGCCAGTTGGTCCCCGCGATTTCGCGAAACGGCGTGCGCTGCCATTGCCTACACGTCTGGAGCGCGCGCTGCTCGCCAAGCGGCTGGAACAGCGCCAGCACCTGCGCCATCACGTATTCGGCGATGGCGATCGATTGCGCTGAGCTGTTGCAGATGCGAATGCCCTTCGCCGCAATGCGGCGGTACGCCGGCGCGTCCAAGCCGGCGTTGAAGGTCTGCAGCAGCTTGATCGATCGGCAGCCGAGCGCGACCTCGAATGCGGTGTCGAGGCCACCCTCGAGGCTGAGCTCCGGGCTCAACCAGAAATAGTCGACGTCCACGTCCGCGGGTTTGACCTTGCGCCCCCGCCTCTCGAGTGAGCCGTCCAGCTGAAAGGGGATCACCTCGAGGTCCAGTCCCAGCGCGTCGAGGCGGTTCTTGATGCGCTGGTAGGAACGACCATAAAGCGACACCGAAACGGACATGCGGCCTCTGGCTGGCGGGGAGCCGTGACGGCCGCAACGCTAACACAGCGGCTCCGCGCCCAGCGTCTTAAGCGGGTGTCCTCGGATCGGGGTACACGCCCTGTACGCGGCGCGCAGTGCGCGACTTCGGCCGGTGGTCTCGCGCAGCCGCTCGCCCGGATCGACGGACGGCACGCCCGCCGGATGTCGAAGTTCGCAACAGCGGATCCGCGGATGGCGCGCAACCCGCGCGATGCGCGGCTCGCAGGGGCGCGCGCCGGCCAACCAGGATCCGTCACCCCCGACCGTCGCGTTCCGGATGACATTTGTCATGCCGTTTGGGCTAGAGTAGCCGCTTCATCGCTACCCCCGCGCGGCGGGTCATCGAGCGCATCCGACGGGTAGCGGAAGGGAGTTGGCCATGATCAAAGCCATCACCTACCTCAAGCGCCGCCCCGGCATGCCGGTGGTCGAATTCCAGACCTACTGGCGCGAGCATCACCCGCAGTACGTGAAGAAGCTCCCCGGGCTGCGCCGCTACGTGCAGTCGCACACGCTGCGCGGCGGATACGAAAAGCGCGAGCCGGCCTACGACGGCATTGCCGAAGTCTGGTTCGACGACACGAAAG
This sequence comes from Burkholderiales bacterium, assembly GCA_041558415.1. Classification (GTDB taxonomy): domain Bacteria; phylum Pseudomonadota; class Gammaproteobacteria; order Burkholderiales; family SG8-39; genus SG8-39. Next base: position 2,482 of record JBFFEY010000020.1, on the reverse strand, counting down.
CCTTGCGCGCCCTGCGCGACACCCCCGAGATGGCCGCGGTCCAGGTCGACGAGACCCGCTTCATCGACCGCATCACGATGGGCCTGATCATCACCGACGATCACGTCATCAAGGAAGGCCCGAAACATCCGGAGATGGCCAAGGGCGTCGGCTTCGTCAAGCGCAAGCCGGGCATGCCGGTCGAGGATTTCCAGAAGCACTGGCGCGAGAAGCATGCGCCGCTCGCGGCGCAGTTTCCCAACCTGCGCCGCTACGAGCAGAGCCACACGCGGCTGGCGGCCTACACGCAGGACCGCGAGCCGAAGTGGGACGGCATCTCGATCATCTGGTTCGACGACTCGAAAGCGCTGCGCGCCGCGCAGCAGAGTCCCGAGTTCGAGCGCGCGCGGGCCGACGACGCCAACTTCGTGGCGCCCGAGCCGATCCCGTTCATCATCACGACCGAGTACGTGATCGTCGCCTGAGGCGCCTTACGGCTCCATCGGGTCGCGCTTCCAGATGACGTTGCCGACCTCGTCGCGGGTGAATTCCTGAACCTTGCCGGTGTGCGGGTTGAGCGCCCGCTGGTTCACGCTCTGCCCCTCGCCGCGATAGGTCTCCGAATACACCGGCACCTCGCGGCCGTCGACGGTCATGCTGCCGGTCTGCTTCCAGCCCCGCGGCGCGGCGGGCGCGGGCTGCGACGCAGCGGGCGGCGGAGGCTTTTTCACCTCGCCAAGGGTACACCCCGCCAGCACGCCGCCGGCCAGCAGCACAGCCGCAATCCTTTTCATCGTCGTCTCCCGGTTCGCCGTCGCCGCCAAGCCTAAGCCCGCGCCGCGGCCAAGGGGGAGGAACTCATTCACTGCCGCGCCGGACTAACCACGAGCACAATTTGCGCCTCACCCGCCGCGCGCGTACGCTGCCGCCCCTTGAAGCTCTTCAGCCCCAAAACCCCCGCCTCGGCGCGCCCCGCACCGGGTGCGCCGCCGGCAGGCCTGCTGGCGTTCTACTGGCACTACATCCGCCAGACCAAGGGCTGGTACGCGGCGATGTTCGCCGCGAGCCTCGCGGTGGCGCTGCTCGACACCGTGATCCCGCTGTTCATCGGGCGGCTGGTGTCGATCATGGAGGCGTCGGACCGTCAGCAGGCGCTCGTCGAGCAGTGGCCGCTGCTCGCCGGCATGGTGGCGCTGATCCTCCTGGTGCGCCCCGCGGTGATCCTGGTCGACGTCGCGATCCGCCATAACGCCATCATCCCCGGCGTCACCAACCTGGTGCGCTGGCAAAACCACTGGCACGTCATCCGCCAGAGCTGGCCGTTCTTCCAGAACGACTTTGCCGGGCGCATCGCGCAGCGCGTCATGCAGACCGGCATGGCGCTACGCGAGTCCACCATGGCGAGCATTCGCGCCGTCTGGTACATCGCGGTGTACGCGGTGGTCGCCTTCAGCCTGATGACGCTCGCCGACTGGCGCCTCGGCATCCCGCTGCTCTTCTGGATCGCGGGCTACGTCTTTTTCCTGCGCCACTTCGTGCCGCGCCTGAGAGACCTGTCGCGCGCCAGCTCGGAAGCGCGCTCGCTGGTGATGGCGCGCGTGGTCGACAGCTACACCAACATCCTCACCGTCAAGCTGTTCGCCAAGCTCGCCGACGAGGACGCCTACGTGCGCGAGTCGATCGACGCGCACCAGAAGGCGATGGGCGCGCACATGGCGACCATCACGCGCTTCATGTTCATCCTGCACGCGATGAACGCGCTGCTCTTGGTCGGCACCGGCGCGATCGGCATCGGCCTGTGGGCCGACGGCGTGATCGGCGCCGGCATCGTCGCCACCGCGCTGCCGCTCGCCTGGCAGATCGCCAACGCCGCCGGCTGGGTGAGCTGGGAAGTGAGCTCGATCTTCGAGAGCGTCGGCGTGGTGCAGGAAGGCATGCAGTCGATCGCCGTGCCGCACAGCGCCGTCGACCGGCCGAACGCCCAGCCGCTCGAGGTGTCGCGCGGCGAGATCCGCTTCGAGGACCTCAGTTTCGGCTACGGCCGCAGCGACGCGCCGCCGGTGATCGACGGCCTGACGCTCGACATCCGCCCCGGCGAGCGCGTCGGCCTGGTCGGCCGCTCGGGCGCCGGCAAGTCGACGCTGGTGAACCTCTTGCTGCGCTTCTACTCGCCCGAAGCCGGCCGCATCCTGATCGACGGCCAGGACATCGCCGGCGTGACGCAGGAGAGCCTGCGCGCGGCGATCGGCATGGTGACGCAGGACACGTCGCTCCTGCACCGCTCGATCGCCGACAACATCCGCTACGGCCGGCCGAACGCCTCGGATGCGCAGGTCATCGAGGCGGCGACGCGCGCGCAGGCGCACGAATTCGTCATGGGCCTGCGCGACTGGAAGGGGCGCAGCGCCTACGCCGCGCACGTCGGCGAGCGCGGCGTCAAGCTCTCCGGCGGCCAGCGCCAGCGCATCGCGCTCGCGCGCGTCATCCTCAAGGACGCGCCGGT